>JAZRVQ010000055.1:0-35234 GCA_045599265.1 Candidatus Cryptobacteroides sp. | reverse complement strand
CCGCCCTGCTTACCTTCAAATACCATTCGCTCAATGGTTGCTGAGTCTCGGGATGTTTCTCCCAATACTCGCGAAGACTGTTGATTGCAATAATTCTCATGCTGCAAATGTATGAAATTATTTTGAATGGAATAATATTATAAAATAAATAATCTACATTTCTGCGATTTTCGTTGTTCGTCTCCAGATGACACTGCTACTGGTATTGCAAGAAAAGCCTCGTCTTTTATGCTAACACGGTCGTGACGAACACCACTATCACCGTTTTGATAGATATAAGGATACCATGCTGGGCTTTTGAAGTAATGAAGGAAATAATACCGTCTTCATCTCCTGTATAAATGTTTACTGGTCCATATGGAGCACAGAAATCGGCATTCCTGCGATGAAATTCCACGGCCTGCGACATAGTTTTGCGACGCGCTGCATCGAGAGCAACTGCGACTATAAGACGGTCAGTGTGCTGCTCGGCCACTCGAATATCGGCACCACGCTCAATCTGTATGTGCATCCGAATCTGGAGCAAAAGAAGAAATGCATCGACAGGGCGTTCAGATTTATGAAGTAAAAGATCAGCCAGCCCATGTTCACTGGGCTGTGCTTTTTCCCGGCCCCTGCCTGTGCCGGCATACAAATAAATAGTTATCTTTGTGCTAAATACGCAACTTTATGCTTTTCGACCATCTGTTTACGAACGATGATCCTTTTGAGGAGCTTCCAGACTGGATTGTTTGCCCTTGTTGTGGCTGCGGGGCCTACAGGGTTTATAACGCGTATGTCTGCGACGAGTGCGGTTGGGGCCAGGGCTTTGAGGATGTTGAGGATGCTAAGGAGTTATTTGATATATAGAAAATGAACAGACCAATCTTTTCGTTATCGATCTTTTCGGTACTGCTTGTTGCCGCATGTTCGGGGCCGGTGTCTTTGCAGGACAGGCTGACGGCGCATGATGCGGAAATCAATGCTGTCATCGCCCGGATGACGCTGGAGGAGAAAGTCGAGATGCTGCATTCCAAGACAAACATGTCTTCGGAGGGTGTCCCGAGGCTCGGCATCCAGGACATCAAGTATGCGGACGGTCCTTTCGGCATCCGTGAGGAAGGGGTTCCATACGGATTCCAGTCGGCCGGCTGGGTTACGGATTCGGCCACTTATTTCCCGACGGGTTCGGCTCTTGCCGCGACCTGGTCTCCTGAATTGGCGTACAGATACGGGCATGGAATGGGGTCTGAGGCAAGGAAGAGGGGCAAGGATGTCATACTCGGCCCGGCAATCAATATCCAGAGGCTTCCTGTCGGCGGCAGGACATACGAGTATCTCAGCGAGGATCCGTTCCTTACGGCTGCTCTTGCCCAAATGTATGTCAGGGGCGTCCAGGATGCCGGTACGGCTGCCTGTATCAAGCATTTTGCCCTGAACAATCAGGAGATGAACAGGGGCAGTGTCGATGTGGTCTGTGACGAACGGACTATGCGCGAGATATATCTCAAAGGGTTTGAGGCTGCTGTCCGGGATGGTGGTGCGATGGCGGTGATGGCCGCGTACAACAAGGTCGGCGGCGAATATTGTTCGGAGAATGAGCATCTGCTGAATGAGATTCTTCGTGGAGAATGGGGGTTCAAGGGCCTTACCGTTTCTGATTGGGGCGGGACTCATTCCACCATGGGGGCCGCGCTTCATGGTCTGGATGTCCAGATGACCGGAGACAATTATCTGGGACCGGCGCTTGTGGATTCTGTCAGGGCCGGAAAGGTCCCGGAGCGTGTCGTGGATGACAAGGTCCGTGAGATTCTTCGTGTCCGGTATGCGGTCGAGGCTATCCCGGAGGATCAGTGCAACACCGAGACGGCGTCTCAGCCAGAGAGCCGCGCCACGGCATATGAGGTTGCCAGCCGGTCCATTGTGCTTCTCAAGAACGACGGCCACATCCTTCCTGTCGGCGATGATGTGAAGAAGATTGCGGTCATTGGCAGCAATGCCGTGTCTCTCACCCAGTCTGGCGGTATGGGAGCCGGTGTGAAGTCGGTTTATGAAGTCACCCCGCTTCAGGGTATCCGCAACCGGGCCCCGGAGGGTGTGGAGATTGTTTATGCGCCTGCATACAGGAATTATGTGTGGTCGCCAGGTCCGGACGCTGCCTTGTCGATTGACGAGGAGGCCGACCCGGCTTTGCTCGAAGAGGCGGTGAATCTGGCGAAGGAGGCGGACCTGGTGCTGTATTTCATAGGAACGGACAAATACATCGAATCGGAGGGCATGGACCGCAAGGACATCCGGCTTCCGGTGGACCAGGACCGGATAGGGCTCGCACTTGCCGAGGCCAATCCGCGCATGGTCAGTGTGATGATTTCCGGAGGGCCGTGCGACCTGGGCACCATAGAGGGTGTCTCGCCTGCCATTGTACAGGGCTGGTGGAACGGACTTGAGGGAGGCAATGCTCTTGCCGACGTGCTGTTTGGCAATATCGCCCCGTCGGGTAAACTGCCGTTCACCTTCCCGCGCCGCCTGGAAGACTCTCCGGCCTTTGCTCTCGACAACTACCCTCAGAAGGTCGAGGTGGAGGAAGATCTGTTCGGAAACAGTTACAGACAGGACATCGGCAGCTGGAGGAGACGTATGGCCGTAAAGTCAACCGCATATTATTCCGAAGGGTCTCTTGTGGGATACAGGTGGTATGACACAAAGGAAGTGCCTGTCCTCTATGCGTTCGGTCACGGCCTTTCGTATGTCGATTTCGTCTATGACGGCATTGCCGCAAAGGTGAAGGGCAGAGGGGACAATGCGCGCATCGAGGTGTCTTTCACCATAAGCAATACGGGGTCTATGGACGCCGAGGAGGTGCCTCAGGTGTATGTGCACAGGCAGGACTCCCCGGTGGAATGGCCATATAAGGAACTCAAGGCGTTCCGGAGAACGGCGGTCAAGGCAGGCGAGAGCGTCAAACTGTGTCTGGAAATACCTGTGGACGAACTCCGCTACTGGGATACTGAAACGAATGCCTGGAGGCTGGACCCCGGTGCCTTGCAGATCCTGGTCGGCTCCGCTTCCGACGACATCAGACTGACGGCAGAAGTCACAATCTAACCGATTTTTCTGGCAGTGCCGGCAAAAAAAAGAAATAGTTATCTTTGTGCTAGATGCGCCTCTAAACAGACTTCGGCGGGGTAAATAAGCGGCAAAACTCCCCCGAAATCGCACAAAACATGCTTGGCGGGGTAAAAAAGACGCTTTTCTCCCCCGGAACAGGGCTTTCCGGGCGTCTGTTGCCGAGACGCTGCCGGATTTATATAACCAGAGTACGCACTAACATGAAATACCTTCTCAACCCTTGCACTGACCCTTATTATAATATGTCGTTCGATGAGTACTGCCTGCAGCAGTTCCGCTCGGACGAGATGTTCTTCTACCTGTGGCGGAATCGGCCTTCGGTCATTATCGGGTACAATCAGAATTCGCAGGCGGAGGTCAATCTGGAATATCTCCGTCGCAACGGGATTCTGCTGGTGCGGCGCGTCACGGGCGGTGGGGCTGTGTATCATGACCTGCAGAACCTGAACTATTCGATGGTGGCTCCGCTCGGTGGGGCGGACCCGGTCAGCGTCATCGTCGAGGCGCTGCAGCGTCTGGGTGTCCCGGCCGAACGTACGGGCCGGAATGACATTTTCGTCGAGGGGCGCAAGGTATCTGGCTATGCCCGCAGGGTGTACAAGGACCGCGAACTCGTCCACGGCACGTTGATGTATGACGTTGATATTGACACGCTTACCCGTGCGCTTGATGTGCCGGGCAGCAAGCTCAACCTCAAGGGCGTGGCGTCCGTTCGCAGCAGGGTGACCAATCTGAAGGACTACCTCCCTCAGTTTGCATCGCTCGATGAGTTCCAGGCGGCCCTCCAGGAGATGATGGCCGGAAACGATCCCCGGATTTTCCTCCCAGCCGATTCTGAACAGGCTATTGAGGCCCTCAGGAGGGACAAATTCGCCAATCCGGATTGGATTAAATGAGGTTGCGGGCCCTCATATTCGCGTTTGTGGCAGCGTTGCTGGCTGGATGTTCAGGCAAAGAGGACATCCCGGTCCAGCTGTCGGCAGACAAGTCGGAGGTGGACGTGACATGCGCCGCCACGACTGTCTCTGTCAACCTTGCCGTCAGTGACGTGCCCCATATGTCCAGTACGGCTTCGTGGTGCACGTTGAGGTCGGGCAAGTTGTATTACAACAAGATCAAGGTCGATGTCGATATTGCTGAAAACAAGTCGTCCGGGCCGCGTGAATGCTGCCTGACATTCAGTCTGGGTGGCAGGTCAGTGCTGGTCTGGGTCCGTCAGGAGGGCCGTGAGTCCGCTCCGGTTGAGGAGCCCGACCCGTCGGAGGATGATAGAAAAATCCAGGCCGAGATAGCGGCGGTCTACATCACCACGCCGGGGTGGCGCCAGATAACGAGCAAGGACAGCTGGATGACGGATGCCACCATGCAGATCGTCCACGAGGGCGGTGCCAAGGACGATTTCGGGAAGATAGAGATCAAGGGACGCGGCAATACGACATGGTGGAGCTATCCCAAAAAGCCATACACGATACGCCTTGCGGAGAAGCGGCCCGTGCTTGACATGCCGGAGGGCAAGCGCTGGAACCTGCTGGCCAACTGGATGGACCGCACCGACATACGCAACGACGTCGCGCTCGAGATTGCTCGCCGCACCAAGTCACTGGGATGGACCCCGTCAGGACGCTTTGTGGAACTGTATGTCAACAACGACCATCAGGGAAATTATTACCTGTGCGAGAAGGTCAGCATGTCCAAAAACCGCGTTTATGACGGTCCGGACGGCGTTTTGCTGGAACTGGACGTAAACTATGACGAGAAGTTCAAGTTCTATTCGCGCAGCCTTGCCCTGCCGGTGAACGTCAAGGAACCGGATGGTGACAAGATGACGGACGAACTGTTCAGGCACATTCAGGACGTGTTCAATACGGCAGAGGAGGCCGTCTGTGCCGGCAATCCGAAGTGGCGGGACCTTGTCGACATGGACAGTTTCATCGATTTCTGGTTTGTGCAGGAACTGACCTTCAACTGGGAGCCGAACCACCCCAAGAGCTGTTTTTTACATTTCGGCACCGACGGGGTCATAAAGGCCGGGCCGGTGTGGGATTTTGACTGGGAGACATTCAAACCCAATGACAGCCATTTCCGTGACAAGACCTCCATCTGGTACGCATACATGTTCCGTGACCCGGTCTTTGTGGCACGCGTCAAGGAGAAATGGACCGAGTCCCGCGACGATTTCTCCACCATTCCGGAATATATCGATGCCATTTACGAGGCCGTCAAACCGTCCGTCGAGGCCGATGCGCGGCAATGGCCTATCAATCAATATGTAAACGGTGACGAGTCCATGTCGGTCAGCGATGCCGTGGCCCGTATGCGCAAATCATATTCCGACCGGTTCAAATGGATGGATTCTGCCATCCGGGGGCTCTGAAAGGGCGTTTTGAAAGTTTTCAACAGAAAAAGAAATTAAATTGTTGAAAATTAAATAATTATCCGTATATTTGCAGCCCGCCAAAATAGACGGCGGAACTTAAGTATTTTATAATCAATTAATTAACAAACCAATGCCTGGATTAATTGGAAAGAAAATCGGAATGACTTCCGTTTTCGGTGCTGATGGAAAGAACCTTCCATGCACCGTTATTGAGGCTGGTCCATGTGTTGTCACGCAAATCCGTACAGTAGAAAAAGATGGTTATGCCGCTGTACAGCTTGCCTATGACGAAAAGAAAGAAAAGCAGACCAGCGCCCCTCTCAAGGGACATTTTGCAAAGGCAGGAACCACCCCTAAGCACAAACTCGTCGAGTTCAAGGCGGATTTTGCTCAGGATCTCAAGCTTGGTGACACTCTCACCATCGCTGACGTCTTCGCCAACACTGAGTATGTTGACGTAGTCGGTACTTCAAAGGGTAAAGGTTTTCAGGGCGTCGTAAAGCGTCACGGATTCCAGGGCGTAGGTGGTGTGACCCATGGTCAGCACAACCGTCTCCGTCACCCGGGTTCTCTCGGTGCATCTTCTTGGCCTTCACGTGTATTCCCTGGAATGCGCATGGGTGGTCACATGGGTAACGAGAGAGTAAAGGTGTTCAATCTTCAGGTGATCAAACTCATCCCTGAGAACAACCTTATCGTAGTCAAGGGTTCCGTACCAGGAGCCAAAGGTTCTTATGTAATTTTGGAGGATTAAGGTATGGAATTGTCAGTTTACAAGATCGACGGATCAGAATCCGGAAAGAAGGTCGTTCTCGACGAGCGTATCTTCGGCATCGAGCCTAACGATCACGCTATCTATCTTGACGTGAAGCAGTATCTCGCAAACCAGCGTCATGGCAACGCCAAGACAAAGGACCGCAGCGAGGTTGCTTACAGCACCAAGAAGCAGGGTCGCCAGAAGGGCGGCGGAGGAGCACGTCACGGTTCCATCAAGGCCGGTACATATGTAGGCGGTGGCAACATCTTCGGCCCTAAGCCTCGTTTCTACCACACCAAACTCAACAAGAAGCTCAAGCAGCTCGCAAGATTCTCAGCTCTCTCATACAAGGCACAGGAGAACGCCATCACTTTCGTTGAGCCGTTCACAATGGAAGCCCCTAAGACAAAAGAGTTCATCCACATCCTCGACGCCATCAAGGCCAACGGACGCAAGGTTCTCTTTGTTCTCCCTGAGAATTCAAACAACATTTACCTTTCATCACGTAACCTTCCTGAGGTCAAGGTCATCACAGTGGACGAGATCAACACTTACGCCATCATGAATTCCAATTCAATGGTCATTGTTGACGGTGTTCAGGAGATCCTCGCTTCAAGAATCAAGTAATTTGAGAGATGGGAATTTTAATTAAGCCAATCGTAACAGAAAAGATGACGGTTCAGGGCGAAAAATTGAACCGCTACGGCTTCATCGTTGACGGTGATGCCAACAAGATCCAGATCAAAGAAGCCGTTGAGCAGGCTTACAATGTCACTGTAGTCGAGGTCAACACCATCAACTACCACGGCAAGAAGAAGTCACGCTACACCAAGGCTGGTATGCTTACAGGCCGCGCGAACAACTTCAAGAAAGCTTATGTCAAGCTCGCCGGCGACGACAAGATTGATTTCTACGAAAACATTTAAGGTGATAAAGTCATGGCAGTTAGAAAATTCAAACCGTGTACCCCTGGTACAAGAAACAAGGTAATTTCCGCTTTTGACGATATTACCTGCAAGACTCCTGAAAAGTCCCTCCTCGAGCCTCTCAAGAGCTCAGGCGGACGCAACAATCAGGGTAAGATGACAATGCGTTATATCGGTGGCGGTCACAAGAAGATGTACCGTGTGATCGACTTCCTCCGCAACAAGGACAACATGGTTGCGACAGTGAAGACTATCGAGTACGACCCTAACCGCAGCGCACGTATCGCATTGGTTCAGTATGAAGATGGTGAGAAGAGATATATCATCGCTCCTCAGGGAATCCAGGTCGGTCAGACTATCCTCTCCGGCTCAGGCATCGCTCCTGAAGTAGGTAACTCACTCCCTCTTGGTGAAATTCCGCTCGGTACTCTTGTACACAATATCGAGCTTCGCCCTGGCCAGGGTGCCGCTATGGTACGTTCAGCCGGTGCGTTCGCACAGCTCGCTGCACGCGAGGGCAACCACGCTATCCTCCGTCTCCCTTCCGGTGAGACAAGAATGGTTCTCTGCTCCTGCCGCGCAACAGTAGGTATCGTGTCCAACCAGGACCACAACCTGGAGTCTCATGGAAAGGCTGGACGCAGAAGATGGCTCGGTCGCCGTCCTCGCAACCGTGGTGTTGTTATGAACCCGGTAGATCACCCGATGGGTGGTGGTGAAGGTCGTGCTTCCGGTGGACATCCACGTTCACGCAAGGGTCTGCCAGCTAAGGGCTACAAGACTCGTAATCCAAAAGCGACTTCCAACAAGTTTATCATTGAAAGAAGAAAGAAATAACGGAATAAATTAAGAGATTATGAGTCGTTCATTAAGAAAAGGTCCTTATATTCAGGAGGCCCTCGAAAAAAGAATTCTTGCTATGAATGAAGGTAGCATGAAGAAAGAGGTTGTCAAGACTTGGTCACGCGCAAGCATGATTTCCCCTGACTTTGTAGGTCATACCATCGCAGTTCATAATGGAAACAAGTTTATTCCTGTTTACGTTACTGAGAACATGGTCGGCCACAAGCTCGGTGAGTTTGCGCCAACAAGAACTTTCAGAGGCCATTCGGGCAATCGTTAATAATTAAAATGAAAAAGTAATTATGGGAGCTCGTAAAAGATTAATGGCTGAAAAGCTGAAAGCACAGAAGAAAGTCACAGCTGTTGCAAAGCTGAATGACGCACCTACTTCACCTCGCAAGATGCGCCTCGTGGCTGACATCATCCGTGGTGTGGAAGTGAACAAAGCCCTCGATATTTTGAAATTCTCAAAGAAAGAGGCTTCTAACCGTCTCGAGAAACTTCTCCGCAGCGCCATCGCTAACTGGGAAGCTAAGAATCCTGACGATGCAAAAGAACTGGATAACGGTAATGTATATGTAAAGACCATCATGGTTGACGAGGGTCGCACACTCAAGAGAATCCGTCCTTGCCCACAGGGTAGAGCCGGCCGCATCCGCAAGCGCTCCAACCACGTTACCATCATCCTTGATGTCAAAAAACCAGTGGAGGAATAAATATGGGACAGAAAACAAATCCTATCAGCAACAGAATCGGTATCACCCGTGGTTGGGACTCTAACTGGTGTGGTGGTAACTATGCGGAGAAAATCGCAGAGGACTACAAGATCCGCAAGTATCTCGAGAACCGTCTCGCAAAGGCCAGCCTGAGCAAGGTTGTCATCGAGAGAACCCTCAAGCTCATCACAGTGACAATCCATTCAGCAAGACCGGGTATCATCATCGGTAAGGGTGGACAGGATGGCGACAAACTCAAGGAAGAGCTCAAGAAGGTCACCAAGAAGGATGTCCAGATCAACATCTATGAAGTCAAGAGACCTGAGGTTGATGCACGCATCGTAGCAGACAGCATCGCCCGTCAGATTGAAGGCCGCGTTTCTTATCGCCGCGCCATCAAGATGGCCATCTCCTCAACAATGAGAGTAGGTGCCGAGGGTATCAAGGTTCAGATCAGCGGCCGCGTCGGTGGTGCTGAAATGGCCCGTTCAGAGATGATCAAGGAAGGACGTACACCTCTCCATACTTTCCGTGCAGACATCGACTACGCACTCGCTGAGGCTCACACCAAGGTCGGCGTTCTCGGTATCAAGGTTTGGATCTGCAACGGTGAGGTCTATGGAAAGAAGGACCTCTCTCCTAACGCAGGTATCGCTGCACAGCAGGCTGCTCAGAACAACCAGTCACGTGGCGAGCGTCGCGGTGGTGACCGTCGTCGTGGCGGAGACCGTCGTGGTGGCGAGCGTCGTGAGCGCAGAGAAGGCAGAGAGTCCAGGTAATTCCTGACACATATCAAGATTGAGGCAAGCCCCTGGGGTTTGCCTCTTTTTTTGCTATAAATGAATAATTTTGGTTAACTTTGAGGACTATTGATGGATTAAAATTATTAGACAGATATGAAAAAAACCGCATTTGCATTCATGGCAGTCCTCGCACTCGCCGCTTGCTCTCAAAGTGGCAGAGTGACAAAGATTTATGGAACGGCCCCGCAGGGTCTCAGCGAGGTCTATGTGACAGTTGACGAACTTGGCATCGACACGGTCATCACGGCAGAGAACGGCAAGTTCGCCTTCGAGCTTCCGGTGTCCCTCACATCCATCGCCGCCATCGAGGCCGGGTATTCATTTGCGCAGTTCATCCCTGACGGCACCGAACTGGATGTGGACATGACCGTGGACACCCTTGTGGTGAAGTCACGCCAGCCGAAAAAGTCCCTTCATGAGCGTATGCTGGAGTTCACCGGGAAGTCAGCCTCGTTCGAGGCCGGTTTCTATGAGGAGGCCCAGAAGATAGCCGAAGACCCTTCCATCGACGAATACGAGAAAGAGGACATGATTCATAACCTTTCCCAGAGCAAGATGGAGGAACTCGTGCAATACAACCTCGACATCATCAATGCCAACAGCGACAATGTCCTTGCCGCAATCGCGTTCATCAATGTGGCACAGGCTCTTTCTGACGACGAGCAGGGCCAGGCGCTGGCGACGATGAGTGCCAATGTGAAGAAACTTGAGCCTGTGAAGGTGCTCGAGACTCTGTACAGTGCAAGGATGGACACTGTGAAGGGCAAACTCTACAAGGATTTCTCCGTCAATTCGGTGATCGGATTTGACAAAGATGGCCAGGCGCTTGCGGACAGGGTCAATCTCTCCGACATCGTGGGTCACGGCAATTACACGCTTGTGCATTTCTGGAATTCGTCCGACGAGTACTCCAAGATGGTCATTCCATACCTTGCAGCGGCCTACAATGCATACCACGACAGCGGACTGGACGTGCTCAGCGTCGCCGTGTGGGACAATCCGCAGGCATCCATCGACACGGCGTCTGTCTGGAAGATGAACTGGTACAACATCAACAATGCCGGTGACGAGGCTTCCGCCGCTTATGGTTTCATGAACCTGCCGCTGCTTATTCTCTTCTCTCCTGAGGGCGAAATCCTCGAAAGGGACGTCTTCGGTGACGAGCTGTTCCAGAACATCACCGATTATTTCGAAGAATAACAGGTTCCGTTGACTGTAAAGGAAAAAATATCCCTTTTTCCTCACTCCCCGGGCGTTTACAGGTACTACGATGCAGAGGGGACGGTCATCTATGTGGGCAAGGCCAAGGACCTGAACAAAAGGGTTGCGCAGTACTTCGTGGACCCGTCCAGGCTGACGCCCAAAACAGCCATACTGGTGTCGAAAATCGCGGATGCACAGTTCTCTGTGGTCGAATCCGAGGCCGATGCCCTGCTGCTTGAGAACAACCTGATCAAGCAGTACAAACCCAAATACAATATCCTCCTCAAGGACTCGAAGACCTATCCGTGGATATGTGTCAGCAACGACGAGTTCCCGAAGGTGTTCCTGACCCGCCGTGTGGTGAAGAACGGTTCGCGCTATTTCGGCCCGTACAGTTCGGTCCGCCACGCCTACAGCCTGCTGGAATTCTTCGAGAGCCTGTACCCTCTGCGCAACTGCAAGCTCAAGATCACATCTGAGTCCATCCTGCGCGGCAAGAACCGTCCGTGCCTCAATTTCCATATCGGCAAATGCCGCGGATGCTGCGTGGGGGCCATTTCGCAGAAGGAATACAATGACAATATCGACGAGATTGTAAGGCTCCTCAAGGGCGGCGGACAGGAAATGATACGCCATTACAAGGCCCTGATGGAGCAGTCCGCCGCCGAGCTGGACTTCGAACAGGCTGCCATCTACAAGGACAAGATGCAGGCCCTCGAGAAGCATTACAGCAAGTCCATTATCACCAACGCGTCGTCCGTCAGTGTGGACGTGTTCGGGATGGCCTTTGACGGCGAGGATGCGTTCGGCAATTTTATGCGTCTTCGTGAAGGTGCTGTCATTCAGTCGCTTAACCTTGGGTTCAAACTCAAGATCGAAGAGCCTCAGGAAGAGGTTCTGGCCATGTTCGTCTCCACCATCAAGGACAAGTTCGGCGAACTCTCGAAGGAGGTGGTTGTCCCGTTCCTGCCGGAGATGGAGATAGACGGCGTGGAGTTCAGAATCCCGGTCAAGGGCGACAAACTTGCCCTTCTGGAACTTGCATCCAGGAATGCGCGCGAACAGAGGGTCAACGCCCTGCGCCAGAGCGAGCACACCGACCCCGATGCGTTCCACCGCAAGGTCCTGGAAGAATTGAAGTCGGCCATCGGCATGCCGGTGCTTCCGGAGCATATCGAGTGTTTTGACAACTCCAACATCCAGGGCACCAATCCGGTTGCGGCCTGCGTCGTTTTCCGTGGCGGGGAGCCTTCCAAGAAGGATTACAGGCATTTCCTGATCAAGACCGTCGTGGGTGCGAACGACTACGCTTCCATGAAGGAGGTGGTGAACAGACGTTATTCCAGAATGTTGGAGGAAGCCCCGGAGGACCTGCCTCAACTGGTGGTGATCGATGGCGGCAAGGGCCAGCTGTCATACGCCTACGAGGCCCTGCAGGAACTCGGAATCACTGACCGCCTGACAGTCGTGGGCCTGGCTGAACGTCTGGAGGAGGTCATCAGGGTCGGAGACCCGTACCCGCTTTTCCTTGACCGCAATTCGCAGTCACTCAAATTGTTGCAGCATGTCCGTGACGAGGCCCACCGTTTCGGCATCACCCATCACCGCAACCGCCGCAGCAAGGCCCAGGTCGAGTCTGCGCTGGACGGCATCAAGGGAGTCGGTGAGAAGACAAAGCAAAGATTATTGTTGCATTTCGGCTCGGTTGCACGCATTGCCGCCGCGCCGCAGGAGGACGTCGCCGCACTTGTCGGACCGGTCCTCGCTGACAGAATAAAACAGGCATTGAAATGAAAAACAGACTTCTCGGACCTTTTGAATGGTTCATAATCCTCGGCACGCTCATCTGCTCGGCCATTTTTGCATGGTATGGCTGGCAGTACAAGGGCGAAAGCATAGACTGGCTCGGCAACGTTGCCGCCATGATCAACATTATCTGCGTCGTGCTGTCGGCGCGGGCAAGCCGCTGGAATTTCCTTTTCGGCGTGGCGTATGCCGTCCTGTATGCGTACATCTGCTTCGTAACCGACCATTACGGCAACGCGGTGGTGTATGCGGCGCTGTTTCTCCCGATGAACATAATCGGCTACTTCAGCTGGAAGAAAATCGGTGACATCGGAGAGAGCGGACAGGTGGCAGCAAGGCGCATGACCACCCGCCAGCGCATCTTTGTGGGCATTGCCGGCGTGATTGTGGCTGCTGCGGCCTGGCTGGTCCTCACCAAGGTCGGCGGTCAGGAGGCGCTCACAGACTCGATGCTCACAGTGCTCTGCGTGATGGGCCAGGTGCTTCTCACACTTGCCTTTGCCGAGCAGTGGTTCATCTGGATACTTGTCAACATCGTTGCTGTCGTGATGTGGGGCACCGCCGCCATAAAGGGCACACCTCACTCTGTCGCGATGGTCATAGGATGGTTCTTCACACTTGTCAATTCCATCAACGGATACATTGTGTGGCAACGCCTTTCCAAAACTGCAGAATAATAAATACGCATACAATATGAAATCGTCCCTCCTCTTTATCCTGCCGGCGGTCATCTGCACCGCCGTTTCGTGTACGCACCAGAGCCCGGACAGACAACCGGTCAGCGGCAGGCACAACCTGGCCCTCTTGAGACCGGCATACGCGTCATCCAGTCATGATTACAACCTGACGGCCCAGTTGGTGACGGACGGCATCATTAGCCAGGACGGTCCTGCATACATTGCCCTCAGCACGGCAGACGGTCCGGTCGCGCGCAATGAAAGGGAATGGGTCTTCGACCAGAAGATCCCGTCAGCGCTTACCGTGAAGGGCCCGGAAAACTTCCTGGAACTCTGCCTTGCCGGCTACAGCCTGGACTTCGACAAGATGATTCTCAACATGGACGTTGAGTCGGACGGTCCTCTGTCATGGACAATCGCCGTGTCGTATTGGTCTGATGGACAGTGGATTGAGATGGACCGCAAGAGCGGCTCGGAGTGGCGTTGCTATAAGATTTTCAATGCCGAGGGAGGGCATGACAGATACAGGGTGGCCCTTGAGGGCAAGAATGTGACCGCATGGAAGATCAGGGACTGGGACTTTGCAGGCAGGGATTTCACCCTGGTGCCGGTCAATTTCGATGACGGCGAGGTGTACAGGCGCGAGCACATCGTTTCTGTGCTTCCTTCGGAGCAGTTCCGCAGCGCGTGGATGAGCGCAGAAGGCGGACGGCAGTGGATATACGTCGATCTGGGCGAACGCTGCAGCATCGATTCGGTACATCCTGTATTCGGGGACTGCAATGTCGGTGGCAAGATCCAGTTCTCTGACGATGCAGTCTGCTGGAAGGATGTGGCCGATATTGACGGCAGCAATGAAGTATCTGTCCGCGGGAAGGCCCGTTATGTGCGTCTGGCACTTGAAGGTGGCGACACTCCATATATCCTGAACGAACTCGAAATCCTGGGTACTGGCGGGTACAAGATTGCCACGAAACCTCAACCGGAGGCCGTGGGTGGCAGACTGGACCTCACAGGAGGGAAGTGGAAACTCCAGCGTTCGTCACTTGTCTCCGCTGGCGGCGAGGTGCTTTCGACGGCCGGTTTTGATGACGGGGACTGGATCGGCGCCAAGGTTCCGGGCACGGTGCTCGCGACTTTTCTGATGAACGAGGCAATCCCGGACCCGAACTGGGCCGACAACCAGCTCCAGATTTCGGAGTCATATTTCAACAGCGATTTCTGGTACAGGGACGAGTTCGCCGTTCCGGAGGACTTTGCCGGGAAACGGGTGTTCCTCAATTTTGACGGTATCAGCTGGAAGGCTGAAATATATGTGAACGGCCAGCAGACCGGACGCATCGACGGGTCATTCATGCGCGGCTGTTTCGATGTGACCGAACTGGTCCGTGCAGGCGAGAACAATTCGTTGGCTGTCAAGGTGATAAGGCCTGCCCATCCGGGCGCTGTCAAGGAACAGACCGCACTGAGCGCCGACTGCAACGGCGGCGTGATCGGCGGGGACAATCCGTCCTTCCATGCATCTGTGGGCTGGGACTGGATCCCGACCATCAGGGGCCGCGAGACAGGCATCTGGAATGACGTGTACCTGACCGCGACAGGTCCGGTGACCATTTCCGACCCGTTTGTGCACAGCACCCTGAACCTGCCCGACACAACAAGGGCCGAGGTCTTTGTCGAGACCGGACTTGTCAACCATACCGACAAGCCTGTATCAGGCACTCTTCACGGCAATTTCGGGGAATATACCTTCTCCCGCGATGTGACCGTGCCGGCCGGCGGGACCGCCGATGTGGCGTTTGACCCAGTCGTGATAGACAATCCCGCCCTGTGGTGGCCGAACGGCTATGGCGAGCCGAACCTTTATGATGTACGCCTTGCCTTTGATGCGGAGGGTGTGGAGAGCGACAGCAGGTCGCTGCGCAGCGGTATCCGCCAGATAACTTTCAACGAGGACGGCGGCACTCTGACCCTGTTCGTGAACGGCAGGCGCTTTGTGGGCAGGGGCGGCAGCTGGGGATTCAGCGAGTCCAATCTGGCCTACACTGCACGTGAATATGACATAGCCGTGCGCTATCATGCAGAGCAGAATTTCACTATGATACGCAACTGGGTGGGCCAGGTCGGCGATGAGGAGTTCTACGATGCCTGTGACCGATTCGGCATCATGGTATGGCAGGATTTCTGGCTTGCAAACCCATGGGACGGGCCAGACCCTTACGACGAGGCCATGTTCCTGGCCAATGCCGAGGATTATGTGAAACGTATCCGCAACCATGCTTCCATCGGCATATATGTGGGCCGCAATGAGGGTTATCCTCCAGCATCGCTGGACAAGGGCCTGCGCGAAATCGTCGGACGCAGCCATCCGGGCATACATTTCATCTCCGATTCGGCCGACGACCTTGTCAGCGGACGCGGACCGTACAGGGCCCTTCCTGTCAAGGAATATTTCAACCTCTCCGGTTCGGACAAGTTCCACAGCGAGAGGGGCATGCCTTGCGTGATGAACATCGAGAGCCTGCGCCGCACCCTTCCGGAAGAGAAGCTGTGGCCGCAGAACAGCATGTGGGGCCTTCACGACTTCTGCCTGGAGAGCGCCCAGGGAGGACAGACCTTCAACCGGATGCTCGAGGACTGCTTCGGACCTGCACAGAGCGCCGAGGAGTTCACGGCTCTGGCCCAGTGGATCAATTATGACGGCTACAGAGCCATGTTCGAGGGACGCAGCGACAATCGCAGGGGACTTCTCCTGTGGATGAGCCATCCGGCCTGGCCGTCGATGGTATGGCAGACATACGACTTCTTCTTCGACCCGACGGCGGCATATTTCGGCTGCAAGAAGGCCTGCGAGCCGCTCCATATACAGTACAATTCGTTCACCGGAAAGGTGGAGGTTGTCAATGTCAGCGCCGGATCAGGCCATGCCCTTGTGGCACAGGCCAGTGTTGTCGGCATGGACGGCAGGACCGTTTGGTCCGGACAGTGCGACGTGCTCTCGGACGAGGACACAACCGTCCAGTGCTTCGGCATCGAGGTGCCGGAGGATGCCGGAGAGGTCTATTTCATCAAGCTGATCCTCTCTGAGAACGGAGCCCCTGTGTCGGACAATTTCTACTGGAAAGGCCGCGAGGAGGGCAACTGCAAGGCCCTCAGGGATATTGCCCGTGCCAATGTTTCGCTCAGCAGGACGCTGTCCTGCAATGAAGGGGTCTGGAAGGGGCAGATGAGGCTTGTCAACAACAGTGACGTGCCTGCCCTGATGCTCCGCCTGAAGGCTGTTGCCGGTGGGGAGATGGTGCTGCCGGTGCTCTGGTCAGACAATTACTTCTCCCTGCTGCCCGGTGAAGAGAAGGTTGTGGATGTCGAATTTGCCGATTCCGACGTCGCTTCAGGCAGGCCGGATGTGGTTCTGTCCGGTTTCAACCTTTAGGTTTCGGTCCAAATGCTTTCATTTTTGAAAATTTTTTCATTACTTTGCCGAATCTTTCGGGAATCCGGAAGATACAATTTGGAAACAGTAAAAATAGATAACTAATTATTAACTAAACCTTATTTATTATGTCACAAGTTGCAGATAAAGTAAAGGAGATCATCGTTGACAAACTCGGCGTTGATGCTTCAGAAGTGACGGAAGTTGCCAGCTTTACCAATGACCTTGGTGCAGATTCAATCGACCTTGTAGAACTCATCATGGACTTCGAGAAAGAGTTCGGTGTCGAGATTCCTGACGAGGAAGTAGGTGAAAAGATTCAGACTGTTGGCGACGCTATCAGTTTTATCGAAGAAAAGCTTGGTTAATCCTTTTGCGATTAATAAAAGAGAGGCCGACTGTGGAAGTCGGCCTCTTGTTTTTTATTTGCTCTCGGCGCTGCGCGGCACTGAATATGTCACTTTCAGGACAGGCTTGCGCTCTGTGCTGCCCGGTCCGTTGAGGATGGCTCTGTAGAAACGGTCGCGGTCCAGCTCCTGCGTGATGGTGGTCTTGCTGTCCGACGAGTTCATCGCATTCATCATCTGGCTGTAGTACAGCATGCTGTAGTAGTTGTTGTAGCCGTAGCTGCCGTAGCCATAACCACTGCCGTAGCCATATCCGTATCCGCCGTATCCGTATCCGCCATACCCGCCGTATCCGCCGTAACCGCCGTACATGCTGTTGAGGTAGTTGTAGTACATCATCTGGGAGTAGTAGTCGTCGGCTGCCGAACTCTGTTTCTGCGTGACGGTGATTTCGTCTGCCAGGATGAGCATCCAGATGTCGTAGTTGGCGTAATCGTCGTCGTCAGGGTCTTCCAGACCGAGAATCTTCTGGGCGTGGAAACTGATGTCCGGGGCATATACCAGGCGTGAGCGGTCGATGTCTCCGTGGTTCTCTGCACTGATGCTGGCGTCGGTCAGGTTGGCGTAGCTGTAGCGGGTCTGACCTTCGTCGTCCGTGCTCTTGATGCAGCATGTTGCGCTCAGAACGGACGGGTAAAGTGCCATCTGGGTGTATTCCTCCGGCATTTCGAACGGAATCTCGATTGTGGCCTTGTTGATCACCACCTGGCCAATGGCCTCAGGGTCTGTAATCATTCCGCCTTCGCCGGTGGCGAGCCAGGCAAGGAACTTCTCTCTGATCTCCCTGGACGAGAACACAGGCTTGAGGCCGGTGCTGCCCTCCACATAGATGACGTCGTCAGCCTGTGATTCCGGCACAAGGCCCTCTCTTGCACTTACGTTGAATGCGTACTGCTCCGGGAGAGCGGATCTCTCGCTGAATCCGGCGGCACCGAACAGGAAGAAGAACGATGTGTCCACCTTCTCCCTTGTCCCGTAGTCGGCTGTGAACTTGAGTTCGGCATAGTTGCCGTGGATGTATCCGTCCGAAGTGGTCTGGAGGGCGACGTCGAAGAAGTTGAGTCGTCCGCCGTTCCCTACCGGCTCGTCGCAGCACAGATAGATGCCCGGGAAGTCCTTTATGTAGTTGGAGATGGTGTCGATGACATAGATTCCGTCACTGTCGCAGCCCGCGATGAAACGGCTGAACTCGTCCTCGCCGAAGTTGCGCGTGAAGTTGAATGAGAGCGAGTCGCCGCCGTTATAGACAGGCACTCCGTCCGTGATTCTGCGGCAGGATGCGAAGTCGCTGTCCTTGATGGCGTCTGTATAGACATAGTTCTCGTCGAGGACTATGCCGGCGTCACGCAGTGAATAGACGTTGATGTTCTGGAGTATCTTGAGCTGGCTTGCGTCAGTCACCGAAAGGGTGTCTCTCTGGAGAGAGATGTGGAACTGGCGGAACTTTGCGTTCTTTCCGAAATCGAGCGTGTCGGTGAACGGCACAAGCGTGAAAGCGCCGCTTCTGGTGGTGAGTCCGAAGGTGTCGTCGCGCAGTGCTCCGACTGTGATTCTTCTGGAACTGTAGCCGGACATGTTGCTTACGGTCTTCATCCGGATGTCCTCGAGAGGGAACTCGGCAGTGCGTGCCTCGTACTGCTGCTCGATGGGGATGAAGTTCTGTCCGAGATTGGTGTCTATGTTTACGCAGCTGCAGGCAAACAGTGCCACAGTGCCGCAAAAGATGAAATGTCTGAAGTTCATCTGCTAAAGCTGGTCATAAAAATTGTTGTACTCTTCCACGTATGCGCCGCTGAGCCTCTTTTCGGCATCGAACTCGAGCAGTGGAAGCCCCGAGGCCTTGCCCAGTGCCACGACTTCGTCCGGGAGATGCTCCGAACCGAAGATGATGCCGTCTGAGTAGCGGATTGCAAGGTCAGCAAGTTCCGTGCCTGTAACCTTGTCCGGAAGGGCCACGTCTGAAGGGTCTATGCCCGGGAAGAGGATGTTCTTGCCGAAGCCCGGCTCGAACTCTTCGGAAGGTATGTCGTCGTATAAGGAGAGGACAATCTTGCTGGAAGCGAAGATAGGGTCGTCCTTGTATGCTTTCTTGAGGTAGAGCGGGAGCACCTGGGAGATCCATCCGTGGCAGTGGATGATGTCTGGTGCCCAGCGGAGTTTCTTGACTGTCTCCAGGACGCCCTTGGCGAAGAAGATGGCCCTCTCTCCGTTGTCCTCGAAGAATTTGTCCTGAGGGTCTCTGTACACCTGCTTGCGCTGGAAATAGTCTTCGTTGTCGATGAAATATACCTGCATCCTGGCGGCTGAGATGGAGGCCACCTTGATCCTGAGCGGACGGTCTACGTCATTGACGATGATGTTGATGCCGGAGAGGCGGATGACTTCGTGGAGCTGGTTCTTTCTCTCGTTGATACAGCCGTATCTAGGCAAGAAGGAGCGTATTTCCTTGCCGTGCTCCTGGATACCCTGGGGGAGGTATCGTCCGATATTCGCGATTTCGGACTCCGGAAGATATGGAAACATCTCCGAATTGACGAACAATACTTTTTTGGTTTCTCCCATTTCTCGTTTTTTTATGGACAAATTCACTACAAAGATAATAAATAATTTTGAATTTCGCTATCTTTGCCCCGTATGACCAGAAAGGAAAACAAGAATGGAGTGATGTTCGGCAGGCGCCTCGCCAATGCCTACCTTTCTTCCGTAATCAGCATTTCGCTCGTGCTGGTGCTTGTCGGCATAGCCGGCCTGGTGCTTGCCAATGCCGGCCGCGTGTCCAGATATTTCAAGGAAAGCATGAAGATTTCGGTGATGATGAAGGAGGAGGTTTCGGAGGACCAGACCCGCGGATATATCGCCACTCTCGAAGACCGGGCTTTTGTGAATTCGCTCGACCTCATCACCCGCGAGCAGGGTATAGAGGAGATGAAGCAGCAGCTGGGCAGTGACTTCCTGGATGTGTTCGAGACGGCGCCGATCCCTGTCTCGGTCGAGATGACCCTGAAGGCCGAATATGTCTCGCAGGACAGCCTGGAGGTCGTGAAATCCGTGCTGGGAGCATCACCTCTGGTCGATGACGTGGTCTATCAGCGTTCCATCGTGGACGCCCTGAATGCCAATCTGCGCCGCATTTCGATGATTCTTGGCGTGTTCATCGTCCTGCTCCTTTTCATCTCGTACGTGCTCATCAACAACACCGTGCGCCTGTCTGTCTATGCCAGGCGGTTCACGGTCCACACGATGCGCCTTGTCGGGGCCACCCGCCAGTTCATACGCCGTCCGTTCATGAGGCAGGCCTTCTTTCAGGGGCTGTTGGCCGGACTCATCGCCGTGGGGGCGCTGTATGGCCTGCTTCTGGGGCTGAAACGCAATTTTGCACAACTTTTTGATATATTCGACCGTTCGGTACAGTGGGAGGTGATGGGATTTGTCCTTGTCGTGGGCGTGCTCATCTGCCTGGTCAGCACATTCTTCATCGTGAACCGGCTCATCTCCCTGCGCAAGGCCGAACTTTATTATTGATTTATTATGAGTAAAATGGCAATAACCCCGAAAGGGTTGAAATTCATTCTTATCGGACTCATCGTGATGGTGTCCGGATATATCCTGATGATGGGCGGCGGCAGCGACGACCCGAACGTGTTCAACTATGCAATGTTTGATTTCCGCTGTCTGGTTGCGGCTCCGGTCGTGATCATACTCGGTATCGTGATAGAGATCATCGCTATCATGGGCATATTCAAGTCCGGGGATGAAGCAGGGGAGGAGAAGAAGTAATGGAGTGGTTTGAAGGCATCATACTGGGCCTGGTGCAGGGCCTGACCGAATTTCTTCCTGTCAGCAGCAGCGGCCATCTGGCCATAGGCAAGGAACTTCTGGGCGTCGAGGCGGCTGAAGACCTGGTGTTCGAGGTGGCGGTCCATGCGGCCACCGTGCTCGCGACCATCGTCGTGTTCCGCAAGGAGATATGGAAGCTTCTGTGCGGCCTTTTCAAGTTCAAGTACAATGACGAGACCGACTATATACTGAAACTGTGCGTGTCCATGATACCGGTATTCATCGTGGGCATGTTCTTCAAGGATTTCGTCGAGGGACTTTTCTCCTCCATCCTGGTTGTGGGCATTGCCCTGCTGGTCACCGCGCTCCTTCTTTATTTCTCCGACAGGGGGTCGAAGATCCGGGCGGCGCAGTCCGGCCCGGAGGATGAGGGCGTGCGCAACGGCATTTCATGGTGGCAGGCGCTTGTTGTCGGCATCGGCCAGGCATTCGCCGTGATTCCGGGTCTTTCCCGCTCAGGCACCACCATCTCCACGGGTCTTATCTGCGGAGTCAGGCGCGAGGTGATGGCGCAGTTCTCGTTCCTGATGGTCCTTGTGCCTATCCTCGGCGAGGCTTTCCTTGACGTAGTGGGCGGCGACATGGCTGCCTCGGCAGTAGGGACCCTCCCTCTGCTGCTGGGCTTTGTGGCAGCATTCCTGTCAGGACTTTTTGCCTGCAAGGTCATGATCGCGCTGGTCAAGAAGGCCAAACTCAAATGGTTCGCCCTCTACTGCGCCATTGTTGGTCTCATTGTCATCCTCTGCACTATATTCTAAATGGATTCCGAACGCAAATACAGCTATTTCGTGGCCGATGTGCATCTCGGCCTCGATGTGTGTGACCCGTCTGACCGCGAGGCGCGCTTTGTGCGTTTTCTGCGTTCCATAATGGACGACGCGCGCGCGCTGTATCTGCTTGGAGACATTTTTGATTTCTGGTATGAATATAAATATGTGGTCCCGAAAGGGTTCGTGCAGGTCTTTGCCGCCCTGCAGGATCTGATAGCCGCCGGTGTGGAGGTGTATTTCTTCCAGGGCAACCACGACGTGTGGACATATCATTATTTCGAAGAGATGGGTATGGTCCGTCTGGAACAGCCGGCAATGGTCGAGATAGACGGCAAGGTGTTCTGCCTCGGTCACGGTGACGGACTCGGCCCTGTACCTGCGGGATACCGCATCCTGCGCGGAATCTTCCATTCACGCGTGCTGCAGGCACTTTTCAGCACTGTCCATCCACGCATCGCGTTTGCGCTGGGATACGGATGGTCCAGGCATAACCGCCTGGCCCGCAGGGAGGAATATGTGTTCAAAAGCGACGAAAGCGAACCTCTCTGGAAGTTCGCTCTCGACTGGTCAGCCTCACACAGGGTGGACTGCTTTGTGTTCGGTCATTACCACGCCGCCGTGGATGCGCTCCTGCCTAACGGGACGCGCCTTGTGGTTTTGAAGGACTGGATAGAATCTTCACCTTTTTTGCGTATTCCTCAGGAATGACCACTTCCGGAGGGTATTGCCAGAACAGCGAATAATAGAAGTTCGGGAAGTCTCCCGCCTGCCATTTCTGGATGAGGTCCTCCGTTGAGGCGTCATCTCCTTCGGCGTCGTAGTGCGCCTTGAGGTCCGAACCGAAAATCTTGGCGATTCCCTGCCAGAATCCGGCCGCGATGCCGTTGCGGTATTCCTTGATGATCTTGTAGGAATCCTTGCCCACCTCCCTGTCTATCAGCCTCATGAGCAGGGCTCCCTGGCTTACGGTGAGGTTACGCAGCGGCTGTTCGAAGACGTTGAAAAGCTCGTCCTGCTTGGACTTGATGTACTTCTCTCTTGCCGCGCCTTTCAGTCCTTCGCGGACTATCGTGCTGTCAGCCTCGGCGAGGATGCTCTGGGCCACGAGCGCGTAAGGGTATGTCTTGCTGAAATTGTGGACCAGTCTGTAGTACTTCCTCCAGTCGCGACCTTTCTGCTTTGCCATTTTAGGATATACGCGTGACGCGCGGATCGATCCGACAAACACCGTGTCGCCGTTGATTATCTCGTATTCCATCAGCCCGGTCCATTTTTTATTGTCCTGGGCGGACGCATTCCCGCCGAGCGGCGCCACCATCAGGACGGCCAGCAGGGGAATCAATATTTTCTTCACGATCTTCATAGTCAAAATGCACACAAAAATACACATTTTCCAACAATTCCAATCATTGTGCCAAATGGTTCCGAAACCCCGTTTTGCCGGCGGTCGAAAATGACGGGGAATATTTTTTAACACACTTCGTAACTCGCTGATAAATGTGATTTTAAGTATTCAGATTGTTGGTCGAAAGTATTTGAAAAAAATAGAAAAAAGTATTTGAGTTTGAAGAATTTTTACTATCTTTGCAGTCCCAATATTGAGCAGAAATCTACCCAACCAGTTGATACTCAATAAGTTAGGGGTTATTACGAAATTATTTATATAAAAGTAATAGAGCAATGTTACAACCAAAGAAAACAAAATTCAGAAGGTATCAGAAAGGCCGCATGAAAGGCGTTGCACAGAGAGGTGCTCAGCTTTGCTTCGGTTCGTTCGGTATCAAGACCCTCGAGAACTGCTGGCTTACCGGCCGTCAGATCGAGGCTGCACGTCAGGCTGTGTCACGTCACATGAAGCGTGAAGGTCAGGTTTGGATCAGAATCTTCCCTGACAAGCCGTACACAAAGAAACCTGCTGAGGTCCGTATGGGTAAAGGTAAGGGTAATCCTGAGGGCTTTGTAGCTCCTGTAACTCCCGGCCGCATCCTTATCGAGATCGACGGTGTTTCCCTCGAGGTCGCAAAAGAGGCTCTCCGCCTTGGCGCCCAGAAGCTTCCTGTAACCACCAAGTTCGTGGTTCGTAGAGACTATGTTGAATAATTTAATGGAGAAAGAAAAATGAAAGTAGCTGAAGTACGCGAAATGTCAATCGCAGACCTGCGTGAGCGCATTGAGCTTGAGAAAGCAAATCTCAACACAATGAAGATTAATCACACTATTTCTCCATTGGAGGACACATCCAAGATATCAAAGGCAAGAAAGGACATCGCCCGTATGATCACTATCCTTGCTGAAAAAGAGAAACAGAACTAAAATTTTATTCTGATGGAAAGAAATCTTCGTAAGGAAAGAATAGGCGTAGTGGTCAGCAACAAGATGGACAAGTCTATCGTCGTTGCAGTAGAAACAAAGGAAAAACACCCTATTTACGGCAAGTTCGTTAAAAAGACCACCAAGTTCACCGCTCACGATGAGAACAACGAGTGCAGCGAGGGCGACACCGTCCGCATCATGGAAACTCGTCCGCTCAGCAAGCAGAAGAGGTGGAGATTAGTAGAAATCGTAGAAAAAGTTAAGTAGTAATGATACAGCAGGAATCACGTTTACAGGTGGCTGACAACAGCGGAGCAAAGGAAGTTCTCTGCATCCGCGTTCTGGGTGGTACCCGTCACCGTTATGCAAAAGTGGGCGACCAGATCGTCGTTGCAATCAAGAGTGCCCTCCCTGGTTCTGAGGCCAAGAAAGGTACAGTTTCTAAAGCTGTCGTAGTGCGCACAAAGAAGGAAATCCGTCGTGCAGACGGTTCTTACATCCGTTTCGATGACAACGCATGTGTTCTTCTGAACAACGCTGGCGAACTCCGCGGAACCCGTATTTTCGGCCCGGTAGCCAGAGAGCTTCGTGAAAATTATATGAAAATCGTATCACTGGCACCGGAGGTCCTCTAAAATCTGAACAAGTATGAAAAAGATACACATCAAAAAAGGCGATACCGTGTATGTAAATGCAGGTAACGATAAAGGAAAGACCGGTAAGGTGCTTGAGGTCATCACCGATAAGGACCGCGCCATCGTTGAGGGAATCAACATGGTAAGCAAACACACCAAACCTAATTCAGCACATCCGCAGGGTGGTATTATCAAACAAGAGGCAGGTATCCATATCTCAAATCTCCAGCTCATCGATCCTAAGAGCGGTGCAGCTACAAGAGTCGGCTACAAGTTCGACGGTGAGAAGAAGATCCGTTACGCCAAGAAATCAGGAGAGGAGATTTAACCATGGCAAAGAAAGCAAAAGAAGTAGCAGAGCAGGTTCTTCCTGCAGGATATGTTCCTTCCCTTCGTAAACTCTACAAGGAGGAAATCGTCCCTCAGCTTATGAAGCAGTTCGGTTATTCAACCGTAATGCAGTGTCCAAAGCTCGTCAAGATCACCATCAATGAAGGTGTGGGCGACGCTACCGGTGACAAGAAGCTCGTTGAGGTTGCTCAGCAGGAGCTCACCACTATCACTGGCCAGAAGGCAGTCATCACTTCTTCAAGAAAAGACATCTCCAACTTCAAACTCCGTAAGGGTATGCCTATCGGCGTGAAGGTCACTCTCCGTGACGTGAAGATGTACGAGTTCCTCGAGAGACTCATCCGCATCACCCTCCCTCGTATCCGCGACTTCAACGGCGTTGCCGAGAAGATGGACGGCCAGGGCAACTACACCCTCGGTATCAAGGAGCAGATTATCTTCCCTGAGATCGACATCGAGAAGATCACCAAGGTGCTCGGTATGGAGATCACATTCGTTACTACTGCCAAGACTGACGAAGAGTGCCACGCTCTCCTCAAGGCCTTTGGTATTCCGTTCAAGAAACATAACAACTAAAAGAGAACGCAATGGCAAAAGAATCAATGAAAGCTCGCGAAGTTAAACGCGCGAAATTGGTTGCTAAGTACGCTGCAAAGAGACAGGCTCTCAAAGAGGCTGGTGACTGGGCTGCTCTCGACAAGCTCCCTAAGAACTCAGCTGCCTGCCGCATGCACAACCGCTGCTCTCTCACAGGAAGACCAAAGGGATATATGCGTGCCTTCGGCATCAGCCGTATCCAGTTCCGCGAGATGGCAAGCAACGGCCTCATTCCTGGCGTAAAGAAAGCAAGCTGGTAACATATACCTATATAATTAATTATTAACAATCGGATATCGGGCGCCCGGCGCCGGTCCACAAAAGACAAAAAAATGACTGATCCAATTGCAGATTATCTGACAAGAGTTCGCAATGCCTACGCAGCAGGCAAGAAGATCGTCGAGATCCCTTCATCCAAGATGAAAGTGGCTATCACCGAGATCCTTTGCGACAAGGGCTACATCCTCAGCTACAAGGTAGTTGAAGGCACCCCAAACAACACCATCAAAATCGCTCTGAAGTACCATCCTCAGACCAAGACACCTGCCATCCGCAAGATCGAGCGCGTGTCCAAGCCGGGTCTCAGAAAGTACACCGACGTTGACAAGATGCCACGCGTCCTCAATGGACTCGGAATCGCCATCCTCTCAACTTCAAAGGGCATCATCACAGACAAGGAAGCCAAGGAGCTCAACGTAGGTGGTGAGGTATTATGTTACGTATATTAATATTAAAACACTTACTTTAAAATGTCAAGAATTGGTAAATTACCTGTAAACCTTCCTGCCGGCGTCACAGCAGAGCTTCTCGACGGCAACGTTGTCAAGGTTAAAGGACCTCTCGGCACCCTTTCTCAGAAGATCGACTCTGACATCAAGGTGACCATTGAGGGTAATGAAATCAAATTTGAACGCCCTACCGACCTTCCGAGACATCGCTCTCTCCACGGTCTTTCACGCGCACTCGTCCACAACATGGTTGTCGGTGTTTCTGAGGGCTTCACTATCAAGCAGGAACTCGTCGGTGTAGGTTACCGCGTTGATGTTCAGGGCCAGACCCTCATCTTCAACCTCGGTTTCTCTCACGAGGTCCATTTCCTCCTCCCTTCAGAGGTCAAGGCCGAGGCCGAGGCTGTGAAGAAAGGACAGAACCCTATTCTCGTTCTCAAGAGCGCTGACAAGCAGCTTGTCGGACAGGTTGCAGCAAAGATCCGCTCATTCCGCAAGCCTGAACCTTACAAGGGCAAGGGTATCAAGTTCGTTGGCGAGCAGCTTCGTCGTAAAGCCGGTAAGTCAGCAGGTGCTAAATAATAGGAGATAGAATTATGGCAATGAATAAAATTGAAAGAAGAAGAAGAATTCACTACCGTATTCGTAAAATCGTCAATGGTACTGCTGAAAGACCAAGAATGGTTGTTTTCAGAAGCAACAAGCAGATTTACGTACAGGTTATTGACGACGTGAAGGCCGTCACTCTCGCAGCAGCAGCTTCCAATGACAAGGAGCTTGCAGCAGAGTGCAAGGGCAAGGCCGGTATCGAGGCCGCTGCTATCGTCGGCAAGAAGATCGCCGAGCGCTGCATTGCCGCCGGCATCAATACAGTATCTTTCGACCGTGGAGGTTATCTCTATCACGGAAGAGTTAAAAGTTTGGCAGACGCTGCCCGTGAAGGTGGCTTAATTTTCTAATAAGACTATGGCAAATACAAATGTTAAAAGAGTAAAAACATCTGACCTTGAACTCAAGGACAGATTGGTAGCCATCCAGCGTGTGACAAAGGTCACTAAGGGTGGTCGTCACTTCAGCTTTGCAGCCATCGTTGTAGTTGGTGACGAGAACGGCGTTGTAGGTTATGGTCTTGGAAAGGCAAATGAGGTCACTACAGCCATCTCAAAGGGTGTTGAAGACGCAAAGAAGAACCTTGTAAAGGTCCCTGTTCTCAACGGAACTATTCCTCACGAGCAGGAGAGCAAGTTCGGCGGCGCCCGCGTGTTCATGAAACCAGCTGCTCCCGGTACCGGTGTGAAGGCCGGTGGTGCGATGCGTGCTGTTTTCGAGTCAGTCGGCATCAAGAACGTCCTTGCAAAGTCAAAGGGTTCATCAAACCCTCACAACCTCGTGAAGGCAACTGTTACAGCTCTCACAGAAATGAGAGATGCTTACACAGTGGCAGGTCTCCGTGGTATCCCTATGAGTCGTGTATTTAAAGGTTAAGGAGGATTGATTATGGCAAAACTTAGAATTACCCAGATCAAGAGCAAGAACGGCTCAACTCAGAGACAGAAAGCAAATCTGATTTCTCTTGGAATCCACAAACTCAACCAGACAGTTGAGGTAGAGGACACTCCTGTATCAAGAGGTATGGTGGAGAAGGTTCTTCACCTTGTAAAAGTAGAAGAAATTAACTAAGGAGGACTGCAAGATGAAATTGAATAATCTTAAACCTGCAGAAGGTTCCAGAGGCAGAGAAAAGAGAATCGGTCGCGGCGAGGGTTCAGGTCACGGTGGAACATCAACACGTGGTCACAAGGGAGCTCAGGCCCGTTCCGGTTATTCCCGCAAGATCGGTTTCGAGGGTGGTCAGATGCCTATCCAGCGAATCCTTCCCAAGTTCGGTTTCACAAACCCTAACCGTGTAGAGTACAAGGGTATCAACGTATCCACTCTCCAGACTCTCGCAGAGCAGGCCGGTGTTGAGGTCATCAACATCGAGACTCTCCGTGAGGCAGGATTTGTAAGCAAGAACCAGCTTGTGAAGATTCTCGGAAACGGTGAGCTCACCGCAAAGATCGAGGTCAGCGCAAACGCATTCTCAAAGTCAGCCATCGCAAAGATCGAGGCTGCCGGTGGAAAAGCAATAACAATTGAATAAAGATGAAAAAACTTATTCAGACCATCAAGAACATCTTCAAGATTGAGGAGCTCCGTAACAGGATCGTCTATACTGTCCTGTTGCTGCTCGTGTATCGTCTCGGAACGTTCATCGTTCTCCCGGGTATCGATCCGAGCCAGCTCGCCCGTCTTCAGGCATCATCCAGCGAAGGCCTCGTAGGTCTGCTGAATATGTTCTCCGGCGGAGCGTTCGGTAACGCCTCCATCTTTGCTCTTGGAGTGATGCCGTACATCTCGGCATCCATCGTCATCCAGCTTCTCGGAGTTTTCGTTCCTTATTTCAAGAAACTCCAGATGGAAGGCGAAAGCGGGCGCAGGAAAATGAATCAGATGACTCGTTACTTGACCATCCTGATTCTCTGTATCCAGGGCCCTGCCTACATGGCCAATCTTCACAATCAGATTCCTGTCAGTGCATTCGTGGCTGTAAACAAACTCGGTTGGAGCAACTTCATGTTCAACCTTGTCTCTACAATCATCCTCATTGGCGGAACAATGTTCGTGATGTGGCTCGGCGAGCGTATCACTGACCGCGGTATCGGTAATGGTATCTCCATTATCATCATGATCGGTATCATCGCACGTCTCCCTTATGCTCTCGTTGCTGAATGTGGTGAGAAGCTTTCCGGCACCGGCCCACTCGTGCTTGTTGTCGAGTTTGTCATTCTCTTCCTCGTCTTCATCGCAGCCATCGCTCTCGTCCAGGCAACCAGAAAGGTTCCTGTACAGTACGCCAAGAGAATTGTTGGAAACAAGCAGTACGGTGGTGTACGCCAGTACATTCCGCTCAAGATCAATGCTGCCGGCGTTATGCCTATCATCTTCGCCCAGGCTTGTATGCTCTTCCCTCTTCTTTTCTCGAAGTTCGATGCAACCCGCGGATTTGCCGCAACAATGAGCAACTATACCGGATTCTGGTATAACTTCGTATTCGCACTCCTCGTAGTGGCCTTCACATATTTCTACACTGCAGTCACAGTCAACCCGACTATGATGGCAGAGGATATGAAGAAGAACGGTGGATTCATCCCTGGAGTAAAGCCTGGCAAGAAGACCGTCGAGTACCTTGACACAATCATGTCAAGAGTCACTCTCCCTGGTTCTATCTTCCTCGCACTCATCGCCATCCTGCCTGCATTCGCAATGCTTCTTGGCGTGAACAACCAGTTCGCAAGCTTCTATGGAGGTACATCCCTCCTGATCCTCGTGGGCGTTGTTCTCGATACTCTCCAGCAGATTGAGAGCCACCTTCTTATGCGTCACTATGATGGTCTTATGAAGACCGGTCGTCTCTCAGGACGTTCCGGAATGTAATTTCAAGGAATTCTACAGGTAGATGAACAAGCCAAAGACACAGGAAGAGATCGAGCTGATGAGGGAGAACGGGATTCTCGTCTCCAGGACATTGGCGGAGGTCGGTAAGATAGTCGCCCCAGGTGTGACAACTCTCGAGTTGAATAGGGTGGCTGAGACCTTTATACGCGATCATGGAGCAATCCCCAGCTTCCTGGGGTATGATGGCTTTCCTGCAGCACTCTGCATCTCTGTCAACGACGTCGTCGTACACGGATTCCCGTCCGACTATGTACTCAAAGAAGGCGATATCGTCTCAGTTGACTGCGGAACGCTCTATAAAGGATGGAACGGCGATTCAGCATACACTTTCCCGGTCGGGGAAGTGGATGCTGAGACCCGTAAACTCCTCGAGGCGACCAAGGCGTCCCTTTACAAGGGCATCGAGGCTGCTGTTGCAGGAAACCGCACCGGTGACATAGGACACGCGGTGCAATCGTATGCCGAGTCATTCGGTTTCTCCGTTGTCCGCGAACTCGAAGGGCACGGAATAGGCAGGAAGATGCACGAAGACCCGGGCGTTCCGAACTACGGAAAGCAGGGCAAGGGTGCAAAACTTGTGGACGGAATGACAATTTGTATCGAGCCGATGATCAATGCCGGTACCAGAGGTGTGTATCTTGCAAAAAATGGTTGGGAAGTGCACACTGCGGACCACAGGAAATCCGCTCATTACGAACTTACGGTTGTTGTCAGAAAAGGCCATGCGGAACAGTTGTCCACCTTCGAATACATTGAAAATATATAATTGTTAAATTTTAAAGTGATATATGTCAAAACAAGCAGCCATAGAACAAGAAGGCGTAATCATTGAGACCCTTCCGAACGCTATGTTCAAAGTCGAGCTCGAAAACGGTCACGTCATCATTGCTCACATTTCCGGCAAGATGAGGATGAATTACATCAAGATTCTGCCGGGAGACAGGGTTAAAGTGGAGATGTCACCTTATGATTTATCAAAGGGAAGAATATTTTTCAGATACAAATAAATCATTACTATAATGAAAGTCAAAACTTCCATCAAAAAGCGCAGCGAAGATTGTAAGATCGTCAAGCGTAAAGGTCGTCTTTATGTGATCTGCAAAAAGAACCCTAAGTTCAAGATGCGCCAGGGTTGATCCTTATTATTGTATAACAATTTAAGTAAACATAGATTATGGCAAGAATAGCCGGTGTTGATTTACCTAACAACAAACAGGGAGAGATAGGCCTGACCTATATCTTCGGAATCGGTCGCAGCTCAGCGAAGAAGATCCTCGCAGACTGCGGTATCGACGGCAGCATCAAGTGTGGTGACTGGAATGATGACCAGGTAGCCGCAATCCGTGCTCTCATCGCTTCTGACTACAAGATCGAAGGTGAACTTCGTTCCTCCATCCAGCTCAACATCAAGCGTCTGATGGATATCGGATGCTACAGGGGAATCCGTCATCGTAACGGTCTTCCTGTACGTGGCCAGAGCACTAAGAACAATGCCCGCACAAGAAAGGGTAAGAAGAAAACTGTTGCCAACAAGAAGAAAGCAACTAAATAACATTGATGAATTATGGCAAAGAAAACAACAACAACAAAGAAGAGAGTTGTCAAGGTTGACGCTTATGGCGAGGCTCATATTTCATCAACCTTCAACAACGTCATCGTTACTATCACAAACAGCGTAGGTCAGGTTATCAGCTGGTCTTCAGCAGGAAAGAGCGGTTTCCGCGGTTCCAAGAAGAACACTCCTTATGCAGCACAGGTTGCAGCTCAGGACGCAGCAAAGACAGCTTACGACCTCGGTCTCCGCAAGGTGAAAGCATACGTTAAGGGTCCTGGCCAGGGTCGTGAATCTGCTATCAGAACTATCCACGGAGCAGGTATCGAAGTTACCGAAATCGTTGACGTGACTCCAATGCCTCACAACGGATGTAGACCAAAAGGCCGTCGTAAAGTTTAATTTTTGGATTTTATAAAGGAAAATTACTATGGCAAGATATACAGGACCTAGTACCAAGATCGCCCGCAAATTCGGTGAGCCTATCTACGGACCGGACAAGAATTTCGAAAAGAGAAACTATCCTTCAGGCCAGCACGGACTTGCACGCAAGCGTAAAAAAGTGTCTGAGTACGGTACTCAGCTGAAAGAAAAGCAGAAAGTGAAATATACTTACGGAGTCCTCGAAAGACAGTTCCGCAACATCTACGAAAAGGCTTCCCGCATGAAGGGACAGACTGGTGAGAACCTCATCATGCTCCTCGAAAGCCGCCTTGACAACGTGGTTTACCGTATGGGTATCGCTCCTACAAGAGCAGCCGCCCGTCAGCTCGTTTCACACTGCCACATCACAAAGAACGGCGAAGTATGCAACATTCCTTCATCATTCGTAAAGGCTGGTGACGTCGTTGCAGTTCGCGAAAGATCAAAGAGCCTCGAAGTTATCACAAACTCTGTAGCTTCCGCAGCCAAATATTCCTGGATCGAGTTTGATGCAAAGACTCTCACAGGTAAATTCCTCAACGTCCCTGCACGTGAAGAACTCCCTGAGACTATCAACGAGCAGCTCATCGTCGAACTTTACTCCAAGTAATAATTAACACCAAAAAAGTATCAATATGGCAATCTTAGCATTTCAGAAACCGGATCAGGTGATAATGCTCGAAGGAACTGACACCGTCGGCCGTTTTGAGTTCAGACCATTGGAGCCTGGCTACGCGCTGACTATCGGTCACGCTCTCCGTCGAATATTGTTGTCTTCTCTGGAAGGTTTCGCTATCAGCTCAATCAAGATTTCTGGCGTTGACCAGGAATTTGCCACCATCCCTGGCGTGATCGAGGGCATGCAGGACATCATCCTCAACCTCAAGAAGGTCAGATTCAAGAGAATGGTTGACACGGTTGACACTGAGACAGCAAACCTCGTAATAAGCGGCAAACAGGAGTTTACCGCAGAGGATATCTCCAAAGGATTGTCTTCTTTCACGGTGTTGAATCCTGAACAGCATATCTGTACTCTCGAAACAGCAGTCAAGCTCGAAATTTCCATCACCATCACAAAGGGCCGTGGATTTGTTCCTGCAGAGGAAAGCCGTGACGAGAATGCGCCTATAGGAACCATCGCAGTTGATGCCATCTACACTCCTATCGTGAATGTAAACTGGCTTCAGGACGACTGGCGCGTAGAGCAGAAGACCGACTACGAGAAACTCACTCTCGAGATCGTTACCGACGGCTCTATCTCTCCTAAGGATGCACTTCAGGAAGCTGCCAATATCCTTATTTACCATTTCAGACTCTTCACTGACGACAAGAAACTCTCTCTCGAGAGCACTGTAGAGTCAGAGTCAAAGGAACTTGACGAGGAGTCACTCAGGATGAGACATCTCCTTCTCACCAAACTCTCCGATATGGGTCTTTCAGTCAGGGCATACAACTGCCTCAAGGCTGCCGATATCGACACATTCGCTGACCTCGTGTCTTACTCAAGGGCCGAACTTATGAAGTTCAGAAACTTCGGCCGCAAGAGCCTCAGTGAAATCGACGAGCTTGTCGAGAAGATGAAGCTTTCATTCGGAATGGACGTTACCAAATTTAATATCGAACCTAAGAAAAAGAACGTATAACAATGAGGCACAATAAAGCAATCAACCACCTCGGTCGTAAGAGTGGTCATCGCAAAGCCCTTCTTGCCAACATGGCTTGCTCACTCATTCAGTACAAGAGAATTGAGACAACCGTAGCCAAGGCAAAAGCTCTGCAGTCTTATGTAGAACCTCTTATCACAAAGTCAAAAGAGGACACTACACCTTCACGTCGTACCGTTTTCAGCTATCTTAAGAACAAAGAGGCCGTTACAGAACTCTTCCGTACAATCGCTCCTAAGATCGCTAACCGTCCAGGCGGATACACCCGCGTCCTCAAGACCGGATTCCGTCAGGGTGACGGCGCTGACATGGCCATCATCGAACTCGTGGACTTCAACGAGGCCGCTCTCGCAGCAACTCAGGGCGAGGCCAAGAAGACCACCCGTCGCAGCCGTGCAAAGAAGGCCGCTGAAGCCGTAGAGACTCCTGCAGCAGAAGAGGCAAAGGCAGAATAATTCACAATTATTCAATAGAACAGGCTGGCCCATCAAGGACCAGCCTGTTTTTGTGCTCAAGAGTTTCAAAATATTGTGATTTATTTTTAAATTCTTTAAAATACATTGGGAATTTTGTTAAATTTGTGAAAATGTAATCGAACAATTCTGGAAATCCCCGAAAAAATGAGAAGAAACCTTTTCAGCAACACCGACGGCAAGAACACCGTCCTCAAGAGACAGATAATAGGCCTTTGCATCAGCGAGGGCGATTTCAGCATCGCTGACCTCAGCCACGAACTCAATGCCAGCATCCCGACCATCACCAAGCTTGTCAGCGAACTGATGGCCGAGGGGTTCATCGAGGACCTGGGCAAACTCGGCACAGCCGGCGGCCGCAAGCCGAGCATTTACGGTCTGAGCCCTGCCGCAGGCTATTTTGTGGGAGTCGAGGTGCGCAACAACCAGCTCAGCATGGCCATCACCAATTTCAAGGGCAATGTGGTGGATTATTACGAAAACATGCCATGCGAACTGGACAACACCGAGACCAAATTCAAGGATATGTGCAACCTCATCCTCAAAAAACTGGACAAGTCCGGAATAGGGGAGAATGAGGTGCTTGCGTACGGATTCAACTTCACCGGGCGCGTCAACCACGAGACGGGGTACTGCTTCTCATATTTCATCAGCGAGGACAGGCCTATCGTGAAGGTGCTCGAGGAAAACCTTGACTGCTATGTATATATCGAGAATGACTCTCGCGCCATGGCGTATGGCGAATACATTTCCGGCATTGCCCAGAACGTGCAGAACATGATTTTCCTGAATGTCGGATGGGGACTCGGCATGGGACTCATCCTGGACGGGAAACTGTATTACGGAAAGTCGGGCTTCTCCGGCGAGATCGGCCATTTCCCGCTGCTTGACAACGACATCATCTGCCGATGCGGCAAGACAGGCTGTCTCGAGACAGGCGCATCCGGCTCGGCGCTCAAGAGGATGATGGTGGAGAAACTTTCCGGCGGAAGGTCTTCGTCGCTGGCCGAGCAGTTCGCCAAGGGCAAGGATCTGACTCTCGAAAACATAATCGACGCCGCCCTGCAAGAGGATGTGCTGGCCATCGAGACCATCGAGGAGGTGGGATTCACGCTCGGAAAGGCTGTGGCCGGACTCATCAATGTGTTCAATCCCGAGATTGTCGTCATCGGAGGAGTGCTCTCCACGGCAAAGGACTACCTGATGCTGCCTATCCGCAGCGCCGTCAACAAGTTCTCGCTCAACATCGTCAGCAAGGACTCCACCATCAAGTACTCCAAACTGGCCAAGCGCGGCGGCGCCATCGGTGCCTGCATGCTGTCCAGGAGCCGGTTGAT
>JAZRVQ010000054.1:0-19577 GCA_045599265.1 Candidatus Cryptobacteroides sp. | reverse complement strand
CTTGTTGTCTTTCTCAAGTTATATACTGCGGTGATTACAGCAGCGGGGGTCCACCTCTTCCCATCCCGAACAGAGAAGTTAAGCCCGCTAACGCCGATGGTACTGCTACACCAAGTGGGAGAGTAGGAAGTCGCCGCTTTTAATTTAAAAAGTCGTTCTGCATTTGCAGAGCGACTTTTTTCTGTTATTCATCCATTCATGTTCTCCTATAACCAGGGGAAAGCCGGCCACGGGCCGAATTAGAACTGATCCTTGATGTTGTAGCGGTTGCGGTCCTGGCCGTTGCGTGAAATCATTTCGCAGATAAAGCCGGCGAGGAAGAGGAGGACGCCTATGACTAGGGCCACCAGGGCGAGATAGAACAGCGGCTGGTCTGTGACAGGACGGAATTTGAGGTCATGTGCCTGGGCCACCAGTTTGGCGATTATCACCCATATTGCGCAGACAAATCCCACAAGGAATGTCACCAGACCCGTAAATCCGAAGAAATGCATAGGCTTCTTGCCGAACGTGCTGAGGAACCACAGGCTGAGCAGATCCAGGAAACCGTTGACAAAGCGCTCGATGCCGAATTTGCTCTTGCCGTATTTGCGTTTCTGGTGGTGTACCGGCTTCTCGGTGATTTTGTCAAAGCCTGCGTTCTTGGCAAGATAAGGGATGTAGCGGTGCATTTCGCTGTAAACCTCCACGTTCTTGACCACTTCGTTCTTGTATGCCTTCAGTCCGCAGTTCATGTCATGGAGTTTGACACCAGTGACCTTGCGCGCTGTCCAGTTGTAGAGTTTGGACGGCAGATTCTTGGTGAACTTGTTGTCCTGACGGTTCTGCTTCCATCCGCTGACAATGTCCCATCCGTCCTCGACGACCATGCGGTACATTTCCGGAATTTCCTCCGGAGAGTCCTGCAGGTCCGCATCCATTGTGACCACAACCCTTCCCTGTGCGGCCTTGAAACCATGGAACAGGGCGGCCGATTTGCCGTAATTGCGGCGGAACGAGATGCCGTGTATGGCAGGATTTTTCTCGGCAAGGGCGCCGATGGTCTCCCACGAACCGTCCGTGCTGCCGTCATCGATCATTATGATTTCATAACTGTATTTCTGCTCATCCATCACTTTCTCAATCCAGGACACGAGTTCCGGGAGAGATTCGTTCTCGTTGAGAAGGGAGATGACGATCGAAAGGTCGAGGTCGTATGTCTGTGCTTTCATATCTTAGAACGGGTTCTTACTGCTCGTCGGTGTTGTCTTTGAAATTTGCGAACGGGTCCGGGGTCGGGATCCTTGCTGAAAGTATCGCTGACAGGATGACGCCATACAGATAACACCAGATCAGCTGGAAGAAGAACTGGATGGTCCCCATCTTCCCTGTGATGTTGTCCATCATAGCCCGCGTGTTGTCGTCCAGCATGCCCGACATCTGCTCCATCATGACCTCCTGTGCCTGTGCGATGGCGTCCGGGAACACAAAATCGACGGCGACATAATAGCACACCGCTGTGAGTATTGCCGAAAACAGTGCAGTCAGGTTGCCCAGCCTTCTGGTGTCACTGTTGGTGACCCCGCTGAACTCGGAGACGAGCTTTGTCATGAACCACTTCATGAGGAGGATGCATCCTATGAGCTTGCCCAGCCAGAGCACCCAGCTCAGAAGGGTCCCGGCGACCGAACTGGCCAATACAAAGTTGATGAAAACGAAACTGCCTGACACTGCGCCGAGTATGAGTCCGTTGACGGCGGCGCGGTTGGTTATGTCCCTGTTGGTGATCTGTTCCATATTTTGATACTTCAACGATACAAAGATATGAATTTTTTGACTACCTTTGCACGATTGTCAACCAATAGTTTAACCAGCTCACGGTGAGTTTGTGTTCATCGGGGCGCAAAATGTAATTTTTTATGATCAACATCACTTTTCCTGACGGCAGCGTCAAACAATTTGAGGCAGGCGTAACTGCTTATGACATTGCAATGAGTATCAGTCCAAGACTTGCAGCGGATATCCTTGCCGCTACAGTTATCCCGGCAACAGATACAACAGGACAGGGCACAATATATGATATCACGCGCGCGATCAACGAGGATGCGTCGATAAAGCTCCACAAGTGGGAGGACCCGGAGGCCAAGAAAGTGTTCTGGCACTCCAGCTCCCACCTTATGGCAGAGGCTCTCGAGGCTCTCTATCCGGGCATCAAGTTCGGTATCGGACCAGCCATCGAGACAGGATTCTACTATGACGTCGATTTCGGCGGGCACCAGCTTGCAGAGTCCGAACTCAAGGCCATCGAGGACAAGATGATCGAACTTGCACGCACAAAGGAGGAATTCATCCGCACAGAGGTCAGCAAGGCCGAGGCTCTCAAGAACTTCCTTGCAAAGGGCGACGAGTACAAGTGCGAACTCATCAACGACCTCGAGGACGGCACCATCACATTCTACAGGAACGGCAATTTCACAGACCTTTGCCGTGGACCTCACCTCAAGGACACTTCAGTCATCAAGGCAGTGAAACTCACCGCGATTGCCGGTGCATACTGGCGCGGTGACGAGAACCGCCAGATGCTCACCCGCATCTATGGCGTCACGTTCCCGAAGAAGTCTCTGCTCGACGAGTACCTCGTGCTTCTCGAAGAGGCCAAGAAGAGAGACCACCGCAAGATAGGCAAGGAGATGGAACTCTTCACATTCTCCCAGAAGGTGGGTCAGGGACTTCCTCTCTGGCTGCCTAAGGGCGCCGCACTGCGCGACAGACTCGAGCAGTTCCTCCGCAAGATCCAGAAATCCTACGGCTACGACCAGGTCATCACTCCGCACATCGGAAACAAGGATCTATACATAACTTCCGGCCACTGGGCAAAGTACGGCAAGGACTCGTTCCGTCCTATCACCACCCCGCAGGAAGGTGAGGAATATCTCCTCAAGCCTATGAACTGCCCTCACCACTGCGAGATCTACCGCAGCAAGCCTCGCTCATACAAGGAACTTCCTGTCCGTCTCGCCGAGTTCGGTACAGTCTATCGTTACGAGCAGAGCGGTGAGCTCCACGGACTTACCCGCGTGCGCAGCTTCACACAGGATGACGCCCATCTGTTCTGCCGTCCTGACCAGCTCAAGGAAGAGTTCTGCAAGGTGATCGACATCATCCTCTATGTGTTCAAGACACTCGAGTTCAAGAACTACAAGGCTCAGGTGTCACTCCGGGACAAGGTCAACCGCGACAAGTACATCGGAACCGACGAGAACTGGGCAAAGGCAGAGGCCGCAATCCAGGAGGCCGCCCTCGAGAAGGGACTTCCTACTGTCGTTGAGTACGGCGAGGCCGCTTTTTACGGTCCAAAACTCGACTTCATGGTCAAGGACGCGCTTGGAAGAGAGTGGCAGCTCGGTACCATCCAGGTGGACTACAACCTTCCTGAACGTTTCGGCCTTGAATATACAGGCAGCGACGGTGAGAAGCACCGTCCGGTCATGATTCACCGTGCACCGTTCGGGTCAATGGAAAGATTTGTCGCCGTTCTCCTCGAACACACCGCCGGCAAACTCCCTCTCTGGCTCGCTCCGGACCAGGTCAACATCGTGCCAGTCAGCGAAAAATATGCTGATTATGCAAAAAAAGTTTGTGATTTGCTGAATAATTCCGATATTCGCGCCTCTGTGGATGATAGGAATGAAACTCTTGGCAAGAGAATCCGCGAAAGCGAGCTCAAGCGCATCCCGTTCCTCGTTATCGTGGGCGAGAAGGAGCAGGCCGACGGTCTCGTTTCTGTCAGAAGACAGGGAGGTATAGATGCAGGAACAATGCCTGTTGAAGACTTTGCGTCACTGGTATGCAGTGAGGTGAAGGCTCAGCTGGCGTAAAAATATTTTTAATAATTAAACCAATAGGAGGAAACACTATCGCAGCACCATTTAGACCATCTGCTCCAAGACCGAAGCCGTCTAACAACGGAGCAGCTCGTCCTGGCGGCCAGAGACCTGGCCAGAAGAAGGACGAAGACGGATTGAGAATCAATGAGGAGATCACAGCTTCTCAGGTAAGACTTGTCGGGGAGAATATCCCTGAACAGGGTGTCTATACCATTTCAGCGGCCATGAAGATGGCTGATGAACTCGGTCTGGATCTGGTTGAGATCAGTGCTAAGGCTGATCCTCCTGTATGCAAGATCATCGACTATCAGAAGTTCCTCTACCAGCAGAAGAAGAAGGCAAAGGAAATGAAGGCCAACTCCGCCAAGATAGTCATCAAGGAAATCCGTTTCGGGCCAAACACCGACGAGCATGATTTCCAGTTCAAGCTCAAGCACGCGAGCGAATTTCTTCAGGAAGGCTCCAAGGTCAAGGCCTCGGTATTCTTCAGAGGACGCTCCATCGTCTATTCCGACCAGGGCGAGAAGCTTCTTCTCCGCTTTGCAGTGGAACTCGAGGAGTACGGACGCGCAGAGCAGATGCCTAAGCTCGAGGGCAAGAGGATGATAATGATGATTGCGCCGATAAAGAAAAAATAATCCGCGTGTTGCGGACGAATAAACAAACATAAGTTTTTTTAAATTTTAAGTATTATGCCAAAAATCAAGACCATCTCCGGTGCCAAAAAGCGCTTTGCACTTACCGGAACGGGAAAAGTGAAGAGAAAACACGCTTATCACAGCCACATTCTCACCAAAAAGACCAAAAAGCGTAAGAGAAATTTGGATCACTTCACAGTCTGCGAGCATGTAGACCAGAAGAGAGTCAAAGCTTTGTTGGGCATGTAATTTTTATTACAAAAGGTTCATTAAGTTAAACTTGGAATGCAGTAGACAAGATCCTCCAAAGAAAGGACACTGCCTCCATAAAACAGAAAAAGATTTATGCCAAGAAGTGTAAATTCAGTTGCCTCAAGGGCACGCCGCAAGAAAATCCTCAAGAAGACCCGTGGTAATTTCCTTGCAAGAAGAAACGTCTGGACCGTAGCGAAGAACACCTATGAGAAAGGTTTGACTTACGCTTATCGTGACCGCAAGAACAAGAAGCGCACTTTCCGTGCTCTCTGGATCCAGAGAATCAATGCTGCCGCACGCCAGTACGGCATGACCTACTCCCAGTTTATGGGCAAGATCGGAAAGCAGAACATCGGTCTCAACCGCAAAGTCCTCGCTGACCTCGCTATGAACAACCCTCAGGCATTTGAGGCTATCATCAATTCTGTAAAATAAGTCTGACTGATGAGCTTGAAGGAGATATGCCACAACAAATGGGTGAAGCTGGGATTCTGGTCCCTGCTCTACATTGCGTGGGTCATCTGGCTCGGATGTTATTGGTGGCTCTTCGGCCTTATAGTAATCTTCGACCTCTTCATCACAAAGAAAGTGAAGTGGGCGTTCTGGAAGAAAGAATACAAGGAAGGGGAGAAGCACAACGTGCTGCTGGACTGGCTTGATGCCCTCATCTTTGCAGTCATCGTCGTGACTTTCATCAATATCTTCTGGTTCCAGTCCTTCAAGATACCTTCTTCTTCGATGGAGAGCTCGCTCTATACGGGTGACCATCTTTTCGTGAGCAAGCTTGCATATGGACCCAGAGTGCCGCAGACGCCGCTTACTGTCCCATTCACCCATAATGTCCTGCCTGGCGGAAAGGAATCCTATTCCACCCTCATTCAGAACAAGTACCGCCGCCTCAAGGGTTTCGGCAAGGTGGAAAGAGACGATTATGTCGTTTTCGGCTTCCCTAACGGAGACACCGTCCTCACCAAGGCTCCTGCAGATGATTATTATGCACTCTGCCGTACTATGGGCAGGGACTACACGATAAGCACCTACGGCCCGGTGAAAGCGCGTCCGATGGACAAGAAAGACCATTATGTCAAGAGGTGCGTCGCCGTCCCAGGTGACACCCTTTCGATAGTGGACGGTCAGGTGTTCATCAATTCCGTGGCCCAGACTGCATATCCGGGCATCCAGAACTCATACAGGGTCATCACCAATGGCCAGAAGATCAATTCGAAGACACTTGATGCGATCGGTCTGAACCAGCGTGAACTCTGGTTTGATTCAAGGATCTCGGGCTATCCTGCAATGCCGCTCACAGACTCGATGCTGGCTGTTGTCAGCAAGGTCGCCAATGTGGAGAGCATCGAAAAGAACATCGACGTGTATCCGCCTGACTATCCCGACTCCTACCTCACAATCTTCCCGTTCAGGGCTGATTATCAGTGGACAAGGGACAATTACGGACCCCTCTGGATCCCGCAGGCAGGCGCAACCGTCGAACTGGACGAGAAGACCCTCCCTCTCTATGAGAGAATCATCACTTCGTACGAAGGCAACACTCTCAAGGTCGAGCAGGGCGTCATCTACATCAACGGAGAAGAAACTCACAGCTACACTTTCAAGCAGGATTATTACTGGATGATGGGAGACAACAGACACAATTCGCTTGACTCCAGGTATTGGGGATTCGTCCCAGAGGACCATATAGTCGGCAAACCGTCAATCGTCTGGCTCTCAACAGACAGCAACCATAAGTTCCCGAACAGTATCAGATGGCGCAGATTCCTCAAATTTGTATAAAGATTTGCAAGTTTGGTCAAAAAAAGCGATATTTGCAGCCCCTGAAAATGAATTGATTACTGAGAAATAATTAAAAGTAAAGATACAATGTCAAAGGTTTGTGAAATAACAGGCAGAAAGAGAATGGTCGGCAACAACGTTGCCCATTCAAAGTTGCGTACAAAACGCACCTTCGATCTGAACCTCAAGACCAAGAAGTTCTGGTCAGAGGCAGAGCAGCGCTTCATCACCCTCAAGGTCACTTGCAAGGGTATGAGAACAATCGAGAAGAAAGGTCTCGATGCAGCTATCAAGGATGCTCAGAGCAAAGGTTATGTTAAACTCGTTTAATCTGATTTGAGTTATGGCAAAGAAAGCTAAAGGTAACAGGGTGCAGGTCATCCTCGAGTGCACTGAGCAGAGAGAAAGCGGTGTACCAGGTATCTCAAGATACATCACTACCAAGAACAAAAAGAACACAACCCAGCGTCTGGAGCGTAAGAAATACAATCCATACCTCGGTAAGGTAACTCTCCATCGTGAGATCAAGTAAATAGGAGATTAGAATATGGCAAAGAAAGCAGTCGCAACCTTCGCAGCCGGTAAAGGCTCCAAGAAGATGGTTAAATGCATCCGCATGGACAAGTCCCCGAAGACAGGCGCTTATTGTTTCACTGAGCAGCTCGTCGAGGAATCCAAGGTGAAAGAGTTCTTCGCAAAATAATTCTTTTAGATCTTATATAAATAAAGGCGTGTTTCTTTGGGACACGCCTTTATTTGTGCTAAATAATTATTAACTTTGCAAGTTAGCGAAAATTGATTTATGGGATTGTTCGACAAAGGGGTCCAGAAGACCAAGAGAAGTTTTTTCGAGAGGATTTCAAGGGCGGTGGCCGGTCACTCAAGGGTGGACGACGAACTGCTCGACAACATTGAGGAGGCACTCGTGGCTTCCGATATGGGCGTTGAGACAACCCTCAAGATCATCGACAATCTCGAGGACCGTGTCTCACGTGACAAATATATGTCCACCAAGGAGTTGCTGGACATACTCCACGAAGAGACCGGCTCCCTTCTTGATATCGACGGTACAGAGGCGGGGTATGAGCCTGACGCCATACCGTTCGATCTTGATGCCCACAAACCATATGTTGTCCTCGTTGTCGGGGTGAACGGAGTGGGGAAGACCACCACGATAGGCAAGATGGCTTCACAGCTCAGCGCACGCGGCAAGAAAGTCATTGTCGGCGCGGCAGATACGTTCAGGGCCGCCGCCGTGGACCAGCTCACCATCTGGGCGGAACGTGCCGGCGTGGACATTGTCAAACAGCAGATGGGGTCGGACCCGGCGTCGGTCGCATTCGATTCTGTCAAGTCCGCAGTTGCAAAGGGCGCTGACGTGGTCCTGATCGACACTGCAGGCCGTCTTCACAACCGCATTGACCTGATGAACGAACTCACCAAGATACGCAACGTGATGCGCAAGGTGGTTCCGGATGCACCGCACGAGGTGATGCTCATCCTGGACGGCAGCACCGGCCAGAATGCGTTCCAGCAGGCCAAGGAGTTCATGAAGGCCACTGACCTGACCTCCCTTGCCGTCACCAAGCTTGACGGTTCTGCAAAGGGCGGGGTAGTACTGGGCATTGTGGACCAGTTCCATATCCCTATCAAGTACATCGGCATCGGAGAGGGCATCGACGACCTCAAGGTGTTTGACAAGAAGGAATTTGTGGAGTCTCTGTTCTCGATGGACGACCTCCTCGGAAATGAAAATTAAAAACATTGCACAATATGAAAATCTCTTACAACTGGCTGAAAGATTATATCAAATGCGACCTCACCCCCGAGCAGGTGTGCGAGGCCCTCACATCCATCGGACTTGAGGTGGATTCACTCGAACAGGTAGAGGCTATCCCCGGCGGACTTACAGGCGTTGTCGTGGCAGAGGTCGTGGAATGTGTTGAACATCCTGATTCTGACCACCTCCATGTCACCAAACTCAATATTGGCGAGCCCGAACTCCTCCAGGTCGTGTGCGGAGCCCCCAATGTCGCAGCCGGCCAGAAGGTGCTGGTAGCCACAATCGGCACCGTGCTGGGTGAGGATTTCAAGATCAAGAAAGGGAAGATGCGCGGAGTCGATTCGTTCGGTATGATCTGCGCCGAGGACGAACTCGGTATCGGCAATGACCATTCAGGCATCATGGTTCTTGATCCGGCCGCTGTTCCGGGCACCCCTGCAAAGGAATACCTGCACCTCGAGACCAATGCCATCATCGAGATCGGCCTTACGGCAAACCGTGTTGACGCTGCTTCGCATATCGGCGTGGCACGTGATCTCTATGCATATCTCAAACTCAACAATATACCATGCGAACTCTGCATCCCTGACGTGTCTGCGTTCAAGGAAGGCGAGGGTGAGGCTATTCCTGTCGAGGTCATCGCCGCCGACGGCGCTCCTCGATATACAGGAACAACCATCAAGGGCGTCAAGGTGGGCCCGTCACCTGAATGGATGCAGAAGAAGCTGATGAGCATCGGACTCCGCCCGATCAACAATGTGGTGGATATCACCAATTTCGTGCTCATGGAGATAGGACAGCCGCTCCACGCGTTCGACGCATCGAAGATAATTGGAGGCAAGGTCATTGTCCGCAGGGCGGCAGAGGGCGAGAAATTCGTCACATTGGACGGTGTGGAGCGCACCCTCAGCGCTGCTGACCTCATGATTGCCAATGCCGAGAAGTCAATGTGTCTGGCAGGCGTGTTCGGAGGGGCAGAGTCCGGTACAGTGGAGTCAACGGAAGATGTGTTCCTTGAGAGCGCATATTTCAATCCTGTAAGCATCCGCAAGTCTTCCAAGAGACATACACTCAAGACTGATGCTTCCTTCCGTTACGAGAGAGGTTGCGACCCTCAGGTCACTGTCTGGGCAGCCAAGCGTGCCGCTCTCCTCATCCAGGAACTCGCCGGAGGAGAGATTGTCGGCAAAATGCAGGAATTCTACCCTGAAAAGATCGAGAAGAAGGTCATCGACCTCGACTATGCCCGCATCGAGGCATTCATCGGCAAGAAGATCGGCTGGAAGGTCATCGAGGACATCCTTACCTGCCTGGCATACGAGTTCATAGAGAGGACATACGACGCAGAAGGCAACCCTGCAACTGCCAAGGTGGCTGCTCCGTCATATATGATAGATGTTTATCGCGAGTGTGACGTCGTGGAGGAGATTCTCCGCATCTACGGATACAACAATGTCGAACTTCCTCACGGAATGAAGATTTCCGTCAATGCCACGCTCAAACCGGAGCCGGAGGCAGTGCGCAACACCATCTCGGACTTCCTCGCCGCCAACGGATTTGTAGAGACGATGAACAACTCCCTCACAAAATCTGCTTATTACAGCAAACTCCAGACATGGCCTGAGGAGAAATGCGTCCGCATCGTCAATCCGCTCAGTTCCGACCTGAACGTGATGCGCCAGACCCTCATCCTCAACGGTCTCGAGGTCATCGCCTACAACATCAACCGCCAGACCTCCACGATGAGGACATTCGAATACGGCTCAGTATACCGGCGCGATCCGGAGAAGGACGGCAAGACCCTCGAGTCATACGAAGAGCATCAGTGCTATGCCCTCTTCATGACCGGTCCAAGCGAGAAAGTCTGGCGTGCAGAGGCCCAGAAGGGCAGTTATTTCCAGCTCAAGGGCTATCTTGAACTCCTGCTCAAGCGCTTCGGCGGCGACATCTACCAGATGGATACAGAGGCCGCTCCGGCAGACATCTTCTCCGAAGGACTCATTTACAAACTTCAGGGAAGCGGCAAGACTCTCGCCATGATGGGTACCGTCTCGCCTGCTCTGTGCAAGCAGTTCGACATCAAGCAGCCTGTCTTTGCAGCCGAGATCAACTGGCCTGTATTCTTCGAACTCATCAAGCGTGACAAGATCAAATACAAGGAACTCCCTAAATTCCCTGAGGTGCGCCGTGACCTCGCTCTGGTTGTGGATGAGAATGTCTCATACGCAGACCTTCGCAGAAGTGCCTTCAAGGCAGGAAAGAAACTCATCAAGAGCGTTTCTCTCTTCGACGTCTACAGAGGCAAGGGTATCCCTGAGGGCAAGAAACAGTATGCAATCAATTTCGTGCTTCAGGATCCTGAGAAGACCCTCGTCGATGCCGACGTAGAGCGCATCATGAACAAACTTCTCTCCACATTCACCAACGAGTGGGGCGCAAGCCTTAGATAGATGAGACGATTATGTGTCATACTGGCCGTTGTGGCGGCGTTGCTTCCGACCGCACTGTCCTGCAGGAAGGACGGCGGGGAGGTGATTCCGCGTGGCAAGATGGCACGTATCTACGCCGACATGTTCATAACTGACCAGTGGATCAATCTGCACTACAAGGTCAGGTCCCAGGCCGATACCAGCCTGGTATATGAGCCGATATTCAACAAATACGGCTACGATTCGGATGATTACAGGGCCAGCATGGCATATTATATCCAGGACCCTGAACGTTATTCGAAGATGATGAAAAAGTCGTCCAAGATCCTCCAGAGCCATCTGAATGACCTGAAGAATGAGAAACTGAGACTTGAACTGTCTGCCGGCAACAACAACTATCTGCCGGACATGAGGCAGGACAAGTTGATGTACATTCCGGGGACTGAGTTCCCTCGCATGCTGGACAGGGACACTTCCAGATATTATCCAGACGAGGATGTCCTGAACAAGGTGTTCTCCCTGCAGGACCTTGTAGAACCATTGCCTTCCAATTATGTTGAGGTTCGGTGACATAGTGTTCGGGCCGGTCAGAAGCCGCAGGCTGGGTTCTTCGCTGGGGGTAAACCTCCTTCCGGCAAAGGGGAAACTGTGCAACTTTGACTGCATTTATTGCGAATGCGGCTGGAACAGGGACGGAATGGATGACCGCATCCTGCCGAGCCTTGAAGAGGCTTCCGCGGCCTTGACAGAAAAGATCGAGGAATGCAACAGACAGGGCATCCCGATCGATTCCATAACGTTCTCAGGCAACGGCGAGCCGACATTGAACCCTGCCTTCCCGCAGATTGTCGATGTCGTGCTGGCTCTGCGTGACAGGTATTATCCGGATGCACGTGTGTCCGTGCTGTCCAATGCCACGATGATTGACCGTCCGGCCGTGTTTGAGGCGCTGAGAAAGGTGGACAACCCCATACTGAAGGTAGATGGACCGGATGCCGGAAAGGTGGCCATGATCAACAAGCCATCCGGAGTCTGGGACAGGGACCGTGTCGTCGAAGGACTGAAAAGGTTTGAGGGTCAGTTCGTGCTCCAGACCATGTTTCTCAAGGCCCCGGGATTCTGCAGCGGTGATTGGGTGGAGCAGTGGATGGATATTGTCCGCGAAGTGCGTCCACGCGGGGTGATGGTATATGCGATTGACCGCGAAACGCCGGAAAAAGGCCTTGCAAAATATAGCCCCGAGGAAATGGCAGAACTGGTCAGACCGCTTGTGGATGAGGGCTTTGCAATACAGATAAGAGGATAACAAGTAACACTATACAATATGACTGATTTTTTGAAGAAATATGGCTATACGCCGGATGTGGATGCGATAAACAGAAGTCTTGGCATCATCGCCGGCAATCTTGAAAACATCGTCAATGAACAGGTTCTCAAGGAATGTTTCTCGATGATGGACCTTACATCCCTGAAGTCAAATGACACTCCGAAGTCCATCAAGAAACTTGTGGACAAGGTGAATGCTTTCCAGGAGTCCTATCCTGACTATCCCAATCCAGCATCTATCTGCGTATATTCCAACTTCGCTCCTGTGGTAAGGGAGAATCTCAAGGCTGACGGCGTCCATATCACAGTCGTGTCTGCCTGCTTCCCGACATCGCAGAGTTTCCTTGAGGTCAAACTCAAGGAAGTCGAGCTTGCCGTACGCGGCGGTGCTGACGAAGTGGATATTGTGCTGGCACTCAACTCGTTCCTTGACGGCGACACAGACAAGGCCGCAGCCGAAATCAGCGCAGTGCGCAAGACCATTGATGAGGTCGCAGCACAGCAGGGACGCGAAGTGCACCTCAAGGTCATCCTCGAGACAGGTCTTCTTGTAGCTCCGGAACTCATCGCTTCGGCTTCATTCCTTGCAATGGAGGCCGGCGCTGACTTCATCAAGACCTCGACGGGCAAGGTTGATGTCAACGCCACACCTATCGCTGCATACATCATGTGCGAATGTATCGCAAGATTCTATAAGGTCACAGGCAAGAAGATAGGTTTCAAGCCTGCAGGAGGTATCTCATCTGCAATGGATGCAGTTTCTTACTATTCCATCGTGTCCACCGTGCTTGGCAAGGAGTGGCTCAACAGGGACTGTTTCCGCTTCGGTGTGAGCCGCATGGCCAACAAGATAATCTCCGAAATCGAGCAGAAAACGGTAGTGTATTTTTAGCCAAAATCGCAGCTGCACAGCCTTCTGTGGCCGTTTTGGCGATTTTATCGAAGGTGCAATAATCGGATTTTGCAGCATTCGTGATATTTTTTTATGATTAAAATCGGCCTCTCAATGCCCTGGGAGGCCGATTTTGTCAAATAAGCTCGTGCTTTTTTCGGAATGAGTTTTTGCGTTCATAATTTTGTGCCGAACAAAAAACGGAACAGTTATGAAACGACACTTACCTGTGATTCTGGCCTTGCCGATAGCCTTGTCTTCATGTGACAAAGGTCTTGAAAGAGACCCGTACGGGTCCACTGATTTTGAGTATGGAAAGGACCTGTCCCACGAAATGATTGTGCTGGGCGACCGTCTGGAAAACCCTTACAAGACCGTCAACATGCAGGCCGCCCTGTCGTCGCTCTATCCGACCAAAGGGCGCGTCCCGGTCGAGACAACCGACCTGTATGTGCGTTTCCTGCCCCTGTCCAGGGCGGAAGAGGATATGCTGACTTCGCTCGGCGTCGACCTTGTGGACCATCCCCTGGACTATGCCATCAAGAAAGAAGGGGACTATTATGTCGATCCCGCCCTTGGGGATGGCAGGATCACCTGGCAGTATGCGGTCGTCCCGAAGGATTTTGTGTTCCCGGACATTACCTACGAGGTGATTGATGAATGCTTCCTTTCGGAAAACAGCGCTTCCACGCGTGCCGGAGACGGGATTGACTGGGAGGAGGTGGAGCGGGAGGCATACCGCATGACCGGCAACGGATCACGCCTGGTACCATCCACCAAGGCGGCAAAGTCCAAGCCGCAGGGCCGTATCACCCTGGTCGATCCCGATGCGGACGGCGGCAAGCCTGTCGGAGTGGCAGGCATCACCGTCGCCGTCAATTCCTTTGTGAAGATTGGAAAGGCGGTCTGTGACCGTGACGGGTATTACACCATTGACAAGGAATTCTCGTCCGATGTGCGGTACAGACTCGTCTTCCGGAACGAAAAGGACTTCGCCATCGGGTTCAACATGATACTTGTCCCGGCTTCGGTCTCGACGCTTGGCAAGTCCGGTCCTGAGGGCGTGAACCTTACGGTGACAAGGGATTCGGAGGACAAATTGTGGCGCAGGTGCGTTGTCAACAATGCGGCCTACAACTACATCGAACGCTGCTCGAAGGAAGACCTTGACATCAATACGCCTCCAGGAGGCCTGCGGTTCTGGATCTTCGGCAATCTGACGAAGAGCGCGGCTTTGATGGCCCACCACGGAACACTGGTCTCCAACACGGCGCTTGGCAAGCTGCTGGGCGAATATTCCCCGCTGCTTACCTATTTCACCCCCGACATAATGATAGGTGCCAAAGACCTGAACACCTGCCGGCAACTTTATTCCAACACCTGCCACGAGATGGCGCATGCAAGCCATTATGCCCGCGTGGGGAATGAATGGTGGCACGACTACATAATGTACATTGTGGAAAGTTTCATAAAGGATTGGGAACTGTCCTATGGGGATGGCACGGGTGACAGTGCCGGTCTGTGTGAACTGGGCGAGATGTGGGCCTACTATCTGCAGGCCAAGATGGAGAAGGAACGCTATGGCGGAGAACTCCAGACCTATGGCACCGGATGGTGGTTCTTTCCTCAGGTCTTCCATTATCTGGAGGAAAGGGGATTCACGGCCTCCGAAATCATCGCCGGACTTGATCCGGATGTCAGAAGCAGGACTGCCCTGACAACAAAACTGTCTGAACTATATCCAGCCCGCAGGACAACGATAGACCAGGCGTTCAACCGATATAAATAATTACAAATGAAACGTATAGGTATAATCATACTGACGGTCCTGCTTGCCCGGACTGCCGTAGCTTCGGCGCAGGAATGGTCAGTCTCGACAAATGTCGCCGGCCTGGCGGAACTGGGCACCTTCAACATCGAGGCTTCGTATGGGGTGCAGCAACATTGGAGCGTCAATGCCGGTGCCAGGTACAATCCTTTCACCTTCCAGTCCTCCCGGGGGCAGTTCCAGACCAAACAGCGGACCATCTCCGTCGGTTCGCGCTGGTGGCCCTGGCACATCTGGTCAGGATGGTGGGTGGCGGCCAAGACGCAGTACCAGGAATACAATTTTGGCGGTATCGTGTCTGACCGGACAGAAGAAGGGGACAAGGTCGGCGTCTCGTTGGGTGCCGGTTATACCTATATGCTTCACCCTCACCTCAATATAGAGTTCGGCCTGGCCGGATGGACCGGGTACAAATGGTATACTGTCTATGCCTGCCCTCGATGCGGCGCGATAACAGATTCGGGCGCCAAGGCGTTCGTGCTGCCCGACGAGATAATATTGTCCCTGAGCTATGTTTTCTAAAAAGACACTCTCTTCTCTTTTCATAATTGCGTTGGCTGTGGCCTGCTCATCCCCAAAGAAATTGGGTACCATCCGCAGTGGAGATGCCCAGGCCAGCCTTTCGCTGCCTTCCGACAAGGAGGTGGCACGGGAGAACGAGGATGTCATACGCAGGGTGACAGTCGATACGGCATCTTCCGGGCCGCTGATAATGAATGCGATAAGAGATGAACAGACCGGTGAGATGGTGGCTACGGACGTGATTGTTGCATCCAAGGTGACCGCACGGTTCCGGAATGTGGCCGAGCGTTTCGGCAAGATATATCTTGAATTCGACGTGCATGTGCCTGCCGCGATGATTGATTCCCGCTGGCAGCTGCGCTTCAGGCCGGAGATGATCGTGAAGGAGGACACCGTTGCGCTGGACCCTGTCCTTATCACAGGCCGGAGATACAGGGATGCCCAGTTGAGGGGATATCAGCGCTATGATGCATTCCTGCGCTCGATCATCACCGACACGACCGAATTTATATATCTCGGCCAGCTGGAGGTGTTCCTCCAGAGGCATTATCCTGACACATACGCGATGAAGAACGATACGACAATCATCTCCGAACCCGATGCCGAGAACTATTTCGGAGTGACGCAGAGACAGGCCCTGGAGCATTACAGACGGCATATTCTGCTGCGCCGCAATGAGCGCCGAAAGGGTAATGCTGACAGGATGTTCCACAAATTTGTCAAGGATCCGCTCGTCAGCGAGGGCATACGGCTGGACACTGTGATGACGTCGGAATCGGGCGAATTCATATACCGTTACACCCAGCAGGTCAATGCCAGGCCCGGCGTGAGGAAGATCACCGTGCGTCTGGAAGGCAGCGTGTATGACCAGGGTAGGTGCGTGTGCGAAATGCCCTCTCCGGAAGACCTTGTGTTCTATATCAGTTCGCTGTCAAGCCTCGCGGACAATACGGAGCGGTATATGCAGAAAGTGTTGGAAAGGAAGGTGTATGACAGGACATTGGCCTTTATTGACTTCCGTCTTGGCCGGTGGGACATAGACACGACATTGGGGGACAATGCAGCGGAGTTGAGGCGTATCCTGCAGTGTGTGGAATCCATTATGCTGAAGGACGAGTTTGTCCCGGACTCCATTGTCGTGTCTGCGTCCTGCTCGCCGGAGGGGGCCTGGAGCACAAATGCCGCCTTGGCGCAGAAACGTTCCCTCTCGCTGACGGAATATCTTGACGCTTCGTGCGGCGAAGGGACCGGATTCGACAGGATTGTGTCCCGTCCGATCCCGGAGAACTGGACCAGGCTCGAGACACTGGTGCAGAATGACAGTGTCCTGAGCGAACAGGCCCGCGGCGAATTGCTGGCCCTGATAAGGTCCGTCGGGGACCGGGACGCCGTAGAGAGAAAAATGTCGCGCATGCCTCAGTACAAGTACCTGCGCGAGAAGCTATACCCCTCGCTGCGCACCGTGCAGTTGGAATTCCACCTTCACCGACGGGGTATGGTCAAGGATACAATCCACACGACGGAACTGGACACAGCCTATCTGAGAGGCGTCGAGGCACTCAGAAACCTTGATTACAAGACGGCTGTCGAGGTGCTGCGCCCATACGGGGACTATAACAGTGCGCTTGCCCTTGCCTCGATGTCATACAATTATTCCGCACTGGAGATTCTGGACTCCCTTGGGGATGATTCGTACCGTGTGATGTACCTGAAAGCGCTTGTCCTTGCAAGGCTGGAGCGCCGCGAGGAGGCTATGCGCTGCTATCGGCGCAGTGTCGAACTCGAACCGTCAATGGCCCACAGGGCCAATCTGGACCCGGAATTGACAGAACTGATCAAAGAATATCGATAAACAAAGTGTGTTGTATGAAAAGAAACCTTTCCGGACTGCATTTCCTGATAATTGCCGGATTATCCATCATGGGGTGCTCCATTAAGGAGGACAGGGATGTGTGTCCCTGTTGGCTGGAGATTGAAATGGGACTGGTGGACAGTGTGAAGTTTGAGAATGTGTCGCTGGAACTGCAGTCCGGTTCGGGTTTCCATGAAGAACTCGACGTAGACAGGTCATCCTGTGGCCCGGTCGTTGTCCAGGTGCCCAGGAGCGGGGTCAGTGTGACGGCATATGCCGTTCCCGGAGGCCGTCTGCAGGCATTCGGGGGTGTAGTGATCCCGGAAGGGGAGTCCTGCCCTCCGGTGTATATGTTCAACGACTATGTCGAGACCGCCGGGGATTACAGGGTGGACACGGTACGGCTCCACAAGAACTATTCTTTGATCTCGGTGTATATGGAGAATGATTCCGGAAGCCTGCCTTTCTCAGTCGAGGTGACCGGAAATGTGTGCGGCTATACGGGTGAAGGGGAACTTCTGCCGGGGAAATTCGCAGTTGTAAATGAGTTGACCGATGATGGAATGTGTGTAATCAGCGTTCCCCGGCAGAACGACCCTTCCCTTGTACTGAGCCTTGTCGATGATGACGGGACGGTGCGCGATTTCGCCCTTGGGCATTACATCGCCTCGAGCGGATTTGACTGGACTGCGCCTGACCTTGAAGACATCGAAGTCACCATCAATTTCGCTCTGTCCCGGCTGACGGTCGCGGTCAATGAGTGGGAAATCAAAAATGTTTTCAGTGTGACAATATGATATTTTGCGGATTGAAAAACATTTCATATCTTTGCAGTCCTTTCCAGCGCGGGTGGCGAAATGGTAGACGCGCTAGTTTCAGGAGCTAGTGGGGTAAAACCTGTGTGAGTTCGAGTCTCATCTCGCGCACCTTTTTAAAGGCTAAAGTATTAAAAATCAATACTTTAGCCTTTTCCTTATCAAATTTTTGCCGACTTTTTGCCGACTTATGAGATTAATATGGAAAATTATTGCTTAGAAATCCTTCCAGCTTTATTAGATCATCATGATTTTGACCAGGCTTGCCGTTATGCTGATAAGCTTCGTTTACATATAGAGCAAGAATCTGATGAATCTGTTATCCTAAAATCAGGACTTAGTTATAATCCTTCTGAATTCTATCGAGCATTAGGACAAGTTTACGGATGTGTTCCTGATATGCGTGGGCAAGCGCTAGAGTGTTACAATAAGGCTAACCTATATTCTGTAATAGTGCATCCCGAAATAGTTAAGAGGAATAGAGATGTGTATTCCTTCAGGATATGCAATGGTTACACTTATCAGGATTTATCTAACAGGACCATAGCTGTAGTGTCTCCTCTAAAGATGAATGATCCGTCAGATACTTTACTATTTGACTGGGAGCAGGCTAGGGAACGTGTCTGCCGTGAATATGATATTTTGCCCCAATACAAAGAGGTGGCGAATAGGATGTTCAAAAGTGAGGACATCTTTAGGCAGTCGTTGAGTTATTACAGGATTCGTTCTTTTTCTGAGAAATCAGAATCAGGAAGATTTCCGTATCAGAATACATTAATGTGGTCTCATTATGCTGATTCACATGCTGGAATTTGTATTCAATACAGCCTGTCACCAGAGATGCAAGCCCATAAGGATAGAGATGGTTTCAAATGCCTACGAAAAGTGAATTATACGGATGCTATTCTTAATCTATTGGCAGATAAAGAAATTGACGGGGAGAAGGCTTTATGTTGTAAACACAAGGATTGGGAATATGAAAACGAGGTTAGGCTGCTGACATATTTGCATCATATAGAAGGTGATCATTATTCAATCCCAGTGGATGAGGGATCAAAGATTGTAGCCGTGTATTTCGGGCTGAAATGCCCTGATGAAGATATATCTCAAATAAAGAGAATTCTTTGCTATGACCCGGGAATTCGTTTTTACAAGATGGAAAAGGATTATTCGGATATCTACAACTTGGCAATAACGTCTATATAATCACCATTGATATTATGATGGGAAGCTAACACGTTGACGTATGGGAAAATATTCCTACCTTTATGTATCCCCCCTATTCGATTCTTATATATGAAGAATAAACTATCCTCTTTTATTGTCGTATTCTTATTCCTCGCAGCAATGTTTTCTGGGGAAAGAAGCTATAAGAGTGCGCAGCGCAGCATTATCCGGGATCTGAATAATGCGATGTCAGCTACATTAGCTAGAACTCTGTCAAACACGATAACGCCAGATACGATTTCCCTGTTGAGGGAGAATTTGACCATCCCTGTTCTGAAAGATAGTACATATATCTCCTATTGCCTTCCTGGTGACAAACCGAAAGGAATATGTAGTGACACCATGATGCTTGA
>JAZRVQ010000053.1:0-27082 GCA_045599265.1 Candidatus Cryptobacteroides sp. | reverse complement strand
ACAGGGCCACCGGCCTCTGGTTGCCAGAACTTTATCATATCGGGAAGCATCGCCTGCTGTGCTCTGAGGGGCATCCCGGTGCCGAAATTCACTTCGCATGCTTTCATCTTGAGTTGGTTGTTAACATAGAACAGCTTCGGGTCGCGGCTGTTCATATCGCTTGCGTCGAACAGGAAATACGGCAGGCCGTATCTTGAGGAACTTATTGAAAGCTGTACATTTTCGCTGAGTGCCTCCTTGTCGCCGAGGATAGCAGACGCGGCCTTCTGGATATCGACGGCAGCGACATCTCTGCCGAATTCACCAATCACGACGGGCTGTGAGAAATTGCCGCAAAAGCCTTCCGGCACATTGCAGGCCCTTTCCCGAAGGTCCGCCACCTCAAGAAGGGTGAATCTTTCCTTCGCAGGAAGCTTCTCCAGAAGTTTGCCTGCGGCAATCCGGCACAGGACGGCATTCGTTCCGGCTCCGGACTCATTGCGCATCCGGGATATATCTTCCTGGCTGACTTCCAAAATGAAGGTTTCCTTGATGAGCTTCATCGTGACCATATTGAACATCATCTTGAACAATGACTTGAATTCAATCTTGCACCAGCCGAGTTCCTGAACCCGGGAGAACGTCTGCTCCGTTGTGAGCGCATCGGCATCCGGGATGAGATTCTGGTCCACGACCATCGGTTCCACAGGGATTCCCGAAGTCTGCTTGCCCCAATCTCCGGCTATTCTGTAGAAAGTGGCGCCATCCATCAAGGCGTGGGATCCCTGGAGGACAATCGCCGCTCCGTCGTCAAGCATTATCCTGTATGCTTCCAATCCCGGTGACCTGCCTGCCTTGAATTGGTTTAATTTGAATTTCGGTACAAGGGTGTACATGTCTTCCGAGATTGAATGCCCTCTGCGTTCAAGTTCTGTCAGCCTGATCAACTCTTCCTGACCGCTCCAAAGCACGGATTTCTGTTTGGCGTCATATCTCCCCGACAGCTGTGGGTAAGGCTTCAGAACCGCATCCAACGATGCCTGCAAAGCCGATGATTCCGGCAGTTCATTGTACGTCCAGGCTCCCTTGACAGTCATGCCGAGGCTGAACAAGTCAAATGCAGTCAGTTTCCAAGTATTCATTTGTCGATTGTTTACGGAATAGGCTTTTCACAAGCAGTTTGTGAAACACCCATATTCCGATGAAATATATTTTGCCAAGAAAATTATTGAATTTCATTACAGTTGTGACTGCGGCATCCTGCCAGCCGTCATCAGCCAGGGAGCAATATATACCGACCCAGAAAGTCAGATGCGAGTCATTCACAGGTTTGGGGAAGTTGCAGAACATCTCCTCGAAGATGAGATCCGGTGTAAGCGGCTCCACAGTTTTTATCCTCTTGGAGACACTGCCACTGTAATCAGAAGGTAAGTATTTATCTATCAACATCATTCAGATATTTTCTCAAGGATATACAGCAGGTCGGCTCGGGAGTCGAATCCAAGGCGCTTGTAGTCATCCCAACTTGGCGTCCAGTCCGGCAGGAAGACCTTTGCGCGAGAATCGTCGGCAGGGAGAAAACGTTGGATGGCATTGGAAACGGAACATTTGATGCCGGTGTTCGGCAGGCTGAAAGGCGTAGATTCCATAAATGTATTGGGAGCTTGGGAACTCGGAACGCCCACAATCGTGGCGCCCATTTTCCACAACATATATGTAAAATGGAACGCGGCGCTGAATGTGTCCTCGTTGGTCACCACATATACGTGTTCCGGCCTGTAAAGCGGTTCACCGCTCTGGGCACGGAGCATATCCTTGTCCAGACACATATAACTGTCTATTATGGCATCTCTAAGACTGTCATCGATAAACTCCGGCACATTCTCGTAATCTCCTTGCATCAAGTCTCCAATCTTGTAGGAAGTCCCCCGCCACTCGTTGTAACCTTCCAAAGTAACATTGTTCTTCTGCAGGTACAGTTCGGAAAGCCTTGTCTCATAACGACATCCCAGGTCCGTGGTAAGGTATGCGTCTCCATAGAGCTGGTACAGTACAGGATATACTATCGGGCTCCATCCTCCGCCGTTGCTGCGGAGATCCAGAATCAGATGCTGTGCCCCAGCCTCCTTCATCTCTGAAAGCATATTTCCGAAACGCTCCGCAATGACAGGTATTTCCTCGAAAGGCGTATCCGGGAACGCCCAGTTCTTTATTGCCTCGTATTCGCCCATTCCGTGGTCCAATATATACTGAAGACAGTCGCGTGAGACTATATGGCTGCATTTGAAAGTCATCACGCCAAGCTCTTTATCAGCCCATTTATACTCAAAGTTCGACGATGGGAAACGAGGGTCGGTGGGCATAGAGCTGATTGCGCCGGTATTTATCTGTTCGGATGTGGACAATGGCATAACAGCAGTAGTGTCGGCGCCAGAGCGTGTCTTGAAACTCATCTCCACAGTTTCACCGTCGAAATCATCGAGCATCAGAGAAAGCAACGCACTGTTCATCTTCCAGCCGTTCAATGCACTGTAAAGACCGTATTTGTTTTCTGAAGGGACATATTCGGCAAGCCTGTCCAAAAGTTTGTCCAGCGGCTGCCCTGCTATGCTGAGCACTTCTGCACCTAAAAGACTTTCAAATTCCTCAAGAGAACCCCAGACAAAGAAACCGTCCGTCATGGTCCGCAGATTCAGCGGCAGGAATTTCACTTCTGAATCATAGGAGAATTTCGTCTGGCCGCAATACGTGTGACCGTCGTGCAGAGGTACGAGGAAGCGGCCTATTTCCGCCTGCAGGCGGTCTGCATTAAACGAGTCAATACGGCTCAATGAGCGGCGGAGTTTCTTTAGCTCCCTGTGGAAGCGTCTTTCCCCGCCGAAAGCGGAATATGGGTCGGGATGAGTCTGCTCGAAAGCCTGGAAGAAGTAATCAAAATCATCGAGAAGAAGATCGGCTGTCAGACCCGGGACCGCCCAGAACTGTCCGTCATCACTTGTAACAACGTCTCCGGTATTGACACCGAACGGCTTGAAACCTTTCGGGACGAGGTGGATGTATCTTCCGACATCTTTACCTGCGGCAGGCTCCTGGTCGAAGTGAATGTTCTCCCAGCAGGAGAACCAATAGGTGTTCTTGGCCATATAGTCGTAGTACCAGCAGTCAGAGTTTCCGGCTTCAGAGAATTGCGGGTGATATAGAATGGTTCTCCCTTGAATATATGAATCCCTCATTTCCTGCAACGAAAGCAGGTTTCCTTTGTCATCCGTTGCATAGAATCCTCCCGAGTCGGAGTCTATCATCACCCATTTCTCAAGTTCGGGGAGCCAGACCTGATTGACAACGTGGCAGTCTGTGTCATTGCCGTCTTCGGGCATACAGGTGATATAGGTGGCTTCTATCCCTGCGGAAGACAGCAATTCAAACATCATTATGCTGTGCAGCCGACAATTGAATGCCGACTCGGTGTTCTTCGTGTACTCCCATAGATAGATGGCATTTCTCTTTTCCGGCTGGATTGTCTGATTGGCATGGGGAATGTTGGTCGCGACAAATCGGGCTATCGCCAAAGTCTTCTCCCAGGTGGCAGCCGTTTCGTCATACAGGGTGTCAAGCTGGAAGTATTCTTTTATTTCGGCGGCCCTCTCTGAATCTATGACTGGGTGGATGTTGAACTTGAAGTTGTCCTTGCTGTATGGTCCGGACAATTTCAATGTTTCTATGTGACTGGCTGATTCCTGCTTGCTTCTTCCTTTGATAGCGGCATACTCGTCGCTGCATAGAACAATGGCCAGGACAACGCTCAGAACTAGACCAATAATAGCAAAAATGTTCCTTGCTATGTTGAAAAACGCTTTCACTGTCATTATACTGATTATTTGAAACAGTCAGATAATACTATTCAATCGGCCAGAGGCAGCATCATTCCGCACTGGTAGTCCGGCGAGCTGATGTCATTGCCATGATACCATTCGAGGCTGCAGGCATTGTCCGCCCACCTGAATTCAGGATGGGCGGGGAGCCATTCATCGTGGAACTTGGCGAACTGCTGCTGGAATGCTGCCATTCCTCCCTCGAAATGGACTTTGAGCCAGCGTCCGCTCTTAAGTGGATACAAGGCCATTCCTTCCGGCACATCGCCGCCTTTATATAATCCGCCGATCACGTATGTGAATGTCTTCGTGTTGCAGGCAGTGAAGTTCATGACACCGCAAGTCCCGCAGTTGTGATTCGGAATCTTGCAGGTGCACAGTCCGAATTCGCCGACATTGTTCTCCACCGCCGCCTTCTGGAATTCATCCGGCTCCTTTCCTTCCATATACACCGGCTTCACAATGTGCTCGACATACTCACCCCAGAACATCTGGCACTCTGCCGGGTTGTTGAACGCGATTTCCTTTGACATACCTATCACCTGCACGTCCTGCAGGGACAGAATCTCGTGTTTCATATGCACATTTTTCATTGTTTCTTACGTTTTGATTGTGCAAATATACGGATAATGATCATATTTGCAACAACTGTTCTAAAACAATTGTTCTTATATGCCAAGATCCGCATTCTTCTCAAAGGAAAGGATTGCTGCAGCCGGGCTTGAAATCATCCGCAGGCATGGTGATGGACGGAATCCGATTCGCCAGGGAGGAACAGAATATTTTTTCAGATCTTCCTTGAACAATGATATCAAAGAATCCTATCAGCTGACAGACGAAAAGGTTTTGATACTGTACCAGCAACTCAATCCCCTTCGCACCGGCTTCAGGAAATTCATCCTGTGCGTCTTATCTAAGATACCCATTGATTACCAATTAGTTACAAAACCCGCTGCACATAACGGGCCCGAAATGGGGCCATCTTGTGAAAACCAATTTGTAAGTAATTGATAATCAACGCACAATTTTCCCAACAAAACAAGATGATTTGCATGAACTGATTGACCTGCTGAAAACCGCAAAACACGAATCATTGCTTTCAGCGAGTGACACTGCAGCCATAGTGCCAGGACGACAGGTTTGTGACAGCGAGTAAACCTGGCAAACCAAAAATCATCTGCTGCAGCTGCATGGATTCTATCGGCATATACACACGCATCGCGTCGCAGATGCTGCCCAAAATCTCTCATCTGCGACGGCAGATGGCATTCCAGGGCATTCCATTACAGCATGATGCGGCAGATGAATTTCGGGTTAGGAAGCCGCGCCGCCCCCGGGCGACGGAGACCTCGTTTACACTATTGCTCTGCGATAAGACGAAGGAAGAATTCCCCATCTGTATCATCGTCATCCACAGTACCAAAAGTAAAATTGACATTACCGGTATATGAACCGAATAATCTGACATAATAGCAGTCATAACCTTCCTGCGCCCAATAATAAGCTGTTGGACCTTCAGGAAAGGACAAGCTGTGGCCTGCCTCGAAGTTCTCTTCTTTACCTGTCACCTTGAAAACGCCGCTCTGAGAGTTTCCTTCGTATGTCCACACGCAATTATCCACCAGCGCTTTCCACGCCGCCCGGCTTGGATAATTCCATGGGTTACCCAGTTCTCCCCATTTTATTTCAACCTCAGTTAACGCATCACGCCAACTGCTTACAGTATCATAGTTATCCGTTGTCGCCCAGAAGTAGCCACCGAGTTTCACACATTCGTGATTATATTTGAATACAGTCTGCGTCAAGTCTGGCACCCACTTAGCGTAAAGGGTTATGTCACTGGTAACTTTATCCCTGTCAAAGTCCCAGGCGTTTTCGCAAGTTGCATCCTTGTACCATCCACGGAAGCAATAGTTTTCGGCAAATGCATATTTTTGCTTAAAGGTACTATTATATTCGACAGCCAGATCGGCTGGACAATTGAACTTTCCTGTCAGGCCAGTATTGTTCAAATCGAACTTGACGGTACGCTTCTGGATTGTGAAATCATTGCTCCCCAGAGTTATTCTGCCCACTGTGTTGCGCTTGACATCCGGGAATGCGGTGGAGGTCATCACGCATTCCTTGTGATGGACATCGTCAGTGAATGTAAGGGTGAGTCTGTCGCCATTGTACTCTCCTGCGGGGATGGCAAGATAGAAATACTTGGCAGCGACGCCTACTGCCACAGCGCTGCCGGCAAGGTCGAGCGTCACGCCCGGGTTGTCAGAGTTCTCAGCCATTATTGCCTGGCCGTCCGATACGGTGAATATGCCACTGAGCGGTTTGCTCTCATCCTTCAGCGTGATGGAGGTGACGGTGATGCCTTCCGCCTTGGTGCTGAACACAATCTGCAGCATTGCTCCGAGACTGGAGAAACTGACAACCTCGTTCCCGGCACCAGTTATTGCCTGATTGGCATACATCGGGGCTACCTGATTGTTGGTCTGGACCGCAGGCCAGACATAGCCGCCGTCAGTCTTCAGCGAAGCAGGATAGTATGCCTCGATGTCGCCGCTGATGCCCTTTGCATTATCCTCAGTGAACACGCCATCGGGAGTGTCTTCTCCGTCTGTCAGAGTGAACGTGTCATCCTCCGTGCCGTCCGTGACATATATCCGGTCGCACTCGTTCCATAGCACATCATAACTGTATCTGTTGTAAGCCTTGGTCCCGCCTCCGACAGCCTCGGCCACACCGTTGATCACAGTTCTTCCATTGCCATCAACAGAAAGGATATTCTCATCAATCTTGTTGCATGATGCCGCAAACACAAGAGCTGCAGCCATGCACATCGTTGAAATATCAGTTCTTCTCATATCGTTGTCCCTTATTTTCTGATTGATTATAATGATATTGTAGGCGATTTTTCAAATCAGAATACAAAAATAGCCCTTTCCGATGACATTTCAACAGAAGAGGACATAATAAGCGACAGTCATCGTGATTTATGGCTGAATACAGATCTGGCCCTGACCGTCTCCGTTGAAGGCCTCAATCCCCTTGCACCGGCTTCAGGAAATTCATCTTGTGCGTTATGGCCAAGATGTCCATTGATTACCAATTAATTACAAAATCCGCTGCACATAACGGGCCCGAAATGGGGCCATCTTGTGAAAGCAAATTCGTAAGTAATTGATAATCAACGCACAATTTTCCCAGCAAAACAAGATGATTTGCATAAACTGATTAACTTGCTGAAAACCGCAAAACCCGAATCAATGCTTTCAGCGATTGCCGCGCACATCTTCGGCCGGCAGATGCAGGCCAGACGGCCACAGAGCAATAGTCAACGATGCCACCCGGCCGCCGGAAGCCCCCTACTGAAGTTTCTCCACTGCCTGGCGGACGCGACTCATAGCCTCGATGATCTTGTCGTCGGCTGCGGCATAAGAGAAACGGATGCAGGACGGAGCCCCGAAAGCAGCGCCGCTCACACTCGCCACAAGGGCTTCCTCAAGAAGATACATGGCCAGGTCATCGGCACTTGCTATCACCCTGTCGCCACAACGTTTGCCGAAAAGCGAAGACACCTCAGGGAAAATATAGAACGCCCCGTCCGGCCTCGTCACATTGAACCCCGGGATCTCACTTGCCAGCCTCACAATCAGGTCACGTCTGCGCTCGAACGCCCGGCGCATCTGCTCCACACACTCCTGAGGACCGTCATACGCCGCCTCGGCAGCCTTCTGCGCAATGGAAGAGCAATTGCTCGTGTACTGCCCGTGAAGCTTCGATACAGCCTTCGCAATGGCCAGAGGAGCGGCACAATAACCAATACGCCATCCAGTCATCGCATAAGCCTTCGACACGCCGTTGATGACAACCACCCTATCCCTCAGTTCAGGGAAACTGGCAATCGAGACAGTGTCGCCGACATAATTGATATGCTCATATATCTCGTCCGAAATCACGACAATCTGCGGATGGCGCTCCAGCACGGCAACGAGGCCCGCAAGCTCCTGAGGGCTGTACACAGCACCGGTCGGGTTGCTCGGAGTGCAGAGAAGCACGGCCTTCGTGCGCTCGGTGATGGCCCCTTCAAGCTGCTCCGGAGTCACCTTGAACCCCTGGTCCGGTCCCGCATAAAGTTCGACGGTACGGCCCTCCGCGATCTTGACCATCTCCATATAGCTCACCCACGCCGGAGTCGGAATGATCACCTCGTCCCCCTTCCCCACTATGCTCAGGATCACATCGCACAGTTCCTGCTTCGCGCCGTTCCCGACAACAATCTGCGCAGGAGTGAAGTCAAGACCGTTCTCTCGCTTGAGTTTGCGGCATATCGCCTCCCTCAGCGAAAGATAGCCCGGCACAGCAGTATAAAACGAAAAATTGTCATCAATCGCCTTCTTGGCCGCAGCCTTGATATGGTCAGGCGTATTGAAATCAGGTTCGCCCACACTGAGGCTTATCACATCCAGACCCGTGGCTTTCAGGTCGGCAGCCTTCTGGGACATTGCAAAAGTAGCGGACGGTGACAGCGACATCACCCTTTCAGACAGAAGTTCCATCATTATCTGTATTTGTCAAAAACGTAGATATAATCATTCATATAGAACCCGTTCCCTATCGGGAAATCACCCTGGCTCTCGCGCACCAGACCGACATGCTCATAAAACGACACGGCAGGGTTGGCACGGTTCACATTGAGCGCAAAACGGAAGCCGCCGGGGCAAAGGCCGCGCAGCGAATCCTTGACATGCTCCAGCATTGCCCTGCCGATGCCAAGTCCCTGACGGTCAGGCAGAACATACAATTTCTGGAGATGGTAGAAATCCCGTCCGTCCGGCAGCGCAGACTCGTATTCAAACGAGACATACCCAGCCGGGACGCCATCCATTTCAGCGATATGGAAATACCGGCCCTCATCACACACCTGTCCCCGGAGACTGCCCTCCGAATACATCCAGTCCATCATATACTCCATCTGATCCGGTGAGAGGATGTCCGCATAAGTCTTGCGGAACACCACGTCAGCCATTGAACGGATCAAAGGAATATCTTCTGCAGATGCACGGCGTATGGTCAGGGAGGACATGGCCTATGCGTGACGGTTCAGGAAGCACTCTATGGTGTTGGCCATCAGCATCGTGATGGTCATTGGGCCCACTCCGCCAGGTACTGGAGTGATATAAGAAGCAACCTCCGAAGCGGATGCATACTCCACATCTCCCACAAGCCGTCCGTCATCAAGACGGTTGATCCCGACATCGATCACGATGGCGCCAGGCTTGACCATATCGCCCTTGATCATCTCAGGACGACCAACGGCTGCCACAAGGATATCTGCCTGACGGGTAACCTCAGCAAGGTCGGCGGTGCGCGAATGTGCGATAGTCACGGTTGCATTGGCATCCAGGAGGAGTTTGGCGACAGGTTTGCCCACAATGTTGCTGCGCCCCACGACGACAGCCTTCTTGCCGGAAACAGACACGCCTGTGGACTCGATCATCCTCATTATGCCCTTAGGAGTGCATGGCACGATACATTTCTTGCCGATCTGCAGACAGGCCACATTCATAGGGTGGAAACCGTCCACATCCTTCTCGTATGAGATGGTCTCTATCACCTTCTCCTCGCTGATATGCTTCGGAAGAGGCAGCTGGACAAGTATGCCGTCCACCGTTACGTCATTGTTGAGCAGAGCGATGATATCCAGAAGTTCGGCCTCGGAAATGTTTTCAGGCTTCACAATGGTCGTGCTCTTGATGCCGACAGCCTCAGCCGCCCTGGCCTTGTTGCGGACATAAGTCTGGCTTGCAGGGTTCTCCCCCACCAGTATCACTGCCAGATGAGGCACCCTTCCATACTTCTTCTCAAGTTCCGGCATCCTGGCAGCCATTTCAGAGCGCAACTGTGCCGAAAGTTCCTTTCCACTTATCACTTTTCCCATCATTCGAACGCTATATGTGCGATGTCCCTGCGGTAGAACAGGTTGTCGCACTTGATTTTACTTATTTCACCATATACCTTGTCACGTGCCTCGGAGAGGGTCTGTGCCTTGACAATGCACATCATCACACGACCTCCGGACGTCATTACCCTGCCATCGGAAATCTTCGTGCCCATGTGGAAAATCTTCCCGTCATACTGGTCCAGGCCGGTGATTTCATAGCCCTTCTCATATTTGCCGGGATAGCCCTTGGAGGCCAACACGACACCCATTGTAACGGCATTGTCCCACTCTATCTGTCCCCGGACCGCACGTCCTTCGGCAACTGACGCGAATATATCATAAATATCCGACTTGAGCAAAGGAAGCACCACCTCGGTCTCAGGGTCGCCGAAACGGGCATTGAACTCGATGACCTTGACGCCCTGCGGGGTCTTCATCAGACCGCCGTACAGCACGCCGCTGAGAGGACAGCCTTCAGCCACCATTGCAGATGCGGTGCGGCGCAGGATGTTCTCATAGGCGAAATCGACATCTTCCTGCGAGATGAAAGGGAGTCCGGTGTATGCACCCATACCGCCGGTATTCGGGCCCTTGTCGCCGTCATATGCACGTTTATGGTCCTGTGCAAGCGGCATTGGATAGACATTCTCCCCGTCCACAAAGCACATGAAGGAAAATTCCGGGCCGGTCAGGAAATCCTCGACCACCACCTTGCCCTTGCCGAACGTCTCGTCAAGGAGCATGTCCCTGAGGGCAGCCTCAGCCTCGTCAAGGTCGGCAGCAATGACAACACCCTTGCCGGCAGCCAGTCCGTCATATTTCAGAACGGCCGGCAGCGGACGTCCCTTCACATATTCCCATGCCTCGTCGAAGTCCTCAAAACTGCGGTACGCGGCTGTAGGAACGCCATACCGGTCCATTATGACCTTGGCGAACTCCTTGCTGCTCTCGATGCGCGCAGCAGACTTGGTGTGTCCGAAAATGCGGAGTCCCGCTGCCCTGAACGCATCCACGATGCCGACTGCCAGGGCCGCTTCCGGTCCGACAACCGTGAGGTCGATGCCGTTGTCGATGGCGAACTGCTTCAATGCCTCCACGTCGGTGTCCTTGATCGGGACATTCTCAGCCTGCAGGGAAATGCCCGCATTGCCGGGTGCACAATAAATCTTCCCAACCTGCGGGGAACGCGAGAGTGCGTCCACTATTGCGTGTTCACGGCCACCGCCGCCCACTACGAGAACTTTCTTCATATACTAATGTTTGAAATGTCTTGTTCCGGTAAACATCATGCAGATGCCAAGTTCGTTGGCCTTGACGATGCAGTCATTGTCGCGGATGCTGCCACCCGGCTGGATAATGGCAGTCACGCCATACTGTGCGGCGAGAGCGACAGTGTCGTCGAACGGGAGGAAACCGTCAGAGGAGAGGATGAGGCCGGAAGTGAAGCCTGCTGCCTGTGCCTCCTTGAGGGCGATCTCAGCGGAACCGACACGGTTCATCTGGCCGGCGCCGACTCCGAGGGTATGGCCGTCCTTTGCCACGACAATGGCGTTGGACTTGACGTGCTTGACAATCTTCCATGCAAAGTCGATGTCAGCCATGAGGGCCTCGGAAGGCTTCACGTCGGTGACGCACATCTCAGGAGTGATCTCCACGTTCTTCACATCCAGGTGCTGGACGAGAAGGCCGCCGTTGACGCTGACATACTGCATAGGGGTCTTGCCATCGCGCTTCATGTCCACTACGAGGACGCGCAGATTCTTCTTGGAAGAAAGAATCTCCAGAGCCTCCGGAGTGTAGGATGGAGCCATCACGATCTCGAGGAAGATAGGCTTCATGCCCATGGCCACTTCTGCCGTGAGTTCGCGGTTGACCGCAACGATACCTCCGTAGATGCTCACCTTGTCGGACTCGTATGCCTTCTGCCATGCCTCCTCTATGGTCCCGCCTATCGCTGCACCGCAAGGATTCATGTGTTTCAGGGCCACGCAGAACGGTTTGTCGAAGTCACGCACGATATTGAGCGCGGCATTGGCGTCCTGGATATTGTTGTATGAGAGTTCCTTGCCCTGGAGCTGCTCAGCTGTGGCAAGAGAGAAACTGCCGGCGTCCGGGGATGCATAGAACTTTGCCTGCTGGTGAGGATTCTCGCCGTAGCGGAGTCCCTGCTTGAGGTCGAACTCGAGGAAGAGTTTCTCGTTCAGGCCAGCCTTCTCGCGCATATATGTGGCGATGCAGGAGTCATATTCTGCAGTGTGTGTATATGCCTTGGCGCTGAGTTTGAGGCGTGTTTCAGGGCATGTGCCGCCGTTTTCGCGGATCTCGGCAAGCACCGTGTCATAATCGGCAGGGTCGCAGATGATGGTGACGTCGCGCCAGTTCTTGGCAGCGCTCCTGACCATGGATGGGCCTCCGATGTCGATGTTCTCGATAGCGTCCTCCATAGTCACACCCTCCTTGGCTATGGTCTGGCGGAAAGGATAGAGATTGACACAGACAAGGTCTATGGTCTCGATGCCGTTGTCCTTGAGGGTCTGCATATGCTCAGGCACGTCACGGCGTGCAAGGATGCCTCCATGCACCTTCGGGTGAAGGGTCTTCACACGGCCGTCACAAATCTCCGGGAATCCGGTCACCTCGCTGATTCCTATTGTCTTGACGCCACTCCGGTCAAGAAGTTTCTGTGTGCCTCCTGTTGCGATTATTTCCCAGCCGAGACTTTCCAGTCCCTTTACGAAATCGACCAGTCCGGTCTTGTCGCTGACACTTACCAATGCTCTTTTCATTTCCACGCAATTATATGATTGTTACATTTTTATTTCCTTCTGTCACCTTTCCGATGATGGTTGCCTTCTCGCCGTGCGCTGCAAGGATGTCGATTGCCCTCTGTGCCTCCGACTCATCAAGCACGACAACCATTCCTATGCCCATATTGAATATGTTGAACATTTCGCGGTGAGGGATGCCTCCCCACTTTTCGAGCATGCGGAACACAGGGAGTATCTCCCAGCTGCCTTCCCTGATCTCGATGGCCTGGCCGTCCTTCAGCACGCGCGGTATGTTCTCGTCGAAACCGCCGCCGGTGATATGGCATATTCCGTGAACGTCGCAGTTGCGGATCACGTCGAGGACCTGCTTGACATAGATGCGGGTCGGGGTGAGGAGCACGTCTCCAAGACGGCGTCCGCCGAACTCGGCAATCCCGTCGGTCAATGACAGACCTGCGTCGGAGACAATCTTGCGGACAAGGCTGAAACCGTTGGAATGGACGCCCGTGGATGCGATGCCGACCAGCACGTCACCAGCCTTCACCTTGGAGCCGTCGATGAGTCTGGACTTCTCCACAACGCCTGTCGTGAAACCGGCGATATCATATTCACCGCCTTCATACATACCCGGCATTTCGGCTGTCTCACCGCCTACAAGGGCACATCCTGCCTGACGGCACCCCTCTGCCACACCGGCCACGATGGCCTCTATCTTGGCAGGAACATTATGTCCCACAGCGACATAATCAAGGAAGAAGAGAGGTTCCGCGCCCTGTGCAAGCACGTCATTGACACACATTGCGACAGCGTCGATACCGACCGTGTCGTGCTTGTCCATTGCAAAGGCGATTTTGAGTTTGGTGCCCACACCGTCAGTTCCGCTGACCAGGACAGGTTCCTTGATGCCAAGCGATGCAAGGTCGAACATACCTCCGAACGACCCGATGCCGCCCATCATACCCGGGCGGGCTGTAGATGCGACGTGTTTCTTGATACGGCTGACAACTTCGTAGCCGGCTTCGAGATTTACTCCCGCGTTTTCGTAACTTACTGCCATATTATTATTCGTTTTCGTGTTCATAAAGCGATGTAGGATATTCTCCGTTGAAGCAGGCCAGACAGAGTTCGGAACATCCGGCGGCGGCCTTCACGCAGGAAGGACAGGAGACATAACCCAGAGAGTCGGCCTCGATCATCTTGCAGGCCTCTTCGAGGGAACGGTGCGAGCAGAGCAGTTCCTCCATGGTCGATGTATCCACACCATAATAGCAAGGGTGCGTCATCATAGGGCTGGCGATGCGCACGTGCACCTCCCTGGCGCCCGCATCACGCAGAAGCCTGACAATCTTGAGCGATGTCGTGCCACGCACGATGGAATCATCCACCAGGACAAGACGTTTGCCACTCACCAGGCTGCGAACGGCCGAAAGTTTCATCTTGACGCTGTTCTCCCTCATCGCCTGGTTGGGCTGGATGAAGGTACGCGCGATGTAGCGGTTCTTGACCAGACCAAGCTCGTACGGGATGCCGCTTTCCTCGGCGTATCCCATGGCCGCGCTGAGTCCTGAATCAGGGACACCCACCACGATATCCGCGTCTGCAGGGCACTCCCTTGCCAGAAGACGGCCTGTCTCCTGACGGAATGCATGCACGTTGCGGCCGTCGATGTCGCTGTCCGGACGGGCGATATAGATATATTCCATACCGCACACCTTGTGCCTCTGGAAACGTGAATATCTTGTGCTGCGCAGTCCATGACTGTCCAGTGTGACAATCTCACCGGGTTCCACGTCACGGACATATTCCGCACCGACAAGTTCGAATGCACAGGTCTCGCTGCTGACCACCCAGCCGTCTCCGATGCGTCCGATGGCAAGCGGCTTGATACCGTACTTGTCACGCATCGCATAGATGCGGTTGCGGGTCAGGATTGCAAAGGCAAACCCTCCCTCCATCATGTTCAGGGCATCGACGATGTGGCCGATGCGGTCCTCGCCGTTGTCCTTCTTGATGAGGTTGGCTAGGATTTCACTGTCGGTGAAAGTGCCGAAGATGCAGCCCTTGTTCTCAAGGTATTTCGATATTTCCTCGGAATTGACAAGATTGCCTTCACCGGCGATGGCGAAATCACCAGATTTGTGCCTGAAATAAAGTGGCTGCACATTGTCCAGACCGCCTCGTGCGGCGTTGGCATACTGAGTGCTTCCTATACCTGTCGTGCTCTCCACCAGACCGAGTCTTGTGGTGTCGAACACTTCTCCGGCAAGTCCGAGTCCACGGTGATGGTGGCACTTGCCATCCTTGTCAAAAACAGCGATTCCGGCACCTTCCTGTCCCCTGTGCTGGAGGGCATGAAGGCCGAAATATATCGTCTGTGAGGCGTTCTGCACGCCGAATACTCCGAAAAGGCTCATTGCTCAGATATTTTTGTCAGTCGTTCCATTACTGTCCTGTAGGACACGCACACATCGCTGAGGTCGTGACGGAAACGGTCCTTGTCGAGAATCTCGCCGGTGGCTTCGTCCCAGAGGCGGCTGTTGTCCGGGCTGATCTCGTCCGACACGATGATGCTGCCGTCCGCCGCCTTGCCGCACTCCATCTTGAAATCGATGAGTTCGATGCCGGCCTTGTGGTAAAGCGCCTTCAGGACCTCATTGGTCTTGCGGGCAAGGTCCATCATATAATTCAGCTCATCATATGTGACCAGACCGAGGGCGACTGCATGGTGTTCGTTGATCATAGGGTCGCACACCTCGTCGTTGTTGTAACGGAGTTCGTACACGGTGTTGGGGATCACGGTCCCGTTCCCGACACCGAGCATGCGGGCCGTTGTGCCGGCCAGGCGGTTGCGGACAATGATCTGGAGAGGTATTATCTCTATCCTGCGGCAGATCTGCTCGCGTTCGCCCGAGCGTTCGATGTAATGGGTAGGTATCCCGGCCTTTTCCATCTCGTTGAATATGATGGACGAAATCTGGCAGTTGTACTTGCCCTTGTTCTTGAGCACGGCTCTCTTTATCCCGCCGAAAGCCGTCGCCACATCCTTGTAGCGGATGAGCACGATATCAGGATCATCAGTTGCGAAAATCTGTTTCTCCTTACCGTCGAAAAGCATTTTCTGTTGTTGCATATCCTTATTTCTCAGTAAAATATCTCACTGCGTTCTCAAAGAGAGGCTGTACCATCTCCTCGTCTACATTCTTGAAAACATTGTTCTCATAGCGCTCCGAATGGCCCATCTTGCCGAGAATCTGTCCGTCCGGACTGATGATGCCCTCGATGGCATAGTTGGAACCGTTCGGATTGTATGGAGACTCCATCGTAGGTTCCTCGCTGACCGGATCGACATACTGGAATGCCACCTGGCCGTTCTCGAAGAGCTGTCTTGCCAGATCTTCGCTCACGACGAACTTGCCTTCTCCGTGACTGACCGCTATCGTGTGGAGATCTCCCACTGCCATGCCCTTGAGCCATGGCGAGCAGTTGGTCGCTACTCTTGTGGTGACAAGCTGGGAGATGTGGCGGTTGATGTCGTTGCGGAAAAGTGTCGGAGACTCGCGGGTCACCATGCCGAAACGGCCGTATGGGAGAAGTCCGCTCTTGACAAGTGCCTGGAAACCGTTGCATATGCCGAGGACGAGGCCTCCCCTGTCGAGAAGCGCATGTATCGCATCGGCTATCTCACTGTTGTTGAGAACGTTGGCAATAAACTTGCCGCTTCCGTCAGGTTCGTCTCCAGCAGAGAATCCACCACAGAGAGCGAGTATCTGGCACTCGGAAATATCTTTCTTCATCTGGGCGATGGAAGCAAGCACATCGGCACCGGTGAGGTTTCTGAATATGCCGAAACGGGTCTCTGCCCCAGCCTTGCGGAATGCCTTGGCCGTGTCATAGTCGCAGTTAGTGCCAGGGAATACCGGGAGGTAAACCAGCGGTTTGTCCACAGGCTCGCCTGTATATTTTGCCGCCTTCTTGCGGACTGGCTTGCCCACACCGCGCGGAGCGATGTCCTTGTGCGCGGCAACTGCGGTCGAAGGATAGATCCTGTCAAATTTAGAGAAGCATATCTCTTCCAGTCTTTCGGCCGAAACTGCCTCGCCATTGATATGGAACATCATGTCCTCACCGTCAGTGACCTCTCCGATAAGTATGGCGTTCTCGAAATCAAGTTCGCCCGAGGTCTCGACGACGATGGATCCATAATTATAGTCAAACAATTCTGATTCAGGGAGTTTAACATCAAACCCGAACGCATTGCCGAATGACATCTTGGCCAGGGCCTCTGCCACGCCGCCGAATCCCGGAGCCCACGCGGACACGATGTCGCCCGAAGCGATGTGCGCCTTGACGAAATCCCAGTTCTTTTTGAGCTGCTCCACGTCAGGCATGTAATTGTCTTTCGGAGTGTGCTTGACAAGGTAGATCCTGTCGCCTTCCCACTTGAATTCCGGAGATATCACATTGTTGGCATCGACGGTGTTGATGCCGAACGCAACCAGTGTAGGAGGCACGCTGATATTCTCGAAGGTGCCGCTCATGGAGTCCTTGCCGCCGATTGAAGGGAGACCGAAGGCGGTCTGCATCTTCAATGCACCGAGCAGGGCTGCGAGAGGTTTGCCCCAGCTGTGAGGGTCGGATGTCATCCTCTCGAAATATTCCTGATATGAGAAGCGCATTCCGGACCAGTCACCGCCGGCTGCGACAACCTTGGCACAAGCCTCCACGACAGAGTATGCCGCTCCGTGATATGGACTCCAAGACATGATGAACGGGTTGTATCCGAAGGCCATGATGCTGGCTGTGTCGGTGTAACCGTCCACCGGGAGTTTCTGTACCGAGACCTGCGTCTCTGTGGTCTGGAGCACGCCTCCGAACGGCATCAGGACCGTCGAACGGCCGATTGTGGAGTCGAACATCTCTATCAGGCCCTTCTGCGAAGTCACGTTCGGGTCTGCCATGAGGTTCTCCATCTTCTCTGCAATTGTGGCTCCCTCGATGTCCTTTCTGAAAGGATTGACCTGCTCCACCTTGCCTATTGCGGCAGTGGAATAGTGCTTTGCTCCCGCACTGTCGATGAATGCACGGCTGAGGTCAGCCACGACTTCGCCGTGATTGAACATCCTCATCCTGCCGCGGTCAGTCACATCGGCGACATATGTCACCTCGACATTGTCTCTGCCGCAATAATTTTCGAACTCTTCCCTGTCCTTTGCCTCGACGACTACCGCCATTCTCTCCTGGGACTCGCTGATGGCAAGTTCGGTGGAGTTGAGACCGCTGTATTTCGCAGGTACACGGTCAAGGTAGATGTCAAGTCCGTCTGCAAGTTCACCGATGGCCACGCTGACTCCGCCGGCGCCGAAATCGTTGGATTTCTTGATGAGGCGTGTCACTTCCGGACGGCGGAAGAGACGCTGGAGCTTTCTCTCCTCAGGGGCATTTCCCTTCTGCACCTCACTTCCGCAAGTCTCGAGAGATGCCTCCGTATGTTCCTTTGACGAGCCTGTTGCACCACCGATGCCATCACGTCCGGTGCGACCTCCGAGAAGAAGGATCACATCGCCCGGAGCCGGGCTTTCACGCCTTACGTTCTCAGCCTTGACTGCACCGACAACGGCACCGATCTCAAGGCGCTTGGCAGTGTATCCCTCGTGGTAGATCTCGCGTACATGGGTGGTTGCGAGTCCGATCTGGTTGCCGTAGCTGGAATAGCCGGCAGCAGCCTTCCTTGTGATGACCTTCTGCGGAAGTTTGCCCGCAATAGTCTGGTTTACAGGCTTGTATATATCACCCGCACCGGTCACGCGCATTGCCTGATAGACGTATGAGCGTCCGGAGAGAGGGTCTCTGATAGCACCGCCGAGACAGGTGGCTGCACCGCCGAACGGTTCGATCTCGGTCGGGTGGTTGTGTGTCTCGTTCTTGAACTGGAGGAGCCATTTCTCTTTCTGGCCATCCACATCGACATCGACAAAGATGCTGCAGGCATTGTTTTCCTCGCTCTGCTCCATGTCGTCGAGAAGACCCTTTGAACGGAGATAGCGCGCACCGATGGTGGCAAGTTCCATCAGGCAGAGGCTCTTGCCTTCGCGGCCGAGTTCTTTCCTGATGTCATGGAACATTCCCAGAGCAGACTCGATCTCGTCCTTGACGAACGAATCACCTATTCTGATCTCGGTCAGTTCCGTGGTGAATGTGGTGTGACGGCAATGGTCGCTCCAATATGTATCCAGGATGCGGAGTTCCGTCTCGGTAGGTTCACGCTTCTCGGCGCGGAAATAATTCACAACCTCCCTGAGGTCGTCGCAGTTCATCGCAAGGCCCCATCTGCGGCAGAATCCAGGGAATTCGGACTCGTCCATGGCAATGAATCCAGCCATGTCTGCAAGCGGCTTGACGTCTGCCTTCTCGGATGCGGTCAGTCTGGACAGGTCTTTCTTCCTGGCCTCTACTGCATTGATGTAATAATGGCTGACTGCCGCAAGATCCTCGTCGGAGAAGTCGTCATCAAACACAAGCAGACGTGAACTTCTGATCTCCACGTCTGCCCGGGGGTCAATCAGATGGACACAGTCCACTGCTGATGATGCTCTCTGGTCGAATTGGCCTGGTATGTATTCCACGGCCAGGTATTTCTTTCCGTCAAGCGGACATTCGTCCGAAACATTGTCGGTGACGGTCTCGCCGAAGACGGAGTATCTGCATTTTTCGAGCAGTTCGTCGCTGAAACCGAAGAGGTCATATACATTGATATACCTCAATGAACGGATTGAGAGGGAGAGATTCTCGTTGAGTTCGTTTCGGAGGCTCTGCGCCTCAACCTGGAACTTCGGTAATTTCTCCACAAAGATTCGGTGATTTTTCATATCGGTCTTAGATTTCTGTCTGTTCAATCTTTTCCGTCTGCTTGCGGCGGAATTCGTCCAGTTTGTCCGAGAGGTCCTTGTCGCCCAGGGCCAGAATCGAGACAGCCAGAAGGGCTGCGTTCTTGGCTCCGTTGACGGCCACCGTGGCCACCGGAATGCCCGAAGGCATCTGTACCATCGAAAGAAGTGCGTCCAGTCCACCGAAAGCCTTTCCGGTGATCGGCACTCCGATAACGGGGATGGTGGTCATTGCGGCTGTGACACCGGGAAGATGTGCCGCACCGCCCGCGCCGGCAATGATGACCTTGAGTCCGCGGCTGCGTGCAGTGGTGGCATAACTGTGCAGAAGGTCAGGAGCGCGATGGGCGCTGATGACCTTTTTTTCAAACTCTACTCCGAATTCCTCAAGCGTCTTGAAGGCTGCTGACATAACCTCAAGATCACTTGTGGAACCCATGAGGATTCCGACTTCAGCCATAGGTTTATTCTGCAAAGAAAAGTTTGGAGAGAGTCATAGGATCGATGTACTGACCGTCCTTGTACACTCTCATGTTGCCGGATGCGATCTCGTCGATGAGCATTACATTGCCCTGAGGGTCATATCCGAACTCGAACTTGATATCATAGAGGACAAGGCCCTTTTCGAGAAGGTCGTCTGCGACGATCTTTGTGATCTGCTGGGTCTGTGCCTTGATGGAGTCATACTGCTCCGCTGTGAGGATGCCGAGGTCGATGAGGCCGTCCTTGGTCACGAGAGGATCGCCTTTCTCGTCATTCTTGAAAGTCGTTTCAACATAGGATGGAAGCACCGCTCCTTCTTCGATGTACTCACCGTAACGGCGGAAGAAGCTGCCCACTGCCCTGTTGCGGCAGATGACCTCGAGGCCATGTCCGAACACCTTGGCAGGAAGAACCTCCATCGTGGTGTCTGCGAGGTTTGCGTTCACATAATGTGTGCGGATACCTGCAGCATTGATTTTTTCGAAGAAATAGATTGACATACGAAGGTTCACGTCACCGACACCTTCAATCGTGAGTCCTACTGAATTCTCGCCCGGATCGAACACTCCGTCCTTGCCGGTGCAGTCATCTTTGAATTTCAGGAGATAGTTACCATTCTCAAGAGCATAAACGTTCTTGGTCTTGCCTGTGTAAACGAGTTTCATAAGATTGGTATTTGTTAAGTTTTCGACGCTGCAAAGGTAACCCCATTATGTCTGGGATAAAAATAAATTTAGTAGAACTTATCCAAAAGTTATGAACATATCCAATTATTCATCGAAGGAGTTCAGATACATAAAATAGATGTCGTCGATTGCAAAATCATTCCCACCCAATGCCGTAGATTTTGTACGAATCTTGATTTCAATTTCCTTGGATTCAGTCGCCGTGTACAGACCAAAATACCGTTCCCACTCATCCTCAGTCTGGTCATATTCTCCGACATTCGTTATTCCGTCAATATTATATTCAATTGATTCCTTGTCAAGTTTAGAACCAACACTTACCGATATGAACCATGCAGAAAATTCATAGACACGGCCTGCTGTAACATTGAATTTCTTTTTCCATACATATTTGCTATTGTCAGGACTTCCATTCACAATAAGCATATTGCCCGTTCCTGTCGTATGGTCACCGTGACTAATGAAATCCCGATGATAGTTGGAAGGCGAGGTCCCTATAGCAAACTTACCCTCATCCCAAAGTGCCCTTGAACCGGTCGATTCCTGATATACATAATCTGATTCGAACCCATAAGAGCCGCCTGTAAAATCTCCGTTATCAACCAATCCTCCATTTTCGTCTTCCAAAGTGGTAAAGGAAATCACATTGCCATAAAAAACAGAATCCCCTGCCACTGCATAAGCACTGACATAATATGTCTGGAGAGGACGGAGCCCGAATATGCTTACACTTCCAGAATCATCCGGTACAATGGCACATGAATCCAAAAGTGTCGGAGGGTTCGATGTACCAGAATAACAGAATCCAATCTCATCAAACCGGGACCCTGGCACCGGTTTGAACATGCCGGAGAGCACTACCCCCTCACTTGTAATATCTGACGGGGCATGTGTTTCAACTTGAGGTTTTTCATCCTCTTCGGAAGGAGCATTGACAAACCTCAGTTCCTTGCCGTCCCATTCAACATACAGATGATAGGCGTGGCCTTGTTCCAAATTAACGTCAGAGGACTTTTTATTGGAGGTCTTAACACTTTTATCATCAATGATAGAAACCAGAGTCGCATCATTGATTTTCAAACCATTAGGAATGTATGCAGACACAATGATTCCTTCCTCGCCAGGTTTGATCGATATTTCATCACTCTTTTCGTACGGCTTCTGTGATGCAGGCCCCAGGGGTACGAACCGTCCGTCATCAATGCAGATTGAGCCCTGAGTTTTATACCAGTATTTGCCCTCGAAACCGACCTCTGCGAATCTGATCTCACTGCCAGATGTATTGCTTACATGAAGGAGTTCGTAGGTATAATAATGATGGAAAGGCGCTTCAAGGGTAGAGGATTTGTCGATCTCACCCTCCGCATAGATATAGTCCCTGAAATGGTCGATAGACTCCCTTTTCAAGGACGCATCCACATAAATCGAGTCATCAACTACTGTCGGATGGCAGATAGAAGTGAAGCACTTGACCTCATATGTATCGTGGTCATCCCAGCTGGATGGGACGGAATAAGTGAACTTTGCACTGCGTCCATCTGTGGAGACCTCCTTGACCTGCACTTGAGGGGATTCCTCGTTGTACTTGTCAATCATCTTGTAATATACATATATATATTCATCCCCATCCCATCTGCAGAACAAGTTCGGAGAATCATTTCCCTGTACAAGGCGGACCTTTGTCTCGCCATCATCAATAACGGCGTTGATAGTATGTTCACGCAAATTAGGGACAACCTGTTCAACCTGACACCCCGCAATAATAAACAGGAGTGCTGATATGACCGTAGTGCCAATATTCCTTGTTTTCATTTTCACATGCAGTTAAAGGTTCTCACCAGGGATATCATCAATATCGGATGTGCTCATCTGTCCATCCTCGGAAAGGGCGAATGAAATGCCCTGCCTGCAGAAAGGCCGGTCATCATTGCTGATTGTGCCAAATTTTGCAAGGAAATAAGGATAGATTGAATACCACGTATTCCTGCGCAGATTATCAATGTCCAAAGGTATGTCGAAATTTACATCATAATATTCCTCCGCGAAAATATTGCAGCCGCCATCCTCATGTTTCGAGAGGCAATTCTTGTCCAGGTCAAATTTCCAATTGTCCAGGCCGTCATTGCTTTCAACACAGAACCCATCAGCAATCATCAAATGTTTCCCTTCCGGATTGTTCCAGATGTCGAACAACGGTTCATACCTTTTGCCTGTTAGATTCAATTCTCCATAATTATTGATTGAGCCAATCTTTAATTTGTCGTAATATGGAAAGAAGAAAGGATTCTGGTATTCTTTCTTGAAGGCCTTCCATTCTTTCTCTGCAACACCCAGTTCGAATTCCCATCCTATACTGAGGTCTATCTTCTTGAATTCAATGTTGACTTTGGATTTGACCACGGCAGCCCAAAGTTTTCCATAGAAATAACTCGAGGTTTTCATCTCATCAATAACCCTTACAGGATGTTCTGACTGGGATTTAAGCTCCGCCACGGCTCCCAATTTGGACTTCATTTCCAACTTATAACCAAGATTTGCACCGACAGAAAGATAATTCAGCGAATAATTGTCCGAATCAAATATTTTTTTTCCGTCTTGATTCTTACCCAAAACATCGGAAACAGTATCCAGTCCATGATCAATAAGATTGCCTCCATACAAACCTACGGAGCACTCCATGTCCAAATTGACAGAGAATTTTCCATCTAGTGAAACGCTGATAGTCTGGCTTTCCTGCTGTTCTCTAAGCCGGTCCACTTCCGTAAGATAGGAATATTCAGTCTGTCCATCCAAAGGATAGAATTCAGTCTTGGCTGTATTGAAATATCCTCCGAAATTGAAATAAGTAGTTTTCTTGTACAGTTCAGCCTTGGCATTTGCAGACAATGACAATTCCACAGGAATGCTCGGTTTCACGAGTACAGATATGACGACAGGAATCGGTCCGGCAGGGGTAGGAATTGCTACTTGGAATACCTTCACAACGTATTTCTTGACATACTCCTTGTACAAATCTATTTTTTTGGAGAGCAGTTTTCCCTTTGCATCAACAGTGAAAGAACTTTCATCCTTCAAACGGGCGTCCAATCCGATATTCACGGCTGGAGTAGTGGCATCAAGGTAGACACCGAATTCATCAATGGAAATCTTCTTGGAGAACGTCGCTGTTGCATCCTCAAATTTAAAGGTCGGAGAAAGGTCTATAATCGTAATGCCAGTACTTGAACTTTGAGGTGTTTCGCCTTCAACCACCGTGGTTCCATCATCATCCATCACAGCGGAGCCTTCATATTTCAGGTCTTCGCCCCACCTGAACCACTGCTTTACTTCCACCCCCAATCCGTGCAGAACATCGTACAATACCGATCCGGCCACAGTAATCAGACAAATTTTGGATGAGTCATTAGCTTTTGTCTTAACTACTTCAACGTCCATGACCTTGACCATGTAGCCAAAAGGAGCTTCATCCGTGATACCTGAAACAAGAAAATCTCCCACTTTAGGGATTTTGTCCTTTGGAACAGAAATTTCAAGCCTTCCTTCTTCTGGTGCATAATCCAAGACTTTTACGCCTGATTCTATAGTATTGGTATAATCATACAAATCTGGAATCCTTGTTTCTTCCACATTATGCTTCTCGCAACCGCAGACTGCAAGAATTGCCAATATCAACAGGATTGTTTGCAGAATTTTGTCGGGGATTTTCATAGTAATTCGTTATTTCCCACGAATTTAGCAAATAATCTCAAATTACATTCGTGCCAACGCTATTTTCTTGTAAAGATAATGGCCATCAGAGGCAGTGCAAGCAGCGACATTGTGGCGCTGACAGGCAGGTAGATGCCGAAATTGGCGTATGTGACGATGGCCCAGGTGAGGAGCAGCAGGCCCACACCCATAATGGATGAAATCGCATACTGTGTGCGGATGTCGCCAGGCCTGCGGATGATTCTGGCAAGGTTGGGAACTCCAAGCGAGACGAAGCCGATAGTGCCGCAGATACTGACTACAGACGTGACCAGGAGCGCGATCATGAACAATATCCCGGCCTTGGCCAGATTGGAGAGCTCGATCTCGCCGGCATTGTGTCTGGTAAGCTGCCCGGCGGCAAGGAATGCTACTGCAAGGCCGGCCGCGAAAAGGGTCAGGCTGATGATTATGTCCAAGGTCGTCACGCCTTCCAGACGGAAATTGGCCGCGCCCCAGAGGTAGTACTGTTTGAGCAGGTCGCCGGTCGGGGCGTTCGTCACGACAATTGTGCCGATGGAGCCGATGAAGGTGCCGAACAATATGCCGAAAGTGATGAGGCGCGAAGTGCTGATCCTGAGCGCGACGAGCGAGACAATCAGCGCAGAGACCATCGAGCAGACAAACGCCCCGACGGTAAGCGAGCACCAGCCCGTCATCGTGGCCGCGGCGGCACCCAGACAGGCGGCCGAACCGAGCCCCAGGGAATAGATGTCACCAAGCTGGTTGCGCCAGAGATACTGCATCTGCACACCGCCCACAGGCAGCGCGATGCCGCAGAGAATTACATACAAAAGGTTTATCATAATCAGAATTTATATTCAATCCCACCAATGAAACTGCGTCCCGGCATAGGGTATCCGCTTACCAGTTCGTATCTGCACCCGGCCGCATTGCGGCACGAAAATCTTATAATCAGTTCATCGTATCGACCGATCTTGAAACACTTGCCAAGATGCACGTCCAGGGTGTTCCAGTCAGGCATAGGTCCATTCGCATCAGTCCTGCCGCCACGGTAATTCCACAGCAGGTCAAGGGTCCATCCGCTTACACTTGCGTCGGCAGAGACGACCGCCGTGTGACGTGAAAGGTAAGGCACATTTTCAACGTACTGGAACGAATACCTGGCTTCAAGCGAGGTCCGCCAATTGCCTGACACATATTCCACTCCGGCAAGGGCGTCAAGTCCTGCAGAACATACCGTCTCTATATTGTATGGCATCCACAGACTTGGGTTTTCCTCAGACGGGGCAGATACTATCTTGTCAGTCAAATAGTTGAAGAACCCGTCGGCCTTGGAACTGAACTTCCAGCCTCCCCTGCCTCCATGCCATTCCAAGCCCAGGTCGCTGAGCCAGGCATCCTCGGGACGGAGTTCAGGATTGCCATAACCGGGATAATACAGTTCGTTGAAAGTCGGGGCACGGTAAGCGCGTCTTGCAAAGGCCGAGACGGCAAGACCGGTCAGGATCTCATATTTCAGGTCAATGGACGGGGACAGCACGCCTACATGCATTCCTCCCCTGTCAAGGACGGCTTCAAACTGGAGCGTGATGTCAGACTTGAACTTCCCGGGCGTGAAGGAGACGCCACTTATTTCCACTAAGTCGGCACGCAACGCGCCATATAAGGAGGAGTTGAGCCAATCCAGCTGGGCATTTGCCACCTGGCTGAATGACAGCCAACTGTTAACCCGGAACTTATGTGTTGAATTGATCTGCGCCTCAGTCTGTGCATAGTCGGAGTCACCCCATTCGCTGAAATAATAAACTTTGTCGTACGCGACCCTGGCACTGAGGTTGAGTGAATACAGGGCGTTGAAATTCTTTCTGAGCACGCCCTGCGCGAACGCATTCCAATCCTTCTGGCGGTCACTTGAAGGCCAGTCCACCGAACCGGGAGTTCCCCTCTCCGCCCAGTTAAGATAAAGTTTCGTCATCCAGTCTCCACCTGCGGCAAGACCGAACAAATCCACACCCCCACGCACCTGCGAAATGTCATTGTTAACGCGGCGGGAACCGTCCTCAAGCAGGTAATTCCCTTTGCTGAAAGTGCCGGATGCAGATGTCCTCATCGAGAGTCTGTCACCGAGCCTGAAATTCAGGACTGCAGAAGGAAGGTAAGTCCCATAAGAACCGCCCGAGAATGCGACCTTACCCGAGACGGCACGGTCTGAAAATACGGGTCTGGCCGTGTTGAAATTGACACTGTTCTGAGCATAGTCAATCACAGCCGCACCGAAGGAGCCGGTATCGAACATCCCCAGGTCAGGCTGGCCGGACTGTACATTGCCGACCCTGACACCGTCTATTGAGATGGATGTATGAGGGCTGCCAAGCCCCCTGAGATTCAGGGTTTTAAGCCCAGCAAAGCCCCCATTGTCATTGATAATGACGCCCGGGCTCTGCATAAGAGCTTCCGAAACTGAGATTGAATTGTGAAATGAAACCGTGTCCGCCCTGGACACCACGACACCTCTGTCAGCGCTTACAGTAACCGCAGCGAGTGTGTCCGAAACCTGGGGGGCCATGAGCCCGGCCAGAGAAAGGATTGTAAATAACATGACATTACGCCTTCCGGATGCTTGTCCCCGAGCCTCCTTGGTTAGACTTATCATGGCGGGTGTCTGACTTGAACACAGTTGCGGGCACAGTCCCGGACTTTCACCGGGTTCCCCTTTGAGGACTTCCGGGCAACGAGGCCCAGACAGTCACACCATAATCCT
>JAZRVQ010000052.1:0-2060 GCA_045599265.1 Candidatus Cryptobacteroides sp. | reverse complement strand
GTCGCGAATGACGTAAAAGCCATCAAGAAAGCCCTAAGAGCATCCTCCAAGGCACTTTCCGTAGCAATGAATGATGTGCTCATCTGTGCGGAATACACCGGCCGTTATATTTATCCGCTGACGGTGGCCTGCCAGGAACTGGACGCATTCCTCTGGATTGATGACCCCACACGTATCAAGAACTCGATGGGACTCACCCGGGGCAAGAACGACATCATTGACGCTGCCAGAATCGCCGAGTACGCCTACCGTCACAGCGACAAGGCCGTGCGTTATGCCATTCCCGATTCGGCCATTGTGTCTATGAAAAGCCTCCTGTCAGACAGGGAGTTCCTGCTCGTTGACAAGAAGCGTTACCAGTCGCAACTGACTGACCAGAAAAGATATATGTCTCCCGATGACTTCAAGCACAAGAGCAAGCGCTGGAAGGATGTCATCAGCTCGATAGACAAGCAGATACTTGCCATCGATGCGGAGATAGATGCCCTCATCGCCGCGGATCCTGTTCTTAAGCATCAGAAGGAACTTCTTATAAGCATTGATGGAATCGGAGAGAGGATAGCCGTTAACATGATAGCTGTCACCGGTGGATTCACCCGTTTCCAGAACGCCCGCCAGTTCTGCAGCTTCGCAGGGCTCACCCCATACAAGTACGACTCCGGCACATCCGTACACTCGAAGGCGAAGATCTCCAAACGCGCTAATCAGACGATGAAGGCCCTCTTGCACATGAGTGCCGTAAATGTCGCCACACGAATGAAAGAAGGCGAATACAAGGACTACTACGAGCGCAAACTGAAGGAGGGAAAGCACGTAATGTGCATCCTGAACGTCATCAGAGCTAAACTTGTGCTCAGAATGTTCTCCGTCATTAGGCGTGATGCACTGTATACAAAGCAGTATGCTCCGGCATCATAATCACTGAGAAAAACTTCTCAGGGGGGAGGCCGCGCGGCCAGGGGCGGAACGCCCCTTTGAGCGCAGAATATATCTATAAACTACAACGTTGAATCGAAGTGTTGATTATTCTTGATATCATTTGGAAAATCCATAAGAATAGGTACGCCTAATTTTGGACAAGATTCGTGTGCGCTTATTCTTTTTTTAGGTAAATTTGTGCCAATTTGGCAGTCCGGCACCGGTGGCATCCCATTTGTCCTTCAGTGTCGGCGCCGGCGGAGAATTCCGCATGGCAGGTTTTGAAAAATTACTTAAACAAATAAAACAATGATCAAACCATTAGCAGACAGAGTGTTGGTCGAGCCTAAGGAGGCCGAGACCAAGACGGCGTCAGGTCTTTTCATCCCTGACACGGCAAAGGAAAAACCACAGCAGGGCATCGTCATCGCGGCAGGCCCGGGCAAAAAGGACGAGCCTATGGAGGTAAAGGTCGGTGACGTAGTCCTCTACGGCAAATATTCAGGTACAGAGGTGGCCTATGAAGACAAGAAATACCTCATCATGAAGCAGTCTGACATTTTAGCAACATTGTAATTATGGCAAAGGATATCAAATACACAGTCGATGCCCGCGCAAGGATGAAGGAAGGCGCGGACGCTCTTGCTGACGCAGTTAAGGTGACGCTCGGGCCAAAGGGCCGCAACGTCGTGATCGACAAGAAGTTCGGTGCGCCTCAGGTGACAAAGGACGGCGTTACCGTCGCAAAGGAGATCGAACTTGAGGACCGTTTCGCCAACATGGGTGCGCAGATGGTCAAGGAGGTCGCCTCGAAGACCAACGACCAGGCCGGTGACGGCACCACGACTGCCACTGTCCTTGCACAGGCAATCATCAACGTCGGCCTCAAGAATGTGACCGCAGGCGCCAACCCTATGGACATAAAGAGGGGAATCGACAAGGCTGTCGCAGCAGTCGTAGCAGACCTCAGGAAGCAGAGCCAGGAAGTCGGCGAGGACTACTCGAAGGTCGAGCAGGTCGGCACAATCTCCGCCAACAACGACTCCTACATAGGCAAGCTCATCGCCGACGCCATGGCAAAGGTCAAGAAGGACGGTGTCATCACCGTCGAGGAAGCCAAAGGCACTGAGACCGAGGTCAAG
>JAZRVQ010000051.1:0-6304 GCA_045599265.1 Candidatus Cryptobacteroides sp. | reverse complement strand
GGGCATCAAGAATTCCACCATCGAAAAGAAACTTGGATATCTCAAATGGTTCCTGAAATGGGCGACGGACAAGGGCTACAACACGAATGTGGCCTACAGGTTGTTCCGTCCTACCCTCAAACGCACCCAGAGAAAGGTAATATACCTCACGAATGATGAGATGAAGAAGATACTGGCGCTGGATATCCCTCAGGAACGCAAGGCTCTTGAGAATGTAAGGGACGTGCTTATCTTCTGCTGCTTCTCCGGCCTAAGACATTCGGATGTTTTCAACCTCAAAAAGAGAGACATCAAGGATGGATTTATTGAAGTCACGACCGTCAAGACCGCTGACAGCCTTACCATCGAACTCAATGACGTGACGAAGGGCATACTCGAGAAGTACAAGGATTACAAGTTCAAGGACGGCAAGGCTCTTCCCGTAATCTGCAATCAGACCATGAACAGGGAACTAAAGGACCTTTGCAAGATGGCCGGAATAGATGAGGAGATACGCATCACGACATACAAGGGCAATCAGCGCATTGACGAGGTAAAACACAAATGGGAACTAGTCGGCACTCATACCGGGCGCAAGACATTTATTGTCAATGCCCTGTCCCTTGGTGTCCCGCCTGATGTGGTCATGAAATGGACAGGCCATTCAGACTACAAGGCAATGAAACCCTATATCGATATCGTCGACTCCGTCAAGGCAGACTCAATGACAAAATTCAACGGCCTGCTTTGAGGCGGGATGAGGAAAAATATTTAGATTTGTAAGTTATGGAACTGTACTCTCATATCCGCGAAGTATGCCGCAAGGGCGAAAATACGGAAGTCGAATTCAAAAGCTGTAAAGGTGGTCTTTCCCAGAGCATGTGGGAGACCTACTCATCTTTTGCCAATACCAATGGCGGCATCATCGTTCTGGGCATAAAGGAGAAGGACAACAAATTCTACCCCGATGAACTCACATCGGAGCAGGTAGCCAAGTACAAGAAGCTGTATTGGGATGATGTCCATAACCGAAACAAAGTGAGCGCCTGCCTCACTATGGATACCGATGTATTCGATACAGAATACGAAGGCTCCCATTTGTTGATTGTCCGAGTTCCGCGTGCCCATTATTCCAAACGGCCTGTTTATCTGACACAGAATCCTTTTGGACACACTTATGTCCGCCGTCACGAAGGAGATTATCTTCTCTCGGATGACGAAGTTCGAAAGATGTTCTCGGATGCCAATATCGCTACACATCCACTGGACGGGAAGATATACAAGTACTTCACATTGGAGAAGAACTTCGATGCTACGACCATTCGCCAATACCGGCAGGTGTTCAATCTCAACCATGAAGGCCATGCATGGGTTGGCCTCTCCGACATAGACTTTTTCAAAAAGATTGGAGGATATGTCACTGATGCTGAAACGGGTGAAGAGGGTTTCACGCTCGCTGCAGTGCTTATGTTTGGCCTGGATGAGACCATCCTCAGCGCTCTGCCCCATTTCTATGTTGACTTCAGAGAGAAGCTGAGCAACAACCCGGATATCCGGTGGACCGATCGCATTCATCCTGACGGTAACTGGGTAGCAAACCTCTATCAGTTCCATCGCCGTGTGTATATGAAAATGGCCCAGTCCCTTCCTGTCCCATTCAAACTGGAAGGACTTCAGCGCATTGATGACACCCCAGCACATAAAGCGCTCCGTGAGGCCATTGTCAATACCATCATCCATGCCCGCCTGAACTCGATGCACTGCATCGTTATCGAACATTATCCAGACAGGTTCGTTTTCCGCAATCCCGGATGTCTTCTTATCCCGGTGGAACAGTATTTTGAAGGCGGCACAAGCATTTGCCGAAACTCTATTCTCCAGAAGATGTTTGAGTTCATCGGTGAAGGTGAACGTGCAGGCAGCGGCGTTGACACCATAAAGAAGGGATGGAAGGAAAATGGCTGGGCAGAACCACAGGTCCGTGAGATTTATGATCCTGAGCAGGTGGAGTTAACCCTGCATTTAGGTAGTACAGCCGCAAATACTACGCAGAAAACTACGGAGAAAACTACGGAGAAAACTACGGAGAAAATACTTGCGGCACTAAAGAGCAATCCTCACCTTTCCAATAAGGAGTTGGCGGAATTGTGTGGGATCACAGAAGACGGCATATACTACAATATGCGAAAACTGAAGGAATCCGGACGGATCAGACGTGTCGGGCCTGACAAGGGAGGCCACTGGGAGATAATAGATGCGAAATAAATGCCTGCTGTCGATACCATATTCTCATTCCTCCGCACTCTGCGCGACGCGACCAACCTCTTGAGAAATCGTTCCTCTCTGAAGTTGGATGACATCATTGCGCTCACAAACACAAGAGACAGTCTGTCTGATTTGGAACCATCCAAATTCGATCTCATTTCCCTTCAATTTAAGGTTGAGTGCAACAGAGACGGCGTATATGAAGAATTTGCCTCCAAAGTGGTGGACGAGTCCTCAGCTTTCATTTCCACTTACGAGGTGAATCAGAAGGACTTTGATGAACAGTGCTCATACTCAAATGTATTCCAAATGATGAGTGACGCTGCGCAGGAGCAGGTCAGATTCAAGATGGAAGAAGCCAAGTCTGCACAGAAAAAGCAGCATGCCATCTTCAACAAATACAACGATATCACCAGACTCTACAATTCCAGAGATTTACGGCCCGGTCAGGAATCTGCAGAAATGGAAATTATACACGGATATCTGGAAGAGTTGTATGACCTTGTGGGGCATCCTGTTATCTTGGACAATATCAATGCCAAGCATGACGCTGCCTATTTGAAGATAAAGGACTATGAGCGTAAAGTCTTGGACGTTAAGCAGGAAGAATGTGACGTATTCAGCAGATTCCAGTCTCTGGTGGATTATGATGTCCTTCAATCCATAAGGGAATATGCCTATCAGGCTCTGGAAGCTTTTTCTCAACCAAAGCCAATTGAGGAAGAGGAGCCAACCCGGGAAGAAGAGGCAGCACCGAAAAAGAAAAGGGGACGTCCCCTGAAGTCGGAGGAATATCAAAAGGCAGAAATATCCGACTTTCGTTCCACGTTCCTTGATGAGGAGGATTTTAAGATAATCGAGAAGGAAATACTGTCCTATCCTCGAAAAGGAATTGACGGAAAGATTTCCAAGGTTATAGCCGACACCCTGATAAGTTCAGGACGCCTGAAAAAGGAAATGAAATCCATCTATGACCTGAGCAATTTTATGATTGCCAGCTATCCAGACAAGTTCTCCATAGAAACCGGCGGGTCATCATATAAGGATATGGAGGACACATCATTACGCAAACGTATCCAGGCACTCTTGAACGGGCGGACCGGGCAACGAAATTAAAACAAATCAGCGATGGATTTTCTTTAATTTTATTGCCCTGATATTCAGATAATTACATAATATATTTGCAGCCGAACAAAGTCATGTGCACAGACTCTTGTCCGGCTTTTATTATGTCGAATATCTAACAAGTTCAAGAAAATGCAGAATTATCAATCATCACTTCTGTCGAAGTTTCTTTGCCAGATGACAGGAGAAGAGTTCCTCCAGTTGAATGAACTCGCGAGAAAGGATGTCGCCGAACCGTCATCGGGACAGCCTACTACCCACGCATACGGAATAGGAGAGCTGGCTAAGCTTATCGGTTGCAGCCCGAGTACTGTTTACTCATTGAAAAGGCAGGGAATCCTGGATGATGCCATTGTCTCCAACATCGGAAGGAAGATAATCTTCGATGTCGAGAAAGCGAGGGCGCTTGCCGACAATTTCCAAAGGACTGCAAGGGAGGAGCGCCATGGAAGATGACAGACTGATTTTCCCTCTGGCCATCTTTCCCAAAGCGATCCAGGATATCATCCATGACCTTGACGCTGAGAATGGCTACCCCATACCATATACGGCAGCTGCGTTCTTCCATGCCTTCGCCTGCGCGATAGGAAACAGTTGCACCTGTCGTTTCATGGAAAACTGGGTGACAGCGCCTATCCTCTACACAGCTTTAGTCGGCGGTCCGGGCTCGATCAAGACCCATCCGGTATCTTTCGCCATGGCTCCTTTGGTAAAGCGGGACAAGGTGTCACTGGCGGAATACTCGCAGCAGCTTGAGCAGTACCGCAGTGCACAAATCGACGCACGCGGGCCGAAGCCGAAAGCAAGGCAGCGTATTGTGCGTGATACAACGTTAGAGGCGTTGGCAAAGGTCCTCAAGGCGAATCCGGTTGGAGTATGTGTCTATGTGGACGAACTGAAAGGATGGCTCAGCTCCTTCAACAAGTACAGGAACGGAGGAGGGGACAAAGAGGCCTGGCTCAGTATGTATTCCGGAGAACCTATTGTTGTGAACAGGAAGACACAGGATGAGGTCGACACAATCCCACATCCCTTTGCCAGTGTGATCGGCACCATACAGCCCGGAGTCCTGCCGAAAGTATTCCAATCTGATATTGACAACGGCTTCTTCCCACGTCTTCTATATGTCCTTAATCCTAATGACGGAGATCCGGTACTTTGGAAAGAGGAGGAAGATCTGCCTTCCGGAACGGCGGAACGTTGGGACAAAGCTCTGGCTCCGGTACTGTCTTTCGCAGATGCCTTTAACATGGGAATAGAAGAACCTGTTACATACACCTTCAGCACTCCCGCACGTCTGTCCCTCGTGGATTGGCAGAACAAAAAAGAAATAGCCTGCGTTGAAGACAACTCTTCTCATGCCATTGAATTCCTCAGAAAAATAGAGACAGCTCTCATTCGTTTTGCCATGGTCATTCAAGTGATGCGAGATGCCGACGGTAGCATCTTCGGAGAAAACCGGATTATCGGGCAGGAGAGTGCAATCTTTGCGACCATCCTTGCGGACTACTATTTCGCCACAGTCAAGGAGACTTACGAGCTCATAATCACTGGAGGTGAAGACATCGAAAAGAAGATGAGGTTTTATGATGCTCTGAATGGAACATTCACCACCGATCAGGCTTTGGCCGTTGCTGAGGTTATGGGCATATCACGCCGCACGGCCTTCCGTATGCTGGACGTCGGAAAGGACGATCCGTTTCTAAAGAAAATCCGTCGAGGAGTGTACGAAAAGTTAATATGATGGCACTTTGACACTTTGGCACTCTCTCATTGACTCTTGTGAAAGTGCCATAGTGCCATAATGCCAGACTGATGACAAGCGTCAAAACCATCATTCTGATGACAGCAAAACAAAAGCCCCTTCAGGGGTTATAGCGCACTATACCCCTGAAGGGGTGTGCGCCCTCTCTTCCGAGAGGGAACCGGCACGCTTACGCAGTGCCGAAAGGCGAGCAGCCCCGTACCCCGGGGAACAGTTTAACCACAATAAACAGATTATTATGTCTAAACAAACATCAGCAAACATGCAGCCTTGCAAGGGCGGGGCTGCCGAACGTCACAATAGAAGGGAAAAGGAACTGGAGTATGTCCGCAAGGACCTTTCCCCTCTGAATCACTACAAGGAATGGATCACAATCTCTGACCAGATGAAGAAGATTCGCTCTGAATACGAAAAGGCTACCGGACAGAAGATGCAGTCAACCGCACAGCCCATCCAGGAAATCGTGCTTGTCATTGACAAAGACACCACCCCGGAACAAGTCGAGAAGTTCTGTGACTTGATCAGGCAGCTGGGAATGACACCGCTCTCCTATGCCATGCACAAGGATGAAGGACACACCGATGCCGAAACCGGAGAATGGATTCCGAACAACCACGCGCATATCGTTGCAGATACCACCTGCTGGGAGCACAAGCTGGTTGAACGCACCAAAAAGAAGAACGGAAAGAACGTCATCGACCCCAAGACCCACAAGCCTGAGAAGGTGATGGTGGACGCCTATGCCAAGACCATCAAGTTCACGAGAGAAGATATGTCCAGGCTTCAGGACTTCGCGGCAGAGGCCACAGGCCTTGAACGGGGCGTATCCTCCGACAGGATGCACGAAGAAGCTCGCAAGTTCAAGGCCCGCGAACAGGCCCGTGAGATAATGGAACAAGCCAAGGTTATTGAAGGGCAGGAAGAGACCATCCGGTCGTGCGTGTTGGAGATGCAGGAGCAGGGGAAGGAAGTTATTAAGAACTTCGACGCCCAGAACAAGAAAGGTCTGGAAATGGGCATCGAGTCCGACCCAGATATCCTAAAGCGGCGCGACTGGCTCGAGTCCGTCACAAAGAAAGACCTCGCTCAGGAACCAGCGTCTGCCATCCTCAAACTTATGCAGCCACTCGCCAATGCCATTACCATCGTGGCTATGGCCGCAGCAGCTCT
>JAZRVQ010000050.1:0-15448 GCA_045599265.1 Candidatus Cryptobacteroides sp. | reverse complement strand
TGCTCAAGTGTGTTAAACACATTTTTGTACGGATTCACCCTCAATACTAATCGACATGGTAGTGAAAATATGTTTTGCGTTCGGCCTTTTGGCCTTATCAGTCCTTCTTATTTGTCTGCGGCCGAAGATTTTCAAGGTCATTGGCTTTCTCGGTCTTCTGTTATGGCTTTTCATTGGGGACTGGGGCGGCTTGGAACTGGCAAAGAAACTCTTTCTTTGGATTACACATGGCCATCTGTTCCACTTTATTGGAATTATCATAGGAATTTTTGTTGCAGTAATGTTTATCGGCGGACTCATTCCATCCGGAGGTGGAAGCGCCACTAAAGGAAGCAGTGTTAAAGTGACAAATGTCCCGAAACAGACTGAAGCGTCACGCGACGTCTGGGTAGTTAATGGAAAGGAGTTCGCAAGTAGAGGAGAGGCCAGCATGTATATGAAACAGTTCCCATACATGGATGAGAGCTGGATAAGACAAGAGCGCCGTTAACTGCATTATTAGAACCGGCCTGTCGAACAAGCGGCGATTTCATGGCCAGGGAGACTTTCGACCGACAGCCAAAACATATATGTTTAACGGCCCTCAGCATATCCGGACACAGGTATTCTGCTAAGCCGCCTGAACATGTAAGTTTCATGATTCCATAATAAATATTTGGATGCCATTTTGGTATTTATTATATTTGTGGCAAATTATTAAGTTATGACGGTAATAAGCATTAGAGACTTCAGATCAAATCAGGGGAAATACCTCGGTCTTGCCGCAAACGGTGAGAGCGTCATTCTCACATCCCGTGCCGGTAGTTTTAAGATTGTGCCCGTATCCGAGGATGACAGCCTTGTCAGCAAGAAAGAGTTCTTTGCCCGTGTGGATCAGGCAAGAAAAGATATTGAAGAAGGCAAAGGACTTACAGTGGATGGGAAAGAGGCTCTTGCCTCATTGCTGGAGAGTATTTAAATGTACACACTTACATTTGCGCCACAAGCGCTGGAAGACCTTGCAAAACTGAAGAAATCGGAACCTGCTGCCTTTAAGAAGGCTGGCAAGTTACTTGGCGAACTTCAAGATCATCCGAAAACCGGCACCGGGAAACCGGAAGCCTTAAGTGGAGACCGTTCAGGACAGTGGTCTCGTCGTATTTCCCAAAAACACAGGCTCATTTACGAAATCGAGGAAGATGTTGTCAAGGTTGATGTCTTGTCATCATATGGCCATTACGATGACAAGTGATTTTTTGTGCCGTCACCTCGCCATATCCGGACATAAGTATTCTACTAAGCCGCCTATCCATGTAAGTTTTGCGGCTCCAGAGGAAGAACCTATTGAAAAACTCTTCAGAACTCTATAGGTTTTGTATCAATCCGTTTGCCCAAAATAAACTTGGTAATCTTTATGTATCTTGTTTAGTCTTTATACTATGTCATTCAGTCATGTAGCCCTGCTACACTCCTTAATTACTGCACAAAAAACAGGGAAAGACCACAAAGCCTTTCCCTGCTATTTGTTGATGGATAATCTTTAGAACGGCATGTCGTCGCTGTCGAAGGCCGGCATGTCATCGATGGACGGCGCCGGAGCGGTCTGGACAGGCGGGACCTGGACGCTGTATGCCGGAGCACCGGGAGCGTTGAACTGCTGGGCCTGAGGGGCCTGTGCGGCACCTGCATGCTCGATCTTCCACGCACGTACGTCATTGTACCATCTGCCGTTGAACTCGCGGGAGGAAATCTTGAAGGATATCCTCACCTTGTCACCGACCTGATAGTTTCCGAGGTCGTTGACCTTGTCGGCGCCCCACACGTTCATGCACACCTGTGCAGGATACTGTCCGTCCTGATATTCAACGACGAACTCCTGCTTTGACCACTGACCGCGTGCCGAATTGCCGCTCTGAACGGGCAATTTACGGACGATCTTGCATTCCAGTTCCAGTGCCATGGCTCAGATTATTTTTTCTTTGCAGGCTCTGCAGGAGCTGGCTCCACATACTTGCCGATAGACTGGATCTCAGCCTCGAAAACGAGAGTCTGGTTAGGGTCGATGCCACGGTTGCCGCGTGGGCCGTAAGCGAGGTCACCAGGGATGTAGAGCTCGATCTTGCCACCCTGGCCGATGAGCTTGAGACCCTCTGAGAAACCAGGGACAACCCTGTTGAGGAAGAACTTGACTGCCTGACCGTTGCTTGAATCGAACTCCTTGCCGTCGGTTGATGTGCCTCTGTAGATAACCATCACGGTGTCCCGGTCAGTTGCGCGGAGAGTGTCGCCCGGCTCGATGATCTTGTACTCAAGACCGCTCTCTGTCTTCTCGACGCCTTCTTCAGCGAGCTTTTCCTCAAGCCACTTGAGGCCGTCTCTTCTGTTGACTTCCGCCTTGTAGGTTCTTCTCTGCTCGAGATACTGGTTGAAAAGGTCATTCATGAGCTCAGGGTTGATCTTGAACTGCTCAAGGAATGTAGAATCAGTAGGCTCGCCCTCTGCTGAAAGGAAGTCATTCATACCTTTTCTGAGAAGAGAGAAATTGAGGTCCTCACCGAAATCATTGCCTTTGATCATGCTTCCGAACCATACACCGACGAGGTAGCTTACAGAGTCTTTCTGTGCAACTGAAGGGAGGAGGTCCTTGACGTTTTCAACGGTAGTAGGGTCTACATCTGTTGCAGGGGCCTGTGCCTTGCAAGAGAAAACCAATGCTGATGCAGCGAATACTGCTACGAGAATTTTGATTGTTTTCATTGTGTTTTATTGAATTATGTTTTAATTGTTCCAATTAACCGGGGGGCAAATATCGCAAAAATATTTCATATAAATTTTGTTGAGGCAAAAATAATATCTAACTTAGATGAAAATTGAGCGCCTTATGACGATAGATTCACAGACTCTGCATTCCAAACTGAAGGAATTCTTTGGATTTACAGCCTTCAAGGGTGACCAGGAAGCCATCATAACTCACCTTGTATCCGGGCAGAACGCCTTTGTGCTGATGCCCACGGGCGGAGGAAAATCATTGTGCTATCAGCTTCCGGCGCTCGTCATGGAAGGCACCGCGATTGTGATTTCGCCTCTGATCGCGCTCATGAAGAACCAGGTGGACGCCATACGCGGCTTTGTCGAGGGCAAGGAAGGAATTGCACATTTCCTCAACTCATCCCTCTCCAAGGCACAGATAGCCGAGGTCAAGGACGACCTCACCTCAGGGGTCACCAAGCTGCTTTACGTAGCGCCGGAATCCCTCACCAAAGCAGAGAACATTGCGTTCCTGAAGACTCTCAAGATATCGTTCTACGCCATCGACGAGGCACATTGCATCTCCGAGTGGGGTCATGATTTCAGGCCTGAATACAGGCGCATACGCAGCATTGTCGAGGAGATCGGCGTGGCTCCGATCATAGCCCTCACGGCCACCGCCACCCCGAAGGTCCAGAGCGACATCCAGAAGAATCTGGGAATGATGGACGCCAAGGTGTTCAAGTCTTCGTTCAACCGTCCTAACCTTTATTATGAAATAAGGGACAAGTCCGACCCGAAGAGGGACATCATAAAGTTCATCAAGCAGAATCCCGGCAAGTCGGGTATCATTTACTGTCTGAGCCGCAAGAAAGTGGAGGAACTGGCCGAACTGCTCAACATCAACGGCATCAAGGCGCTTCCATACCATGCCGGCCTGGATGCCAAGGTCCGTGCCGAAAACCAGGACATGTTCCTGATGGAGGAGGTGGACGTGATTGTCGCCACGATTGCGTTCGGAATGGGCATAGACAAGCCTGACGTGCGTTTTGTCATCCATTACGACATCCCGAAGAGCCTCGAGGGCTACTACCAGGAGACCGGGCGCGCAGGAAGAGACGGACGCGAGGGAATCTGCCTGACTTTCTACAGTTACAAGGACATCCAGAAACTGGAAAAGTTCATGCAGGGCAAGCCTGTCGCCGAGCAGGAGATCGGGAAGCAGCTGCTCACCGAGACCGTGGCATACGCCGAATCCAACCAGTGTCGCAGAAAGCTGCTGCTCAACTATTTCGGCGAGGATTACCCGGAAACCAACTGCGGGTGCTGCGACAACTGTCTGCACCCGAAGAAGCAGTTTGACGGCCGGGAGGAGATGTCGCTCGTCATCGAGCTCATCCTTTCATTGCCGGAACATTTCAAGACAGAGCACCTGGCCGGAATCCTTGCAGGAGAGGCCAATGCCATCATAAAGTCATACAGGCACGACAAGACAGAATTTTTCGGTGCCGGCAAGGAACATTCCATCAAGTTCTGGTGCGCAGTGATCCACCAGGGCCTGATACTTCATTTCCTTGACAAGGAGATCGAGACATACGGACTCATTTCCGTCTCAGACAGGGGCAGGGAATTCCTTGCAGCCCCTTATGAGATAATGCTCACCGAGGAGCGCGAATTCGCCGAGGGCGAGGACGATGACGACGAGGCAGGGCCGAAGGCGGGCAGCGGCGAGGGCGGTGACACCGTGCTTCTTGCCATGCTGAAAGACCTGCGCAAGGATATGTCCAGACGGCTCAGACTGCAGTCGTGGATCATATTCAGCGACGCTTCCCTCGAGGACATGTCCATCATGTACCCCGTCACCTTCGACGAGCTGAAGAACTGTCAGGGGGTCGGAGAAGGCAAGGCCCGCAAATACGGCGCCGAATTCATCAGGCTCATCGCCAAATATGTCGAGGAGAACGAGATAGAGCGTCCCGACGACTTCATCGTCAAGTCGGCATCCAGCAAGTCCGCCAACAAGGTGGCGATCATCCAGGCCATCGACAGGCACATGCCGCTCGAGGACATCGCCAGAAGCAAGGGACTGGAAATGGAAGACCTGATGAGCGAGATAGAGTCCATCGTGTACTCTGGGTTCAAGCTCAACCTCAACTACTATATAGAGCAGACCCTTGACGACGACGTTGTGGATGACATCTATACGTATTTCAAGGAAGACGCCCAGACCGACTCGCTCCAGGAGGCCACCGAAGAGCTCGGTCCCGACTATGACGAGATGGAGGTCCGCCTGGTGCGCATCAAGTTCCTCTGTGAAGTTGCAAATTAACAATCAATCCATAAAGCCATGATCAATTTAGGTTACAAGACTCGCACAAACGCGTATGTACGTGCGGCAATAGGAATCATTCTCGGTATTTTCGTGCTGATTATGAAATTCAAGGGACAGGACGTGTTCGCCCTTCTGCTCCGCATTCTCGGCATCGCAGTCATTGCATTCGGCATTTTTACATGCATTTATGCCATTGTCAAGAGAAACAGGGAAGAGGTCAAGAACGAGAAAGACTTCAAGGTCCTGATGATCAGCGCCGCCCTTGAGGTTGCATTCGGTGCCGTGCTGCTCATTTTCTCCGCACCGATCGTGAAGGTTGTCAATTTCGTTGTGGGCATTGCCCTGATAGCATTCGCCATCTGGCAGGTTGTCATCCTGTTCAGTTCCAGAAAGCATATCCGTGCATCCGCATTCATTTTCCCTGCCGTTGTGATCATTCTCGGCGTATTGGTGCTTTCCAACAAGGACTTCGTCCAGTATGCCTGCGCCGCCGCACTTGTCATGTATGGCGTGTCCGAACTCGTCACCGCTCTTTGTGTGAAGAAGGCTGTCAAGGAAGAAGAGGCCGAGAAAGAGACAGGGAACGTGGACGTTCCCGAGGCAGAGGCCGTGAAGGTTGAAGAACCGGCAGAGAAGAAGGAAGAAGAGGTTTAATGATTCCGCAGGAAACGGTTGACAAGATACTCGACTACGCAAAAGTCGAGGAGGTTATCGGCGACTTTGTCACACTGAAAAGACAAGGCGCCAATTACCTTGCGTGCTGCCCTTTCCACAACGAGAAGACGCCGTCCTTCACCATCAGCCCGTCCAAAGGATTCTACTATTGCTTCGGGTGCCACGAAGGCGGCAATGCGGTCGGCTTCCTGATGAAGCACGAGAACATGACCTATGTCGATGCTCTCAGGTATCTGGCCAGGAAATACAACATAGAAATCATCGAGGAGGAGCAGAGTGCCGATGATATCATAGCACGTCAGCACAATGAAAGCCTTTACCTGGTGTCCGAGTTTGCCCAGAAATTCTTTGCATCCAACCTGGATGACGGTGAAGGCCGGGCCCTCGGGTACCAGTACTACAAGTCACGCGGCCTGGAAGACGAGACCATACGCAAATTCGGGCTTGGATGGTGTCCGTCCGACAGGTATGCCCTCCTGAACAGCGCCAGGCAGGCAGGATACAAGGAAGAATATCTCATCGAGACAGGTCTCTGCATCAAGGTCGAGGACAGCGGGAAGGTGTATGACCGTTTCCACGACAGGGCCGTTTTCCCCATCTACTCTCTGAGCGGCAGGGTCATCGGATTCAGCGGCAGGACGCTCCGGAGCGACAAGACCGTCGCCAAATATGTCAATTCGCCGGAGACGCCGATCTACAACAAGAGCCGCACCCTGTTCGGAATGTACTTTGCCAAGCAGCAGATTGCAAAGGAGAACAAGTGCATCCTGGTCGAAGGCAACCTTGACATGATCTCCCTGCACCAGCTGGGCATCACCAACTGCGTGGCATCGTGCGGCACATCCCTCACAGTCGAGCAGATCAGGCAGATAAAGCGTTTCACGGAGAATGTGACCATCATTTATGACGGTGACAGTGCGGGCATACACGCCGCCCTCAGGGGCATCGGCCTGGTCCTCCAGGAAGGCCTCAACGTCAAGATTGTGCTGCTGCCGGACGGCCAGGACCCGGACGATTTCTCCAAGACACATACCCTGCAGGAATTCAAGGACTTCATTGCCCGGAATGAGCGGGACTTCATAACATTCAAGACCGACCTGCTCCTTGATGACATTGCAGACGACCCGCTGAAAAAGGCCGAACTCATCAATGACATCGCCGATACCATCGCCCTGATTCCGGACGAGGTCAAGAGGGCCACATATACAGAAAGCACTGCACGGCGCTTCGAGATGGACAAGGCCACCCTGGGACGACGGGTCTCCGGCACACGCGTCCATGTGGAGGAGGAGCAGAAGAAGCAGTGGGAAAGAGAGCGCAAGGAACGGGAGAGAGCAGAGGCGGAAAAGGCCTCCGGGGAGGTTGTGACGGAAACTGTCGACCTCGGCGGAGCCACAGGCAAGAAACGCGTTGTCCTCCCCCCTATCCTCGAGGCCGCCGAGAAGAGCCTGATGGATTTCATCCTGCGCAGCGGCACCGAGATCATGAAGTTCACCAAGGACTCCGAATTCTACACGGAAGAGCCGATGACGGTGGCCGACTTTATCGACAGTTCTCTGGCCAGTGACAACATCGTACTGTCGAACGAAGCGTTCAGACTCACCTATGACGCCTATTTCGAACTGTACGACAAAGGTCTGGAGCAGGAGGACATAATACGCGCGCTGGTGGCAAGCCAGGACACAGATGTCGTACGCACGGCTGTCGAGATGACTGTCCAGAAATACGAGGTCACGGAAAAGCACCTCAAGAACTCGATGACCAACACGACGACCATCCTCACCCACGAGGTCCCAAGGGCCATCATACTCTACCATGTCCGCCTGATGGACAAGCAGCTGGAGGACTGCAGGAAGAAGTTGAAAGACCCGACGGAGGACACGATGGAGATAATGAAGGAGATCAGCCGCATCAACCAGCAGAGAAACATATTGAACAACAAATTAGGAAGAATATAAAATGAAGAACTACAAACGGACTTTAGTTACCTGTGCCCTTCCATACGCGAACGGGCCTGTCCATATCGGCCACCTGGCCGGCGTCTATGTGCCGGCTGACATCTATGTGCGCTATCTCCGTCTGCGCGGCGAGGAAGTGCTGTATATCTGCGGTTCGGACGAACACGGCGTGCCTATCACCATCAAGGCCCGCCAGCAGGGATGCACCCCTCAGGACATTGTGGACAGATACCATGCTGTCATTGACAAGTCATTCAAGGGACTGGGTATCAATTTCGACATATACGGCCGCACGTCGTCCAAGGTGCATGAAAAGAATGCATCCGAATTTTTCCGCAAACTCTATGACGAAGGCAAGTTCATCACAAAGGAGAGCGAGCAGTACTATGACCCCGAGGCAAAGACTTTCCTTGCAGACCGTTACATTGTGGGCACGTGCCCTAAATGCGGTGCAGAGGGCGCATACGGAGACCAGTGCGAGAAATGCGGCAGCACGCTCAGCCCGGAGGAACTCATCAACCCGAAGAGCAAGCTCAGCGGTGCGGAGCCTGTAAAGAAGAAGACCACACACTGGTACCTGCCGCTCCAGAATTATGAGCAGTGGCTCCGTGAATGGATTCTTGAAGGCCACAAGGAATGGCGCTCAAACGTTTACGGCCAGGTCAAGAGCTGGCTGGACGGCGGTCTGCAGCCACGCGCCGTGACACGCGACCTCGAATGGGGCGTGCCTGTACCGGTCGAAGGCGCTGACGGCAAGGTCCTCTACGTGTGGTTCGACGCCCCTATCGGATACATTTCCAACACACGCGAACTGCTCCCGGACGACTGGGAGAAATGGTGGAAGTCGGAAGATACCAAACTTGTCCATTTCATCGGCAAGGACAACATTGTGTTCCACTGCATCGTGTTCCCGTCAATGCTCAAGGCATACGGTGACGGCTACATCCTCCCTGAGAACGTGCCTGCCAACGAATTCCTCAACCTCGAGGGCGACAAGATCTCGACATCGCGCGGATGGGCTGTATGGGCACACGAATACCTCGATGACTTCCCGGGCAAGGAAGACGTGCTCCGTTATGTGCTCACGGCAAATGCGCCTGAGACCAAGGACAACGACTTCAGCTGGAAGGATTTCCAGCAGCGCAACAACAGCGAGCTCGTAGCCATTTTCGGCAACTTTGTCAACCGCGCCATCGTGCTGACTCACAAATACTTCGAGGGCAAGGTTCCTGCCTGCGGACCACTCACTGACATTGACCGCGAGGCTCTTGCAGAGATTCCGGCATTGAAGGAAAGCCTCGAGAAGAATAACGAGAACTACAAGTTCCGCGAGGCCCTCAAGGATGCGATGAATATCGCCCGCGTCGGCAACAAGTACATCTCCGACACCGAGCCGTGGAAGGTGGCCAAGACCGACATGGCCCGCTGCGCGACTATTCTCAACATCAGCCTCCAGATCTGTGCCGACCTTGCCATCGCGTTCGAGCCGTTCACACCGTTCAGCTGCGAGAAACTGCGCAAGATGCTCGGCGCCTCCTTCACCTGGGACCAGCTCGGCAAGGAGAGCATCCTTCCATCAGGCCACCAGATCGGTGAGGCGGAGCTTCTGTTCGCAAAGATCGAGGATGCAGATATCGACAAGCAGCTTGAGCGTCTGGACAAGATTCGTGCAGAGCGCGAGGCCGCCGCAAAGGCAGAGGCGGCAAAGGTTGTCGCACCTCAGAAGGACGAGTGCAGTTTCGAGGATTTCGAAAAGATGGATATCCGCACGGCCACCGTTCTCGAGGCAGAGAGGGTTCCGAAGACCGACAAACTCCTGAAACTCACCATCGACACTGGCATTGACAAGAGGACCATCGTGTCGGGCATTGCAGAGTACTACACTCCTGAGGACATGCTCGGGAAGCAGATCTGCATACTTGCCAACCTTGCTCCGCGCAAGATCCGCGGCATAGAGTCCAAGGGCATGATCCTTATGGCCCGCCAGGGAGACGGCAAGATGCGTTTCATCACCCCGGCCGAAGCCCTCAACAACGGAGCTACAATCGGATAGCACATAGCCCCCGGGGGAATATGACGAATCAAGGCCGTGACACTGTCACGGCCTTGATTTACTTTATACACTCAGGACCGGCAGGCGAACAAGGGACTTCGGACCGAAAAGCAAGGAGTCCTACAGGAAGAATCCCAGGCGGAACTGAACTGCAGTCCAGTTAGGGCCACCATCTTTATACATAGGAACCAAGCCAAAGTCGAATACTATGCTCAAATCTACTCTGTATAAGACAAAATCGAAGCCCAAGGATGCTCCAAGGTCAAGGGGACGATATTGAGGTTCTTCTTTCAAGTATGCCGTTGACCCGATAGGCTTGTATAATGCTTTAGTATACACGTCATAGCTACCATAGAGGCCGGCATAGACAGCAATCGCAAGGGGACCGCCAGCGAATGAATATCCGGCCTGGACAGGACGCACCTTCAGGTTGACTGACTTGTGGTCTATGGCATATCCATCGATAACATCTCCCCAGGAGTCATCGATGAAGCGTGTGTCGATGCCGACTTCGGGGTTGAATATGAAACCCTTGAAGCCACCAACCTGAATTCCGACAGAAGCATTGTAACCAATAGCCGCGCCATCAGTAAAGCCCAGGCCTACACCACCTCTGATAAAGATTGGACATTTTTTATCGAATGGGGCATAGTCCTCCATATTGCCAAAGCCAGCAAAGCTTCCTTTACCAAAATCATTGTTCATGAAATCATTATACTGCCTCTGGCTCTGCTGACGCTCAAGATCGCGCAGCCTTGCCCTGTCCATATCTCCACCGACCTGGGCAAATGACTGGATTGAGCATGTCAATGCAAAAATAATCGCGATATAAAACTTGATGGACTTTGTATTCATATGAATGTGATTTTTTCACCTAACTGCTTCTGATTTCTATTCGTGCAGTTTGAAGAGTTGGATAGACTTGTATTTGCCTGCACTGTAATCAGACCATGTAGCGTAGATGAACTGGCTATACTTGTCGTCATAGCAGAGCGTGTGGTTGTAGTAGCTCTGGATGAGAGCACATTTGTTTACTGCGTCGTAAGTGATGGTGTGCGGAACGGGTTCTTCGGCCCATTTGTCGAATGCGGCGCTCGCACTGTTCTTGCAGCCAAGATAGAAGTCCTTGGACGAGTAGATGGCATACTTGCCATCAGGCAGCTTGTAGATGGTAAAATAGGAGTTCTCGTTTGCCGATGTTACGAGTATGTGCCCGTCTTCGGCGTAAGTGCCCTGACCGTTGTAGCTTCCGTAGATGTTTGTAAGATTGCCAGGGAGGAAGGAGTCATATTCTTCCCAACTGTTTGCTTTCGTTTCATCGTAGACGATAATGTACTTACCCTCCCAGGTTTCTGGCTCTTCATTCACGCGCACATAGTATCCGGACATATCGTCATCGTCACCGCCGCCACCGCCGAAGTTGAAGCCGCCCCATGTCCCATCGTCGTCGAGTTCAGCCTCAGAGACAGGTTCATTAGGCTCATATTCCGTTTCGCCTTCCTGCTTTTGACGGTCCTCGCTGCTGTCGTCAAGGAGTTCGTATGATTTCAGGGTAAGGTAACTGTATTTTGTGCATTCAGGATCGAGATAGCCTGTTGCAACCTTGACCGGCATGTTCATCCAATAGGTGATATCCGTCTTAGGGAAGAATACGGAGCTGGCCGGACCTGTCGCATGCACGCAGTTCTCCATATCGTAGAAGTTTGTCTCAGCGAACTGGAAGCCCTGGTAATGGCTGTTCACGTCCTGGTCCCACCTTATGTAGTCCAGATTGTCAATCACGGGGTCGTACAGGCACTCTCCGGCATAGTATTTCATGTAATACGTGACATATGCCTTGCTTTCAGTGATGTCAATGTCACCCATTTCGAACAGTTCCTCGAAGTCAGAATCCACAATGTAGGTGGCCTGTATCGGGAATCCGTCGTAGACGACAGTACGCGTGAGCCTGCCCTTTTCGGTCAACTTCTTGCCGTAGTCTTCAATTGTGAGGACGGTCTCGCCATCGCATTCCGAAGCAGAATATTTAGCCGTATAACTCTTGAACCGGTTGAGAGGATAGAGGTTGCAGGTACTGATTTCGTTGCCTTCACCGTCAATGATGTCGGCCCTGAATATGTAGTCGTATCGCTGGGGGCCCGGAACCTCGAAGTCGACCACGAGCTCGCCAAGGTCATCGATATCGTCGGCATCAAAGAATTCCTCTTTGTGGCAGGTCCTGCCCTCCTTTGTCTGGAACGTGCCGGTTGTTCCGGGAGGCATGGTCGAGAGAGTCCGCAACCTGACAAGAGCGGCCTTTGCAGGAGCTTTGTCGTCTTTTTCAGACTTGTCCCATATACACATGCGCATGTCTTCGGGGAGTTCCTCGCCAAGCTTGTCATCATAGCCCAAAATCATGTTGACATCCTCCTGCTTAGGCTCAACCTTCTCGGGGAATTTGTAGAACGGCTTTCTGATAATAGGTTCATGCTTGGGCCACTTCGCAATTTCCTCAAGAGTCGCTACTATTTTATCACGTCTTGGATTCAGAAACACAAAAGGATTATCACACAGGATGACTGATGCATCCATATCGAAACCGATTGAATACTCACCTGAAACACCGTAATAATCGTCCACCTCATTAGCCGTTTCCCATTTCGTTCCTGTGTATTTTGCGCCAAGGAAAAGGAATGGCTGGATCTTCAGCCCGATGAAGCCCCATGCAAGCACGTTCGCTTCGAGCTCCGGACCAATCTTGACGTCGATTTCAGCGGACTTGATTTTCGGCGGGTCGAATTTGTAATCAAAGTCAGGGTTGTATTCTACCAACGGATGGAATTTGCCGTCATACGATGCACCAAATTTCGCATGCTCGCTCACCGTGACTGTAAGTGCCGCGCTGAGTGTTCCCTGAATTCCGCAGTTGATCTTAGCATCTACCGCGTTCCTGCACCACAGCTTTATCTTGACAGCTCCTATATGGCCATCGAACGGGAACCAGTTCCATTCCTTGATTCTTAATTTTTTCTCGAAAATGTCCCAGTCATCGTTGAGGTTTACTTCAAACTCAGACTTTGTGGTAACTTTGGTCTCCCCGATGAGATACACATACGAATTCCTGACGTCCGCCTCTGTATATTCATTGACATATAACTCATAGTCCTCACCGGCGTCTTCCCAGGCCTCCAGAAGTTCCTCGTCTATGGCCTCCGGGCCTGTCTTCGGTTCGTCAGTGCTGAAATAGTAGTCGATATCTGTCTCAAATTTGTTTTCGAGAGTTGTTACGGTGAGTTTTGGGTCGAACATTTCGTAGGTCTTCTGGAAATCAAAGAACGGTGTTTTGCTGGCCTTGGTCATTTCATCTACATCCACCACGTACACCTCGACGTCAGGGTCCACCGGTTCATGATATGGATCTGTAGTGAGCAGGATCTTCCTGTTGAAAAAGACCTCGCCTAAGGTAGCGAACCGGAACTGGACGCTTGCCTCGTTCCCGTCCATCTCGACCGTCTTAAGGAAGATAGGCATGTCGTCCCCATTTCCCGAAAGGTCGACAAGAAGCACGGCGCCCCTGTAGAGCTTTGGCACGTCATTCTTGAAGCGAATGACCGCGGTATAGTTGTCGGTGTCGAGGCTGACAACCTCCACGTCCTCAGAATTGGTGATGAAAAGGTTGGGGTTGATCTTGGAATCCTTGTCAGGAACGACATATTCGCCGGTCGTGTTCCAGCCCTTGTAATACTCATCCGTCGGAATGTTCGACTGACCGTCATCCGGCTTTGGATCCGGCTTGTCATCAGGTTTGCCTCCATGTTCCTCGGTAGGGTCTTTTCCTTCATTGACATTTGTCGGATCGCATCCGGCAAAGCTTATAAGCAATATCAGTATCGCCAGTAAGTTGGTAATGTACTTCATAAAAATGTATTTATCTACGCAAAAATAAAAATACTCCGCCCCAATCTTTTATCAATTCACGCAAACGGGTCCGTAAACTGATAAAATTCACGCCAAAACGGGCATTTTTATCAATTTGAAAGGATGATTGTGCTGAATTGATAAAGTTGTGCTGAAACTTACTGAGTAAATTTGCGCAATAACCAATCAGTCTATGAAAAGAATAATTCTCATCATCGCAACGGCCCTGATCGCCACCGCAGCCATTGCGCAGCCACGCGCTATCGGGGGTTACCTGAACTTATTCGGAGCCGAAGGATTCGGAGTGTCATATCAGCACACCCTCAATGACAAGATGTTTGCAGAGGCAGACGCCATGTTCTCCTATGATTATGGATACACATTGGGCGGTTGGGCAAGCGTGGTTGTCAACTATATTTTCGCGCAGCCGGAGTGGCTGTCATTCGCAGACATGAACGCGTATGCCGGCATCGGCCTCGCTGGCGGCTGGGTCGGAGATGCACTGTGCACCGGAGTATGGTATGATTACGGCATCTCGCAATCATGGGGCGGCGGCATGGTCGGACCGCAGCTCAGTCTCGGCATCGAAGCCAACATGGATTTCGGTCTCAGCATTTCACTGGACATGAAGCCTATCTTCGGCGCTCATTTCAACAGGTTTCTTTACAGAAGACCAGTCGGACTCTATAAGGATGGCCTGATGATGTTCTGCCCCGGCATAGGAGTCAGGTACAAATTCTAACAAACAAATAATTCAAACGTCATGAAGAAATTAATAGTTATCGCGTTTGCTCTGCTGGGCTGCATCGCAGTTTCTGCCCAGGAGTGGGACACAATCACGATTCTCGAAGGCAACACCGACTTCGCAAAGAGCGGCGAACTCGTGAATATAGTTGTAGATGTCAGCCACGCCGTGGATGTTGAATATGATGGGGACTGGAACCTCGTCAAGGTGAATGGCGCCATTTATGACACAGTCGGCGAAGAGTCGTGGAATGATTCATTCAAGCTCGCGTGCAGGGAGATGAGGATGCTCCTCAATAGAACAAAGAAGAAAGCTGGCAACATCCAGTTGCCGGCAAAGGACGATGAGAACCCGGATTACAAGTATGAGATGAAGTATGACATCGACACCCTTGACACGGGCAACGGCGCCAACGCGTTCTGGACTTCAAGCATGAGCAAGAACAACATGAAGAACGGCGGAATGATTGCATGCGGCACATTGACAGTGACTGACCTTGATTCCGGTGACGTTGTCTGCAAGATCAGGATGAACCGCACCCAGGGCGTCATCATGGCAGGCATGGCACTGAGAGGCGCTTTCTACATCCGCATTTCCGGACTTCTCTGCAATGTGATGATTTACGATCACATGCTCAATTACAAGCCTAACACGCTCACGCCAAAGAAGAAATAACCTTTTGGCAACTTCTGCATGTACAAGAAAGCCGTGACAATTACGATTGCCACGGCTTTGATTATTATTTTTACTGGAGTGAGGCGACTATGACCTCCGGCAGGCCGGTACATTTGATTACGACATCTGCAGGTATGCCCTGCTCAAGCATTTTCCGGGCGGTTTCCTTGAGAGCCAGGGATTTGCCTTCCTCTCGTCCTTCCTCTCGTCCTTCCTCTCGTCCTTCCTCTCGTCCTTCCTCTCTACCAACGATGAGCCCCTCGGCTCTCCCCTCAGCCCGGCCCTTGGCCTCGCGTTCCTGGAATGCGATGTCCATGTCCCATTCTGTCATCATATCCTCTGCATATTTGATTGATTCTTCCTTGGTGAAGGCTGCGGTCTCCGAG
>JAZRVQ010000049.1:0-24270 GCA_045599265.1 Candidatus Cryptobacteroides sp. | reverse complement strand
GCAAATACGGAAAGGCGAAAAGGCCGCACGGAGTGAGGAGTTTGAGGGCCGTGCCCTCAATATTGAAAAGGGCTCGGCATTGAAGTGCCGGGCCCTGATTGAGTTGCTAATAGACTTTGTTTACTCGGAAATCACTTTCAGCGTTTTTTCCGATGTCACTCGATATCCCTTGATGGAAGCTGCTTCAAGGGCGTTGAATAGCCTTTCTGACACGAAAAAGCGTACACATCCAGGAGGTAACAAAACATCAAGAAAACCAGAATCATATTTCAAAACAGCGTCCTTCAAACTATAGTATTGGCCATGCTCCTTCTTGTCATTTTCAGATTCAAACATCATGGTTTTGGGAGAGATTGATTTGAGTAACGCCGCAAAAACCGATTCCTTATAAACAATATGGTCTTCTGTCAAGCGTGGAACAAAGAACATATAGTATTTAAGGCCACTCTTGTTGTTTGTGATAGCAATCTCTTTTATGAAATATTCATCAGGATTGACTCCTACCTGGTCAAGGACATCTATGAATCTCTGGCTTACGACGGCTTTCAGACATTGTACTGCACCAGGATCTATCACTTCCCAAAAGTCTATTACCTTCTTGTTTGACTGGTGAAACCTTCCTGAAACAGTATCAGGGAAGTTGTTGACAAATTGCCTTAATCCATCAAGATAGAGACAAGGACGAGGGTTACTAAAGTAATTTTCGGTTATATACTTCCTTGTCGCTTCATCAGTTATTGTCACTGATGGACAGACTTGAGTGTAATAATACGCATCTAGATTCATACTGAAATCCAAATACACATAGTCTCTTTTTGTCATTGCGTTAGCTGTTTAAAATATTCATTTAAATTTTTGACCAAACCATTGATTTTTCAGTGTCTGCCGTAACATAGTTAATCATTTTCAAGGAATCTCCAACACTTGCGACAAGACCCCTGGGTTACAGGATGACACATCCTCTAAAATTGGCATAGGATGTGACATCCTAAAAAATTTAATCCATTGATAATCAGGTAACATGACGAAGCTATCATGGCGTGCCCTGCCTGTTTTTTTGAGGATGTGCCATGTTTTCCGTCAGGCAGGCGGTCAAGTTCCTTGCGACAATAGAACGCTGTCGGATGACCGCCAAGCGTTTGGACAGATTCGGAATTTCGGAAGGAATGAAAAATTGCTTATCTTTGCATTTGACAGTACCAAAGCCATTGGGTTGGGAATATGAGCACTATTACGGAAGGTTTCCTGGACAACAGGATATTCAGCATTGTTTCGGAAGTGGCTGCCGAGAAGGGCGTAAGGGCCTTTGTGATCGGCGGTTACGTGCGTGACTGCTTTCTCGGAAGGGAGAGCAAGGACATTGACATCGTGGTGGAGGGGAGCGGCATCGCCCTGGCCGAGGCGGTCGGGGAGCGCGTCCACAGCACTGTGTCGGTGTTCCGCAATTTCGGCACTGCGATGCTTAAGTTCCACGGCACGGAGATCGAATTTGTCGGCGCCAGGAAGGAGTCTTACCAGAGGGATTCGCGCAAGCCTATTGTCGAGGATGGAACTCTCGAGGATGACCAGTTGAGGCGTGACTTCACCATCAACGCGATGGCCTTCAGCCTCCAGAAAGAGGATTTCGGAGCCCTGGTGGACCCGTTCGGCGGCATCCGTGACCTGGCTGCCGGAATTATCCGCACCCCGCTCGATCCGGACACGACCTACAGCGATGACCCTCTCCGCATGGTCCGAGCCATCCGTTTCGCCACCAAACTTTCGACCGACGAGCACAAGTTCACCATTGTTCCGGAATCGCTCGAGTCGATTGCCCGCAACAAGGACAGGATGTCCATCCTCTCCAAGGAACGCATAGCCGAAGAACTCAACAAGATACTTGTCACCCCGAAGCCGTCGGAGGGGTTCAGACTCCTTGACCAGACCGGTCTTCTGGATTATATCCTGCCCCAGCTGGTCAAGCTCAAAGGCGTGGAATCCGTTGATGGCAAGGGACATAAGGAGAATTTTTCCCATACCCTGCAGGTGCTTGACAACCTTGCCGCAGCCGAGATGGTCGCCATTGCGGAAGGCCGCCTGACCGACCATGTCATAGGGGAGAACGAGGACATCGTGAAGCCTCGCACCGAGCCTAATGTGTGGCTGCGCTGGGCAGCGCTTCTGCACGATATCGGCAAGCCGCAGAGCAAGAAATATGACCCTGCTCTGGGATGGACATTCCATGGCCACGAGGTCATCGGAGCGCGTATGGTCCCGAAGATCTTCCAGTATCTCAAGATGCCTCTCAACGAGAAGATGAAATATGTCCAGAAACTGGTCGGACTGCATCTGCGCCCTATCGCCCTTGTCACGGACGAGGTCACGGATTCGGCAGTGCGGCGCCTTCTTTTCGATGCCGGCGACGACATCGATGACCTGATGCTGCTTTGCAACGCGGACATAACCTCAAAGAATCCGCGCAAGGTCCAGATGCTCCATTCCAATTTCGAACTTGTCAAGCGGAAACTTGTCGAGGTCGAGGCAAAGGACGCCGTACGCAATTTCAAGAACCCGATTGACGGTGAATATGTCATGAAGACGTATGGCATCGAGCCGTGCCGTCTGATCGGCGAAATCAAGGACTTTGTCAAGGAGGCCATACTGGACGGCGTGATTCCGAACGAATTCGAGGCTGCCGACGCCCTTATGAGGCAGAAGGCCGGTGAACTTGGCCTGATCCCCGTTGAATGAGCCTGATCGATGAATATGTTCGTCATCTGTCTTCGGTGAAGAGATATTCTCCGAGGACGGTCGAGATATATTCCCGTGCGCTGAAAGAGTTCGCAGAGTATGCCGGGACCGGTTTTGAACCCGGCGGGGACCTTGCCGGAGTGATGACGGCGGGCACTGTCCGGGGCTGGGAGGTGGACCTGCTGGACCGGCGTTCGCTGAAGCCCCGGACCGTGGACCTGATGCTGTCTGTGCTGAGCGGTTTCTGCCATTTCCTGATGGGCCGCGACCTGCTCGCCGCCAATCCTGTCACGCTTGTCAAGCGCCCCAGGGTCGAGAAACGTCTGCCTGTCTTTTATCAGAAAGATGCCATACTGGCGTATCTGGAAGAGACCGGGCGCTATGCCGACGGGACCATGCTCGAACTGTATCCCGACGGCCTGAAAAAGGATGTGTTCGAGCAGATTACACGCCGCCAGATCATTTCCATCCTGTACGGTACGGGGATACGCCGTGCGGAACTCATTTCCCTCACTGTCGCCAGTGTCGATCCTGCCAGGAAGAAAATCCGTGTGCTTGGCAAGGGAGACAAAATGCGAGAAATTCCACTCATTTCTTCTCTATGTGAAGAAATTTCCTTATATTTGAAAGCAGTTGAGTCGATGACAGGCGTGAAGCCTGCACCTGAAGACCCTCTTCTGGTCACTGCCACAGGCGGAAAACTCTATCCGGTCTATGTGGACAGGGCCGTGAAGATGGAACTCGGAGGCCGGGAAGGGCTGAGTGGACGCAAGTCCCCCCATGTGCTGCGGCACACGCTGGCCACCGAACTTATGGAGGACGGAGGAGACCTCAATTCCATCAAGGAACTACTTGGCCACTCGTCCCTCGCGGCCACCCAGGTGTACACACACAACTCCATCGCCCAGCTGAAAAAAGTTTACCAAACCGCCCATCCCAGGGCTAAAAACAATAATAACAACGCTAAAAACGGAGGTAAAAATGGAGATTAAAGTGCAATCGGTCAAGTTCAATGCTGACCAGAAACTGTTGGACTTCGTGGACAAGAAACTCGGAAAGATCGAGAAATTCTATGAAGGTATCACTTCTGTTGACGTGACGATGTCTCTCCTCAACGAGGCACAGAACAAAGATGTAAAAGTGGTCGTGGCCATCCCCGGCAACACAATTGTCGTGGAGCGCAATGCCAAGACCTTTGAGGATGCAGTCACCGAGGCTGCCGACATCCTCAAGGAAAATCTTACAAGAATAAAGGAGAAACGTGCTGAATAGGCGACATGGCCAAAGAACCGGCATACGTTTCTGTTGACAGACTCTGTCGCACCCTCGCCAGCGAAGCTCGCGAGGGTGTTTTCCGCCAAATATACCTCCTGATGGGGGACGAACCGTACTATGTGGACATGGTCTGCAATGCGGTTCTGGATAATTGTATCGACGAGGGGGAGAAGGATTTCAACGAGACGGTCTGCTACGGAGCCGACGTCACGGCAGACTCCGTCATCACCGCCGCCAGACGTTACCCGATGTTCGCCGAGAGGCAGCTGGTGGTGCTCAAGGAGGCCCAGATGATGAAGGATTTCGAGGACCTGGCCCTGTATTGCCAGAATCCGCTCGAAAGCACGGTCCTGGTCATCTGCCTCATGGGAGCCAAGGCTGACAAGCGCCGCGCCCTGTACAAGATGGCCGCCAAGAACGGTGTGGTCGTGGAGAGCAATGCCGTCAGGGATTATGAGATGGCCGGATGGATCGCCTCTTTTTATGCCGAAAAAGGCCTCAGGATAGCCCCGGATGCAGCCGCACTGCTTGCGGAATCCGCCGGTACCGACCTTGGCAAGATTGCTGTCGAGACCACCAAGATGCTGAAGAACCTTCCGGAAGGAACGGTCGAGGTCAGCGCCCGCGACATAGAGACAAATATCGGTGTCAGCCGCCAGTACAGCGTGTTCGAGCTCTCCAATGCCCTGCTGCAGCGCAATGCACCCAAGGCTCTGAAAATCGCCGCATACATAGGGTCGGCGCCCCGTTTCGCGCTCCCTGCTGCAATCAGCCCGCTGTTCAGCCAGTTCAACAAACTCCTGCGCTACCACGCCCTCCTGATGAAGGATCCACGCACGGACAATGCCACGCGGGCCTCGTTCCTGGGTGTGCCTCCATTCTTTGTCAAGGATTATGACGCCGCTGTCCGAAACTACCCGTTGAAGAAATGCATGGCTGTCATTGCCATCCTCAAGGAATATGATTTCAAGGGCAAGGGCGGTGACGCCGGAGAGGCGACACCGGGCGACCTGCTTATCGAATTAGTGACAAGAATATTAAATTAATTGATAAAAATTTATTGCAAAACGATAAATTTATCTAAAAATTATTATATTTGCATCGTTAAATCTAAATTATAACGACAATGGGAATTATTGAATGTCAGGAAATCTGCAAGACCTTCGGCGAGAAGGTCGCTCTTGACAAAGTGTCCGTCAGTGTCCCGGAGGGCAAGATATACGGCCTTCTCGGTCCTAACGGAGCCGGCAAGACAACACTTATCAGAATCATCAACAGGATCACCATCCCCACATCCGGCACGGTCCTGTTCAATGGCCGCCCTATCACCCAGGAGGATGTCGAGAAGATCGGCTATCTTCCGGAGGAAAGGGGACTTTACCGTAAAATGAAAGTCGGCGACCAGGCCATGTACCTCGCCCAGCTCAAGGGCATGAGCGCCAGGGACGCCTCCACCGAACTCAAGAAATGGTTTGTCAAGTTCGGCATCCAGTCCTGGTGGGACAAGAAGGTGGAGGAACTCTCCAAGGGTATGGCTCAGAAGATCCAGTTCATCACGACCGTCGTGCACAGACCGAAACTTCTCATCCTGGACGAGCCGTTCTCGGGATTTGACCCGGTCAACGCCCAGCTTATCCGTGAAGAGATCCTCAAACTCAGGGACAACGGCGCGACCATACTTCTCTCGACACACAATATGGAGTCCGTCGAGGAACTGTGCGACAACATCTCCCTGTTCAACAAGTCCCATGTCGTCCTTTCCGGCGGTGTGGAGGACATCCGCCGCGAATATGGCAACAACAACGTCGAGGTCGAATTCACCGACGAGGGAGGCCGTCACGTCGAGGTCGTTCCTGCAGGCGACGACAAGAACGAGGTCATCAGGGGCTATCTGGAGCGTGGCGTGACCATCAATTCGTTCAAGGAACTGATGCCGCGCATGAACGACATATTCATCAATCTCGTAAAGGAAACGGAGGAATAGGCTATGAATTTCAAGATCATCAAAGTCGTCATCGGACGTGAATATCTCATCCGTGTCAAGAAGAAATCTTTCCTTATCACAACCTTTGTGGTGCCGGTTCTCTTTGCGATGCTCTGCTGCATACCGGCCCTGATTCTTCTTTTCTCAAAGGGCCAGGAGAAGCACATCGGTGTGATCGACCAGACCGATTCCACACTGGTCATGGCAAGTCTCGAGGACACCAAACTCATCAAGTTCAAGGACTATACGGGCAACCTGACCATCGACGAGCTCAAGGAGCAGAGGGAGAACCTCGACCTTGACGCCGTCCTGCTCGTGGAGCAGACAGGCACCGGCACTGCGATGAATGTGGATATCACCACGTTCTCCCCTAAACCTATAAGTGTCGACAATAAGGAAATCATTGAAAGCCAGATCAGTGCGGCTGTTGAGGACTACCGCCTCAAACAGTACGACATCGAGGGGTTGAAGCAGATCATCGAGGATGTCAAGTGCGATGTGGACATCAAGACCTACACTGTCGATGACGAAGGCGGCGAGAAGATTTCGTCATCCGAGGTGTATATGATCATCTCCATGATTCTGGCCATGATCATCTATATGTTCATCTCCATGTTCTGCGGCACAGTCATGCAGAGTGTCATCGAGGAGAAGTCCAGCCGTGTCGTCGAGGTGCTCGTCAGTTCGATCAAGGCCACCGACCTGCTTCTGGGCAAGATTGTCGGCGTGGCCCTTGTCGCACTGACACAGTTCTTCCTGTGGATTGTGCTCACCCTCGTGCTTGTGACAGGGTTCAATGCCATAATAGGCTTTGACTCCCTTGCCAAGGATGGCGCCGCCACGGAGCAGATGATGGAGATGGCAGGCGGAGATGCCCTCGGAATCAATGTCGAGGATGTCGCTGCGGCCGCTGCTTCCGCTGAAGGCGCCGAGGCCGGAAGTGAACTCTCCGTAGTCCTCGAAACTCTCAAGGATATCGACTACGGCACACTTGTCATCTCGTTCTTCGTGTTCTTTATCCTGGGCTACCTGCTCTATGCGTCTCTCTTCGCGGCGGTGGGTTCTGCTGTGGATAATGAGGCTGACACTCAGCAGCTTACCATCCCTCTCACTGTGCCGTTGATGCTTGCATTCTTTGTGGGCATATACTCATTCAACGCACCGGACAGCCAGTTGGTTTGGTGGTTCTCCATGATTCCGTTCACGTCTCCTATCGTGATGCTGGCGAGGATTCCTCTGGGAGTCGCCACCTGGGAGATTGTGCTGTCTGTCGCACTGCTGTTCTTCACATTCCTCGGTTGCGCGTGGGTTTCTGCAAAAATCTACAAGGTCGGCATCCTTATGTTCGGCAAGAAGAGCACCTTCAAGGACCTGTGGAAATGGCTTAAAATGAAATAATTATGAGGATTGAAACACTTGCGTCGGCGGCGCTGGCTCTTCTGGCCCTGGCATCTTGCGGCACACAGGCCATCCTGTCGGACTATAATTGGAAAACGGACCTTGTCGATGGTCACCGCACCGGCGTTAAGGGCCCTTCAAAGGGGGATTATCCAGAAACGGTCGGCAAGATGGACGGCGGGGTTTATGTTTCGCCGAACGGCCGGACATTCGGGGGCAGCACGGCAAAGGTCGCAGAGATTGTCCTTGACGCACAGCCGGTCATGGACGAACTGGTGCGCGAGGTGATCGGCACCTGCGAGGAAGGCCTCCGTGCCCGGTATCCGCAGGGCGAGCTTTCCAACCTGGCCGTGGATGTCGTGACGGACGCCGCCAGGAAGCATTGGGGCGAGGTCGATCTGGGTGTTCTCAATTTCGGCGGCATACGTGTTTCGCTGCCTCAGGGACTGATTCTGAAGGATGACATCGTGTCGATGTTCCCGTTCCACAACAAACTCGCCCTTGTCACTGTGAAGGGTGACCGGTTGAGGAAGACTCTTGTCAGGAATTTCGAGTTCAATGTCCAGCCGATGAACGGCGTCAAGGTCGTCATGAAGGACGGCAAGGTCGAGAGTCTGCTTGTCGGCGGCAAGGAGATCGATGACGAACGCATCTACAGGATGGTCACCGTTGATTTTCTCCTCGAAAACGGTGACAATATGCATCTTGCCGACGGCGCCGAAAGTGTTGAGATGTCGGACCTTGACCCTCAGGTCATCATGATTGATTATATCAGTGACCTCTATTCAAGGGGTGAGAGTGTGAAGGGATATCTGGATGACCGTGTCACAATCAAATGGTAGTCGCTATGAAGAGAATATTGACACTTGTTGCGGCCATCTGCGCAATCGCATCGACCGCTTCCGCACAGGAAAAACTTGTCATTCTTCACACCAATGACACTCACAGCCATATCGACCCGGACCGTGGTGGCAAGAATGAAGGTCAGGCGGGCGTCATCGAACGTGCTGCATACATAGACAGTGTCCGTCAGGCGGTGGGTGCGAAGAACGTGCTTGTCGTGGATGCCGGTGACTATGACCAGGGTTCGTCATATCATGAGGTGTTCAAGAGTGATTTCGAGCCTAAAGTGCTGAATGCCATAGGTATGGATGTGGTGACAATAGGCAACCACGAGTTCGATGAAGGACCATACGACCTCGCCCGCAGGCTGAAGACTTTCAAGTTTGATGTCGTGCTCTGCAATTATGATATTGACATTCCTGAACTTGCCTGTCAGTTGAAACCATACGCGATAGTACGCAAGGCCGGGCTCAAAATCGGCGTGATCGGTGTCCTGACCGACGTGACGACGGTCGTGAATGGTGACTATGCCGCTCTGTTGAAATACAAGGACCCTGTGGAGCCTGTGAACAGGTATGCCGGGATACTCAAGAAGGAGAAGCATTGTGACCTGGTCATTGTGCTGTCTCATCTTGGCTACGAGAACAGCGGTGACGATGAGGGCAATATCAGCGATATCGATCTTGCCGGGCAGTCACGCAATGTGGATGTGATTGTCGGCGGTCATTCGCACACTTTCATCGATGTGGCTTCCGAGGTGGAGAATCTTGATGGGCAGAAGGTGATTGTGGTGACGGACGGCAAGTTCGGCTATGAGATCGGCAAGCTCGAGATTCCGGTAAGCAGGAAATAGTGGCCTATGATTGCGACTCTTCCTTTTGTCGAGGACAAATTTCACTATTTCAATGAGTTATGTTTCGGCGGCGTGTTGCCGCCGATTCCTTTTTCGTTGGTACGGGCGCGGTCGTTTCTGGGCAAGGTGGAGTTTGTGCGTGTGCGGGGACTGTTTGGCCGTGAACTGGGACGGTCTGATTTCAGGATGAAGATCAGTGTGAGTTTTGACTTGCCTCAGGCGGAACTGGAGGATGTCATACTGCACGAGATGATTCATTATTATATTGCGGTGCGTGGCATCAGGGACAGTTCGGCGCATGGGGATGTGTTCCGTGGGATGATGGATGATTTCAATGCCCGTTTCGGCAGGCATGTCACTGTGCGGCACAAGATGTCGGCTGATTCCCAGAGGGTTGTGTCCCGCAAGGAGAGCCCGCGCTATGTATGCGTGTCCACTTTCAGGGATGGCAGGATGGGCGTGACGGTCTGCTCGGAGGCGAAGGTTCCGTATCTGCGCCGTGCTCTTGGTCAGTGTTTTCCTCTTCAGAACACGCAATGGTTTGTCAGCCGTGACCCGTTCTTCACGCGTTTCCCCCGTGCCCGCACTCCCAAGATTTACCGCATTTCCCCGACAGAACTCGCAGAGCATCTGGCCGATGCGGAAAGAGTGTGATCTGGCCACGGGCCTCGTGGCTGCATTGCCGGACCCTTATATGCCGGATGGTACAATCTGCCGGTTTTTTCTTTACATTTGCAGTATTGAAACTTGGTCCGAAAGGCACACCCCAAAGTTCTAATTGTCAAATATTGATCCAGCATGCGACGAAAATTGCTAAATTTGAAGGTTGATTTATTTGAATATCTTATGAAACGGATTTTGTCTTTATGTGCAGTGGCAGTTGTGGCCTTGATGGTGATGGTGGGTTGCGAGAAGGAAGGGGCGCCGGGAAGCGATTCTTTCAGCGTGGAGAATCTTGTGGGCGAATGGGACCTGACATACGGTCCGACTTATTCCGTAGGTGCTGATTGGACGGCAGGGGTCGAGTATTACCCGGGCGAGGGCAGGTATGACGTGCTGTCATTCTGGGATTCGTCATCGCCGGAACCGGTAGAGTATTACGATGCGCATGATTCGTCGCTGGAAAGGCACGGACTCCGGGAAGGGGGGACTTATGAGGAGACGGCCGGGAAATTCAGGTCGACTCATTTGAAATTTGACGGTCATAGGCTCGTCATTACATATACCTGGCCTGTCGGTATCCGTGACAGTGACAACAGGGTGAATTCTTTTGTGCTGCATAGCCGCGAAGTAATCTTCGACTACACTTTTGACGGTACGACGCTTGCGGTTGGAGGCATGAACCTTACATTCAATTACTTGTCCACCAAGGGGATACTTTATTTCGACGGCCCTGTTAAGTATTCGCCTTCAATCAATAATCTGAAACAGCCAAACTACTTCGCGATGAAGAGCTGTTCACCGAAAATCAAAGGCGGCAAGGGCAACCTGAACGAGGATGACTATAAACTCCTCTGGATGTCATCGTCTTATTATCCGGGTGGAGTTTTCGGATATCCGGTGATAAGCAGATATACTGTCAAGGAGGGGCACTCATATACCTTCCAGGTACAGCCGGGGGCAGATTCTGAATATCAATGGAGTGATTTACCTACTCTGCAGATACGCGCGTCAAGCAGTGATCCCGAGTCTGTATCGGTTTCGGTTCCGGCGAACAATGCCGGGAGTCAAAAGAATGTCACGGTGAAGGGCCTCAAGGCAGGGGCCAGTGCCGATGTCAAGATAGAAATTGTGACAAGCGGCAAGAAATCGACTCCGGTCTATCGCAATACCATTACGGTGACGGTGGAAAACTAGAGCGTGCTCTCAACAATGACGCCGAGTCTTGAGATAGATGAACTGTTCAGGCTTTATTACAGGCCGCTCTGTCTGTATGCCCTGCATTTTGTGAGGGATCATGACTGTGTGGAGGACATTGTACAGGAGGCTTTCTCGAGGCTGTGGGCCAGGGTTCAGGATGCTCAGGCGCCGGATTCCCCGAAAGCGTATCTTTATGCATCAGTGCGCAATGGCTGTATCGATGAACTGCGCAGGCGCGGGGCCGGTCCTATGATTGCAGATGCTGTTGAGGAGGCGGAGTCGGTCCCTGATGAAGAGATACAGGAAAAATCCTTCTCAGAGGCCGCTCTCTGGACGGCTATCGACCATCTGCCGGGCCGGCGTCGTGAGATGCTGCTGATGGAGAAGCGTGATGGGCTGACCTGCAAGGAGATAGCCTCGAAGATGGGGGTCTCTGAAGGTACTGTCAGAAATCAGATCTCCCGTGCTCTCAAGACATTAAGAGAAGGTGCCCGCAAAATCATCCTGCATTTTTTTGCTTGATGAGTGTTACATTTCCGGATTTTCCCGTCATAGTGGTGAAGTCATTCTTTAAAGAAATCCGGAATATGAAAGAACTCGATGATAAACAGTTGGAATTTGTAGCCGGCAATTATAAGCCGGGCAGTTTCGATACGGTCCGGGCTATGGACCGCTTCCATAAAGAACATCCTCAGTATGGTGTTCACCGCCGCTGGTGGATGGCCGTGGCGGCAAGCGTGGCTGTTGTAGCAGTCGGTTTTGCTGCCGGGTACGCCGTCCACTCTTCCAGACCGGCGCAGGAGGCCCCTGCCGTGATGACAGAGCCCGCTGTCCTCAATCCAGATGTCGCGCAGACACACGTGTTCGTATATGATTCAGCCCCTCTTGCCGATGTGCTGTCAGAATTGTCGGCATATTATGGGTGTACTTTGAAGACTGATTCCAAGGGGAAGGCCCTCACTGCGACATTCCCTGATGACGATGTGGATTTCATCGTGTCGATGATAGAGAAGGCGTTGGATGTGGATATAATTGTCGAAAAATGAGAAGACTGGCACTATTGTTTGCACTGTTGTCAGCCGGTCTTTCCGCCTTCGCCCAGACTGTCTCCATGAAGAGCCGGATAGACGAGGTGGGGGAGATGTATGGCGTCAATTTCGTGTATGATCCGGCCCTGGTGCAGGGTGTGAAGACCAACGGGGGCAGCCTTGCCGGCCGGAATTTAAAGAAGGATCTTGCCTTGATATTCAATGGCACCGGGATAGAATGGGAGATCAGGAAGAATTTTGTCGTGCTGTCCCGAAGCAAGGGTCCTGCCGTTAAAAAGTCATTCCCGGACCCTGCGGTTTCATACAGGATCAGTACATCGTCGATGGATGACACCCTGAATGTGTCTGTCATATCGGCCGACAAACTGAAAAGGACCAACCGCACCCAGACCGGTATGGAGCATCTGGAAGGTTCCAGACTGCTGACCGGTTATGCCGTGATGAGCAGCCCCGACCTTATCAAAATCTTGCAGACCATACCCGGAGTGGCTTCCGGCTCCGAATTGATGTCCGGACTTTATGTCCATGGCGGCACAGGCAGCGACAATCTTTACCTGCTGGACGGAGTGCCACTCTACCAGGTCAGCCACCTTGCAGGCCTGTTTTCGTCATTCAACAGCGATATTGTCCAGTCCGTCGATTTCTACAAGAGCGGTTTCCCTGCACGGTATGGCGGAAGGCTTTCATCGGTAGTGGATGTCAATACCAATTCTGGCGATTTCAATGAATATCACGGCGCATTTTCCATCGGCCTCATCGATGGCAGAATCAGTTACGGCGGTCCGATCGTGAAGGACAAGACCTCCTTCAATGTGTCGCTGCGCCGTTCATGGGTCGATGTCGTCACGGCCCCTGTGTTCGGCATCATCAACCTCGTGAACAAGAAGAACGGCTATTCCACATGGTTCGGCTATTCCCTGTGGGATTTCAATGGTAACATTACCCATAAGTTCTCAGATGACAATACTTTACGCCTGAATCTGTACAACGGTCAGGACCGCATGAGGACTTCCGAGAAGTCCCTTCCGGACCAATATTCACCATCCATCGACATGTCGTCAGTCAAGGTCGGCTGGGGCAATTCGCTTGCGTCGCTGGACTGGAACTGGCGCATCAGTGACAAGATGAGTATGCGCTCGATTCTGTACTATACGCGCTACAATGGCAAAATGTCATACGGCTATGAAGAGCATAGCAACGACACCAGGACTTTCTACGGAACGAAGGAGGAGAGCGGCAATATATCGCGGGTGCAGGACATCGGCCTCAAATCGGATTACTGGTGGTCCCCGACGGAGAAGCATCTCATCCGTTTTGGAGCATCCGTGCAGGCACATTTCTACAAGGCCGACCGTTTTGCGGACTATTCTAAGTTTGATGCCGGCAAGGAGGTGCCGGACAGTTCGCTGAGCGTCGGACCGAAATATTATGGCACCGAACTCGCCGCATACATCGAGGATGAGATCGACCTCGCCGCCTGGCTCAAACTGAATGCGGGGCTTCGATATGTCGTCTATCAGACCGGTAAACGCTTCTATCACAGCGTCGAACCCCGTGCGGCGCTGACGTTCAATGTCCATCCGTCCGTCGATATCAGAGCCTCGTATGCAGAGATGTCCCAGTTCAACCATCAGGTCTCGTCGGTATATATGGACCTTCCTACCAATCTCTGGATGCCGTCCACCGAGGCAATCGGACCGATGCGGTCCCGTCAGGTGGCTGCCGGAGTCTATGCCCGCCTTCCTGAAAATATGACCCTGTCGGTTGAGGGATATTGGAAGACTATGTCGGGACTGACCGAATATGTCGGTCCATCGACAATATTCCCGCCTCTTGACGGCTGGGAGTCGCAGTATGCTTCCGGCAGGGGGCGCACATGGGGCGCCGAACTGCAATATGGATGGTCAACCGACAAGGACAATCTCAGTTTTGCGTACACTCTCAGCTGGTCGCAGCGTAATTTTCCGAAAATATGGAACGGCTGGTATGCAGACCGTTATGACAACAGACACAATATCAATATCAGTTACACCCGCAAGTTCACCAAGCGCTTTGACGCGTACATCGGCTGGTGCTGGCATTCTGGCAACCGTATGACTGTGGCTGATTATATGGTCGATACAAGAACTGTTTCGTTTGGAATGGACATCCCGGAAAAAGTGGAATTGGAGGGATTCTGGGGTTCCAACATATTTTACACCAGGCCGAACAATGTCAAGATTCCTGATTATCACCGTCTGGACCTGGGCTGCAACTGGCACCGGACGACCAGGCGCGGCAACGAAGGGGTATGGAATCTCAGCATTTATAATGTCTACTGCCGTATGAACCCGTTCTATGCGACCGTTGGACGTGCCGGCGACTATAGCAACAAGATAACGGCAAGGTACATGGGCCTTATACCTGTCATTCCATCTTTCAGTTATACCCTCAAATTTTAGCGTACAATGACTTGCAACATATCGAATATTCTTCGCTTGATAGCCGCCACGACTCTGTGTCTGGCCGCTTCCGGATGCACCAAGGAATTCAAACTCAAGGGGCTGGACACAAAACCGCGTGCCTTCGTGGAGTTCCTGCCTTGCGGCCAGGATTCGTCACTGGTCAAATTGTTCCGTGCCTATCCGCCACAGATGATGATAGATGACCAGACGCTGGACAGTTTTGTGGACGATCCGGCAGGAGCATTGAGCATCGAGGTGGACGGCGTGCCTGTAGTGGTGGAGAATGACGCCCTTTCGCTGGCCTGTGTTCGCAGACGGTTCAGCCCCGGCGAGACAGTCAGTGTCAGGATAGACCTCGGAGACGGCTGCAAGGCCGAGTCCAGCACCGTCATCCCACCCGCAGTCACGGATTGCAAGGTGAACCGGGTCGGTGATGACATTGTCCTTGACTACAAGGCCGACCTGTTCCCGGAATATGTGGCGCTTCTCCCTGACTACATCACCACCACAAGCCGTGTTGAGGGTGGCGAGACCATAACGACTGTGCGTCACGGCGGATATGTGATGCATTTCGATACTGAATACAGGAGTGACCTCGCCGGGGAGATGGTTGGAGCGATTCATAGCCTGGCATTCAATGACAGCCGGATATATTTTTGGAAGGATTCGGATGCGGAAAGGATTGACGGTGGCTGGCACAGGATGAAATTCCGGATTTCTTCGTCAATCTATACGGGAGGCTTGGAATATGACCGGATTGAAGTTTCCTATGAGTTTGAATTTCATGTATATGGCATCCATGAGGACCTGTACCGCTACATGAACAACCAGTTGGATATCGAAAACAACGAATATGGTCAGCAGGGCCTCGCACCGACAGTCTTCAACTGGACGAACGTCAAGGACGGCTTCGGCATCGTAGCCGGAATGAGCCACATCTCCACCGGCTGGTTCAGTTTTGATGACTGATCTTGCTCACTACAGATAATCCTCGAAATACATCGTGACTTTGTCCATGAGGTGGATGCGGTCACGGCCGCGGACGTTGTGCTCGGCGCAAGGGTATGGGAAGTAGTCGACCTGGACATTGTTCTTGATGCACTCGCGCACAAAACTGAGACTGTGCTCCCAGACTACGGTATGGTCCACCGCACCCTGGCAGATGAGGAGTTTGCCCTTCAGTGATGACGCCTTGCCGATCAGGCTGGTCTGCGCAAATCCTTCCGGATTGGTCTGCGGCGTGTCCATATAACGCTCGCCATACATCACTTCGTACCACTGCCAGTCTATCACCGGACCGCCTGCAACGGCGACCTTGAATATATCGGGATAATTCGTGATCAGGGATATGGTCATGAATCCTCCATAACTCCACCCATGCACTCCGATGCGCCCGGCATCGACATACGGACGGTCCATCAGCATCCTGATGCCGACCATCTGGTCCTCCATTTCACACTGCCCGCAATGACGGTGAATGGCCTTCTCATATTCCGCACCCCGGTTGTCCGTGCCACGGTTGTCCTGCACATACACGATGTAGCCCCTCTGGGCCATCAGCATCTCCCAGTTGCGGATGCCGCCGAGCCAGCTGTTCTGGACCATCTGTGAATGAGGGCCGCCATAGACATAAAGTATGACAGGGTATTTCTTGGCCGGGTCAAAGCCGGCAGGGTAGTAGAGGCGGTAATAATTGTCATACAGACCGTCTGCGCTCTTGACCGTGCCGAATTCCATCTTCGTGAACGCGAAATTGAGGGACGGGTCTCCGGCGGTCTCGAGCCTGATGGTGGTCTTGCCGTCCGTGCTGCGGTACTCCGTCGCGCCCGGATCCGTGAAACTGCTCCAATGGTCAGTATATCCGCTGCAGTCATCGGACATCGAGATGTCGTGCCAGCCTTCCACGGTGGTCAGGCGCTGCTTTTTTGCCTTGGCGGCAAGTTTGTCAAGAGGGGTCTTGAGGCTCTTTGTGCCCAGGTCGAGCCTGAACAGATGGTTTTCGACAGGGGAGACCTCGGCTGATGTGTAATAGACATAACGGCCGTCATTGGCGACATACTGCACATCGGCATCGACTGCCGTCAGGCGCACTACAGTGCCATCAGTGCCGCAGAGATAGAGATTGCGCCAGCCGTCACGGTTGTCCGTGCGGTAGATGAAACGGTCATTGGAGCCTTTCAGGAACCAGATATGTTCGTCGCGCGGTTCGACATAGCGCTCGTTGTCCTCGGTCAGCACCGTGCCCGTGCATTCGCCGGTGGCGGCATCGTAGCGGTTGAGCCGCAGGTGCTTCTGGTCGCGTGAAAGGACCCCGATGAAGACAGACCTGCTGTCCGGACTCCATGTGATGGTGGTGAGATATCTTTCCTCGGTGAACTCGGTGACGTTCATATAGACCGTCGAGCCGGAGGCGATGTCATAAACGCCCAGCGTGACCCTCTGAGAGTCCATCCCTGCCATCGGGTAGCGTATTTCCCTGAGGCTGCCGGTGCGTGTGGTGATGTCCAGGAGAGGGAATTTCGTGACCCTGGATTCGTCGTTGCGGTAAAACGCGATCTTGGTGCTGTCAGGGCTGACAAAGACCCCGTGGGCAATGCCGAACTCGTTGCGGCTGACCGTGTCCCCGTAGCAGATTCCGTCCATTTCCGGAATGGCTATGGCAGTGCGGCTGCCGTCCCTGCGGACAAGATAGAGCGCCTTGTCCTGCTGGACGGTCCCGAATGATGGGCTCGGGGCCAACTTGCCGTCTCCGGCTCCGTGATAGACTTCCCATTTGCCGGCCTTGCGATAAATGATGGTGTTCCCATGGAACTGGTACTGGCTGTTCTTCGGGTATATCCCGCTGACGATGGCTTCCTCCATCGTCATTTTCTTCAGGTTGGACGGATTTGCCTCACGTGTGCAAATGACATTCTGGGCGCCGGTCAGGAATGAGAGACACAGCGCCGCTGCAACAAATACAAACTTTTTCATCTAATAATGGACAGCGACAATCTTGTCAACTATGAATTTCTGCATTCCTCTCCAAGGAAGAGCGCCCTTGTATTCAATGTAGTGCAACTCAACTTGCTTGCCGCCGCAGTGGTACATCAGGGAGTCGGCCACATTCTTGTCGACAACGGAGAAGTCAAACTCGTTGGACTGGATCGCCGCCTTTTGCGGGGCAGTCTCGCTGTTGCCGAAACCAGTCTGGATGATCTTGCCTTCGTAGGTCTTGAATACGTAACCCTTGTAGACAATCCTGTTCAGCTCGCCAGCCTTGACACCTTCGCCGAAAGGAAAGTAGAACTTGAAATATACAAAGCCCGCCAATGCCAGAATGACAATCAGCGAGGCTACAATGCCGATTTTGGTTTTAGTCTTCATTTCAGATTACAGGTCTTCAAAATCACCTCCGGCGAAATTGTCTTTTTTCTCCTCCACCACTTCGCTTCCGCAGTTCTGCCTGATGTAGTCGATAACATCCTTGAGACCCTCGGAGAACTTCTCGAAATCCTCTTTGTAAAGGAAGATCTTGTGCTTGTCATAGGTGAAGCGGCCGTCTCTTTCCACTTTTCTCTTGCTCTCTGTGATGGTGAGATACCAGTCGTTGCCCTTTGTGGCCTTGACATCGAAGAAATAGGTCCTCTTGCCTGCCCTTACCGGTTTTGAGAATACATCCTCGCCGGAACGCTCCTGGCCATAGCCTCCATCGTAATCTTCATGGTACATATTGCACGGAATTTTTAAGTAAATCATTACAAATGTAATGTTTTTTCTGAAAACTGGATTATCTTTGCATAAAATTTTGAAGAATTATGCTTAACCGCCGTATCCTCAGGATCAAGGCCTTCAAAGCTCTTTACAGCAATGTGCTCACACAAGGCAGCAGCAAGCCTGCTTCCCTCAGCGACACACTCTCTGAGCTGGAGATTTCTTGCGAGGCTGTCCGTGATCTGTATGTTTTCATGCTCGGTGTGATACCTTCTGTCACATCGGTAGCCAAATCCCGTATAGAGGGATTGTCCCTCAAGGTCCGCAAGAGCGAAGAGGACCTTCATCCGAACCGCAAGTTCGCCGACAACGCTCTTTCAACCCTCATTCTCGAAGATATTGATTTCCAGAAAGCCTGGAAGAAGGGCAAGTATTCCTGGGACCAGTACGACATCATTCTCAGGAAAATCTATGATTCAGCCCGCTCCAAGGACTATTTCAAGGCATATATGGATTCGCCTGAAAGGTCTCTGGCAGAGGATTGCAGGCTCTTCACCAGGATTTTCGAGGAGGAGTTTGTCGACCTCGAGGAGATATATCAGATACTCGAGGACTCGTCCATCTACTGGACCGACGACCTTGCGTACGCCCTGACATGGTGCTGCAAGACCCTGAAGTCTTTCGCCGAAGGCAAGGGCTGGAAGATGCCTCCTCTGTATCAGAGCGACATCCTCCGTGCACAGGGCAAGGTTGCCGAAAGCGACAAGGACTTCGTGACCAAGCTTCTCCGCGAGTCGTATGAGGCCTATCCGGAATATTCCGACATGGTGTCTGCGCTCGTGCCGAGTTTCGACAAGGACAGGCTCGTCGCCACTGATATGTGCCTGATCGTGTGCTGCCTTGCCGAGGTCGTCAATTTCCCTACCATTCCGGTGAAGGTGTCCATCAACGAATATGTCGAGATATCCAAATATTTCGGAACCCCGAAAAGCAGCGTGTTCGTGAACGGCCTTATCGACAGGATGGTCACCAATTTCGTGAATGAAGGCAAAGTCTCGAAAAATTAATATATTTGAAAATAATTAACACAAACAATCAATGAACGCACTTTACATCACTCTTCTTGAGGCAGGCTCACAGGCAACTGCCGCACCAAAGGGCGCAGGCTGGCAGATGTGGGCAATGCTCATCGCCATTTTCGCGATAATGTACCTTTTCATGATCCGTCCGCAGCGCAAGCAGCAGAAGGAGATGGAAAACTTCCGCAACTCCCTTGAAAAGGGCAGCAAGGTCGTAACCGTCGGCGGCATCTACGGCAAGGTCGTGGAGGTTCAGGAAAGGACCCTCATCGTCGAGATTGACAACGGCGTCAAGATCAAGATTGACAAGAATTCTGTAGTCAGGGACTTCTCCGACGCACAGCCTCAGCAGTAGGAAATGAAGGGATTCTTCCAGAGAATTCTCAGCGGACTCAAACTGGACGGGAGAGATTGGACAGTGCTTCTGTTGTCTCTCCTGTTGGCTTTTGGCATATGGTTCATCCACAACCTGTCGCTCAAATACGATGACACCGTCACGGTGACGGTCCGTGCCAAGTGCTCTCTGGAGGGTCATTCCGAACTTTCTTCCAACACCGTCACCGTCGAGGGGCGCTGCCGTGCCATCGGGTTCAGCCTGATACGGTCCGAGTTCCTTTCGCGCCACAAGGAGACTGTCGTTCCGTTCGAGACGGAGTCGCTCGGCCGCGTGGATGACGACACCTACTTTGTCACAAGAACCAAACTTCAGGACAAGGCGCACATCATTTTCGGTGAGGGAACGACTGAGCACCAGGTATTTACGGATACGGTCTATTTCACGTTCAAACGGGAATCCTACAAGAAAGTGCCGGTCAGGCTCAACGGCTTCATCGAGACCGCCCCGCAATATGCGAAGGTGGGTGACCTGAAGTTCGTGCCCGACTCCGTCACGCTGTATGGCCGCACCGAACTCGTCGATGGCATCGAAAGTGTCAGCACGGCCCGTTTCCAGCGTTTCGACCTTGACAAGAGCATCAGCGGCACGTTGAAACTCGAACAGATCGATGGTGTCAGGATGTCGGCCGAGACGGTGCAGTACGAACAGACTGTCTCCCGTTTCGTCGAACTTGCATCGACCGTAAGGCTTGCCGTTGAGAATGCACCTGAAGACAAGGAAATCGTGCTCATACCGGCATCTGTGGATGTCACGTACAAGTGCGTGTTCCCGTTCGACGACGACCCTTCTTCAAAGTCCGAGTTCTACATCGACTACAGGGATTATGAGAATTCCCGTTCCGGCAAATGTCTTGTCCGGTCCAGGAAGATCGATGACCGTGTGATATCGTACGATGTGGAGCCGCAGATCATCGACATCATTGTCAGCGACAAGGGAGAATGACGTCATTGTTGGTCACCGGCGGGATAGGCAGCGGAAAGTCGCTGCTTTGCCGATTCCTTTCGGAGGCGGGCGTTCCGGCATTTGATTCGGACAGCCGGGCAAAGGACCTGTACGCCGAGCCGGAGGTGAAGGACGCACTGGCCGGAAAGTTCGGTGACAGCATCCTGGACGGAGAAGGCATGGTGGACAGGAAAGCGCTTGGCGCATTGATATTCAATGACCCTGATGCGCTGGGATGGTTGGAGAGCCTTGTCCACCCGATGGTGTTTGAGAAGTTTTATCGCTGGCGCGGCGCCCTGGACACAAGATTCTGTGTCTTCGAATCCGCCATAATCCTGGAGAAGGATTTCCCGGACTGCCTTGCCGACGAAGTCATATATGTGGACGCTCCGCTGGATGTCAGGGTTGCACGTGCAATGGCGCGTGACGGACGCAGCGAAGAAGAAATCATGGAACGGGTCAGGGCCCAGAAAATCAGCCCGGACGACCCGAGAGTGACATTCATTGTCAGGAATGATTCCGGCGTGGATGCGCTCAGAAAAAGGACAGAAGTTTTATTGGAAATATTAAAAGAGAAATACAAATGAAAACCGATCTCGCTAAAATTCTTTCAGTATCCGGCCAGGGTGGCCTTTTCCTTTATCTTGCACAGGCACGCAGCGGCGCCATCGTCGAGTCACTTGTTGACAAGAAGCGCACCGTGTTCGGCATGAGCAGCCGTATCACCACACTTGCCGACATCAGCATCTACACCGCGGAGGAGGAGATGAAACTCCAGGAAGTGTTCAACAAGCTCCACGAGGTGCTCGGCGAAGAGGATGCCCCTTCATCAAAGGCTTCCGGCGACGCTCTCAAGGCTCTTTTCGAGAAGGCTGTCCCTACATACGACCGCGACAGGTTCTATGTTTCGCATATGAAGAAAGTCGTTGACTGGTACAACTGCCTCAAGAACTACGCCTCCCTCGATTTCATGACTGACGAGGACCGTGAAGCCGAGGCTCAGAAAGAGGAGGAATAATTTGATACTCAGGGCTCAGACATTAGGCTGCTCCAAGAACAGGGTGGACACGGAGCACGTGCTGTCCAGACTGGAAAGGGTGTATGACATCGTTCCGGAGGACAGTACAGGTTCTGTTGATGTGCTGCTTATCAATACCTGCGGCTTTATCGGCGATGCCAAGGAGGAATCCATCCAGGCTGTGCTGGAGGCCGTGGCGCTCAAGCAGGCCGGCCAGATTGGCAGGATTGTCGTGTTCGGCTGTCTGAGCCAGAGGTATGAAGCGGAACTGCCAGGCCTGATCCCGGAGGTGGACGCCTGGTTCGGCGCCCGTGAGTTCGACTCGCTGGTGGAGTATCTCGGCGGAGATCCGCAAAGTGCCGGTCTGCCTGGCCGGCTTCTCTCCACTCCGCCCCATTATGCGTTCCTGAAGATTTCGGAAGGTTGTGACAGGCGCTGCTCTTACTGTGCCATACCGTTCATCCGAGGCGCCCACAAGTCGGTGCCGATGGAGGACCTGGTCGAGGAGGCCCGGATGCTGGCCTCGAAGGGTGTGCGTGAACTGATTGTCATCGCGCAGGACACGACATATTACGGTCTGGACCTGTATCGGTGCCGTGCACTTGCCGAACTGCTTGACAGACTCTCCGAGGTGGACGGTATCGAGTGGATACGCATCCATTACTCCTATCCGGCGGATTTCCCTGATGACGTGCTTGACCGCATGGCGGACAATCCGAAGGTATGCGCCTATATGGACATTCCGCTGCAGCATATTTCCGACAAGGTCCTGGACAACATGCACCGTCACGTCACCGGGCAGTGGACCCGTGACCTGATACACCGCATGCGTGAAAGGGTGCCGGGCGTTGTGCTGCGCACGACAATGATAGTCGGCCATCCGGGAGAGGGCAGACGCGAATTCGGTGAATTGCTCGACTTTGTCCGTGAGGCGCGTTTCGAACGTCTGGGGGCATTCACTTACTCCGAGGAGGAGGGCACTTTCGGCGCTGAACATTTCAAGGACACTGTGCCGATGAAGGAGAAACAGCGCCGTCTGGATGAACTCATGACACTTCAGAGTCAGATTTCTCTGGAATACAATATGTCGCGTGTAGGCACTCTGGAGCGGGTTGTCGTGGACAGCTTCACTGACGGAGTACTGGTTTGCCGCAGCAGATTTGAGAGTCCGGAGGTTGATGGCGAGATTCTTGCAGGAGTGGATAACATCAGCGGCATCGATCCGTATTCGCTTGTCGGGGACTTCATTACTGTCCGCATCACCGGCGCTGATGAATATGACCTTGTCGCCGAGGTTGTTGAATTGTGAGAACCTGTTATGAAATGATTCCATTTGTGTTTTATATATCTTTTTTGCTATTTTTTACGTATTTTTCAGTCACAATGGTCCACCATTGCTCCTTCAAAATTCAAAAAAACTATCTAAAAAATCTTATATAAAATCCTAAATACACCATTCCAAAACAGGTTCTAAATATCACGTGTCTATGAAGAAGATATTGTTTTCGTTAACCGCTGCCGCATCGCTTCTGGCCGCTGCCGTGTCCTGTGCTCCGTCATATTATACAATGTCGCTGGACACAATGGCCGAGTCTTCTCTCGGCGTCGATCTTCGCGGAAAGACCATTTCGGTGTCTTATGTCGAGGACAATTCCCGCGATTCGCTTATCCTCTCCAATGTGACTGACGGTTTTGCCTATGCTCTGGAGTCTGAATATTTCAACGGCGAGGCCACTGTCGAGATGTTCGACCTGAAGACTTTCCCCGGCAACAGGGAAAGTTACGGTGTGCGTGACACTCTTGTCACTCTTGTCCTTGACACGGACTCGGATGTGGTCTTCCTTTTTGAAAGGCCTGAATATATCGGGGCACCGACCGACCCGAGCGCCCAGATGCGTTTCAATATCTATATGTACGATTCGTTCGGCAAGGACAAGGTGGAGCATTATGGTGCCCGTTCTATCGTTCTTGACACTGTCGAGGAGGGCTTTGCCGCCGGAACGAGGATTGCCGGGTCGTTTGCTCCTACCTGGAAGCAGGAGAATTTCACATTCTATTATTTCGACTCCGAGAAATGGCTGGAGCCGATGGACAAGGTCGAGGCCTTTCAGTGGAAGGAAGCCATGACCCTGTGGCTTGAACTGGTCGATACCAAGAACTACATCAAGCGTTCGACCGCGGCATACGACATCGCGATGTGCTGCTACTTCCTGAACAAGTTCGACCTTGCCAAGTCCTGGCTTGACCGCTCCGACGCAGACTATCCTCTCGCCAATTCCAAGTCCCTCCGCTCCCGCATTAACTCCAAGCTGGAGAAATAGCGGCCGGTCCGCTGAGGCGGACTTGTATCAACCCCTTCATGTTCCCCTAACATTAGGGGAAAGCCGGCCTATTGGCCTTTCCGTATTTGCTGGCGCAAATACCCGGCCCGGCCGGTCCGCTGGTGCGGACTTTCACTATTGAGAGCACGGCCCTCAAACTCCTCACTCCGTGCGGCCTCAAGGCCTTTCCGACTTTTGCCTCGGCTGCGCCTTCGCCAAAAGTCCCGGCCCGGCCGGTCCGCTGGTGCGGACTTGTCACTATTGAGGGCACGGCCCTCAAACTCCTCACTCCGTGCGGCCTCAAGGCCTTTCCGACTTTTGCCTCGGCTGCGCCTTCGTCAAAAGTCCCGGCCCGGCCGGTCCGCTGAGGCGGACTTGTCACTA
>JAZRVQ010000048.1:0-190893 GCA_045599265.1 Candidatus Cryptobacteroides sp. | reverse complement strand
ATCCCGGGATGTTCCGCCACACAGCTCTTTGACAGCAGATGGGGCTACTCAGGCAAGGAGGACCAGTCCACCATCGCGGGACTCCCTTACCTTGACTACGGCGCCCGTCTCTACGACACCCGCACCTGCCGCTGGCTCTCGCCGGACCCGCTCGCCGAGAAATACTACTCTTTGTCACCTTATGCCTACTGTGCAGGAGATCCGGTGAACTTCGTGGATCCGGATGGTGAGCTAATTACCACGGTATGCGACGGGAAGATATGGAAATGGCAAATAGTAAATGGGACAGGACAGTTTGTTGAAGATAATAACCAGAGAAATCCTGCTATATACCAAACTTCAAGCAATCAATACATGGATGACCTGACCAACGCTTTGCTAGAATTAATGAAAGGAGAAAATGGTTTATCAATGATAACATCATTAACCGAAAGTGAGTGTCGCATACAAATAGGAAAAACAGAAAAGATGACGAAAAATACTTACGGTCAAGAGGGAAAATCTGTTATTTGGGACAGTAACCTGGTTTCAAGTATTCCGACATTGAACGGGTGTGAGAATAGCGTGCCTTATATAAGTTTGGGACACGAACTTGCTCATGCATACAATGACATAAATGGAAATCACAACTCAAAAACCTGGCTATTATATATTGATAGTAACAAAAGTGATATAATAAAAAAGGACGAAATATTTGCTGTGCATTATGAGAACCTGTTACGAAAAGAGCATGGACTCCCTTTACGAAGCTATTATGATTCAGAAGGAATGTACCTGCCTGTTTTGGATAGCAATGGACGAGCAATGTATGTAGATAAATCTGGAATTGTAAAATATAAACTACAAAAAAAAGACAATAGGTATGTGTACTAGTGCAGCGTATTTGTTCATTTCTATTATTCTATCTTGTACCAATATTACAGTGCACACTGGCGAAGTTCAGGATAACCAAGCGACGGTGGAACTGACCTCGTTGTTCCAAAATGCCGAAGGTAAGATCAACTCCTACTTTTCATCGGCCTTGAAATACCACAGATATAAAAAGAGGAAAATTAATTTTCAGCTCGAGAGCGGAATGCTTTTGAACGACTTGCCATTCAAAGACAGTTTGATGTGCAATTTTCAGCACGACGTTATTTTATGCTGGTGTACTTTTGACTGGCCTGAACTAAAATACGGTTGGATGGGAATCTATCGAGAAATTCAAATCGGGGCATGGACAAAGCTACCGCGTGAGCCTGGTGAATATTTCCCACAAAAAATTTATCCGGAATATATACAGTTCCTGGAAGATGGAGATGTGCGTTCTTTAGCAAAAAAGGTGAAATCAAGAGCCGGAGGACTCTGTGATAGTTCAGAAATAGTTTTCAGAATCGTGATTGACAATGGAAAAATCAACACTCAAGCATCTTGCTGCGTGAATTTCGGAGATTTTCCAGGTCCAATTTTTGATACAGATTAGCCAATGATTGGCACAAGAACCTTTATTAAGAGAATCTCGATCAGGGCCCGGCACTTCAATGCCGAGCCCTTTTCAATATTGTGGGCATGGCCCTCAAACTCCTCACTCCGTGCGGCCTTTTCGCCTTTCCGTATTTGCTGGCGCAAATACCCGGCCCGGCCGGTCCGCTGAAGCGGACTTGTACGCAGCGAGGCAGCTTGCCTGACGGATCAAAAACTGAGGTAAGAACGCCTGGCTGGCTCCCGAGCATGGCGCACCCTCCAAAATCAAGGCAGGGTAAGCGTAACAAGAAAGTTTTATCCGTTGATTATCAGCTTTTTAATTATTTTAAAATGGCACACCCTATAGTGAATTTGTAGGATGTGCCATATTGCAAGTCATGAGCCTGCGCCGCAAGGCGTGGAAGGAATAGCACCGACAGGTGCGTGCCGTTCCGAAGTCCATTGCCCGCCGCGATGCTGGAGCGAGGTAACTTGTCAGATTTGTTTTAGTGAGGAATCATTCTCTACGCCACTCGAAAGAGTACAGCAGGGATTCAGCCTGGCGGAGGTAGTGGCGTTTCTCGTAGCGAGGTGCATAGACGAATGCCTCGAGCACGATCACATCCTGTCCGTCTTCGCTGTAGAAGGAGTGCGACACGAACGGACCGCCCATGAAGTCGTTCTTGACCTCCCAGTAGCCCCTTGTTTCCGCAAATTCGCGTCCCTTATACTTAAGGTATGTCACGCGCGGGGAAGCGAATGTGCTGGTGGTCATGTATGTGTTGTCAAACATGCCCGGTACATTGGCCTGGAGGATGCTGTTGCGGTATCCAATGATGTTCTCCTCGGAGAACTCGTCAGCGGCCTGTGAGGCAGGGTATTTATAGATGAGAATATCCTGATACACGTATGTGGTCTCATAGGCAACCCACATGAAATCGGTGGTCTTTTTCTTGACCGAGTAGCCGGACGGGAATACCGGGGAGCCTCCGAACACTTCCTCCACCTGAGGCCTGATGGACCTCTCCTCATAGAGCTTGGCGTTCTCGATGACGCGGTCGCGCTCTGCCTGCTCGAGAGCGGCAAGAATCTTCGGCATGTTGTCAAGGGTTATCTGCCCAGCCGACTCCACGTCAGGTGCGTTGACCTGTATGAGGCACTGCGGACGGGCCCATTTGTCATTTTTCAACTGCACGCCCGGATTGTTGACGTCACCGGATATGTTGAAATATATGATGTTCCTGTGCACCTGGAAGATGTTTGTGAATGTGCTTGGAACGATGTTCACAAGGGTGTAGAGAGGCTCCGGCTGAGGCAGGAAGTCGCAGTCGCAGGCCAGGTTGTCGCGCACGATCTTGCCGAGTTCGCCGTCCCACAGAGGCTTGTCGATGACGACAATCACTTCACCTGCCTTGCCGCTCACGCTCGGCAGGAAAGGCTTGCTGGACCTTGGCTTGCAGGACATTGCGGCCAGCAGTGCGACCGCGAGGATGAGGATGTTCAGTATCTTCTTCATATCTGTTTTGTTTTTTATCCGATCAATCTGCCTATATCGTTGCCGAAGGCCAGTATCATCAGGAGGATGAGCAGGAACATTCCGATGACCTGGGCAACCATTAGGAAACGGTCGCTCGGCTTGCGGCCTGTGACCATTTCGTACAGGACAAACAATATGTGTCCTCCGTCAAGTGCAGGGATAGGCAGCAGGTTCATCACACCCAGCATGATGGAAAGAAGGGCAAGGATGTTGATGAACTGGTACCAGTCCCATGCGGACGGGAACACCTGTCCGATGGCGATGAAACTGCCGACGGACTTGTATGCACCCGTGCTTGGCGTGAACACGAGTTTGAGGTCCTGGAGGTAGCCCCCGATGGTCTCTCCGGCAAGGCGGAAACCGCCCGGGATTGCTTCCAGACCCTTATATTTCTTGACAACGACGTTCGGCATCTGGCTGTAGACGCCGATTTTTCCGAGCGTGTCGACCTGAAGGTCCATGACCAGTGTGTCCTGCCCGCGGAGCACCGTTGCGGCAACCGTGCTTCCTGCAAGGTCGGCCAGCAGCGGCCTGGAATCCTGCACAAATTCGACATCCTGCCCGTTCAGGGCGGTGATCCTGTCTCCGCGTGTAAGTCCGGCACCGGCGTTCGGCGACCCAGTTATGACCGTGTCGATGACAAACGGCACTGCAAGGTCGAACATGCCCGGGGTGTTGAGGATCTCGGCGATGCGGGTCTGGTCGATGTAGATGTTGAGTGTGTCATCCCCGCGCAGGACGCTGACCTTCGAGGCTTCGCGGCGCGCCATTTCGGCCTGTATCATGAAGAAATCTTCCGGAACATAGTCATCCAGGCTGATGATATGGTCGCCGTTGCGGAATCCCATGTCGTAGGCAAGCTCATCCACATATATCCTGTTACCCTCATTGGACACGTAACTGCTGCCCCAGATGGCCAGGATGCAGATGAAGAGGATGATCGCGAGAATGAAGTTGAACAGCACTCCTCCCGCCATGATGAGCAGCCGCTGCCAGGCCTTCTTGGTCCTGAACTCCCACGGCTGAGGCTCGCTCTTGAGCTGGTCGGTGTCCATCGACTCGTCGATCATGCCGGAAATCTTGCAGTATCCTCCGAGCGGAATCCAGCCTATGCCGTAGTCGGTCTCAGAGTTGGCCAGCCTTGGGAAATGCTTCTGTATGAACTTGTTGTGCTTTGTGCTGAATATGCGGAAATTCTGGGTGTCGAAGAACAGGTAGAATTTCTCGACACGAGCACCGAACGCCTTCGAGAATATGAAATGCCCGAATTCGTGGATGATGATAAGTATGGACAGTGCAAGGATTACTTGCAGAATCTTGATTATTACAATCATTGCCGGCGTGATTTCCTCTCGGCGATCTCGGCCGCACGCACCTTTGCAAGGTCGTCAGTGCTGAAGATATCGTCGAGCGAAGGGTTTGCTACAAATTCCACGCCGTTCATTGTGTCGGATACGATTTCTGCAATGTCATAGAAACCGATGCGGTCCTGGAGATAGGCGGCGACAGCCACTTCGTTGGCGGCGTTCATCGCACATGCTATGTTGCCTCCGCGCCTTATGGACTCGAATGCAAGGCCCAGGGCAGGGAAGCGGTCCAGGTCCGGGGCGAAGAAACTCAGCGACCCCAGGGCTGCGAAATCAAGTTTCTTGTTGTTGAGGGTCAGGCGTGACGGATAGCCGATTGCATACTGGATAGGCTCGCGCATGTCAGGATGGCCAAGTTGGGCGATGACCGCGCCGTCGGCGAACTCCACCATCGAATGGATGATGGATTCCGGGTGTACGACCACATTGATTCTCTCCGGCTCCACATCGAAGAGCCACTTGGCCTCTATGGTTTCCAGACCTTTGTTCATCATTGTGGCAGAGTCGATTGTGACTTTTGCGCCCATGTTCCAGTTCGGGTGCTTGAGAGCCTGCGCTCTCGTGGCCGCTGCGATCTGCTCCTTGCTCCAGGTGCGGAATGGCCCGCCGGATGCGGTGAGATGTATCTTTTCGATCCTGTTGCGTCCTGCGCCCTGGAGGCACTGGAAGATGGCTGAATGCTCCGAATCGACCGGCAGGAGCGGCACTCCGTTCTTCCTGGCGAGGTCGGTGACAATGGCGCCGGCGGCGACAAGGGTCTCCTTGTTGGCCAGTGCGATGGCCTTGCCTGCCTTGATGGCCGCAACGGTCGATGCCAGCCCGCTGAACCCGACCATTGCCGTGACGACAATGTCGATGTCGTCGCTTCCGACCAGTTCGCACACAGACTCCATTCCGGCAAAAACCTTGATGCCGCGTGGCTGCAGAGCCTCTGCAACTTCTGCGTATCTGTCTTTGTTGCAGATGATTGCGCAATTGACATCAAACTCGATGGCCTGTTCTATGAGCAGTTCTACACTGTTGTTGGCGGTGATCATTTCCACCTGGAAAAGGTCCGGGTGCTGCCTGACCACGTCAAGGGTCTGCCTGCCTATCGAACCCGTCGAACCCAGGACGGCAAGTCTTCTTTTTTGCGGAATATTTTGTTGAGCCATCTTAATTTTTTAAATTTGCAGTCTTATGGACAGGATAATCGGCATTGATTTTGGAAAGAAACGCACCGGACTCGCTGTGAGTGACCCGCTGCGCATTTTCGCCTCCGCACTGGATACTGTCCATTCTGCAAAGATAATAGAATATCTTAAAAAATACTCCGAAAACGAGACCATATCGGCCTTTGTGATAGGTTGGCCGGTCAATATGAACGGCAGGCCGTCGGAGGCGCAGAAGGACGTGGAGGCGTTCATCCCCCAGCTGAAAAAGGCGTTCCCCGGAGTGCCGGTCGTCAAAGAGGATGAACGGTTCACATCGGTGCTGGCCCACAGGGCGATGATCGAAGGGGGGATGAAATACAGTGACCGCCGCAACAAGGAGTCGGTGGACAAGATAAGCGCCGCCATTATCCTTCAGAGTTACCTTGACAGAACAACACAGACAAAATGATATTACCAATTTACCTTTATGGACAGAACGTGCTCAGAGAGGTCGCCAAGGAGGCGGACCTGAGCAGGAAAGAAGAACTCACAGAACTTGTCGGAAATCTTTGGGACACCCTTGCAAAGGCTGACGGATGCGGCCTTGCAGCCCCTCAGGTGGGCATTTCGCTCCGCGTCTTCGTGGTTGACGGTACCGTCGTTGCCGACACGTACGACTACCTGAAGGATTTCAAGCGCACGATGATAAATCCCGAGATCCTCGAAGAGAGCGGGGAGACTTGCGAGTATTCGGAGGGCTGTCTCAGTGTGCCGGGCATCTATGCCGACGTGCGCAGACCGTCAAGGATCAAGGTCAGATACTGGAACGAGAATTTCGAGCAGGTGACAGAGACTCTTGACAAGTTTGCCGCCCGCATCGTCCAGCATGAGTACGAGCATCTTGACGGAGGCCTTTTTGTGGACGACATTTCCCCGATCCGCAAGAAGATGATAAACAAGAAACTGTTCGGCATAATGAAGGGCAAGGCATCGACACATTATAAAACCAAATAACACCAAAACTATATGGGAGCATTTCATGCATACGACATACGCGGAATCTACGGAGTGGATTTCGACAAGGAGACCGCCCGCAAAGTAGGCTATTTCATTCCGGAACTTCTGTCCTCTGACAAGGTTCTGGTGGGACACGACTGCAGAGTTTCGTCCGAGGAAATCCATGACGCCCTCGTGGACGGCATCACATCGGCCGGCGCCGATGTCTATGACCTGGGTCTTGCCAGCACTCCGATAGTCTATTTCGGAACAGCCAGCTATGGCTTCAAGGCATCGGTCCAGATCACGGCGTCACACAATCCCGCCGAATACAATGGCATGAAGGTTTCCAGAGAAAATGCCCTCCCAGTGGGTCTGGATACGGGTCTTGGCCAGATCAAGGAATGGATTGACAACGGACGCCCGACCCCTGAGGCTGCCCGGAAAGGCAAGGTCATCCCTATGGACATCCATGAGGACTATATCAAGTTCCTGAGCAAGTTCAAGGGTGATTATTCCGACCTCAACATCGCCTTCGACCTTTCTAACGGCATGGCAAATCTTTTTGCAAAGGAGATTTTCGGCGAAGGCCCGGCATACATATTCGACACCATCGACGGCCGTTTCCCTAACCATGAGCCTAATCCCCTCATCCCGAAGAATGTGGAGCCTCTCAAGCAGCTCGTCAGGAAGAACGGTGCTGACATAGGTGTCATTTATGACGGCGACGCAGACCGCGTGATGTTTGTGGATGACAAGGCCAATTTTGTTGCCCCGGACCTCGTGATTGCCCTTATGAGCAAATATTTCATCGAAGAGCGCGGAGCGAAGAATCCTCGCGTCCTCCAGGAAATCCGCAGCTCGAAGGCTGTCGGAGAGTATCTGGACCAGTTCGGCGTGGATCTGCGCACATGGCGTGTAGGCCGCGCATACGCCGCACCGAGACTGCGTGAGATCGACGGTCTCTGGGGAGGCGAACTCGCCGGACATTATTATTTCAAGGATTTCTTCTATTCAGACAGCGGAATGCTCGCATCCATCATCGTGCTCCGTATCGTAGCCGCCCTCAAAAAGGAGGGACGCACTCTCAGCGAGGTCATCGAGGGCATGGCGAAATACCGCAATTCCGGTGAGATCAATTTCCGCATAGAGGACAAGCAGGGTGCGATGGATGCAGTCCGTGACATGTTCATGGCCCAGGAGCAGCACAGCGCCTATATGGACTTTGACGGCTACAGGGTGGAATTCCCTCAGTGGTGGTTCAACATCCGTCCGTCCAACACCGAACCTTATCTGCGCTTCATATGCGAGGCCGTCACCGACGAACTACTCGCCGAGAAAGTGAATGCAGTAAAGAAACTTCTCACTGATAAATTCGACGCCAGATAGGATGAAGAGACTCGCATTGATCATATCCGCGGCCTTCCTTCCGATCTGCGCCGCTTCCGCCCAGGACTCCCTGGCGCTCCATAAGGCTGATTCCACCATCGCCGCCCTTCAGAAACAGATAGATAAACTGAATGAGAAGGTCAGCGAGCAGCAGTCCATGCTCGACCAGCTCAATGGCCCGGTCCAATCCATGGATGCGGCAGGCAAGAATCTGGCTGACACACTCGACACTATCAACGATTCCATCAAGGTCGCCCTCTATCTGGACGGGACCTGGAAATATATCAAATCCCCTGAATACAAGAACAATCCTGACATTTTCGGAACTGCCTGGACCGGACGCAGCACCAATCCGTACGGAATCCCGCTTGACCAGCTGCCGAAGAAATGGTCCATCTGGCTTGTGGACAGTCTGAGCCAGTACCACGTGCCGCACAAGACGGGGACTCCTGTCACAAGCAAGTTCGGCATCAGGTGGGGACGCAGCCATCAGGGCGTGGATATCAGCCTGACCACCGGTGACCCGATCTATGCGCCGTTTGACGGCAAGGTAAGATATGCCGGTGAAATGGGTGGATACGGCAATATTGTCATTATCCGTCACACCAATGGACTGGAAACGTTCTACGGCCACCTTTCCGCTTTCAAATGCAAGGCTGACGACTGGGTAAGCGCCGGGGACGTGATTGCCCTGGGAGGCAGTACAGGCCGCTCTACAGGACCTCACCTCCATTTCGAGACCAGATATATGGGGTATGCTTTCGACCCGGAATGGCTGATTGACTTCAAGACTGGCGAACTCAAGCACAGGCTCTTCATCCTCAAGAAGATATACTTCAATTCTGCAGCAACGTCCGACCAGAATTTCGATGATGAGGCTGCGGTCGAGGAGCGGCTCAAGAAGGAGGCTGCCGCAAGGGTCGCTGCCCAGTACTACACAGTCAGGAGCGGGGATTCGCTCAGCAAGATCGCCGCAAAGTACCATACTTCCGTAGATGCTCTCTGCCGGCTTAACGGCATCAAGAAAACGTCTACTCTCCAGATTGGAAAGCGCCTGAGGGTCAAATAATCACAGTCTGCCATGCAAATAGTCGAGTGCGTTCCCAATTTCAGCGAAGGCCGTGACGGAACCGTCATTGACGGTATCGTGTCCGCCATCGCGTCCGCGCAGGCCGGTGACCGCAAGGCCCGGGTACTGAACGTGGATCCGGGTGCCGCCGCGAACAGGACGGTGGTCACTTTCGCAGGGACTCCCGATGCAGTCGCCGAAGCCGCATTCAGGGGCGTAGAGGCCGCAGGGAAACTGATTGACATGTCTGTCCACCATGGCACTCATCCACGCATCGGCGCGACGGATGTGCTCCCGATTGTGCCGGTTTCCGGCATAACTCTGGAGGAATGTGCCGTCATTGCCAGGGAACTTGCAGAAAGGATTTTCACCGAACTGGGAATCCCGTGCTACTGTTACGAGGCTTCGGCCTTCAAGCCGGAAAGGACCAATCTTGCGGTCTGCAGGGCGGGGGAGTACGAATCCCTGCCTGAAAAGATTGCCGATCCCGAGAGACGTCCGGATTTCTGCCCCGACACCTTTGACACCGTCGCAAAAAAGTCCGGTGCGAGCGTGGTGGGGGCGCGCAATTTCCTCGTGGCGGTCAATTTCAACCTTGACACGGATTCTGCCCGGGAGGCGCATGAAATTGCCTGTGACGTGCGGCAGAAAGGCAGGAAAGGACCAGACGGCGCATGGATTCCGGGTCCGCTCAAGGGCTGCAAGGCCATCGGCTGGTACATCGAGGAGTATGGCATCGCACAGGTGTCGATGAATATCACGGACATAGACGCAACACCGCTTCATGTGGCTTATGAAATCGTCAGGAAGGCCGCACAGGAGCGTGGCCACAGGGTGACCGGCACAGAAATCATAGGTCTTGTCCCGAGACGGGTCCTCACCGAGGCGGGCCGTTTCTACCTTGGCAAGGACGCCCCGGATGCCGAACTTTTCAGGGCTGCGACAAGCAATATGGGACTGGATGACCTCAGACCGTTCAAGCCGGAGGAGAAAGTTATTGAATTATTACTAAAACACTGATATAATGTCACTTATTGAAAACATCATTGCGCGTGCAAAGTCCAACAAGCAGCGCATCGTGCTCCCTGAATCACTGGAGGAGCGCACTATCAAGGCCGCCGACAAGGCCATCGAAGACGACCTCGCAGAGATCATCCTTGTCGGTTCACGTGAGGAAATCCTCGCCTACGCAGCCCAGCTCGGTCTGAAGAACATCGGGAAGGCCACAATCATCGACCCTGCAACCAGCGGGAAGACTGCCGAGTACACCAATCTTCTTTACGAGCTCCGCAAGAAGAAGGGCATGACTCCGGAACAGGCAGCCGAACTTGTCAAGAATCCTCTCTATTTCGGATGCCTCATCATCAAGAGCGGCGACGCCGACGGTCAGATCAGCGGTGCTCTCTCGACTACAGGCGACACACTCCGCCCTGCTCTCCAGATCATCAAATGCGCTCCTGGCATCAGTTGTGTCAGCGGTGCAATGCTTCTTATCACAAAGGCCACCGAATTCGGTGAGGACGGTGTTGTCGTAATGGGTGATGTCGCAGTTACACCTGCCCCTGACGCCAGCCAGCTGGCACAGATTGCAGTCTGCACAGCCCAGACAGCAAAGAGCGTCGCAGGTTTTGCAGAGCCACGCGTTGCAATGCTTTCATTCTCAACCAAGGGTTCCGCAAAGCACGAGGTTGTCGACAAGGTCGTCGAGGCCACACGCCTTGCACACGAACTCGATCCTGAACTCAAGATCGACGGCGAACTCCAGGCAGACGCAGCCCTTGTGGCATCCGTCGGCGCAAAGAAGGCCCCTGGCTCAGAGATTGCCGGCAAGGCCAACGTGCTTGTCGCACCTAACCTTGAGGTAGGAAATATCGGTTACAAACTCGTTCAGCGTCTTGGCGGCGCCGATGCCATCGGCCCTATCCTCCAGGGTATAGCCCGCCCTGTAAATGACCTCAGCCGCGGTTGCTCGGTTGACGACATCTACAAGATGGTTGCCATCACCGCTTGTCAGGCAATGGACGCAAAATAATCCGGGATTACTTCCTGCGGGCCTTCGCAAAGGCCTGCAGCTCAAGCATTCTCGTGTGAAGAAATTCGGTCTGCTCCGCTATATAGTCTGCCGTTGGCAGGCCATTTGGCGGGGCAGGCAGTTTGAATGGCTCGCTGGCAATGATGTCAACGTGCCTGAACCACCTGTACGGACCGTCAATGTATGTCAGGACTACCGGAACGCCCGCAAACGCCGCAATCATCGTTGCACCGCTGTGGAATGGCAGGATCTGACCGTTCTCGCCATGACGTCCTTCCGGATATATGGCGATGCTGTGCCCGTCCTGCTTCATCACGTTGATGGAGGTGTGCAGCCACTGGGTCGAAATGGCCTGGCGGTCGATAGGTATGCACCCTGATTTCTTGAGATACCAGCCGAAAAATCCACCCTGTTCGCAACGGTCCTTGGCCGCCAGGTGTCGGAGAATGTTTTTCCTGAACACATAGGAGATGATGGTCCCGTCTATGTGCGAGATATGGTTGCTCACAACGAGCGTCGGCTCGGAAAGGACGATCCTGTCGCTTTCCGAACCGTTCTCGTAATGGATGTCAGGCTTGTGAATGAGCCATACGAGCGGGTACATCACGGCACCCAGCAACTTGCTAGGCTGTTCTTTCCGAGACATATGTGCAGATATCATCAACAGTCTTGAATGCTATGCCGGAATCGAATGTGATCCCGCATCTGTGCTCTGCGGCCATCGCCAGAAGCATCATCGAGAGAGAGTCGAGTCCGAGTTCTTCGGCCAGCAGTGACTCCATCTTGATCGATGAGGTATTGAGGCTCGGGCATATCTGTGCCAGAATCTCTTTCAATGCCTCGAAAGTTTCCTGTTTTGTCATATTGGTTTACTGATTACGTGCTACTTTGAGAGAACCTGTGCGCTTGAAATCTTCCTTGCGGACAGTCACTTTCCTGATCCTGTGGGTGGTAGGCATGGTGGCGTTGACATCTTCAACGAGTTTGTTGAAGAAAGCCTCAATCTCGCCCCACTCCTTGCCCTGAAATGCAGGCATGTTAGGCAGAATCTCGATTGCAATGCATTGTACGCCATTCACTTCGTCTTCCTTGACCAGACAGTCGCGGAGTGCGGCGCATTTGTAGAACGGCTCCTCGATCTCTTCAGGAGACACGTTCTCGCCGTTTGAGAGGATGATGAGATTCTTGATACGGCCTACAATGTAGAGGAATCCGTCCTCGTCAAATCTGCCAAGGTCGCCGCTCTTGAGCCAGCCGTCCTCTGTGAGGACCTCGCGTGTCTTCTCCTCGTCGCCGTAGTATCCGAGGAACACGTTGTCACCCTTGATCCAGATCTCGCCGTCCACCAGCTTGACTTCCTGGTCAGGATAGATCTGGCCTACTGATGTCGGGCGTGTCTTGACGTCCACGTTGCCGGAGGTCAGGTTTGCTCCCTCGGTCATTCCATAGCCTGCAAAGAGCTGGATGCCAAGCTTGTCGAACTCCTGTATGAGGCGTGGCGGAACGTTGGCCGCTCCACCGATGATGGTCTTGAGGCTGCCGCCCAGGAACTGCGGGCCATACATCTTTGTGAGTCCGCAGAGGACTTCGCAAAGACCTGGAACAAGCACGAGGAGGGTAGGCTTTATGACAGGGAGTTTGCCTATTGTGGCCTTCATGTCCTCGGCCGCATACCATTCGGCGCCGGTGTAGAATGCCGCCATCGTGCCGCGGATGAGTCCGAAGATGTGGCTCAGCGGAAGGAGCCCGATGTATCTGTCACCGCTCAGCACGCTGCCCAGACTGTATGTTCCGTTCTTGGAACCGCGCATCAGGGCACGGTGAGGAAGCACGGCTCCCTTCGGCGCCCCGGTGGTGCCGCCTGTGAAGAATATTGCGGCCGGGTCGTCCTTGCAGACCTTTGCCACAGGTGCTTCTGTGTCAGAGATTTCCTTGGTCGAACAGATCTTGCAGTCAAGACCTGCTGTCTTCTCGCGGAATGCGTCGCGGACAAAGATTGCCTTGACACCGAAACGCTTGCAGCTGCCGACAACTGCAGGTGCTGGAAGCTGTGCAGGGAGGTTGATGGCCACGCAGCCGGCCGATGTGACGGCAAGGAAAAGCTCTATGGCGTCGATGGAATTGAGGTCGAATATTGCGACCTTGTCTCCCTGGCATACGCCAATCTCGCTCAGAAATGCGCGTCTGCGTGCGATACGGCTGCAGAATTCTTTATATGTGTATTTGACGGTAAGGTCATTGACGGCTGGCCTGTCGCCCCATTTCTTTTCAATCCATTCTACAAATTCAGGGATTGTGGGAATAAATTCAAGTTGTTCCAGTTCTTCCGCCGGAAGCAGATTGTAGAAATAAGAGTCCATCAGTTATATGTTTTAATTTGTGTTTGTGTAAATTTATATTAAACTTTGTGAAACACAATGTATCATAGATGGATATGATACAAAACCATGTCGTTATGTATCGAATCAAGCAAGATAAAAGGATAAAACAGTCGGCGGACCTGATAGTAGGGGGCTTATTCCAATGCCTGAGGTCGAAAAACATTTCGGAAATCAGCGTCAGCGAATTGTGCGGGTCCTCGACCGTGAGCCGTTCCACTTTCTACAGATTGTTTGACGCACCGGTCGATGTCCTGTCGTATGTGTGCGACTGTCTCGTCGATGAGATTTCACGGAACATATCTTTGAACCGTTCCCTGCCTAAAGAAAAACGCGCCCTGCACACTCTCCGTTTCCTGATGGACAGGAGTGATCTGCTGGAAATGGTGTTCCGGAGCGGCAAGTTTGATATCATGGAACAGACATTCTACAACTTGCGGGAAGTCTTCATTCCTGAGTCCGAGCTGACTGAGAAAGAGGCGACCTACATATATTCCTCGATGATTGGTGCGTTGTGCTGCATCCTTATGGTTTGGATACGCAGCGGCCGCAAGGAGTCTGCACAGGAGTTGCTTGACTTGTATGGAAGGTTTATATATTCACACAAAATGTAGTTTGTGAAAGACCTGTTTTTTTGCTAATTTTGTAGTTGTCGCCAATGTGCGCAATATTATCCAGCTTCCAATGAAACGAATTGTCCTTTTTCTGTCTATGCTCTGTGTCCTGGCCGGATGCGGAGAGCAGTGCCGTTATGCCTCCAGGGCTGAAATGATTGCGGCACAGATACATGACCCTCATTCCCGGTATGTAGTGGTTGTCAGTCACCGTGGCGACTGGCGCAATTTTCCGGAAAATTCCATTCCGGCCATTGAATCTGCCATCCGGATGGGTGTCGATATCGTCGAGATAGACCTCAAGATGACCAGGGACAGCGTCCTGGTGCTCTCGCATGACCAGACCATCAACCGCTGCACCAGCGGAAAGGGCATGGTGAGCGACTATACCTATGAGGAACTCCTCAAGTTCAATCTCCGCCGCGCCCATGGCATCGCGACCGACACAATCAAGATGCCGACCCTGCGCCAGGCCCTGCAGACCACCAAGGACCGTGTCTGTGTCAATGTGGACCAGGGTTACGAATTCTATGACAAGGTGCTGGCCATCTCCGAGGAGCTTGGTGTGACCGACCAGATACTCATAAAAGGCAAGAAGCCGATCGATGTCGTGGCTGCAAACGAGGCAGCGCATCCTCATAACATGATGTACATGCCGATTGTCGACGTGCAGACCGGGAAGGGTACAGCCCTGTTTGATTCCTACATCGACGGCGGCGTGGTCCCGCTTGCATACGAGGTGTGCTGGCAGAGCGAGGACGGCACATTCGAGGCCGTCTGCGAGAAAATCGTCGCCCAGGGCTCGAAGGTGTGGGTGAACACCCTCTGGCCGTCACTTTGCGGCGGTATCGGCAATGATGACGATGCGGCCATGCTGTCCGGCGATCCGGGCTCGGTATATGGCCGCTACCTCGAACACGGTGTGTCGATGATTCAGACAGACCGTCCGGAGATGCTCATCAAGTGGCTCGAAAGCCAGGGCAGGCACGGTGATAGGCACAAATAATGATTTCCCGAACCTAAACGAAACGCTATATGAAAAAACTTACAGTCCTGGGCGTCCTTGCTCTTGCCATTACGGCCATTTCCTGCTCACCGGAGAAAAAGGGTGTGCAAATTGCCAAGAAGTATTGTCACGAACTGCGTCAGGGTGACACAATGTCCCTCCCGTCCCAGTTCGTGTCTCTGAAAGAGGCCGCGATGGCGTCTGTGAATGAAAAATATGTGAAGGTGATGGCTGACCTGGCTGACGACAGCGGCAAAGTGAACAGGTTCGTTGCCGGCTTCAACAATTATGTCGCAGCCCATGATACCGCGTTTGTCAGGGCTTACGGTGATGCTGTGAAGAATCTGCTTGAGAGTGAGAGATGGTGGTACCGCGAAAAGGACCCGAACAAATATTTCACATATGCTTTTGCAGATGATTCGCTCACTGTCATCAACTGCAAGGGCAAGACTCCGTACAGAGTCCATGGTGACACTCTGTTCCTTGCCGACAATGATTCCACCACGCTGATAGTGGAGTTCCCCGGCGACAGCGTTCTGGTGGTCAGGTCATTGTATGACTTTGCGACCGTGCAGTATCGCAAGGCGGAAACCAAGGATCTGCTGATGGGTACCTGGCTGTTCAGGACAGAGATGAATATGTTGGGCAAATACCGCTCATCGTGGCTTTTCGTGAGTGATAATGGCGGCTATTATGGAGAAGAATGGCAGGGAAACTGGTATGAAAAGGTCTCCGGCTACTATTCAGCAAAATCAGTCAATGACTCTACGGTTTATTTTGTCGAGGATTCCGGGCGTAATGGGGTCAAGGGTAATCTGGCGTTCAAAGGAATAGACAGACATATCCGTTTTTATTCCGGCGGCGGAAACGAGTCTCTTGCCCGCAGCAAGAAGAAAGAATTGACATCCCTCTCGTTCATGGCCAAGTAAAATTTCGATCACAATCAGACAAGCATCTATGAGACTTGCAATATTGGCATCATTGAACGGAACCAATGCCCAGGCGATTGTGGAGGCCACACGCTCCGGGGCATTGAATGCAGAAGTGGCCGTGATTGTCACCAACAGGGTGAATGCCGGCGTGATCGCAAGGGGCGAAAAACTCGGAATCCCTGTTGAGGTCATCCCTTCCAAAGGCATTGCTGTGAGGGAAGAATACGACGCGATGGTCCTGAAGGCGCTCGCACGCTACGATGTGGATACCATTGCACTTGCCGGCTGGATGAGGATAATGAGCCAGCTGTTTCTTGATGCATATCCGGACAGGATCATCAATCTTCACCCGGCCATTCTGCCGAGTTTCACGGGAGGAACCGGCATCGCGGACGCCTACGGGTACGGAGTGAAAGTCGCAGGCTGTTCTGTCCACCTCGTGAATCCTGTCCTGGATGGCGGACCAATCATCATCCAGGCTGCAGTGCCCGTTCAGGGTACGCAGGATGAGCTCGAGGAGAAGATTCACGACATGGAGCATCTGATTTTCCCTCAGGCGCTTCAGTGGATGGCTGAAGGACGCATTGTCGTTGAAGGCCGCCGCACGTCCCTTCTCCCGGCCTCACATCCCGTCAAGACTGCAAGTGTTGTGGACGGTTGTCTGGTCTGGCCTCCGCTGGAGACTGCATTTGACAACTTGTGACAATTTAAACTTCAAAACAGGTTCTTAAAATATGAGAAAGATTGTATTCGGCGCCGTAATCGTGGCACTTGCCGCAATGTCAGTGAATGCACAGACAAAGAAAGTCTCCATTCTGGGTGATTCGTATTCGACCTTCCAGGGATTCAACCCTGATGGCCAGGCTCCGTTCTATCCCGATGCGCACAATGACGTCGCTGAGGTGGGCCAGACCTGGTGGAGCCTTTACAACGAGGCAATGGGTTATGAACTGGAAGTGAATGATTCCTGGGGCGGCTCGACCGTGTGCAACATAAGTTATGGCGGCTGGAACATGTACAGGTCGTCATTCAACTCCCGTCTGTGGAAGCTTGGCAATCCTGACATAATCTTTGTGTTCGGCGGCACCAACGATGCGTGGGCCAACTCGCCGATCGGCAAATACAAATACTCTCACATCTCAAAGGAGGACTGCAACGCCCTTCGCCCGGCGATCGCCTATATGCTGGGCGGTCTTGCCAGAATCTATCCGAAGGCCAAGGTATATGTGATCCTCAACTCCGAACTGAAAGAAGAGGTCAACGAGTCGTTCCGCAAGGTCTGCAAGCACTGTAAAGTGCAGCTCATTGAGCTCCATGACATCGAAAAGCAGAATGGACACCCTTCCGTCAAGGGCATGCAGGCCATCTGCGACCAGCTGGTAGAGGCGATTGAATAGAGTGGCGAACCGTTAATAAAGCAAATTGACTCACTCTCCTGGATTTCGTCGCTTCGCAACCTCGCCCCCGTAACTTCCTGATGTTTCTGCTCGTCTTGTTCAATCGAAGTGACGCCGGGATAGAAAATATTTAATTTTGTTGCAACCTTTTCAATCAGAATCCGGTCTAATAGGTAAACAATATAAATTTATCAGATATGATTACTTTATTAACAACAGGTGCCATAGAAGGCCTTGAAGATATCTTGATGCCGATTTTCATTTGTGTCGTCCTTCCATGTTTCATTGTATGGATAACAAGTAATGCAAAGAAGCACGAAATGGATAAGAAGACGGAACTCGCACTGAAAGCCATTGAGAACGGAGCGGAGCTTGATCCTGATTTTTTCTCAAACATCAAAAGTTCGACTAAGGGTTTCAAGGAAAAAGTCTTTGCCTATATGAAAACAGGCATAATCCTTTCCTCCATAGGAATCGTGTTCCTGCTGATGGGATTCATCTTGCGCGAACTGATAGAAGATGGCATCGAGGGCTTTTATTCAACGGCTGCGATATTCATTGTCCTCGGCATCGCTTTCTTTTTGATATATTTGATTGCGAAAAAGAAATTCTCAGCTGAAATTGCCAAAGAGGAAGCAGAAGCGCAGGAGGTTGAATAATAATGACCAAGGAGCAATTCATTCTCGAATTGAAAGAGCAGCAGGAACCATTGAGAAGGTTTCTGCTTGCCTTGTGTAATGGCGATTCGTTTAAGGCAGATGATATTGCTCAAGAAGCCAGTGTGAAAGCATGGATCAGCATTGACCATTTCCGGGGAAGTTCAAAATTCTCCACTTGGCTTTTCAAAATTGCATATAACACATGGTGTGACTCAATGAAAGTAAATGAGGCAGCATGCACCATTGACTGCTTGGAGGCAAAGCAGCAAGAGTCTGACTCCGAGGCAGACGAAGGCTTCAAATATCAAGACCTCTATCATGCTATGTCGTCATTATCACCAAACGAAAAGGTTGTAATCTTATTGTTCTATATGGAAGATAGGACAATAAAAGAAATAGTATCCATTACGGGAATGCCAGCTGGAACAATCAAGTCCCTTTTATCAAGGGGAAGATCAAAGCTGAAAATTAAGTTAAAATGACAGAAAACGAACTCCGGGAATATTTCCATAGTCATCGGCCTTCATTGTCTGATGATACCACATATCTGGCTGGTCTGTCTGCTAAGATGGACAAGATGGCAGAGGTAAAGAGGATGAGTGAGGCGATTCATAAGCAGAATAGAATGAGCCTTGCCATAGTATTCTGTTTGGGATTATTTGTGGGTAGTGTGATTATCGCATTAATTATTCTTAAACCAATATCTGCACCACAATTCCGGATTGGCGTGATTTCATCTGTAATTGCGTTTGTTGCAGAATGGAAACAAGTCTTTATATCCCTCATCGCTGCATTGGCAATTGGTATCAGCCTCCTTTCTGTCAAGAGGTCATATAGATAGAGAAAGCGGCCACCGAGGTGACCGTTGAGCATCTGGGGGATTAGCCACGGCTGCGCCGTGCCTTTTCCCATCCTCCTCGCCGGAGGGGCCCTTGCAAACTGATTAAAAACCAAAGAGTTGCGCGGCTAAAGCCGCTATTTGTTTCCGGTCATCCCCTTACGTGAGCAAGCTCCCGACGGGGCTGTCCGTAAACAAAATCAGCAGCACTTTCGTGCTGCTGATTCTTTGATTTTTAATGCTTTGCGGAGAGTGAGGGATTCGAACCCCCGGAGGCTTTCACCTCAACAGTTTTCAAGACTGCCGCCTTAAACCACTCGGCCAACTCTCCAAGTCCTTGCGATGTGGTCGGAAAGGGAATGCAAAGGTAGTCAAATTTGTGGAGTATGCAAATATTTTTTTTGTTTTTCAAGTTCGTTATCTTTGTGTGAGGTTTAAAATATGGATTTTTATGAAGATTGTATTTCTTGATGCCGCGACGATGGGGGATACTCCGCTCGTGGAGATTGCCGGTCTTGGCGAGTTGGTATGTCATGACAGTTCGAGTGCCGGGCAGGCGAAGGAGTGTGTCGGGGACTGTGACGTGCTGATTGTGAACAAGGTGCGCGTGACAGATGATCTGTTGGATTGTGCCCCGCGCCTGAGGCTGGTGTGCGAAGCTGCGACGGGGGTGAACAATATTGACCTTGCGGCCTGTGCGGAGCGTGGCATTGAGGTTCGCAATGTGGCCGGGTATTCGACTGATGCCGTGGTTCAGGGAACTTTTACGCATGTGCTGTCGCTGGTGGGGAATGCTCCGCTGCTGGATGGGCGTGTGAAGTCCGGTGAGTATTCACGCAGCGGGTGCTTCACGGATGTGACTGTGCCGTGGATGGAACTCTGCGGCAAGACTTACGGTGTGATTGGCATGGGTGCGATCGGGTCGCGCGTGGCTGCGATTGCTGCGGCCTTCGGCATGAAGGTGGTTTATTATTCGACTTCAGGGACGTCCCACAATACTGATTATCCGAGCGTGCCGCTGGATGAACTGATGTCGCGCTCTGATGTGATTTCGGTGCATGCGCCATACAATGACAGGACGGCCGGACTGGTAGGCGAGAGGGAACTGCGCCTGATGAAGCCGACAGGCATTATTGTGAATATGGGGCGCGGTGGCATTGTGGACGAGGCTGCGCTGGCACGGGTAGTTGATGAGGATGTGATAGGCGGTGCAGCGCTGGATGTGTTCGTGCATGAGCCGGTCGAGGAGGATAATCCTCTGCTGCATACCAGCCATCCCGAGAAGCTGCGTTTCACGCCGCACACTGCATGGGCAAGTGTGGAGGCACGTGCCCGTCTTGCCCATGAGATAGCGATGAATATCAGACGTTTCTACGGTATTGCCTAGTTGTAGAGGCAGCGCTTGATGGATTTCTTCGGCGTGTGGACGAATTCGCCGCTGACGAGTTCCATCTTTGCGATATGGCTGTAGGCAGGCAACTGCGTGTTGAGGTTGCGGCGAGTGGCTTCGAGAGTCTCCTCGAGGTTTTTGCCATCTGCTTCCAGCGCTTTCTGGTCGATGCTGACTATGGCGACGAGGTTCTTGTCGCGTCCGACTATGATGGATTCGGTGATGTATGGCATCGAGTTGAGGATGCTTTCTATCTCTTCAGGATAGATGTTCTGTCCGTTGGCTGTGAGGATCATGCACTTGCTGCGGCCACGGATGAAGATGTTGCCGTGCCTGTCCACTATTCCGAGGTCTCCGGTGCGGAGCCATCCGTCTTCGGTGAATGCTTCCTTTGTGGCCTCATCGTTCTTGTAGTAGCCCGCCATCACGTTTGCTCCGTGTACCTGGAGTTCGCCCACTATGTTCTGAGGGTCGCTGGATGCGACGCGGATCTCCATGTTGTCTACAATCTTGCCGCAGGAACCTTTGACGAAGGTGCTGCAAGGCTCATAGCCTATGATCGGGGCACATTCTGTCATCCCGTATCCTACTGTGTATGGGATGTGCACCTTCCTGAGGACTTCTTCCACAGGGGCGCTGAATGCTGCTCCGCCTATGATGATGTCCTTGACTTTGCCTCCGAATGCGGCCATCACCTTCTTCCTTATGACGTTGTAGATGATGCGATTGACGCCTGGGATGGCCGTCAGGACCTTGACAGGGCGCTTTTCGAGTATCGGCATTACCTTGGTCTTGACAATCTTTTCCAGGACAAGCGGCACTGTCACTATCTGGTACGGCTTGACTTCGTCGAATGCGGCCATCAGGATGCTCGGTGTCGGTGTCTTGCCGAGGAAATATATGTGGCATCCTCCACAGAACTTGTACAGGAACTCGAATGTGAGTCCGTACATGTGTGCCAGCGGAAGCATCGATACTGCTGTGTCGTCTGGACATACAGGGATGCCTTTCAGGCCGAAATTGATGTTGCTGGAAAGGTTGCGCACTGTAAGCATGATGCCTTTCGGCGTACCGGTGGTGCCGGATGTGTAGTTGATGACAGTGAGTGCGTCGAGGTTGTCCCAGCGATAATCGATGTCAGACGGTTTGAGTCCTTCAGGGTATTTCTCTGCGTACAGTTCTTCCACGCGGCTTACCTGTCCGCGGATATCCTCGTCCTTGACATAGAGGATCTCGTAGTCTTCCAGATTGACTGCGGCTACAAGACTTGGCATCTCATCAGGATTGATGTTGCGCCAGATTTTCTTTTCGGTGAAGAGCACCTTGCTTTCGGAGTGGACGGCGAGGGCCTGGATGTTGTCCGGTGTGAAGTCGTTCAGGATCGGCACTGCGACACTGTGGTTTGTGACCGTCGCGAGGAAGGCCACTGCCCATCTTGCGCAGTTCTTGCCGGCCAGCGCGACCTTGTCTCCTTCGACTATGCCGGCCTTTTCGTATATAAGGTGTATCTTCTCTATTTTTTCCGCAATCTCCGCGCAAGAGAGAGTCCCCTTGTGGTAGTCGCTCAGCGCTGGTGCGTCCCAGAAACGGATGATCGCGTCGTTGATGAGATTGAGATATGTTTCCATTTTACTCGATTTTTTGACAATACGAATTTCGGACAAAAAATCGAGGCCAGAAAATTTTTGGGGCGAAATTTTCGGCTTTTTGGGGCGAAAATCTGCAAATTTGGGGTGAAATTCTCTATTCAGGGGTGAAAATTTCGCCCCTAAAGTCTCATTAACTTGGCTGTAATGGCTTCTCCGTATGTCTTTGAGATTGGAATGTCGGGCACGTTGTCTATGCCGAGCTCGATGAAGAATCCTTCCTTTTCGCGGCGAAGGACCTTGACCTTGTCGAGGTTGATGATGTAGGAACGGTGGCATCTGACAATCTTGTCACCGCCCAGCTGCTCTTCGATTTTCCTCAGGGTATTGCGGACCATGATGTTCTTGACGGCCTTGTTGCTGAGGTACCACACCCCGACGTAATTGTCTTCGGCCTCGATGAAGAGCAGGTTCTCGCGATGGATGGACAGACGCACCTCTCCCTTCTCGTCACGTATCTGGATGTATGTCTTGAGGAGGGCCTCCTCGTCTTCCTCCATCTGCTTTTTGAGGATTTTGAGCTGTGATGACTTCTCCTGCCATATAAAGAATACGTAGGTCATTACGTAAGGTATCGTCAGGATGAGGATTGTCTTGTACAGGGTGCTTCTGAACAGGTCCAGTACCGAGCCGTCAGGATAGATTATGTGCGATGCGATGGTGTAGATGATGGCCATCACGACAATCTCGACCGCTACCCACAGTATGTAGGCCAGATAACTGATCTCGTGCTTTTTCGTGTATTTGTTCATCAGGATTCTGCTGATGGCGACGATGCCCATTCCGATGAGGGTCATGCAGAATGTGATGACCAGGTTGATGGCATCGCGGGACCATCCCCACCGCTCCATGAACGGCACCTTGAATGCATCGAAATTGAGGGGTTTGTACAGCAGGATGAACACCAGCGTAAACACGCTGACGAAGATGATCTGGATGAACTGGTTTCTTTTCTTATATATGAATGACGGTATCGAAGTCATGTTATTCGTCTTTTTGCATCACAAAAATAGAAAAAAAATCCCGTCTCGCAATGAGACGGGATTTTTCATATAAAAAGCAACGATTATGCTACGGGTTCGATGACTGCAGTGGAGTCGGCTACTTCCGGTGAATCTGCAGGTGTCTCTTCTTCGACAGCGATTTCCTCGGCAGGGACCTCCTTCTCGTGAGGAAGGCCGATGCACTTGAGAGTGTTGGTGAAGTACAGTGCGCAGAATACTCCGGCGAGAACGATGAGGGCTATGAGGCACTTTACCCATGCCGGTGTTTTCTTCTTGAACGGGTCGTTAGCAACAATCTTAGGGTACTTTGCAACCTTGGTGAGTGTGCCTCCGAAGAGTACGTTCACTATGACAGGGGAGTTGACTGCCCATCCGTTTGCATTGAGGATAGGTCCGAGATTGCGTTTGCGGAGTTTACGCCAGGCAATGAAGCATGCCGGTCCGGAGATGATGAGCATGATGGCTGCTATGATGACAAGGTATTTCCACCATGCAAGGCCCTTCAACGCATCTGCAAGACTTCCGATGGCAAGGCCGATTGCACCTACGGCCATGCCGACGGCTGCAAAGATGCCTGCATATTTGGCTATGTCGAACGGCTGCTTGGCCGCGCCGTCAGCCTTGGACTGGAGCAGTGCGTTGCCGCTGGCATCCTTTTCTTCTGCCTTCTTGGTGATCTTGTCGGAAATGGTATTGGCTAATTTGCGGTATGGGCTCCAGAATGCCTGTCTGACGCTGATAGGGTTGTCCACAACGTTGGTGATTACTGCATCCCAGTCGTTCCCGTCACAGTCATAGAATACACCGTTGGTGCCAGGGCGGAGGTTCCTGATCGGACCGGCGGTCATGGCTGCGGCGATGTTGATAGTGCCGGCCTGCTTCTTTGATGTGCAGGTGCAGTAGATGAGGAACATTCCGCTAGGTGCGGCAAGGCCTGCATGTGCGCCCGGATTGTCCACGCGGATACAGAGGTCGCAGCAACGCTCGTCGATATAGAGTTTTCCGGCCTCGAAGATGGCCCTGTTGTCATCACGGCGCTTGTAGAACTCGCTGAAGGTGATGTAGTTGTTGAGGAGCTTGAAGAAGTCCCTGAAGAGCAGCATGAACTTGCCGACGGCGTCGATCCCGTTAGCTTCGGCCTCGAGAGCCTTGTCTTCGGCGATGAGGTCGAGGAGTGCCTGCTTCTTGTCGGCTGCGATGATGGCGCGGACTTCCTCCACGCCAAGGTCTTCAACCTCAGCACCGGCCTTTGCTCCGGTCCATGCAGTGAAAGCCCCGAACTTGCCGAGCACGGCGTTCCACTCGTCCTCTGTGATGCAGTCCTTGCCGGCATATTCCTTGTCGAGGACAAGGGTCTTGACAGCGTCGAATGCTGCTTTCCATGCAGGGTTGATGGCCCCGTAAGGGAGTGTGCCGTCTGCTGACGGGCGGGCGATAGGCTGCTTGCTTATCTCCTCGGCCTGGCCTGCAAGGTTGGTGTCTGATACGGCTGCAATCTTGGTAATGTCGATGTCGACTGCGCTGAGTGCATCAGGGTTGAAGTTGATGAGCTTGCAACGCATGAAATAGTCGGCAACCTTGTCCTTGATGGCGTCGCAGGCTGCGAGTGCTGCTGCTGTGTCGGCTCCGTAAGGGAAGATGCCAGCCTCGTCGGCCTCTGCTGCTGCCTTCCATGCACTGAATGCGGCAAGGTCGTCGTAGAATTTGGCAATATGGTCGGCATTGATGCCATCCTTGCCACTGCGGTCTGTAGCCTTGCCGGTCTTGGCGATGATGGTAGCGATGAGTTTGAGAAGTTCTTCGTCTTTGGTGGAAAGCTCGGTGATGATACCGTCTCCGTTGAATGCCGAACTTGCAAAGATTGCACAGCTGTCCTGGGTGTCGGCTACGGAAATCTCCTCTTTCTCAAGTCCGAGATTTGTGAGAATCTGCTTGGCTGAATCATAGAGTTTCCTGCCATCTTCATTCTCGGTGTTGAACTCGCTCATGGCGATGTGGTCTTCCTTCTTGAGGAGAAGGTCTGGGTTCTTGATTGCGGATGTGAGCCAGTTTGCCGCTGCTACGATTTCCGGAACGCGGATCTTGCCGTCTCCGTCTGTGTCGAGAAGCTGGAGGGTATTGGTCTCGAATTCGAGTCCCTTGGTAGGACAGCTCAGGACGGTCCAGAGTTTCTGGTCAAGCTCGCCGAGGTGCTTGAGGTCCTCTCCGCTGGTGAGGTTGATTCTGGTCACTCCGCCGATGGAACAGAACTGCCAGTTGTATCCTTCTTGTTTCTTCTTGCTCATAAAATTTATAGTTGATTGATTAATATCTGTTCAGTGGCATGCCGTTGGTTCTCATCCTGACCTGTTTGCGTACATTTGCAAGGACTGCCTCGTATTCGGCACGGCCTTCTTCTGTGGTTCCGGCGATGAGGTCAAGGTGTCTGGCAGCGTTGGCAAGGACTTCGTCGATAAGGGCAACAATTGCTTCCATGTCCTTTTCACCGAATCCGCGTGAGGTGATGGCAGGGGTCCCGACACGTATTCCGGAGGTCTGGAACGGTGTCCTGCTGTCGAACGGAACCATATTCTTGTTGACTGTGATGTCTGCTTTGACCAGTTCTTTCTCGGCAATCTTTCCGCTCACCTCAGGGAACTTGGAGCGGAGGTCGATGAGCATGAGGTGGTTGTCTGTGCCGCCGGAAACGATCTTGTAGCCTCTGCGTGAGAATGCCTCTGCCATTGCTGCGGCATTCTTGATAACCTGCTTCTGATACTCCGCGAATTCAGGCTGGAGTGCCTCGTAGAATGCGACAGCCTTGGCGGCGATGCAGTGCTCGAGCGGACCGCCCTGTACACCGGGGAATACTGTCGAGTTGATGATCTGTGACATCTTCTTGACCACGCCCTTAGGAGTCTTGAGACCCCAAGGGTTGTCGAAGTCCTTGCCGATGAGGATGATGCCTCCGCGAGGGCCGCGCAGTGTCTTGTGTGTAGTGGATGTCACGATGTGGGCATATTTGACAGGATTCTTGAGAAGCCCTGCTGCGATGAGTCCTGCGGTGTGTGCCATGTCGATCATGAGCAGTGCACCTACCTTGTCGGCGATGGCTCTCATTCTTTCATAGTCCCATTCGCGTGAATATGCAGATGCGCCTCCGATGATGAGTTTCGGCTTGAACTCGAGGGCGCGTGCTTCCATCTGGTCGTAATCGACAAGGCCGGTCTCCTCGTTGAGGCTGTAGTCGATTGCGTTGTAGAGTATGCCTGACATGTTCACCGGTGAGCCGTGTGTGAGGTGGCCTCCGTGAGAGAGGTTGAGGCCCATGAATGTGTCGCCCGGCTTGAGGCAGGCCATCAGGACGGCCATGTTGGCCTGGGCACCGGAATGAGGCTGGACGTTTGCATACTCAGCCCCGTAAATGGCTTTGAGCCTGTCGATTGCGAGCTGCTCGATCTGGTCGACGACCTCGCATCCGCCGTAGTATCTTGCTGCAGGGTAGCCTTCTGCGTATTTGTTGGTGCAGATGCTTCCAAGCGCTTCAAGTACCTGGTCACTTACATAGTTTTCCGATGCAATCAGTTCGATGCCGGCTGACTGGCGTTCTTCCTCCTTCTTGATAAGGGAGAAAATTTCAAGATCCTGTTTCATTGTATAGTTGTTAATTGTTCGCCATGTTTGGGTTTAACAAGCAAATTTAATCATTTTTCTTACCTTTGCAAGGTAAAATCTGCAGGAAATGGGGAATAGAAAGTTGCTGAACGTCGAATTGGGCCGCATCAGCGCGGAACAGTACAGGGAGTTGCCTTCTTCGGGCGTCGTGGTGGTGCTGGACAACATCAGGAGCGCCCACAATGTCGGGTCCGCTTTCAGGACATCTGACTCGTTCAAGATCGACAAGGTCTTTCTTTGCGGCATCTGCGCCGTGCCCCCATCAGCCGAGATCCACAAATCCGCGCTCGGCGCCGAATTCAGCGTTGAATGGGAACATCATGCCGATACTCTCGAGGTGGTGGACATGCTCCGCGGGCAGGGTTATGTGATCGTGAGTGTGGAGCAGACCGTCGATTCGGTCAAGCTGGACGGTTTCGTGCCCGATCCAGAAAAAAAATACGCCTACATCTTCGGCAATGAAGTTGCAGGCGTACAGCAGTCTGTTGTGGACGCTTCGGATTTCTCTCTCGAGATTCCACAGTACGGCACCAAACATTCACTGAACGTGTCGGTGTCTGTCGGCATCGTGCTATACAGCGTCACCAAGAAATCTTAGTCCTCCAGTTTGAGCCAGAACGGTGCCACAGGGAGACCTTCGCAGTTGTGGAGGTTGCCCGGGTTGAACTCGCCCCATCCGTAACGTACCTGGCATGGTTCGGCGACACCCTCAGCACGCACATGGAGAAGTCCGTTCCAGTCATAGAATGCATCCTCTACCGGTACCCATACATTGTCGGCGCCGCTTATCTCGAGGGCCTGGATGCCCATCGATCGGTCAAGGCCGTTAGGACAGTTTGAGAGTCTGATACCCAGTCCGCCAGGCATCATCGTGTCCTTCACGATCTCGATGGCCTCCGGCGAATCGGCTGCGATACGGTCAAATCCGTATGTGTATTTGAGGGCAAGGAAGGCAAGACGGTTGCCCACAGGCTCTTTCTTGCATGGATGGATGTTGTGCTGCTCATACGGGGCCACAAGGTCGTTGGTGACTATTATGCCCGAATTCTTGATTGCCTTGGCTGCCTCGTGCTGGGCCTGGCGGAGAAGTGATTCATTGCTTATCTCGCCTTCAGGACCCATGACGTAAGGTGCAATCTCGACCATAAGGAACGGCATGGCCTCGGTGGCATCACCCCAGTCCGAGCGCCATTGGCGGACAAGTTCCTGCATCCTCTCGACGAACACGTCGTGATGTCCGACGTTTGAGCACCCCTGGTACCATATGAACCCCTTGCCTGTGTAGCCCTTGAGAGGCTGTTCCATGGCATTGTACATCAGGAAAGGACGGGTGTAGTGCTGTGTGGCCTCGATTGTCTCCTTGGAAAGGTCTTCCGTGTTCCACTCCCTGAGGGTCTTTTCCGGAAGCCAGCTCTCCACGCGCGCCCCGCCATAGGCGAAAGACACGATGCCGACAGGAATGTCCAGCATCCGGTTGATCTTGCGTGCGAAATAGAATGCCACTGCACTCATGTCGGCAATTGTCTCCGGGCCTGCCTTCTGCCAGCCGTATGTCTTTGCAATCTCCTGGCGCGGCTCGTATGACTGGTCGGTGAGGGCCGTGTACATGCGTACCTTGTCATAGAGGGGGGCGGCGCTGATGGCGTCGGCCGCGCCCTCGACAGGGCAGTTGAAAAAGCCTCTCATCGGCATCTCCATATTGGACTGGCCTGATGCGAGCCATACTTCTCCTATGAGCACGTCATTGATTGTCGTCTTCGTGCCGTCTCCGCTGATCTGGATTGTGTATGGTGTGTAGCTTGCGCCCGGAGTGGCGACCTTTACTTCCCAGCGTCCGTCCTCTCCGGCGACGGCCGAGCAGGATTTCTTGTTCCAGGATGTCTTGACGGTTATTTTTGACCCGGCCGATGCCCATCCCCAGATGGCGGCGTCAGTCTTCTGCTGGAGCACCATGCCGTCTCCGAACTGGGTGGGAATGTGTAGTTCGGCACTGGCCAATGCGCTGATTGTCAGTGCGGTAAATAAAAGGATGATTTTTTTCATTTGCATTTGATATTTATCTTTGCGTTGAGTTCTTCACTTGTCACGATGAGCGTAGCGGGGCCTTCCTTGCCCCTGAGAGAGCGGATCACTGCGATGGCCTTGCCTGCAAAGAGAGGCATCCTGTCGCCCTTGAGGCAATAATGTGCGGTAGGGTCGCCGTTGTCGATACCGACCAGTTCGGCATTGCCCACGACTCTGAAATCGAGCATCATGTCCGCCTTCGGATTAGGCCTTCCAGCGGCGTCGAGTGCCTCCACTGTGACATAGCAGAGGTCGTAGCCGTCTGCCTTGACGACTTCGCGGTCCGGTGTGAGACGTATATCGCTTATGCCTTCGCCGATGGTTTCCACCATCTTGCGTGCAACCTCCTTGCCGTCCTTGTAGGACACGGCCTCGATCTGCCCGAATTCGTATGGAACGCCGAGCCACTGGGCATGGAGACGCTCACCCTCCTTGCGGGACTTGCCGGCCGACTTGCCATTGACGAACAGTTCCACTTCGTCGGCGTTGTTGTAATATGCCCAGATGTCCACGATGTCGCCTTCCTTCCAGTTCCAGTGCGGGAACAGGTGCAGCACGGTCTTGTCCGTCCATTCTGCCTGGTACATATAATAAATGTCCTTCGGGAAGCCAGCCAGATCCACGATTCCGAAATAACTTGAACGTGACGGCCAGGTGTACGGGGTAGGCTCTCCGAGATAGTCGAAACCTGTCCAGATGAATGTACCGGCCATATAGTCGCGGTCGCGTATCATCGTCCATGCGTGCTCGTGCAGGTCGCCCCAAGGGGCGCACATATTGTCGTATGCAGGGCATTGGTGGTGAGGAGTTTCGTAAGGAACTCTCCAGTCGACAGGCTCCTTCGTGATCTCTGTGGACGGCTGTGGATAATACCCTCTGGTGTTGAGTGAGGATGCTGTCTCGGAACCGTAGAGGGGCTTGTCGGGATACCATTCGCGCACCTTGTCATAGTCCCAGGTGTGGTAGTTGAACCCGTACACGTCGAGAGCGCCGCTCTTCAGGAGGTTGTTGTACGGCTGGGTCTCGTTGCAGCCCGAGGTTATCGGTCTGGTGGTGTCAAGCTCGCGCACGAGGTCGGCCATGTGCCGTGTCAGCACCATCTGGGGGCTTTCTTTGCCACTCTGGTATTGAGGCAGGGTCTTGATGAAGTTCATCAGCAGATTGGCCTGCTCCGCTGACAGGTCCGGATCGTCGTCTTCGTTGCTGTCCCACTGCTCCAGGATCTCGTTGCCTATGCTCCACATTATGACGCACGGATGGTTGCGGTCACGCCTGACGAAGTCCTGCACGTCGGCCTGGTGCCACTCGTCGAAGAATCGGGCATAGTCGAACTGAGTTTTCTTCTTGCGCCACATGTCCATGGCCTCGTCGATCACCAGGAATCCCATATCATCGCAGAGATCCAGCAGCTGGGGTGCCGGAGGGTTGTGCGAGGTGCGGATGGCGTTGCATCCCATTTCCTTGAGGATGCCCAGTTCGCGCTCCAGGGCGCGTGTATGCACGGCAGTGCCCAGACATCCCATATCGTGGTGGAGGCACACGCCGAGCAGTTTGACCGGCCTTCCATTGAGAAAGAATCCTTTCTCGATGTCGAATGTGGCCGTGCGTACGCCGAACTTCTGAACGCAAGCATCGTGAATCTTCTTCTCTCCCAGTACGTAAGTGATTATGCTGTACTGATATGTGTCGTCGATGTCCCAGAGATGCGGATTGTCTATCGTGAGGTCAGCCGACCAGACGCCGCCTTCCTGACGGCCTTCGGCGAAGGCTTCCCGACGGCCTTCCGCATCGACGATCTTGAAGGCCACCTTGCCCGCAGCATCGCCTTCGACAGTGGCCTCGACATGCACACTTGCCTTTTCGGCACTGACTGACGGTGTGGTGACATAGACACCGTTATAGGCCACATGGGACTCGTCCACCTGGACCAGGCGCACGTCGCGGTATATGCCGCACCCGGCGTACCAGCGGGAATTGGGCTGGTCTGCATTGTCGCAGCGCACGGCCACGAGGTTGTCCTTGCCGGATGGGTTGAGCACGTCCGTGATATCGTAACTGAATGAACTGTACCCGTATGGCCTGGTGCCCACTTCCTTGCCGTTCACATAGACGGTGCTGTTCATGAACACTCCGTCAAATTCGAGATAGACCTTGCGTGAAGAGTCGGTCCCTTTCGGGGTCTCGAAGGTCTTTCTGTACCAGCCTATGCCGCCCGGAAGGGCGCCTCCACCGGGCGTGGAAGGATTGTCGGCAGAGAATTCGCCCTCGATGGACCAGTCGTGGGGGAGATGGAGCCCGCGCCACCCGGAGTCATCGAAATCTGCCTGCGCGAACGAGGCGTCGTCTCCGAGAGTGAATCTCCAATCAAAGTTGAAGTCTTCCACGACGCGCGGTGACTCCGCAGTGCAGCAGCACAGCATCAGCGCTGCGGCAATAATTGAAATATATCTCATATACTAAAATTTGATCGTGACAGGCTCGCCTGTATAGGTTATCGGTTCTGAAAGGGTGTTGACACCATTCCCTATGAGGTTGACAAGGAAATGGCGTTCAGGGACCATCTCTTCGAACGCGCCTTCCCTTGCACCTATCGTGAAGGTCTTCCCGGCCTCGTCCCAATTTACCGGAATCCTGGTGTATTCACCGTTCTCGTAATCGTATGTAAGGCCGTCATCCTCGTACAGGCAGAACTCGGCGTCCTTGCCCGCAAATACGCGGAAAATGATGTTGCAGCCTTCTGTGTGGGCAGTGCTCTGGACTGTCGGACCTGTTGGAACTATCTGGCCTTCACGTATATAGAGCGGAATCTGTCCGTATGGTGCAGGGGCGCTGACGGTATTGTTGCCCTGGACTGGCTTGTAATTGTCATTGAAGTCATACCATGTTCCCTCAGGCAGATAAACCTCGCGGCTGCGTGCCTTGTATTCATATACAGGGCATACCAGGAACGCGTCTCCGAACAGGAATTCGTCGGATATGTTCCGGGCTGTCAGGTCGTCGGTGAAGTCCATCACGAGCGGGCGCATGATTGTGTAGTCGTCGAAATGGACACGTGCGGTAAGCGAATATATGTAAGGAAGCAGTCTGTATCGCAGATTGTCGGCATCCACGATGGCCTGGTAGGCAGGGTCGCCTTCAGGAGCGATGTTCCACGGTTCGCGCAGCGGCCATTGGCCGTGGGCTCGGTAGAGAGGGCAGAAAATGCCCCATTCATGCCAGCGGGCATTGAGCTCGCGCCATTCCTTCAGGTCTTCGCTGACCTTGCCGGTGTAGTCGAACATCTGCTGTGCGGCGACAAACCTGTTCTCCACGCTGAATCCGCCGATGTCCTGGCCCCAGAATGGGATGCCCGATATTGAGTAGTTCAGACCGGCACTGATCTGGGCCTTCATGTCTTCCCAGCGGGTGCCGATGTCGCCGCTCCACGAGGCGGTGGAGTAGCGCTGCAGGCCTGCAAAACCGTTCCTGGTGAGCAGGAAGACGCGCCTGTTGTCGATGCTGCGCTGGCCTTCATATATGGCCTGTGCGTTCATCAGGGCGTATGCGTTGAAGTATTGCGTGCTTGGACCGAGCGCGGTAGGGCCGCACATCGCCTTGCGGTAATCCATGTCGGTGCAGTCGTGTATGTTAGGCTCGCTGGCATCCATCCACCATGCGTCCACGCCGACAGGGTAGAGGGTCCTGTACATCTGGTCCCAGAACATCTTCCTGGCCCCCGGGGCGTATGCATCGTAGAATGACTGCATGTAGCCGAGCCAGTCACGGACAGTGTCGCGTATCGCCGTCTGGTAGATCCATCCGTTTGCGTCCAGCTCGTCATAATGCTGCGTGCCTGTGTAGAATTTAGGCCATACGCTGATCATGAACCGGCCGTCAAGTGCATGGACACTGTCCACCATCGCCTTCGGGTCAGGGAAACGGGTCTCGTCGAAAGCATGGCTGCCCCACTGGTCATCCTTCCAGTACTGCCAGTCAAGGACAATGTTGTCCACCGGAATGCCGCGCCTGCGGAACTCGGAGATGGTGCCCACAATCTCGTCGGAATTGCGGTAGCGCTCCCTGCTCTGCCAGTATCCCAACACCCATTTCGGCATTATCTGTGCCTTGCCGGTAATGGTGCGGTAACCTTTTATGACTTCGTCAATGTCCTCGCCGTCAATGAAATAATAATCAATCTGGTCCTGCATCTCGCCCCACCAGGACATGCGCCCCTGCTGCTGAGGGTCGACAGGGGAGAGCACGCGAAGGGCGCAGTAGCTTACCCCGCCGTCCGGTGCCCATTCGATGCGGACCGGCACTCTCTTCCCGGCCTCCAGACTGGCCTCGAACTTGCGTCCGTTCGGATTCCAGGCGGTGCGCCATATCTCCGGGGTCACTGCCTTGCCGTCAAGGAAGACCTTTGTATAGCCGGCATAATATATATAGAAGTGGAACAGTCCCGACTGTGAAGGCTCGATCTCGCCTTCGAAGACGACTGACGAACCGTAGAAATTGAAGTCCGGAGCATTGCGGACCTTCTCGCACTCGGGCGTGATGAGGAATTCCTGCTCCAGGGCGGTCTCCCTGCGGACCAGCGGCTCTCCACTGGCCGGGGTGTATGTGCCTGTCAAGGCACCTTCCACGCCATCTTTGTCATATAGAGTGAACACGTCGCCGATGGATGCATAATCGCGCGGGTCGCCCCAGCGGCAGAAACTGTTGCTGTCCCAGAGGATGCCGTAACGTCTGCTGGACACGATGAAAGGCACGCTGATCTTGGTGTTGTACTGGTACAGTTCCTCGTTGCGGCCCTTGTAGTTCCACTCGTCGGCCTGGTGCTGCCCGAGACCGTAGAATGCCTCGTCGTCAGGAGAGTCGAACACCTGGCGGACTGTCCATGCCCTGGTGCCTTCCACCTCGATCGGGGCGAATTCCCTGCAATGCTCGTTTGTGATGACCTTGCCTTCCGGGTCGGTGTATGTGACGGTCCCGGCGGTCTTGTCCACAATGACATTGAGCCTGGACGTGGACACGGTGACGGCGCTGTCATCCTCAGAAACAGTGAAGTCTCCGGTGCACTGATACGGCACGGCCATCAATGATTTGCCTTCGGTGAATCTTGCCTTCCCGGGCACGGCGCAAACATGGATGATCTGGTCTGTGACTACTTCGATGCGTACTTTGTCTCCGTTCCGGGCCTTTACGGTGATGCCGTTCTGATTGGTCTTGACGGGACTGCATGCAATGGCGGCAATGGCCATCGATGCCAATAATTTCAGTGTTTTCATACGGTGTTGGCAGTTTGGGCCTGTGGTCAGGTATTCAATTCCCCAAATTTAGCAAAATTTTGTTACCTTTGCCATCCCCCAATGATTTTGAAATGAAGAAATACATTATTCCTGCACTTTTTACGGCCGCGCTGCTGACTCTGTTTTCGTGCGGTCCCGACATCAAACCACAGAAACCGGACGACCGGAAGCCGGATACGACCGATGTCAATCCTCCTGTAGATACCTTTATTGTTCCGCCGGTAGTTCCACCTGACGAGGAAGAAGTGTACGAGGCAAGCCTTTGTTTTGATGAGTTCGAGAACGTGGACGAGGCCAAGAAATATGTGGCCGGCTATGACAGCCCGCAGAAATACACCAATGCCAGCGGCACATGGACCATCTGTGCATACAACTGTTTCTTCCAGATCAATTCCAACAAGGTTGCCTATATCGGTACGCCGAAATTTGACAAGCCTATCCGCAAGATCGAGATCGAAATAGGCGAGGGATACAGTTTCAAGGATGAATATTATCTCTGTTCCGAGGCTGGTTCTTCACAGGCTGCAGGCATATTCCAGCAGGTCACAAGTTCCGGTATGAAGACTGCGATTGATGTGGAAGGTGGTCATTATCAGTTGTTTGTCAGGGCTTCTGCTTGCGCAAGAATCTACGCCATAACCGTATGGTATGGTGGCGAGGGCGGCTCCGGCACCGGTGATGACCACGGCGATGATGAGGACGACGATGACGATGAGGACGACGATGATGATGACGATGACCATGGCGACGACCAGCAGCACAATTACGGCAAGTATCGCTGGTTCGAACTTCCTGCCATCAACGACGCTGACGGCAACGGTGTCGATGATGGTGACAGCGACGTCTATTATGCATACCACCAGTTCAAGATGAACAACCGCCAGGTGCGCAATTACACGGTATGTTACAGCGCCGAGCATCATTGCCCGCTCTGGGTTGCGGCTCCCCGTCACGACTGCTATGTGGGCAGTACGGGCCGCACAGATGCGTATGGACGCGATCCGGACATTCCGGGCTCGATCCAGTATTCTTCCAAATCCACGGGCGGCGGATGCAACAAGGGTCACATGCTGGGCTCGGCGGAGAGGACATGCTGCAGCGAGGCCAACAAGCAGGTGTTCTATTACACCAACATCGCACCGCAGCTCTCTTCTGGCTTCAATACCGGCGGCGGTGGATGGAATCTGCTGGAAGATTATATTGATACGAGAGTGGTCAGAGATACGCTCTACGAGGTTGTAGGCTGCTATTTCGAGAAATATACTGATGGATATGGAAATACTGTCTCTCCTAAGACCATCGAGTTCGGCGGCCGCTCGGACGTGGATATGCCGACGATGTTCTACTACGCAGTCCTCCGCACCAAGAAGGGCACAAGTGGCAAGAAGGTGACCGACTGCTCCGCATCCGAACTTCAGTGCGTAGCCTTCGTCCGCTCCCACACCAACTCGCTCAAGGGCCAGAAGCCTACCAGCAGGGAACTGATGAGCATCGCAGACCTCGAGAAACTGACAGGGTTCACCTACTTCCCGAACGTCCCTAACGCTCCGAAATCCACATACAACGCATCTGACTGGGGCCTGTAGATTAATTTTAATATCAAAAAAGGGCGGTCACGATTGGGACCGCCCTTTTTTGATATTGAAAAATTATTTATCGTTCTTGATGGCTGCCTGGGCCGCTGCAAGGCGTGCGATAGGAACGCGGAATGGTGAGCAGCTTACGTAGTTGAGGCCGATCTTGTGGCAGAACTCAACTGATGCAGGGTCACCGCCGTGCTCACCGCAGATACCGCACTTGAGGGTCTCGCGGGTTGCGCGTCCTTCTGTGACTGCGTAGTTGACGAGCTTGCCGACTGACTTCTGGTCGAGAGTCTTGAACGGGTCTGCGTCGAGGATCTTGTTGCCGAGGTAGTCGCCCATGAATGTGCTGACGTCGTCGCGGCTGAATCCGAATGTCATCTGGGTAAGGTCGTTGGTACCGAAGCTGAAGAACTCGGCTGTGCGGGCCATGCGGTCAGCTGTGAGGGCTGCGCGAGGGATCTCGATCATAGTACCGAACTTGTAGGTGAGGAACTCGCGGGTAGCGGCCTCGACCTCTGCCTTGATCTTCTCGCAGATGGCCTTCTGGAACTTGATCTCACGCTCTGAGATGGTAACAGGGACCATGATCTCCGGCATCGGGTGATATCCTTCCTTCTGGAGTTCTGCGGCAGCTGTGAAGATGGCGCGGAACTGAGTCTCGGAAATCATTGGGTATGTGATGTGGAGACGCACTCCGCGGTGACCCATCATAGGGTTGACCTCGTGGAGAGCCTCGCCGCGCTTGTCGATGTCTGCCTCAGTGATGTGGAGCTCGTTGGCAAGCTCTTCCTTCTTGTCGTGTGCAGTAGGAACGAACTCGTGGAGAGGTGGGTCGAGGAGACGGAAAGTGACTTCCTTGCCGTCCATAACCTTCATTGTACCCTTGACTGCTGCCTTCATGAACGGCTCGAGCTCTGCAAGGGCTGCCCTGCGCTCGTCGTCAGTCTTGGAAAGGATCATCTTGCGGAGCTTGCTGAGAGGAGTCTCGCTGTTCTTGCCGTAGAACATGTGCTCGATACGGAACAGACCGATGCCTTCAGCGCCGAATGAGAGTGCGCGTGCTGCGTCCTCAGGAGTATCAGCATTGGTGCGTACACCGAGCTTGCGGAACTTGTCTGCGATGCCCATGAACTTCACGAAACGCGGGTTGTCGGAAGCGTCCATGGTGTCGAGAGCCACTGCATAGACAGCACCCTTGGCTCCGTTGAGGGAGAATGCGTCACCTTCGTGATAGCGCTTCTCCGAGCCCTTGAACCATACTTCCTTCTTCTCGAGGTCGATCTTCATGTCTTCGCAACCTACGATACAGCACTTGCCCCATCCGCGTGCAACGAGTGCAGCGTGTGAGGTCATGCCGCCCTTCTGGGTGAGGATACCGGCTGCTGCGCGCATGCCCTCGACATCCTCTGGAGAGGTCTCTTCGCGGACGAGGATGACCTTCTTGCCGTTTGCCGCTGCAGCGACTGCGTCAGCGTTGGAGAATACGATGGTTCCGACAGCTCCACCCGGAGATGCAGGGAGACCGTGAGCGATAACCTCAGCCTTCTTCTCTGATGAAGGGTCGAGGATAGGGTGAAGTATTTCGTCAAGCTGTGCAGGGGAAACGCGCATAACGGCGGTCTTCTCGTCGATCATGCCTTCCTCGAGCATGTCCATTGCCATGTTGAGGGCTGCCAGACCTGTTCTCTTGCCGATGCGGCACTGGAGCATCCAGAGTTTGCCTTCCTGGATGGTGAACTCGATGTCCTGCATATCGTTGAAGTGCTCCTCAAGGTGGAGACGGATGGCGTCAAGCTCACTGTAAACCTCAGGCATGGCGTCCTCGAGAGAAGTGAGGTGCTGGTTCTGAGGGCTCTTGGTCGCGTTGTTGAGAGGGTTAGGTGTGCGGATACCGGCAACTACGTCCTCGCCCTGGGCGTTGATAAGCCACTCGCCGTAGAACTTGTTGTCACCGTTTGCAGGGTTGCGGCTGAAGGCCACACCTGTAGCGGATGTCTCGCCCATGTTTCCGAATACCATTGACTGGACGTTGACTGCTGTGCCCCAGTCATCAGGAATACCTTCGATCTGACGGTACTTGATGGCGCGCTTGCCGTTCCAGGACTTGAACACACCGCCGATCGAACCCCAGAGCTGAGCCTCTGCTGTGTCAGGGAACTCGACACCGAGAACTTCCTTGATGCGTACCTTGAATGCCTCGGCGAGAGCCTTGAGCTCGTCTGCCGTGATCTCTGTATCTGACTTGTAGCCCTTTGACTCCTTGAGGTCTTCCATCATCTTGTCGAGCTGCTGGCGGATTGCCTTGCCGTCTTCCGGCTCGATACCCTCTGCCTTCTCCATGACAACGTCTGAGTACATCATGATGAGACGGCGGTATGCGTCATACACGAAACGAGGATTCTGAGTCTTCTCGATCATGCCAGGGATAGTGGCTGAACAGAGACCGATGTTGAGGATGGTGTCCATCATGCCGGGCATGGAGCTTCTGGCACCTGAACGGCAGCTTACGAGGAGAGGGTTCTTCGGATCACCGAATTTCATGCCCATGATAGCCTCTGTAGCCTTGAGGGCCTCTGCAACGTCTGCGCGGAGCTGGTCTGTGTAACCGCCGCCGAGTTCGTAATATTCAGTACAACATTCTGTCGTGATTGTGAAACCTGCTGGTACCGGAATGCCGAGAAGGCACATCTCAGCGAGGTTGGCGCCCTTTCCACCAAGGAGCTCTCTCATCTTACCGTCTCCTTCGGCATGCTTTCCACCGAAGCGATAGACTCTTTTCTTAATTTCTGCCATTGTCTTTTTTGTTATCCTAATTAAACGTTTGTAATTTCAATCAGTTAAGAATTTTCACCGTCCGGAAAATTCCGGCGCGAATTTACAACAAAAAAGTACATTTTACACTTTATTTTAGGTATATTTGCGTGACAACCATTAATTTTTGACACAAAATGGGCAAAAATCCAAAAATCTTTGTGCTGGACACCAACATCATCCTCCACGACTACAAGGCAATACGCAAATTCCAGGACAACGACATCGTCATCCCGATGGCCGTTATGGAAGAGCTGGACAAGTTCAAGAAAGGCAATGACGCGCTTGCCTACAATGCCCGTGGTTTTGTCCGCACGGTGGACAAGCTGGCTGCCGGCAAACCGTTCGGCAAGGCCGGTGTACCGATCGGCAAGGGGCTGGGCAACATCAAGATAGAACTCAACCATCCGTTCCCGGAGGCCCTTCAGGATTGTTTCAAGGACGACATACAGGACCACCGCATCATTTCGACAGCGATGTGGGTCAGGGACAACAACCCGGGACGCTTCACCGCCCTCATCACGAAGGATATCAATATGAGGATGAAGGCCAAGGCTGTCGGCATGGAAGTGCAGGACTATATGACCGACCATATCGAGGAAGAGAAGGTCGAGACCAGTCTCAAGGAAGTGCAGATTCTGGACAATGTGCCCGCTGAAGTGCTTCAGGACCTCAATTACGGCCCTACGACCTCCATTGACTGGAAAGATGCCGTCAAGGACGAGCCGCGTCCCAACCAGCTCTACAAGTTCCGCTGGCCGGGCAGCCATGCCATCACGACAGCCCGTTATGATGACGCCCAGGGCAGGATTGTGCTGGTCAAGGACAGATATGCGTATGGTATCTCGCCGCGCAATGAGGAACAGCGCTTTGCCCTCGATGCCTGCCTCAATCCGAAGATCAAACTTGTCAGCCTGACAGGCGGGGCAGGTACGGGAAAGACCCTTCTGGCCCTTGCGTCGGCTCTCGAACTCGAGCACGAATATGACCAGATCATCCTTTCACGCCCGACCGTGATTCTCGGCAACCAGGAGATTGGTTTCCTTCCTGGCGACCAGAAATCCAAGATGAGTCCGTATGTGCAGCCGCTCATGGACAACCTTGCCGTCATCAAGAGCGCGTTCAAGCCGGGCAGCAGGCAGGCCCTCAAGATAGAGGCGATGATCAAGGAGGAGAAACTCTTCATCTCCCCGCTGGCATATATCCGCGGCCGCAGTCTGGGCAAGGTGTTCTTCATCATCGACGAGGCACAGAACCTCACTCCTCACGAGGTCAAGACCATCATCACAAGGGCCGGAGAAGGCACCAAGATAGTCTTCACGGGCGACATCATGCAGATCGACCAGCCTTATCTGGACCAGTGGTCGAATGGCCTTACACACCTGTCCGACAAGATGACGGGACAGGCCCTGTTCGAGCATGTCAATCTTCGCAAGGGAGAGAGGAGCGAGCTCTCGGAGATCGCGGCTAAGTTACTGTAAGGGTCTGATTTAATCCTCACCTTCGGAAGCCTGGGTCATCAGTGAAGCAAGGATGCTGCTGATGGCCGGCTTGCCTGTGTTCACGACCGAGATGCCGCGCGAGGCGGTGTCCGGACGGCCGATGGTGTAGTATGCGATGTCCTGGAGCAGGAGCTGCGAGTCCACGTAGTCATAGTCGATGTCGTGGATCTGGATGATGACTCCCGGCACTTCGGAGAACAGTATCCGGATGTTGTTTTTCTCTTCGTATGAGGATGAGATGCCGGTGATGTTGAGTTTGCACCCGCATTTGTCGCAGAACCGGTATGCCGCTGTCGCGAGGCCGCCGTCTCCGACAGTGATGCCGGCAGTGACGATTCCGTCCTCGACAAGTTCCCTCACTACCTCATAGCAGTCCATGAAATAATCGGCGTCGTCCACTTCTGGTGCGATGTCGCCGTTGCTGCCTGCCGCCTTGGACAGAAGAGATGCTCCCAGGCGGAACTGACAGCTGTCGAACGGCACGTAAATGAGCCAGTCTGACGGGTCGGGTGCTGCGCTTGAGGGGCATCTGCGCGGTTTGGAATCCGGAAATGTCAGGGCAAATCTGTTCTCGCCTTCCGATGGTTCATATTCATACCCGTCGAGCGTGATTCCGAGATCATAGATGTATTCGGATGCAGCCTCGGCGCTGGCGTAATATGCTGCCATAGAGCCTATCCCGCGACTGTCCCAGCGCCACCGGAGCATAGGCTGCAGGTCCTGAAGACGGAATGAACCGTCCTTCCATATCTCGTCGATCAGGGCGATTGCGATGCGCTGCCTGGCGAAGCTGTCTGCCCAGGCGAACTCGAACCGCCTGACATCCGCCTTGAGGTCCATTATCCCGGCAAGGTATTCCTCCACCTTGTCGCGTGAAAATATTGCCCTTCCCGGCACGGGATCGACGGTCTCGTCGGCAATCACTGCTCCGGACACGGTCCCTCCATGAGGCTCTGCCGAACATTCGTCCAGCATCTGTGCCGGTGTGGATTCCATCCTGACGCCGTCAATGTCGTAAAACGAGTATAATGCTTCGCTGCTGGTCATAAATTTTCCTAAAACTTCCGTAAAAATAAGTAAATTTGTTTTTCGTTCAAAGCAAAGAGCCTGTTTTGTGATGATTACATTTTTCTTTTACATATCTTTTTTGCTATTTTTTCAGTATGTTTTCAGTCACAATGGCACCCCATCGCTCCTTCAACATCCTATCAAAATATCTGAAAAATATTTTATAAAATCTTAAATAAACCATTACAAAACAGGCTCTTTATATACTATGAAAGACTTCAGCGAATCAGCATATCAGGAAATGACGGAGGCCCTGTTCTCCCGTTTCAAGTCATTCCAGTCGGCCGGAAAAGAGGCGTTCAAGCCCGGTCTGGACAGGATGGAGTTCTTTGATTCCCTTGCCGGTCATCCGCACCGCAAGTACCGCACAATCCACGTCGCAGGCACGAACGGGAAGGGTTCTGTGAGCAATATGATCGCGTCCGTGATGGCCTCCAGAGGGCTCCGCACCGGCCTTTACACGTCTCCGCACATACTTGATTTCAGGGAGAGGATAAGGATAATCGGGGAAGGTCTGATCCCGGAAGAGGACGTGTGGGCCTTCATCACGGCATGGAAAGATACATTCGAGCACCTGGACCTGTCGTTCTTCGAGATAACGACAATGATGGCCTTTGACTGGTTCGCCCGGCAGAAGGTCGATGTCGCCGTCATCGAGACAGGGCTGGGCGGCAGGATGGACAGCACCAACATAATCACGCCCGAGATGAGCGTCATCACCAATATAGGCCTGGACCATTGCGACCTGCTCGGAAACACCCTGCCTGAAATCGCCTTCGAGAAGGCCGGTATCATCAAACCGGGTGTTCGCGCTGTCATAGGGGAGTCCGGACCGGAGACTGACGAGGTGTTCCAGAGAAAGTTCAAATATACCAATATGAGCCTTGCAGAGCAGCCTGAACTGGTTTTTGCAGACAAATGCGCCCGTATCGACGGCTTCGGCGACATCCTTGCGGGGATGGACCTGCAGGGCTGTTACCAGGAAAAGAACCTGCAGACCGTCATCACCGCGCTCGGCGGCTCCCTGACCGGCACTGACATCGATGCCATCATCCACACCGCCTCGCGGACCGGTTTCCACGGGCGCTGGGAGAGGCTCTGCACCGACCCGGAGGTGATATGTGACATCGGCCACAATGCCCACGGCCTGAAATACAATTTCGCGCAGCTCAGAAGGCTTGCCGCACCATCGGATGCCAACCCGTCGGGGCGCGGCCTGGTGATGGTGTACGGCTCTGTCGCTGACAAGGATGTGGATGCCGTTCTGTCAATGATTCCGGAAGAGGCACTTGTCATATTCACCAATGCGGCAAATCATCGCGCAATGCCCGCAGAAGAGGCCCGGAGGCGTTATCTTGCCCTTGGAGGCCGCTGCAGGACCATCTGCGAACCTGATGTCAGGACTGCCTGCGCGCGCGCTTTGTCAGAGGCTGAAGGAATGGCATTACCTTTGATATATATCGGCGGCAGCACATATGTTGTGTCAGAAGCAGTTCCATATTTCCAAAAATTATGAAGTTCAAATCATTACTTACCGTCGCAATATTGACCTTGTCCGCAGCCTTTGGCGCAAACGCGCAGGACAAGGACGGCCATGTCCTCACTTCTTTGTGGAAGGATTACCAGTCATACATTGATTCGGACAGGCCGAAGAAACAGCTCGAAGTCCTGGAACAGATCAAGAAAGAGGCAATGTCCAGACGCCTGGCGTGGGATTATTATGATGCCTCCGCGAAGGCTGTGGATGTCAGGGCAATGATCAACTGGAAAGACCGTACAGTGGCAAAGGATGAATTCAAGGCCGGTGTGGAGTCTTTCGATGAACCGATACTGACGTTCTGGTTCAGCAAGAATCAGAGCTATCAGAATGCCGGATATTATGCCGAATTTGCCAAGGACAACCGCAAACGGCTTGAAAAGGGCCACAACACCCGGTTCTATGAGGAATATCTGAAATATGGCCGCAGCCCGTACAATATGGTGGCCGATGTCCTTCTGGAATATATCGACAATGACTATGAATTCGTGCTCTGGTGCGTCTCGGCGATGACAACGTCCGGCAGCGGGGTGTCCGTATGTCCGGGCAGAGACCTTCTGGCTGAATATATCGGCGGCGACTATCCGGAAATCGCCATTCTGGACTATCTGGACGTTGCTTCAAGCAGCGGGCTTGATGTGGCCGGCAAGTTCGTGGAAAAGTACAAGGGCAAGGGTGCCGCTCTTCTCGGAGAGGCAGTGATTCTGGAGAGAAGATTCAACGGACTGTATGGCAATAACCGGACTCCGGAAACTGAATTCAAGGCATTGCGCGAAGAGTGCGTCTCGTTCGAGAAGAGGCGCTCAAAACTGAATGGCATCGATGCCGGACTGCTTGCCAATGTCGATACTGCGGAGTCCCTTATCGAGAAAATGGATGGGAAAGCCATGCAAGTCCAGATGACAGAAGGACTTGTCAAGATATATGGCCGCAACATTGACCGTGTCAGACTGTCCGTGGAGTATCCGGAGAAATCGAAAGAGGGAAAGGGGACCGTGTGCAGCGCTACGGTTGACAATCCGAAACGCAGATATTGTGCGCTCGATACACTGGAATGCAGATTGCCTGCCTTCAATGACGGCAACTATGTCATCAAGGTGAAGGCAGACGGCATCGAAGATGAACATAGTGGTCGATTGGATAAATATTCAGTCTCGGCTGTATGGCGGCAGGATTCAAAGAGTCTGTCAATATATGCCGCTGACTATCTGACAGGAAGGCCTGTGGAGAAGGCGGATATCGTCGTGAGGGATGCGAAGAATGACAAGGAGATAAATCACCTCGAAGGATTCAGTATGAACGGTTTCACCGCATTGCCTGCCGGCTTTGTGACGGACCGTTCTTATGTCCAGCTGAAATATGTGGACAAGGACGGAATGGTTCATCTTTCGAACACCCTGTACTACTACTCTGACCGATTTGCAGAATCTGACGTCTATTCACGGGAAACCGATTTTGCCGAGGTTCTGGTCGACAGGGCTGCGTTCAACCCTGACGAGACTCTTCAATTCAAGGTGATTGCCTATAGCGGGAATCCGTACGGACAGCTCAAAACATTGCCGGAAGGAAGGCAGCTTCAGGTGAAACTGCTCGGCCCAGATAATAAAAAAATAGAGGAAAGAACTTTGACAGTCAATAAGTTCGGCTCCGCGGCCGGAACTTTCCACCTGCCACGTCAGTCCCGAAATGGCATTTTCTCCATTGAGGTTTGGGCCGATGACAGTATGGTCGGCCTCCAGTCTGTCAGGGTGGATGATTTTGTCCTGCCGAATTTTGACCTGACCTTCGACAAGGACAATACTTTCTATATGTATGGCGACACGGTGAATGTGAGTGGGGTCATCAAGGCGTATTCGGGACATTCACTGACAAATGCCAAAGTGACATTCAGCACATCCGGCCTGAAAGATGAACAGTCCGGAGATGTCAAGCTCGAAGAGGGCGGCAGATTCCATATCTGTCTGCCAGCCGGTAAAGTCAGTTCATGGGATTGGTCGTTCGGTGTGAACGTGAAAGTGGTTGACTCCACTGGCGAAACAAAGGAATTCAGCACCAATAAATTTGTCTTTACGGCTGTTCCCGGCAGCGTAAGCCTGAAGAATCCATCTGAATGCAGTTGTGAACTGCCTTATGGGGAAACGGGCTATGTCCAGGTATTTGAGGGCGATGTCGCGGAGATCAATTTCAGCGTCTCCAATTATGCCGGTGACTTCGAGAAAGGAGTAAATGGCCCGATAGAAATCAAATATACTGTTCTGGACAGTTCTGACAAGACCGTATTGTCCGGAATGGCCAGTGCGAACACTGCGACCGGACTGGATTTTTCTAATCTTCCGGCAGGCATCTATACGGTCAAGGCAGATTTTTCCGTGCTTGACAGCAATGGCAATCCTGTCAGCCGTACATCCACTCTTAAAATCCTGAAGGTCAGCAAGGAAGATGAAGTCTTGAACTGCAGTCTGGAAAATCTTTTCATTCCATATCAGGACGGGGACAGGTTCGGACTGCGTTTCGGCGCCAGTGCCGGTGAGGTCTGGGCCTGTATCGAACTTATCGGAGACGGTCCGGCAGTCCTGGACTCCAGACTGGTCCATCTTGACGGGAAGGCAGGAAAGGAGGGGTCCATACTCGACCTTGACTGGGAATACCGTGCAGACTGGGGTGATGCAGTGACATTGAAAGTCATATATTTCCGTAACACACGCCAATATTCTTATTACAGGGAATACCGCAGAGAAAATGCCCGCAAGAACGTGCTCCCGCTCGAATTCACCCGTTTCCTGGATATGACCGGGCCGGCAGGGAAGTATGATTTCCGGTTCAAGACCAGTCCGGATACCGAATGTGCTGTCACAGTCTTTGACAAGAGCACCGAGACAATCCGTCCGAACAGATGGCAGAGGGTGACGTTGAGCGTCAAGCCTGCCCCGAGTCTGGGTTATTCGTCCGAGACAGGAACGTACAGTGCATATCTCTATACCGGAACTGTTCTTTATGAAACGGTTGCGCTCCGTTCCACAAAGGCGATGGCAAATGGGATCAGTTCTTCGAGTGATGGGGCTGCAGTATTGACGGACTATATCGCTATCCAGGACTATGCCGAGGAAGTCGTTGAGGAAGAGGCCATTCCTTTCCAGTTGGAGGAAGCACCGGCATCGTTGACTGATGTCAAGGTCCGCGAGAACTTTGCGAACACTCTGGCTTTCGAGCCGTTCCTTTATCCTGACTCATCCGGCGAGGTGACTGTGCCGGTCGAGACTTCGGACAAACTTTCGACATATTATGTCCAGGTCTATGCTCACGACAAATCGATGAACAACGGTGTCCTGCGGCAGGAATTCAAGGTCACCGTGCCTGTGAAACTGTCCGTAGTGCAGCCGCAATATCTCTATACCGGAGACCGTTATGTGCTCAAGGCATCCCTTTCCAGCAATGCCGCCGGGCAGATGGACGGAAAGATTTACTGCCAGATCTATGACCGTGGCAACTACAGGGAGGCTGAGGCCGTGAAGACGCTCTGCCTGCCGGTGAGCGTCGCTGCAAACGGCGGGGCTGCGGCTGAGTTCGAGATGGACGTGCCCGAAGGCGTGGATTCGCTCGGATTCAAGGTGACCTTTGTCCCTGATTCGGCAGAGTCTCCGTACAGTGACGCCGTGTTCGTGGCCGTGCCTGTCTATATGAACTGGCAGACCTTGATGGAGGCCCACTCGGCCATCCTGCTGGACGGAATGTCCAGGGATGACCTTCTGGCCGAACTGCGCAGCCGTTTCGTGAACACATCGGCATACGGTGCAGAACATACCGAGAAGTCCATCCTGGACATGGTGAAGGATGCCATTCCTTCACTCCGTACTCCTGAGTCCGACAACGTGCTTGCCCTCGTGGATGCATTGTACGCCAATGCGATGTCGGCATCGCTCGGAATGGGGGACAGTGCCCTGGAGCAGGCTGCACTGATGGAGCGCATCCTCAAATGCCGTAATTCCGACGGCGGTTTCGGCTGGTTCGAGGACATGGATTCGTCCCCTGTCATTGTGGCGGTCATCCTGCAGCGCTTTGACGGTCTGCGCAGGCGTGGCCTCGTGTCGGCGCTTGGTGACCTGTCATTCCTCGACGAGGCAGTGAAATATCTGGATTCGACCTATTTCGCAGCCAAGCAGCGTCCGTTCTGGTGCGGTGGACTCTCTCTGGAGCAGTACCTGAGCACAAGGTCACTGTACACATCCGTGCCACTCGCTGCAAAGGTGAAGGCGTCGGTCAAGAAGGACATCAAATCCTACCTGACCCCGAAAAAGGAACGCGGCCTGAACGGACGCATCCTGATGAAAGCCAGAAGGGTAAGGATACTGCGCAACCTCTCGGCCTCTGCGGACGGTCTTGCACTGGCGAAGGCCTGGGGGCTCAGCGGCAAGGTAAACAAACTCACCAGGTCGCTCGAAGCCGATGTCGCCTCTCTGGAGGAATATGCGGTGAAGCACCCTGAGGCGGGAATATATTTCCCTAATGCCGTGATGCCGTTCAGGGGCCTGATGGAGAGCGAACTCTATGCTCATTCCTATCTCTGCGACCTGTTCCGCGACCTTGGAAACACGGAAATCGCAGACGGCGTCCGTATCTGGATCATGCTCCAGAAGGAGACCCAGCAGTGGGCTGACGACCCTGCATACGTGGATGCCATCGCAAGCGTTATGGACGGCTCTCCTGCCGCTCTCGACACAAGAGTCGTCATCCTGAGCAAGTCATATCGCAAACCTTTCACCGAAATCAAGGCTGCCGGCAACGGTTTCACTCTTGCACGTGAATACCGTCTGGAAGGTTCCGGCACGGTCCTCAAGGACGGCGACACTCTCAAGGTCGGAGACAAGGTCACTGCCTCCTACAAGATATGGAATGCGGAGAACCGCAGTTTCGTCAAGCTCAGCGTGCCTCGCTATGCGTGCCTGCGACCTGTCGACCAACTTTCCGGCAGGTATGGCTGGTGGCTGAGACCTTTGCGCGTGAGTGGCTGGTATTCATTCAGCCCGCAGGGCTACAGGAGCGTTCTTGCCGACAGGACTGAATACTGGTTTGACGCCTATCCGGAGGAGAACACAGAGATCACGGAGACATTCTATGTGACCCAGTCCGGCACATTCACCACACCGGTTGCCGAAATAGAGTCCCTGTATGCGCCACATTACCGTGCCGTTGCCGGATATGACGGCCTTGTAAATACCAGATAATCCAGTATGAACACGCAGAGAATACCTGACCTTATAGAATATGTGGAACTTCTGAAGCGCCACGACCTCAAGGCGACGCCCCAGAGGGTGGCGGTCCACGAGGCAATGATAAAACTGGTACATGCCAGCGCCGACATGGTCGCCGAGGAGATCTCCCTTGACGGCAGGACCAAGGTCACGACCTCGTCGGTATACAACATATTGACAGACATGTCGAGGCTCGGTATATATTCCCGCAGGATGAGCAGCAACAACAAGATGTATTTCGATGCCTGCACGGTCCGGCACATCCATGTCTATGACAGCGAAAACAATGTGTACAAGGACGTGATGGATGACGACCTGCTGGCCAGAATCGAGGAAAAACTGCGTCACAAGCGTTTCAGGGGCTATACCGTAGAGGATATTGACATTCAGATTGTGGTCCGTCCCACAAAGCGGCGCCGTCCTTGATTGGGTATATCAATTATTTTGGTATCTTTGCAGTTTGCAAAGTAGATTGATATGAAAGTTACCCGGAATAATTTCAGAGGATATGAGAATTTCGCCCTCATCACCGGTGCTGCCGGCGGTATGGGCGTGCAGTATGCAGAAGCACTTGCGATGATGGGTTACAACCTCATCATCGTCGATATAAACGAGCAGCGTCTTCTTGCCGCGGCAGAAGACCTGAAGGCGAAGGTCGCCGCCCTTGATGACTGGCGTGCGGAGAAGAAGGACCGTTTCCAGGTGCTTCCTTTCGTGCAGGACCTTTCGCTGATGGATGCGGCAGAGACTGTCAAGGCAAAGGCTGACGAGGCCGGCGCTGTGGTCGAACTGCTCATCAACAACGCCGGAATGCTTTTCGTCACAGGTGTGGCCGAGACTTCCGAGAAACGCCTCAAGCTGATGATGATGGTACACTGCGTCACACCGCTTCTTCTCTGCCGTGAGTTCGTGCCCGGCATGAAGGAACGCGGCAACGGCTATGTGCTGAACATCTCGTCCCTTGCAGCCTGGATGGAATGGCCTCTCATCGGCATGTACGCCAATACCAAGCGCTTCGTCAAGGGATTCTCCCGCTCGCTCAGGTGCGAGTGCCGCGGAACGGGCGTGAGTGTCACCAATGCATATTTCGGTGCTGTCGACACTCCTCTTATCCCGCTCGCTCCGAATTTGAAGAGACTTGCCCACAACCTGTCGGTCATGATCTACCCGGAGACTGCGGTAAACAAGGCCCTGACGGCGACTTTCAAGCGCCGCAAGGGCACAATGCCGGGATTCCTGAACAAAATCTTCAAGCCCATCCTGCCTCTCCTCCCGGAGTCTCTTCTCGGCTGGGCAGCCCGCAAGTGGGGCCATTATTTCGCAAATATCTGATCTCCATATATATGAAGTCAACAACCAAAGCAGCCATTGTCCTGCTCACCATCACCCTTGCCGCAGGATGCAAGTCACAGTATGAGGCCCTTCTCTCCAGCAATGACGTCGAGGCCAAGTACGAGGCCGCCTTTGACTATTTCAACAAAGGCAAGTACAGCAAAGCCGGCTCTCTCTTCGAGTCCCTTTCCGTACAGACCAACGGCACGTCAAAGGATGACACTGTCCAGTATTACTGGGGCCTGAGCAACTACAAGTTCAAGGATTACTATACGGCTGAGACCAACTTCGAGAAGTTCATCGAGAATTATCCCCGCAGCCCGTTCACTTCCGAGGCCCGTTTCCTGCGCGTGGACTGTCTGTATCGCCAGACACTGCGCTACGAACTCGACCAGAGTCCTACCTACAAGGCCCTGAACGCCATCGCGGAGTACCTGAACGAGTTCCCGAGGACTCCACACCTGGATGATTGCGCCGATATGATCTCGGACCTCAATGACCGCCTGGACCTCAAGGCCTTCGAGGCTGCCAAGCTCTATTACAAGATGGAGGACTACAAGGCCGCCCGCGTGGCCCTGGGCAACGTGCTCAAGGACGACAGTGACAATGTCTACAGGGAAGACGTGCTTTATTACACGGCCATGGCTTCATATAAATATGCCTATCTGAGCATCCCTTCCAAGCAGAAAGAGCGTTACCTGTCATTCGTGGACGATTATCTCAACTTTGTCGGTGAATATCCTGAATCGGCGTACAACAAGGAATTGGAAGCCCTGTACAAAAGGGCCCAGAAATATCTGGGCAAATATACCGGAGAACTGGAGAAACTCCAGTCCGACAGGCAGTTCGCAAAGGAAAGGAAGAAACAGGAATAAAATTTTTGAAACCTTCCCGGACCGCACGGTGTATAATTAGATAGAAAGAAACATCATTATAGAAATGGCAAAGAAAGTACCTACTAACACGTTGACCCGCGACCTCTGCGATTTCGCGGCTCCGACCGGAAACATTTACGAGACAGTTGTGATCCTCTCCAAGAGGGCAAACCAGATAGCAATGGCTGAAAAGAAGGAACTCTACAAAAAACTTGAGGACTTCAAGAACGAGCGTGACACCATGGAGGAAGTTTACGAAAACCGTGAACAGATCGAAATCTCCAAGTATTACGAGCGTCAGCCTAAGCCGGGCCTTGTAGCGATCTCCGAGTTCGAGAACAACGAGATCTACTACAGAATGGCCAAGACAGACGAGGAATAAACACCGATGCTTACACGGCTGCAGGTCAAGAATTATGTATTGATAGACTCTCTGGACATTGAGTTCCCGGAGGGTCTAATCATTATTACGGGACAGACAGGTGCCGGAAAGTCCATTCTGATCGGCGCGCTGTCCCTTGTGCTTGGCTCCAAGGCCGATGCGTCTGCAATAGCCCCGGGCGCCGAAAACTGTGTCGTCGAGGCGCAGTTCGATGTGGACCCGGAAGACCCTGTCCTAACTGGTCTGTTCATGGAAAATGACCTTGAATGGGATGGGGGACACATCATCATCCGCAGAAGCGTGGCACGCAGCGGCCGTTCCCGCTCGTTCGTGAACGACCTTCCTGTCACCATCCCGGTCCTGTCGGGCATGGCATCACGCCTGCTCGACATCCATTCCCAGCACCAGACCCTGCTGCTCCAGAACCGTTCGTTCCAGCTTGACCTTCTGGACCGTTTCGCAGGCAATTCCGACCTGCTCGAGTCGTACATGTCCACTTTCAGGCAGCTCGGCGCACTCCGTGGCGAACTGGAACGTGTCCGTGCCGCCATTGCTGAGTCTGACCGGAACCGTGAATACAACGAAGCCCAGTGGCAGCAGCTGGACGGGGCCGCGTTGAAGGAAGGGGAGTTGGAAGAACTTGAGGAAGAGCAGAAGAGGCTCGCCAATGCCGAGGAGATAAAGACTCTGCTCTGCGAGTGCCTGTCATATTCCGAGGACACGGAGAACGGCGCCGGAATGTCCATGACTTCATCTATGCGCGAGATGCGCCGCAGGATGGAGAAACTTTCCCGTTTCATCCCGTCCTTCTCCTCCCTTGCCGGGAGACTCGATTCCTGCCGCCTCGAGATGGAGGATATCCTGGCCGAGGTGTCGGACGAAAACGAGTCGATGGATGTCTCTCCGGAGCGCCTTCAGGAGGTCGATGACAGGATCAGCCTGCTGTATCAGCTGATGAAGAAACATGCCTGCCGGAGCGTTCCGGAGCTCATTGCCCTGAGGGACACTCTTTCCGGCAATCTTGCCGATTCGTCTCTCCTTGTCGAGAGGGCAGCCTCTCTGGAAAGACAGATCTCTGCATCCGGTGCCGACCTGCAGCGCAAGGCGGCCGCTCTCAGCGAATCCCGAAAAAAGGCTTCCAAGCCGTTCGCAGAGTCCATAACATCCTCGCTTGCCTTCCTCGAACTGCCTCAGTCCATTTTCCGCATCAGTGTGGAAAATGCCGAATACAGCCCATCAGGAGCGGACAGCGTGACCTACCTCTTCTCTGCTGACGGCCGCGAACCTGTCGATGTGGCAAAGTGCGCATCAGGTGGTGAGATGAGCCGTATAATGCTTGCCCTGAAGGACATGATGGCACGTCTTGGTGATATGCCTACCATGATATTTGATGAGATCGACACGGGCGTGTCAGGCAGTGTCGCTGACAAGATGGGCTCGATGATATGCAATATGGGTGCGTATATGCAGGTTTTCGCGATAACCCACCTTCCTCAGGTCGCCGCAAAGGGTATGGCCCATTACCTTGTCTCCAAGACGGCGGATCCTGCCACGGGCCTTGTGGCTTCCCGCGTGACAAGACTTTCCAGGGACGAGCGCGTCCTTGAAATAGCACGCATGCTCAGCGGCTCAGCTCTGACGCCGGCCGCCATCGCCAATGCGGAATCTCTGCTGAATTTCTGATTTACTCTGCTTTAAAGTGCTGGATATCTTCACCATGCACCACTTCATGGCGCAGTGCGGTGTTGACATATCCTCCGTCCTCGCAGATTCTGTCAAAGTTGAAGTCGGTCTGGATGAACCTCTCGGTGACATCCTTGTCAAGCATTTCTTCCCAGTTGTCCCTGTAGTTGGAGATGAGGGTGGCAAAGTACATTATGATGTCGTGACCCTGATATGCGAATGACGTAGGCTCTGTCTGGAATACGGCTCTGTATTTAAGGAGGAAATCCTTTGTCTTGATGTCGTTGTAGTCAATGTCGTACTGCCTTGTCACGTGCATGTTTGCCTTGAACATCATTTCTGGGTCAGTGGTCTCGAACGAACGGGCCTTAGACTGGCAGTAAAGACGTACCTTGAGTCCTTCGTCTGCGGCCAGGCCGGTGTTCTTGACGGCGTCGTTGGTGAAAAGTTCGGCATCCGATATCAGAATGATGTGGTTCATCTTGCCGCGCACCATCTTGGTACGCATCCCGTACATTGCCGCCTTGCCCTGATATTTCCCGTATGAGTAGGTCTGGTATGGAAGGCCCGCATCGTCCAGCAGACCCTGTACATATTCAACATAATCGGTCTTCTCGATGTCGTTGAGGATCAGGATGCCGTCCCCCTGGGCATAGTCTCTGGCCACCCATTTCACAATGTCGGCATATTGCGCTTCCTGACTGCCGCGCACCTGGATGAGGTTGTGATGGATGTGGGCAAGACTGTCGGTGCGAGGATCCATAGGGGATACAATGAACTTGTCTTCCGGAAGAATGCCCAGCATTGCCTCCATGTTTTCCGGACTTACCGGACCTATGACGAGGTCGGTGTGCCTGAACTCTTCCTCAGAGATGTCCGGAATACCGCCGGCGCAGTCATAAACACTCAGGTTGAGGTCTGTGCCATCGAGACCGACTTCCCTTGCGGCAAGGAGTACCCCGCTGTAGAAATCCATATAGTTCCTTGCTGACGTTGTCCCTTCGACCTTGAACGGGAGCAGAAGCATGATGTCGACGCTTTTGTCCGGCTCCTCGACCACGGCAGGTTCCTGTACGGCAATGGCAGAAGTGTCAGCAAGCGCGAGCGTATCGGCAACTGTGAGTGTGTCAACAGATGTGTCGGTCGCTTCTGCAACACTGTCCACTGGCTCGTGCGGCACATAGGCAGGTTCTTCTTCTGCTTCTGCCGCCGCTGCGGCGCCTTTTTTCTTTGTTACGGGGATGTATATCCTGTAGCCGGCTTCCAGTGTGTGGTTGCGGAGATCGTATGTGGTCAGCATGTCGTTTGCCTCATAGATGCTTTCCAGCGATGCACCGTACTCGCGTGCGATGGAGTAAAGGGTCTGCTTCTCCAGAACAGTGTGGACGTAATATTGATTTCCATCTATCTTCACCTTTTTCTTCGAGATGGAGACAGGGGCTGGAGTGAACTGTGCCAGAGCGGCGGTACAGGTCAATATTGCCGCCAATATGCTTGTAATGATTCTCTTGGTCATATTACATCACATCTGTTTTAGCCCGGAGGCAAATTCTGTCAGTCTGCGGCAGAAGCTGTTCCAGGAAAGTCTTTCTTTTTCTTTCTTTATGTTCTCGATACAGGACGCCTTGATTTCCGGGTCGGAGAAAAACCGTTTCATCTCCTCCAGCACGGCTTCCCGTGTGCATTCTTTGGCAACAAGTCCCGTGCCACGGTCTCCGATCATTTCCTGCAGCCCGCCTGTGTCGGTGACAATCAGCGGAACTTCGAAATGGTATGAAATGGCGCTGATGCCGCTCTGCGTGGCATTCCTGTATGGCAGGACCACAACGTCCGCTGCCGAGAAATAGTCGGCGACATCGTCGTCATCGATGAACTGCAGGAACAGCCTGATCCTGTCCTTTGCCATCGAGCGCCCGATGATTTGGCTGTACTTGTCAAATGATCCGTAAGGTTCGCCTGCTACAATCAGCTGGTACTCGTCACCCAATCCCTCGAATGCCTCAAGAAGTATGTCAAGGCCCTTATATTCACGGATCAGACCGAAGAAAAGGATGTTTTTCCTGCCGTGTTCAAGCCCGAGCTTCTCTTCGGAGGCATATCTGTCCCTGGCCGGGCCGAACTGCGTGTAGAGCGGGTGCGGGATGACCTCGTACCTTGTGGCGGGGCTGAGTTTTTTCAGGTCTTCGGCCACTGCATCGCACAGGGTGACGCTTCCATCGCTGCCTTTCAGGAAATATTTTGTTAGAGGGGCGTCAAAGAAATGCGGCTCGTGCGGGATGACGTTGTCCAGTATCGAAATGACAGTGCAGCGCTTTCTCATCCTGCGTGTGATAAATCCCAGTGACGGTGCGAACCAGGACATCCAGTACCGGACAATGAGCAGGTCCGGCTCCCACCTGCGTATCGCGCGCAGTGTGGTTATGAACGAAAACGGATTGACCGTATCCAACAGAGGCTCGCTCTGGATGGACACGGTCTTGTCTTTGTCTGACACATACTGCGTTTTCCCCGGGAACAGGATGTCTGGATATTGCCTCTTGAAGTTGAATGCCTTGACATCATTCTCTTTGCCCAGCTCGTTATAGAGAAAAGTGTTGAACTGGGAAATGCCTCCTCTATAGGGGTGAAAGCAGGATAGTATCGCTATTTTCAATGATTGCCGGGGATTTGGCTATTCTTCAGTTTCTTCTTCGCCCTTGCCGTTCTTTGTCTTGACATATTCCTCGTTCAGACCCTTGACGATCTGGTCGGTGATGTCGAGAGCCGCGCTGCCGGCTACGATAGGAAGGTCGATGATGGAACCGCCCTCAAGGTCAGGCATTGCTGTCTGGTTTGCGAAGATGAATGCGAACTGGGCTTCCTCGTTGTATTTCTCGATGTAGGTCTTGACTGCGTCATAGATCTGCCTCATCATTACAACCTGCTCGTCCTGGATTTCCATCTGCTTTGCCTGCTGCTCTTCCAGATAGGCCTGCTGCTGCTTCTGGAGTTTTGCCTGCTGGGCTTCGCCTGCGGCCTGTGTGAGGAGGCCCTTGCGTGCCTTGTCCTGGAATGTGTTGATGTCACTCTCGAGCTTCTTGCCCTTGCGGGTGAGTTCTGCGTCGATGTTCTGTGCCTTGGTCTCTACGATGGCCTTGAGGTCGTTGGCCATGTCGTATTCGTTGATGATTCTGTCAAGGTTTACATATGCAACAGAACTGTTGACAGCAAGGCTGTCGGCGCCTGAACCGCCTTTTTTACCGTTCTTGCCACAATTTGAAGTGAGGCTGCAAATGCCGAAAGCAACAGCGATTACAAGGGCTGCAATGCTGATGATGAGAGATGTGTTTTTCATTGTTGGTTTTATTGTTTTTATTGTTTGTCAGTTTTAAGGTGGCAAATATAATCAAATTTTCCGTATTTCATTCAGATATGAAACTATAGTTTTCTCAAGTCCCATATACAGAGCGTCGCAGATGATAGCATGCCCGATGGACACTTCGTCCGTCCAAGGAATGTTTTTGATGAACCATGCCAGGTTGTCGAGGTTGAGGTCGTGGCCGGCATTGAGCCCCAGGCCGCATTCCCTTGCGGCGACGGCTGCCTTGACGAACGGCTCGACAGCCGCCTGCGGATCATCCTTGAAATTGCGTGCATACGACTCGGTGTACAGTTCGACCCTGTCGCATCCGCACTGTGCGGCGCCCCTCACCATCCCGGGGTCCGGATCGACAAAAATCGATGTCCTGATGCCCAGGGACCTGAATTTTGAGCAGACTTCCGTCAGGAACTCCCTGTTGCTTATCGTGTCCCAGCCGGCATTGGACGTGATGGCGTCCGGGGCGTCCGGGACAAGGGTGACCTGTGTCGGACGCACCTCGCAGACCAGGTCGATGAATGACGGGACAGGGTTGCCTTCTATGTTGAATTCAGTCCTGACAAGCGGCCTGATTGCGCGCACGTCGGCATATCTGATATGCCTTTCGTCCGGCCGGGGGTGCACTGTTATGCCTTCGGCACCGAATGACTCGCAGTCCAGTGCGGCCTTTGTGACGTCGGGCATGTTTCCGCCGCGGGCGTTCCTGATTGTGGCGATTTTATTGATATTTACGCTTAATCTTGTCATTGCATTGACATTTACATTTTACAAAAATAGTCATATTTTGCCATATTTGAACAATTATGCTTATTTTTGTAACCTTTGTTGCAAGATATGAAGATAGGTATATATGCGCGCAGGGCGGCGGCCGGAAATGTTGATCGTCTGGACCGGCTCTGCAGTGCTCTGGAAATAAACGGGAACAACCTTTATCGTGTCAGGTCTGCGGAAGACCTGCAGGAGGGGACGGACATGCTCATGGCCATTGGCGGGGACGGTACATTCCTTTCAAGCGCAGCGCTTGTGCGGGACAGCGGTGTACCTGTACTCGGAGTGAATATGGGCAGGCTTGGCTTCCTTTCCGAGAATGCGCCCGAAATCATTGCGGAAACGCTGGCCAGTGGGGCGTTCGAGACAGAGAAACGCACTCTGCTGGAAGTCAGGACTGACACAGGCCTGGATATCTGGCCTTGTGCGCTCAACGAGGTGACCGTGCACAGGAACAGCCATGCCATGCTGGGCGTGGATGTCTCACTGGACGGCAAGCCTCTGCCGACCTACTGGGCCGACGGTCTCCTGATCGCCACTGCATCGGGTTCCACAGCATATTCGCTCAGTGTCGGAGGCCCGATTGTGCTCCCGGACTCCAGAGTGCATATCGTTTCGCCTATTGCACCGCACAACCTCAATGTGCGTCCTATGATCGTGCCGGACTCGGTCGAGATTTCATTGTCTTTCCGGTCCCGCTGCAGCAGTGTGACACTGACGGTGGACAACCGGTCAGTACAGTTGCCGTCCGGCGCGGGCGTGACTGTCCGGATGGCACAATTTTCGCTTAACCGAGTCCGTCTCGGTGACGCCAATTTCATCGATGCCCTGCGTACAAAACTGTTCTGGGGCGAAGACATCAGGAACAATAACGAGTAATCATTTGACTATCAGATGGAAGAAAAAAAGAATCTGCCTGTTCATATATCGATAATAATGGATGGCAACGGCCGATGGGCCAAGGAAAGGGGGAAGGAGAGAGTGTACGGCCACGCCGCCGGTGTGGAAAGTGTACGCGCCTGTACCGAGGCAGCTGTTGAAGATGGCATCAAATATCTTTCGCTTTTTGCTTTTTCCGAGGAAAACTGGAAACGCCCGGAGGCAGAAGTGTCCACACTTATGAAACTGATGGCCAAATGTATGGCCGACGAACTTGAGACTCTGCTCAAGAATGGGGTCAAGTTTGTCGTTCTCGGCAACAGGGCCAGGCTTTCGGACGAACTGAACCGATCCATCGATGACGTGATGGCGCAGACGTCGGATTGCAAGAACCTTACACTCATTGTCTTTTTGAGCTACAGCGGCAAGTGGGACATTCTTCAGGCCGCAAAAAAGATGGCCGTCGAACTTGCCGAGCATCCTGAGAGACGCGAAGAGATAGAAAACATGCCTCTGGAAGGCTTTGATTCATATCTTATTACGGCCGGTGTCCCTGACCCGGACCTGATTATCCGCACTTCCGGGGAGTCCCGCATCAGCAACTATCTTCTGTGGCAGAGCGCATATTCCGAGTTCCTTTTCACCGAGGTCCTGTGGCCGGATTTCCGCAAGGAGCAGTTCCGTGAGGCTATTGAAACTTACTCAAAACGGGACCGCCGTTATGGAAAAGTCAAATAATTGACTATATTTGCAAGTTCAAAACAGAAACCGACACAATGAAGATATACCGGACAATCTGCCTCGCACTCTCTGCTCTCCTGTCTGTTTATGCAGCGGCTCAGGTCAGTGGCGGTTCTTTGGAGGTGGATTACAACAATCCAAAGAAATATGTGGTGGGAGGTGTCTCTGTCGAGGGCAACAACTACTTCTCTGCCGAGCAGATCATCCAGATTACCGGTCTGCAGAAGGGTATGGAAGTCACTGCTCCGGGCGACGATATTTCCGGTATCGTCAAGCGCCTGTGGATGCAGAGATTCTTTGAGGATGTGGCTGTCAGCATCGACCATTTCTCAGAGGTGGGGGATTCCGCATACTTCAAGATCAGCATAAAGGAGCGTCCGAGGGTTGCCCGCTGGACATTCTCCGGTGTCAAGAGCAGCGAACAGAAGGACCTCATGGACCGTCTGAGCCTGCGCCGTGGAGGCGAATATTCCGAATATGTGGCCAAGACGGCATCCGACATCATCACCCGCTACTACAAGGAGAAGGGTTTCCAGAACTGTACGGTAGAGTGCCAGACCAAGCGTGATACAATGATCAACGGCGCCATCCGCGTCAATTTCGCGGTTGACCGCGGGCAGAGGCAGCGCGTGCGTCTCATTACGTTCGAGGGCAATGAGAACGTCTCTGACAACAAACTGGCCCATTCGATGAAGAAGACCAAGGACAACCGTCTCATCAGCTTCTTCAGTTCCAAGAAATTCAACGAAAAGGAATATCCAAACGACAAGAAACTCCTCGTCAGCGCATTCAACGAGGCTGGATACCGTGATGCCAGAATCATTTCCGACACAATGTATCTGATGCCTCCGAAGAAGGAAGGCAAGGAGCCGAGACTGCTCGAGATCGACTTCAAGGTGGATGAGGGAAAGAAATACTATTTCCGCAACATTACATGGACCGGCAATTCCGTTTATCCTTCAGAGACTCTCAATGAGGTCCTCCAGATCAAGAAGGGCGATGTGTATGATGTCGTGACGATGGAGAAACGCCTTTTCGGCGGCGGCAAGCAGAACGAGTACGATATCAGCAAGCTTTACCGCGACAACGGCTACCTGTTCTTCAATGTCCAGCCGGTCGAGATCAATATCGAGGGAGATTCGGTCGATGTCGAGATGAGAATCGTGGAAGGCAAGCCTGCTACGCTCAACAACATCATTATCAACGGAAACGACCTCACCAACGAAAGGGTGGTGCGCCGCCAGGTGTTCACCCGTCCGGGCTATCTCTTCAGCCAGACCGACTTCGAGAGGTCCATCCGTGAAATCTCTTCAATGGGCCAGTTCGACCCTGAGGAAATCGCAGACCCGTCCAAGGGATACACAATCCTTCCTAACTCGCTCAACAACACGGTCGATATCATATACAACGTGAAGGAGAAGCCTTCAAGCCAGCTGGAACTTTCCGGAGGCTGGGGCGCCAACACGTTCGTGGCCACTGTCGGTGTAAGTTTCAACAATTTCAGCACACGACGTTTCTTCGACAAGACAGCATGGCGTCCTGTACCGCTCGGAGATGCACAGAACCTCGCTTTCCGCTTCCAGACCAACGGTACATACTACACCAACCTGTCAGCCAGCTTCATGGAGCCATGGCTCTTCGGCAAGAAGCCGACCTCGCTCAGCATGTCGCTCTACTATTCACGCCAGACCAACTCATATCTCTACCTGAACATCAAGAACAACGACGAGTTCATGGAGGTGTACGGATTCTCGGCAGGTATCGGAAAGCGTCTGAAATGGCCTGACAACTATTTCGTTCTCTACAACCAGCTCAGCTGGCAGACATACAAGCTCCAGAACTGGAACTACTATTTCATGTTCAACACCGGTCTGTCACACAACCTGAGCTACACCCTGAGCCTGTCACGCAACTCCACTGACCAGCAGATCTATCCTCGCCAGGGCTCTGACTTCACGTTCTCCGTGGCCTTGACTCCTCCTTATTCGCTCATGAGAAAGAAGGACTGGGGCAATCTGGACGCCAACGGCAAACCGACCATCGTGGGCAGTTTCAAGGACATCGACTATTCAAAGCAGGATGCCGCCACCAGATACAGATGGATCGAGTACCATAAATGGACGTTCAAGGGTGACATCTACACCAGGATTGCAGGCGACCTTGTCCTGATGGCACGTGCCCATTTCGGATATCTCGGCTACTATAACAGAAGGTGGGGATATTCTCCGTTCGAGGGCTTTATCGTCGGTGGCGACGGTATGTCCGGCTACAATACTTACGGTTCAGACGTGATCTCGCTCCGTGGTTACGAAAACTATTCGCTTACCGATATTATATATACGGAAAACGGCACCCAGGCATACGCGGGCTATCTGTATGACAAGTTCACAGTCGAACTCCGCTACCCTGTAGTGCTCCAGCCACAGTCCACGATATTCGTGCTCGGCTTCCTCGAGGGAGGTAACTGCTGGTCCGATATCCGCAAGTTCAACCCATTCCAGATCAAGCGCTCTGCCGGAGTCGGCGTGCGTGTGTTCCTGCCTATGATCGGTCTGCTCGGTGTTGACTGGGGTTACGGTTTCGACGATCCCGTCAACGGCAAGAGCCAGTTCCATTTCGTGATCGGACAGCAGTTCTAAAAAGTTTGGTACGATGATTGAATTACACTGAAAACAGAATAATCAAATTTTAAAAAACGATATGAAAAAAGTATTTGTCATTGCAGCCCTGGCACTTGTTTGTGCAGCCGCATCAGCCCAGAATTACAAGTTCGCTCACGTCAACTTGCAGGAACTCATCTACCTCAGCCCTGAGGCAGACCAGGCAAGAAAAGACATGAATATGATGAACGAGGACAACCAGACAGTTCTTGAGGAAATGTACAACGAATATCAGCAGAAACTCCAGGCATATCAGCAGAAGGGTTCCACTTGGACAGAGACCGTAAGAGCCAGCAAGGAGAAAGAACTCCAGCAGATCGGCGAAAGATTCCAGGAGACTCAGCAGTCCATCCAGCAGGAGATGCAGTACAAGGAACAGGAACTCTATGCTCCTATCATCGAGAAGGCCACAAACGTAGTGAATGAACTTGCGAAGAAATATGACGTCATCTACGTTTTCGACGCCGGCACTGCTTTCTACGTTGACGATACCAAGAGTATCGACCTCACCCCTGAGGCAAGAGTCCAGATGAACATCCCTGAGGGACGCACACTCGAAACTCTCCAGGCAGAACTTCAGGCCCAGGCTCAGGCCCAGCAGAAATAATCCTAACTTAAATATAACCACATATGCAACACAAAGTAATTGATACTAAAGATGTTGTGATAAGGTTTGCGGGAGACTCCGGTGATGGCATGCAGCTCACCGGGTCTCTTTTTGCAGATATGTCCGCCATCTATGGTAACGGTTTGTCTACCTTCCCGGACTACCCGGCAGAGATCCGCGCCCCTCACGGCACGGTTTCGGGCGTTTCCGGCTTCCAGGTCCATATCGGAAGTGACCGTATCAATACTCCGGGAGATTTCTGCGACCTCCTGGTGGCCATGAACCCTGCAGCCTTGAAGGCAAACGCCAAATGGTGCAAGCCTACTGCAATGATTCTTGTCGACGAGGATTCGTTCGACGAGGCAGGAATGAAGAAGGCCGGTTTCACTCAGGAGAATCCTTTCGAGGAACTCCATGTCGAGGACAGGGCCATCATCGTTGCCCCTATCACAACCTTGACAAAGGAAAGCCTCAAGGACAGCGGCCTTGACGCCAAGGCCATACTCAAGTGCAAGAACATGTTCACCCTCGGAATGGCATGCTACATCTACAGCCGTCCTATGGAGTACATCTACCAGTACCTTGAGCGCAAGTTCTCCAAGAAGCATCCTGAGGTTATTGCTCCGAACAAGAAGGTCCTGAATGACGGCTTCAACTATGCCGCCAACATCCAGGCCATCCCTAATACCTACACTGTCGAGCCTACCCCGAAGAAGAAGGGAACATACCGCAACATTACCGGCAACCAGGCCACCGCGTGGGGCCTCCTTGCCGCTTCAGAGAAGTCCGGACTCCCTCTCTTCTGCGGTTCTTATCCTATCACGCCTGCGACTGGCATTCTCGAGGAACTTGCAATCCACAAGAGCCTCGGTGCCAAGACTCTCCAGGCTGAGGACGAGATAGCCGGTATATGTACGGCGATCGGTGCCGCTTTTGCCGGTGACCTCGCTGTCACAACGACTTCCGGACCTGGCCTTTCCCTCAAGTCCGAGGCTCTCGGCCTTGCCGTGATGACCGAACTCCCTCTCGTGGTTGTCGATGTACAGCGTGCCGGTCCGTCCACAGGTATTCCTACCAAGACCGAGCAGACCGACCTCAACCAGGCCCTTTATGGCCGCAACGGTGAATGCCCTGTCGCAATTGTCGCCGCACATTCACCTGCAAACTGCTTTGACGCTGCTTTCAATTCTGCAAAGATTGCCCTCGAGCACATGACTCCTGTCCTCCTTCTTTCCGAAGGTTTCCTGGGCAACGGCTCTGAGCCTTGGCTCATCCCGTCAATGTCCGAGTATCCGGAGATCAAGCCACCATACGCAACAGCTCTCCCTGAGGACGGCAAGTTCAAACCGTTCGACAGAGACCCGGAGACACTTGTCCGCAAGTGGGCGTTCCCTGGCATGAAGGGCTTCGAGCACCGTGTGGGCGGTCTTGAGAAGAACCATAACGGCGTGCTTTCTTCCGACCCTGCCAACCATGCCATCATGGTGGCTGAGCGCGAGGAGAAGATACGCCGCATCGCTGATTGCATTCCTGAGCTCGAGGTCGATGGACCGGAGAGCGGAAAGTTGCTTGTAGTGGGCTGGGGTGGCACATACGGCCATATCCTTTCTGCTGTGAATGAGGTCCGTGAGGGTGGCATCGAGGTTTCGTATGCTCATTTCGACTATATCAAACCTCTCCCTCGCAACACCGAGAAGGTGTTCTCCAAGTTCGACAAGATCCTTGTATGTGAACTCAACAGCGGACAGTTCGCCGCATATCTGCGCAACGAGTTCCCTCAGTTCACCTACAACCAGTGCAACAAGGTCCAGGGTCAGCCTTTCCTTGTCCACGAGATCGTAGATTCCATCAAGTCCAACCTCTAATCCGCAAGCATTATGGCAAATTTGACATTCAAAGATTTCAAGAGTGATCAGGAGGTCCGCTGGTGCCCGGGTTGTGGTGACCACGCTGTCCTGGCAGCACTTCAGAGAGCCCTTCCGCGCGTGAGCCAGGCCCTCGATTATGAGAAGGAACGCTATGTCGTCGTTTCCGGCATCGGCTGTTCTTCCCGCCTTCCATATTACATGGACACATACGGCTTCCACAGCATTCACGGCCGTGCAACCGCCATTTCGACCGGCATCAAGGTGGCCAACCCTTGGCTGACTGTATGGCAGGCCTGCGGTGACGGTGATGCCCTGGCCATCGGAGGAAACCATTTCATCCATGCCATCCGCCGCAACATCGACATCAACATCATGCTCTTCAACAACCAGATCTACGGTCTGACGAAGGGTCAGTATTCACCGACTTCCAAGTTCGGAGCCATCACCAAGACGTCTCCGTACGGCACTGTGGAGCATCCTTTCAATCCGGGTTCGCTCGTGCTTGGCGCAAAGGGTACTTTCTTCGCCCGTTCGCTGGATGTCGAACTCAAACTCAATGAGGAGATAATGACTGCAGCCGCTCTTCACGACGGATGCTCAGTCATGGAGTTCCTTACCAACTGTGTCATATTCAATGACGGCGCACACAAGTCACTTTCAGACCCTGATGTGCGTGCCGACCATACTATCGTCCTGCATGACGGCGAGAAGATGATTTTCGGCAAGAACCGTGACAAGGGTCTGGTCTATGACGGCAAGAAGATCCGTGTCGTACACATCGGAGAGGGTGGATTCACCGAGGAGGATGTGCTGGTACACGATTCTCACAAGGACAATATCGGCATCCACATGGCACTTGCCGACATGAAGGGGCCTGACTATCCTGTCGCTCTCGGCGTGATCCGCGACGTCAAGGACATCACCTATGACGACGGTGTGCGCGACCAGGTCAAGGCCATCATGGCGAAGTCCAACATCCACTGCGTCGATGACCTTCTCCACAGTGGAAGTACCTGGACAGTAGAATAGTACATTTTATCATTTTTTTTGATAACTTTGGGACGACTTAACAAATTTATGTCCCAAACCTATTAATCAAACCATTATGAAGACATCGGAAATCATTGCCAAGCTTCAGACAAAGTACCCTGGTGAGAATGAATACATCCAGGCGGTACAGGAAGTCCTCGAATCCATCGAGGATGTTTACAACCAGCATCCTGAGTTCGGGAAAGCCAAGATTGTTGAACGTATGGTCGAGCCTGACCGCATCTTCACTTTCAGGGTGACCTGGGTGGATGACAAGGGCGAGGTCCAGACCAATCTGGGCTACCGTATCCAGTTCAACAGTGCAATCGGTCCTTATAAGGGCGGCCTCCGTTTCCACAAGGCTGTCACTCCTTCAATGCTCAAATTCCTCGGATTCGAGCAGACTTTCAAGAATGCTCTCACAACCCTTCCTATGGGTGGCGCAAAGGGCGGTTCTGACTTTGACCCTGTAGGCAAGAGCAATGACGAAATCATGCGTTTCTGCCAGGCTTTCATGCTCGAACTCTGGCAGTGCATCGGTCCTGACCAGGATATCCCTGCTGGTGACGTCGGTGTCGGCGGCCGTGAGATCGGTTATCTTTACGGTATGTACAAGAAGCTTGCACGCGAATACAACACAGGCGTGCTGACTGGCAAGGGTGCAACATGGGGCGGTTCCATTCTCCGTCCTGAGGCTACCGGCTTCGGTGCCCTCTATTTCACCCAGAATCTTCTCCACAAGGCAGGCAAGGACATCAAGGGCTGCACAGTGGCCATTTCCGGTTTCGGCAATGTGGCATGGGGCGCCTGCACAAAGGCTACCGAACTTGGTGCCAAGGTTGTCGCCATTTCCGGTCCTGACGGAGTATGCTGCATCCCTGACGGTATCACCAAGGAGATGATCGATTATATGCTTGTAATGCGTGCTTCCAACCGCAACAAGGTGCAGGATATGGCTGACAAGTTCCCTGGCCAGGCTGAATTCATCGCAGGCAAGAAGGCATGGAGCGTGAAGTGCGACATTGCCCTTCCATGCGCATTCCAGAATGAGCTCAGCGAGGATGATGCGAAGGAACTCAAGGCTAACGGCTGCTGGTGCTGCTGCGAGGTCAGCAACATGGGCTGCCAGCCGGGCGCTATCAAGTTCTTCCAGAGCAATGGCGTGTTCTTCGCTCCCGGCAAGGCTGTCAATGCCGGCGGCGTGGCTACATCAGGTCTTGAGATGACCCAGAATGCTTCCCATATCAGCTGGAGCGGCAAGGAGGTGGATGAAAAACTCCATTTCATCATGGACTCTATCCACGAGGCCTGCGTGAAGTACGGAACCCAGCCTGACGGCACAATCGACTATGTCAAGGGCGCCAACATCGCAGGTTTCATGAAGGTGGCCACCGCAATGCTTGAGCAGGGTATTATCTAACCCATCCATTGAAATATGCAGAATTGACGGTCAGTGCAAAACTGGCCGTCTTTTTGTTGCCACATTCTGCCGTCGTGCCCGCCAGGCCACGCCGACAAAGGTCTGGCTTCCGCTTCTCAGGGGTTGCGTCGCTCCGATTGAGGTTTGCGATGGAAAACCGTCAAAAACATTCAAATGGGATGATATGGGTGCAGTATCTCTTGTACCTTCGTGAAATTCACCTCGTACAGTGCTGATTGCTAACTCGCTGATTTTCAATGTATGTTTGAAAATATGCGTCCGAGGTGGCGTCGGCCAGAGGAGACCTCGGACGCCAAACGGCTTTGCACGGCCCTGTAAGGCACATCGCCGTCCGAGGTGAATTGCAACAAGCCGGGTCGGACGGTCACTGTCTCCAACTTTGACTCGGGTCCGGTCAGGAATCTGTAGAAAATAGAGATTTACGCCAGGCACTCCATCTCGATGAGCCAGTCGGGACGGCAGACAGGGGCGTGGAGGATGATGTAAGGGGTGTCGGGGAATCTGTCGGCAAAGAGGGCGGCGACGGCGGGGTAGTCAGAGGCGTTGCGGATATAGACAAGTATCTGTTTGACGTCGCTCCAGGTGTTGCCGGCTTCGGCGAGCAGGGTCTCGACGTTTTCCCACATCCGCAGGGTCTGCATGCGTATGTCGCCTATGTGGAGTACTGCGCCTTTGTTGTCGATGCTGGCTGTGCCGGATATGAATGTGGTGACTGTCTCCGGGCATTGCATGCGGACGCCTCTTTCGAAGGTGACTCCGTATTCGTATGTCGGGTTGAGGTGTGTCGGGGCATAGAGGTATTGCTGCCTCAGGCCTGGTGAAGAGACGGCGTAGGCATCCATGTGGACGGTCCGTCCGGTTGTGCATGGACGGCCCTGGATGCCGGTGCTGGCGATGTAGTGGGTCTGCGGGGTTAGTCCGGCGGCGGTGAAATGGTCGCGTCTTCCCTTGACTGCCCCTGCGTAGTTGTGGTCAATGTCGTCAACGAATATCCATGTGCGTATGCAGTTGTCGTTCAATGACATGCCGTGGACGTTCAGTGTATCGCAATACCGTCTGAATATGCCTGACATCTGTGTCTCCGAGTCCTGGCCGTCAGCAATGATTCCGGCGGTCCAGATATGCTTTTCGTCAGCGTCACAGGCGATTGTGATCCTGTCTGTCTTGGTGATTTTCTGCGCATCTGCCAGCCAGAGCCATGCACCGACCGTGCCTCCGGAAAGTGGAGGCTGGCAGATGTGGCTGACTGCACCGGGCTCGGCTGGAAGCTCTGCCATCTGGACCTGTTCTGAGAGGAAATAGCGTTTGAAGACCACTTCGTAGCCTTCTTCTGCTTTCAGTATTTCTTTTTCCAGCTCCAGTATCTCAGGAACCGACTCTGCCGCTATTATGCGGTGGATCTGTTTCATGCTCTTACTTCTTTTATGGGCTTGGCCACGGGCCTCGTCCCTGCATTGCCAGGCAATGGATTATCTGCCTGCCAGGGCATCCATGATGATGGTCGGACGGCCGTCGGAACCGAAGGCACCGAGTGAGTAACCGTCGTGCGGGCGTGATTCCGGGGCCCAGTAGAACACGCCGTGGCAGTGTTCGCTCTGACGGGCGAGTGTCATGGTGAGGGCCATCTGGCGGGCGCTTTCTTCCATTATGGCACTATCCTGCTCGTTGACTTCGAAGCCGGTCTCGACGATCATGGATTCCTTGCCGAACCGTTCGAACACGTGCTGCACATTGACAAAGCAGTCGTTGATGACGCCGTCGGCGTCGGTGCGGCCGCCTTCCTTTGCTGCCCAGTACGGGTAGAGTGACATGCCGACCATGTCGTAGCGGGCTCCGTACTGTTCCAGAATGCCGAGATTCCAGTCATACATTGCGCTGTCATACCCGTTGTCAAGATGGACTATGACGATGGCGTCAGGGAACACGCTCTTGACGGCCTCGTACCCGGCGTCGATAAATCCGGCGTAGTGCTCAGGCTCGTATTTGCTGTGTCCCATGTGTTCTGTGATGGTGACGTTGCCGTTCTCGTCGAGCAGTTCCCATCCCAGCTCGTTGGTGACAATGTTCCAGAGCAGTCCGTTGCGGGTCTCGTTGCCGACCTGGACCCATTTCGGGGCCACTCCGTTGTCCTTGAGGATGGTCAGTACGTCGATTGTATGGGCCTTCAGGTCTTCCTTCATCTGCTCGTACGAGTGGCCTTCCCATGACTTCGGGATAGGCTGTTTTTTCGGGTCGGCCCACCAGTCGCTGTAATGGAAATCCACCATGATTTCCATGCCCAGTTGCTTGGCCCTCAGGCATTTGTCCAGCAGGTCCCATTTGTCGCAGGTGCCCTTGCTCTCGGTCCAGGTGCTGTCAGGCTGGATGCCCCGTTTGTTGAATACCGGCGGGTCCACCCACACGCGGTGACGGACGGCGTTCAGGCCCATCTGTTTCATCAGGGCCGTGCATTCGACAGGGGAGTCCACATCCGGTCCGTACAGTTTCTCACCACGGACTTCCATTGTGGTGCAGCCGCTTATGTCGGCTCCGACCCAGAATTCTTCTTCCTGCGCTGGGGTGCAGGATATGGCGGTCAGTGCGGTCACGGCCGCCAGAAAGGCGAACATTCTTTTCATATCTCTGCAAATTTACTATTTTTGCATAAAATTCAATGAGGTTATATGGAGTTTAACGAAGTGATTTCGAAACGTCACAGTGTGAGACGTTTCACGGACCGGGAGGTCAGCAGGGAAGTGCTGGACTCGATTGTCGATGTGGCACTTACAGCACCGTCAAGCAAAAACACCAGAAGTTCGGCGTTCATGATTGTCGAGGACCCCGACACAATCCTGGCGCTCAGCCAGATGCGCACAAGCGGTTCGGCGTTCATGAAGGATGCGAAAGCCGCAATCGTTGTCATGGGCGATGAGAGCAAGACCGACCTGTGGAAGGAGAACTGCTCGATCAGCGCGACTTTCATCCAGCTGGCTGTGGTCAATGAGGGGCTTGGAAGCACATGGGTGCACGTGAACGGGCGTCCCCGCAGCAAGGACGGTTCGGTGCCGGGCGATGCCGAAACATATGTCCGGGACTTGCTGGGTGTAAGTGACGGGATGAGGATTCTCTGCGTGGTCGCAATCGGATATCCTCAGGAATGACGGAGACAGGGAATTGGTTGACAATTCCCTTTTTTATTATATAAAAATTGCTAACTTTGCGGCCGTTTTGTGAAATCAATTCAACTTACTAAAATATGTCAGACAAAAAAATCAATGTGAAGTATTGTGTGCTCCTGCCTATCGTGCTCGTAGTCACTATCTTCCTGTGGTGCTGCCCTTCTTCCTTCTTCGGAAGTCTCGGCGATGTGCTCACCGTCACTCAGCAGCGTACTATCGCAATCTTTGCATTTGCGGCTCTTATGTGGATCTTTGAGATTGTCCCTAACTGGGTCACTTCTCTCATGGTCATCGTCATTTCACTGCTCACCATTTCCAACAAGAGTATCGGTTTCCTCATGACCGGCCTCGATGCGAATGGTGCTGAAATCGTGGACAAGTCAGTCAAGGCTGCAAGCTATGCTGAAGGAACATTCGTCCCTTATACTGAACTGATGCGTTCATTCGCCGACCCTGTCGTCATGCTCTTCCTGGGCGGATTCGTCCTCGCAATCGTTGCTTCAAAGTATGGCATGGACGTTACAATGGCACGTATCCTTCTCAAGCCTTTCGGCAAGAAGCCCAAGACAGTCCTTCTCGGCGTGCTCATCGTCATCTCCATTTTCTCAATGTTCATGAGCAACACCGCCACAGCTGCGATGTTCCTCGCATTCCTTGCTCCTGTGTTCGCATCCCTTCCTGACACTGACGCCAAGGGCAAGATAGGAATCGCTCTTGCAATTCCTATCGCAGCAAACATCGGTGGTATCGGAACCCCTATCGGAACCCCTCCAAACGCCACAGCTGTAGGTAACCTCGACTCGCTTGCAGGCATTTCCATCGGCTTCGCTGACTGGGCATTCAGGATGATTCCATTCGTTATCGTGATGATTCTTTTCGCATGGTTGCTCCTCTGCTTCTTCTATCCTTTCAAGTCAAAGGAAATCGTTCTCGAAATCAAGAAGGATGACCACCAGAAGAACTACAAGGATTATGTTGCATGGATCACCTTCGGTGTCACAATCCTCCTCTGGATGACCGAGCAGCTCCATGGCATCAGCTCCAACATCGTAGCCCTCATACCTCTTGCAGTCTATACTGCCACAGGCGTATTCACCAAGGAAGACATCAAGGAAATCAACTGGGACGTTCTCTGGTTGGTAGCCGGAGGTTTCGCTCTCGGATATGCCCTCGACAAGACCGGTCTCGCCAAGGCTCTCATCACTTCCATCGACTTCAGCGCGATGAGCATCGTTGTCGTATTTATTGTTGCGGGCTTTGTATGCTATCTGCTCAGCAACTTCATCAGCAACTCCGCCACCGCAGCGCTCCTTATCCCTATCATGATTGCAATGGGCAAGGGCCTCATGGAGTCTTCAAATTCCGGTGCATTCGCAGCATTCGGCGGACAGGCAGGACTTTCAGTATTCGTGGCAGTCTGCGCTTCAGTTGCAATGTGTCTCCCAATCTCCACACCTCCAAATGCCATCGCAGCATCTACCGGACTTGTAGAGACCAAGGACATGACCAAGGTTGGCCTCATCGTGGGCGTTGTGGGCCTTGTACTCGGATTCTTCTGGGTAACCAAGTTCTTCCCGTTCGCATAATGTCATTATGATGAAACGCGCACTTTACGTTGCAATCGCCGCTCTTATGGTTGCCCCTTCAGCGGCTTTTGCACAGAATGAAAAGAAAGAGGCAGTCAAGGACCATCTCGAAAACCATTTCAAGGTTTACGGTTTCGTCCGCAATTACTTTGCTTTCGACACCCGTGAAAGCACTGCCGGCACAGGTGACCTTTACTATTATATGCCTAAGGACGAGAACTGGAACTTCTCTCCGGCGACCGCCACGGATATTCCTAACGCTCTTGAAAGGCAGGACCTCAATGCCATCCCTTCATTCCGCTATCTTTCCCTCACGACACGTGTGGGCATGGATATCACCGGCTATGAAATCAAGGGCTACAAGATCGGCGGCAAGATCGAGGCAGACTTCTATGCCGGCATTTCCGGTGTGACCGGTACTGCACAGCTCCGTCTCCGTCAGGCATACGTAACTCTTGCCAAGGATTGGAGAACCTGGAAGATCGGACAGGCATGGCACCCTATGGCAGCCGACCTTCCTGACATCTTCAGCCTCGAGAGCGGCGTTCCTTTCGGACCGTTCAGCCGTACCCCACAGGTCACTGCAGACTTCTCCCTCGGCAAGGGATTCAGCCTCACCGCTTCCCTTATCTGGCAGATGCAGTACACTTCCACAGGCCCTGACGGCGCTTCTGCGAACTACATCAAGTATTCCTGCACCCCGGAGTCTTATCTCGGTATCAACTTCAAGAACGACAACCTGACCTTCCGCCTCGGCGGTGAGATCCTGAGCATCAAGCCTCGCAATTACGCCGAAATCGGTGGATACAAACTCAAGACCAGCGACCGTCTCACCACCTGGAACGCGTTCTTCTATGGTCAGGAGAAGGCAGGCAACTTCCTCTTCAAAGAGAAACTCACCTATGCCAATGACGGTTCCCACATGAACCTTGTGGGCGGTTACGGTGTCTCTGCCATCAGTGCCGAGAGCTGGGAGTATTCCGCCACACGCAATTTCTCCGGCTGGGTGACTGCCACTTTCAAGAAGAGCAAGACCTGGCAGCCTGAGATACTTGTAGGTTACGTCAAGGAGTTCGGCACACCGGAGGCCATCGTCGGCGACTTCTGGTGCAAGAACAGCGCAAATTCCGTAAACCAGATGTACCGTATCCAGCCTGAGATTCTCTACAACCTCGGCAAGCTCCAGTTCGGCCTCGAGTACATGATGACCTCAGTCCAGTACGGCAAGGCCAACGAGTTCAAACTCGCCACTGACAACCTCCACTGGGTGACCAACCACCGCGTTCAGGCAATGGTCAAGTTCAACTTCTAGGATTCCAATATTCTCATATATCGGGACCGTCCAGTTTTGGGCGGTCTTTTTTTTGTGTACCGGAATAGACCTAAAAAGACCTATGGGAGTATGGCTTTGAATGCATATTTTTGTAAAAAATACTTGAATCTGTTTTAACGTTCACTTGACTTAGTAATAGTAATCAACCCTATTATGAAAAAGAAACAATTTTATTTTGGAGCATTAATCAGCATGCTCTTCGCCATCGCTTCTTGCGGAGGCGGAAACGAGAAACCTGAACAAGTCTCACTTGAAACATTGAAAGACGAAATCAGCAGGACTTCCGATATCATAGAGGAAGCCAATAACATTTCCTCGCAGATGAAAAACGAGTTTCATCCTGAACTCTGCGAAAAATTGCAGGAATGTCTGGCCGACGTGGAATTTTTCAATGGGAGAAGCATTGAAGTCAAAAGTGATGGACAGGCATCATACGAAAGGCAAATTGATAAAATTGCGGATTGCAAGAAAAAAATCGCTCCTGTGATAAATGATTATACTGCAATGTCTGAATTTTCCGAGAAGGCTGATGAACTGATTGGGAAAGCAAAAGATGCGGTTTCAGAATTTGCATCAAGTCTTTCAAGAGATGATTTCGAATCTGCCAAGGCTGCTGTAGCCGCTTTAAAGGCAGCAAGCGCTCCAGAAATAACTACAACTACTGTACGTACAGTGCTCAAAGAGAAAAAAGTTGAAGTCGATCAATTGGTTTCAGAACTGACCAAAACTGTACAGGATAATGAATTGAACGTCAGAATCACAGTGAAAAGAGAGCCGGAAATTATGCTTGAAAAGAGGACGCTATATCCTTGCTTCCTCAACAGGGGAGACGTCCTTTACGTGAACATCAGTACAACATACCCTGTCGACATTAAAGTCTGGGACACTACAACGAGGAAACTTGTCAAGAGTCTTGGTAAGAGGACGAAAGTTGACGAGAAGATACCGGTAAGCAACTCATCTATCTATGTGGTTGAGATTCTTCCATCATCTCCACTCTACTTCGATATCACTATCTCCAAATCAACTCCAGCTGAAAATTGGGATAAGAAATACGAAATTACCGCCAAAGAGGAGGAGTGCGAAAAGAACGGATTCATGGCGTATCCAATTACCACTATTGAAGTTCGAAACCTGTTCCAGGAGCCTCGAAAAATAACCCTTCGTTCCGGATTCAATGCAATCTTCTCAGGAAGCACAACATCATCCGCTTCTCTTAACATCCCTGAAAACACAACCGATATCGCTTATCAGCTCAGAATTTCAACCAGCAAAACTGAACAATCCCGTGATGGCCAATTCTGTGGAGAAGTGACCCAAAAAACCAAGGACGTTAAACTCTTTGGAATAAATGTAGCCTCTGTAAAAAAAGAATCTTCAAACATCGTCAGAGAAATCCTTAACCAAATCAATAAACCTGAGAAAGATGAGGAGGCATATGCAAGCATGTACGTTTTATATGATGCTAACTCAGCTAAAAAATTCCAGGAAGGCGCTGCTCCTTCTACACTCAGGTATGATGTAAACTACTCGATTGTTCAGACCCAGTCAACGAACGGCGCCATTCCTATCACAAACGCCAAGAATGCTTACCTCTGCTTCCAGAACGCGAGAGCAGGCGCGAATGTTTATATATGGCTCGAAGCTGTAGCGACTGTCAATGTGACAAGATACTACCATAATGTTTACTCCGTTAAAGAAGAATAAAACACTTTCCCCATGGGTGTTCGGTAAAAATCCGGACGAGTTTATATAAAGTTTAGGGAACGGGAGAAGTGCTTGCACTGAATACTTTTAGTACTTCTAGGATTCCAATATTCTCATATATCGGGACCGTCCAGTTTTGGGCGGTCTTTTTTTTTGCATTGAAATAGACCTAATAAGACCTATGGGAGTATGGAGTGAGGCGCGTAATTTTGTGGGCACATATCTGAAAATCTTAATATTAATCGTCCATACTTTTTGTAGACAGCAATGAAAAACTTTATGAAACAATTTGTATTTACTATTGCAAAAACTGCTATCATGACCTGTGCAATGCTTGTTTTCGCATCTTGCGAGAAGCAGTCGCAACCGGAGTCTGTATCTGTCATGTTGACCTATACAATTTCGTCTGACAATGGCGCCTTTATGAACGGAACAAAGGCCTCAAATGCCGATGTGTTTAATGAATTCTACCAAAAAATAATCTCGGGAGATCTTGTGGCCCCTTCGTATAACCTTGTATTTAAGGAAAAGACAACGGGCGCAGAATACATAATTACGGGTAACTGGTCGAGCAACGATATGGTTACACTTCGTACAGGTTCCTATTCTGTTGTCGGAACTTCTACAGCAGAAGGTGATAATATTCAAGAAAAATGTTCTTTAAAATTTGCTGATGACATTACAATCGATACAGACTGTAAGTCTATAACATTGAAGGCGACCTACGACTGCTCTTTGATAATTTTCTCCGATGCGTCTATTGCCTCCTTGATTAATTTTAATGGTATTGGATATGCACCATTATTTAATTTCAGCTCGTATCTGTATGCATTTATTAGGCCTCAGCTTTATGCTGATGGCCATCAGCCAGAGGCTTACCTTTGGGGAAAACACAAAAATGACACTGAATTCAGTATCTATACCGGAAATATAATTTATGAAATTGGAAAATACTATGTCTATAACGATATCAATACTACGTTCGCTCTGGATCCAATGGAAGAAGGTGGGTATGAAGGGAGGGCAATCAACCTTAGCGCAAATGAAGTTGCCAACTGTTATATTGTGTCCAACGCAGGCGAATATGAATTTAATGCATCAGTTATTGGGAACGGAGATGCCGGAATGATCCAAAATGCATATTTTCATTGTACATCAACTACTATCGTCCCTCATCATGCAAAAGTTATATGGGATGATAATAATGTGATTGAAAATGTTAGTTTTTCGTCAGGGAAAATCTTTTTTACAGCTACCTCCAATAGAGGAAATGCATTGATTGCAGCATGTGATAATGAAGCGAACATTCTATGGTCATGGCATATTTGGGCAACAGATACTCCTTCATGTTTGAATGGACCCTCAGATTCACAAATAATGGATAGAAATTTGGGTGCCACAAGCGCGAATAAAGAAGACGTAGTAAAGACATATGGCCTATACTATCAATGGGGGAGAAAGGATCCGTTAAATATTGGTTATTACTCATGTACAAATGCATCCTCAACAACTGGGTCGATTGCTTACGCTGTTGCTCATCCAGATGAAATGATTATTGGACGAAGTAATTGGATTTATGATAATCCGTCAAGAGAATTATGGGGAAACTCCTCAATTGAAAAAACTATTTATGATCCTTGCCCTTCTGGTTATGCCGTAATGAGCACAAATAACTACACAACTTCGAACACAACCTACGACAGTACATACAAAGGAAGGTCTTTTGGATATTTATGGTTCCCATTTGCTGGAAGAATTCATTATGAAGATGGTAAGATTGAGGAACACCAGCCAAGTGATTCGGTTGTCGAAGAAGGGTTATATCACACTCCAACTAATTATTCAAATAGTTGTTATGACATAGTTTTTAGGCCGACATCTGTTCTGTCGAACAATATGCAATATAAATCATTTGGGGAATCAGTTCGTTGTCAAAAGATAGATATGTAAAAGATAATATGAATATGCACTCTGAAATCAAAACACCTGTCCCGGAGGCGTACGCAGCCCCGGAGACCAGGATTTTAACAATCCGCACCGAATGTGTCCTGTGCCAGTCACAGACCGAAAAAACTTACGAAGAAGACCTTTTCTAACCGACGGACACATGAAGAAGCAATTTTATCTCGCAGCATTGCTGATGATAGCGGCAGGCTGTACAAAGACACAGATTGAAGACATAAAGGCCGACGGACAGGTCGCACCGGAATTCTTTGCTGAAATGGCTGAGGAGGGCAGTCTGACCAAGACCGCGCTGACCGTTGATGAGGAGGGCGTCGGCACTGTATGGTGGACTCCTGCCGATGAGGTGAATATATTTTTCGGCACAACGGGAACACATTACACATCGAAAAACACCGAAAACGCGACAACCGTGACATTCAGCACGACGGACGTAATCGGCTCGACCGAAAGTGCTTCCACAAACATCTGGGGCCTGTACCCATATGATGAGGATGCCGTATGTGACGGCTCGTCGGTGACAACTACCATACCTTCTGCTCAGCAGGCGGTGCCGGGCTCTTTCGACGACGACACTTTCACTTCGCTTGCCCATTCGGAAGGCACGGCATTGACATTCTACAATGTCCTGGGAGGCATCAAATTCAGTCTATCACGAAACGACATCAAGAGCATCACCTTTTCTGGCAACAATGATGAATTCCTTGCAGGAACAGTCAACATTGCCATGGACGGCAACGGCAGGCCATCTGCATCGGTTGTTTCCGGTGAGAAAACTATCACCCTTACACCGAAGTCCGGCAGCACATTCGCATCCAGCACAAATTATTATCTTGTGATGCTCCCTACCGTTCTCTCCAAAGGCTTTACAATGACCTTCGAGACCGCCACGGAGAAAGGCACATTCAAATACACCGAAAAGTCCGTCGAGATCAAGCGCTCAGTTTTTGCCAAGAAGGAGAATATTGATACGTATGCTGAATTTGGTGAAACTCCGGTTGAATTTGAATATGTGGATTTGGGACTGAGTGTTATGTGGGCTTCATGTAACCTTGGAGCAGCAACGCCAGAAGAATATGGCGACTACTATGCGTGGGGTGCAACCGAACCATGGTATATTGGCGATTCGTCCGCTCCATCATCTTGGAAAAAAGAAAACGGATATACATGGGAGAATGCCCCATATAACGGCGGTCATAGTGACTACAGCGAATCGTATTGGGGTGAACATAGTCTTGAATTTGTAGATGAGAATGGGGTACTACTAAGTGAAAACGATGCTGCCCATGTGATATTGGGTGAAAAATGGAGAATCCCTACCTATGAGGAATTTCAGGAGTTGAAAACAAATTGCATTTCTGAATGGATTTCTCAAGGTGGTGTCAAAGGAAGAAAATTTACCAGTAAAAAGAATGGGAACTGTATTTTCATACCAGCCGCTGGAAGCATGAATGGAGTTTCACTTAATTATTTAGAATCGAATGGTTCATATTGGCTTTCTTCTGTTGCTTTCGAGTACGATCACAGCTATCGGTCTGCTATGATGTTATCTTTTTTCTCAGGTCAGGTGGCTGCGACATCTTATTCTGAGAGATATGTTGGTCGTTCTATCAGACCAGTGTTCGTTTATGACGAGAGGGAAATTCCGTCATTGTTAGCTGAGGATATAGAAATAAATCTTAACTCTTCTTCAAAACAAATAGAAATCCAGACTAATTCAGATGGAAAGGTTACATATTCATCAGATACTCCGTCGGTAGTTACGGTTAATGACAAAGGGTGTCTGACACCGGTTTCTGAAGGTGAAGCGAACATAACGATTTCTATTTCCGGCACTTCTGTTTTTCGCCCTTGCCAGACTAAAATTAAAGTGTTGGTTGCAGCATTCACAACAATGTCGATTGATCTTGGGCTGAGCGTGAAATGGGCTGCTTGTAATCTTGGGGCAATGACTCCGGAAGAATATGGTGACTATTATGCATGGGGTGCTACGGAGCCATGGTACGAAGGATATCCTGAGTCTCCAATGTTTTGGAAAAAAGAAGGTGGTTATACATGGTCGAATGCACCGTTCAATGGCGGAAAAAGCAGTTTTGACTCATCATATTGGCTTGCCAATAAATCTGATGTTGTTGATTTGAATGGAGTACTTCTCCCTCAAAATGATGCGGCATATGTATGTCTAGGAAATGGATGGCGAATGCCTACACAGGACGAATATCATGAATTGATGAATAATTGTGATTCAGAGTGGCTTACTTATTATGGTGTTTATGGCCGTATGTTTACCAGCAAGATAAACAATAATAAGGTGTTCTTTCCAGCAGCAGGACATCTGGCTGGGACAATTACTGCGTTTCGTGGGTCTGATGGTGAATATTGGACATCGTCTTATAGTAGCAATCTTTCATATCAGGCAACGCAACTTCTTATAAACCATCTCCGGGCAGGGTTAACAGATTATTCTCAATACATTGGTTGTTCAATTCGCGCAGTGAAAGAATAATGAGTATTCATAATTATAACAAGTTTATCATACGCCAGGTCTCAAGGACTCTTCCTGGACCTGGCGTGAATTTGATGGAAACTGTCGATTGTTTGGATTGAGAGTCAATAAGCTTGTTTCGGTCATTTGGCCGGCATGTCTATTCTATCACCTCAGCCTGTGTGAGGCCGTGCTCGAGGCCCATGCCGTATCGGTCGTAGTAGCGGCCTTCGCTGACGAGATTGTCCACGAGGAGCTGGCGGCCCTGGATGAATGTGCTGCACTGGAAGGTGTCGCCCGGGTTGATTTTGGCGTTGACGGAATCGATGACGATGAAATTCCTGTTGCCCAGATATTTCAGTGTGCATTCCCTGTCCGGAAGCCAGGCAATGCGGAGCATCGCGCCCGGCTTGAGATCCTCTGACTTGACGCAGGTCTCCCCGGAAACGAGTTCGGATTCTATGACTCCCTCTTCCTGCAGGTGCCCGCAGAATGCCTCGAAATGTGGATATCCGACATAAACGGACAATACATTGAGTGTCCTGTCCGACACGGTGTCGTAACGCAGCCCCGGCATGCAGAGGCGCTTTATGGTCGAGTCGGATATATGTTCCCTGGTGGCCTCTTCGATGCGTGCGGCCACGGAAATGAAGTCGTAGGGCGTTTTTATTGGACGTCCGAATGTCTTCTCAACCTCTTTGAGGAGAGCAATTATTTGCGGAGAATCTGATTTGACAGCCATAACTCTGCAAAAGTAGAAAAAAAAGCATAACTTTACCGTATGAACGAATCCGGACCGATAAGAAAGACCTATAAAGACCTAAAGGATGTGGAACAATTCTGCGACCTTGAGGCAATAGGGGACAATGTGTGGCGCTGTGTCAGACATGGAAAGCGCTGGCTGCTTAAGACAGCCGTTTCCGATGATGCCGGCTCGTATGCCCTGCTCAGGCGGGAATATGAGATTTCCTGCCAGATGGACCATCCATATATCGCGTCCGTTGTCGATTTGATTGAAGACAGTCCGGTAGGCCCGGCAATGCAGATAGAATATGTCGAGGGGCGGACCCTCCGGGAATTCATTGACGGGAAGCCGTCCGCACGACTTCGCCGCAAGGTACTTTCGGAACTCTTTGATGCGGTCAGTTACATCCATCACAAAGGAATAGTCCACAATGACATCAAGCCTGAAAACATAATGGTCTCGTCGCTGGGCAACGATGTGAAACTGATTGATTTCGGCCTTGCCGAGAATGAGTCGGACTATCTCAACAAAAGGCTCGGCGGCACTCGCGGAAACACTGCGCCTGAGGTAATGTCCGGCGTCTTTGATGCCAAGTCTGATGCCAGGTCCGACATATATTCGCTCGGCAGGATAATCCAGGCATTGTTCCCACACCGATTCCTGTATATCGCGGCAAAATGTGTCAGGTTCAATCCGGAGCGCAGATATCCTGATGTCGAGGCGCTTCGCAGCGCATTCACGATGCGCCGATGGAATTTTGCCTTTGCCGCCATGGCGCTTCTGGCAATGGCCTCGGCCTGGGGTGTCCGTGAAGTGCGTGATGAGATGGCATCCAGGCAGGCGCTGGACCGTGAAGAAATGTACCGGACTGCCCTTGACAGTATAGGCAGGAGGGTCGAGGCCGAAAACGCGGCTGTCCGTGAAGAAATGTACCAGGCGGCCCTTGACAGCATCGGCAGGAGAATCGAGGCAGAGAAGGCGGCGGAGGAGGCTGCGATTAAGGCGGCAGTCGAAAAAGTCAGGGTTACATTGACAGAATATTTCAACGAGGCTATGGCATACTTTGATTTGCCCACCCTCCCTGAAAGATTCTCATCGGTCGATGACATCTATTATCTTTATATCTCAAACGCGGCTGAATTTAAGAAGAGTTTGGCCACATTTGAAGAGAGCCAGATGTTCGATAAGGTATATGTCGAACACATCGATGCTATAAAAATAAAACTCTGGGAGCGCGAGGGTTGGTAATTATTGCCTTAACGCCCTGAATTTTCTTGCCATCGGACGGTTGATGGCGAGCTTGATGTCGGAGAAATATATCCTCGTGAAGTGCATGTAGTCATACACGAAATCCAGGAATGGGATTGTTATGACCAGACTGAGTGCGATGCGGACAATGCACCGTACGCTGTTGAGGAAGGCGCGGTCCTTGATTTTGAAGCGCAGACCCAGAATGAGGAGCCACTGGGGGGCGGTTATTGCGGCGCAGGCAAGCCATACCGGCAGTCCGACAACAGTCCCCAAAGCCTTCAGAATAAAACGCAATACAGGCACTTCCTGACCGAATGAATGGGCCGATATGCCCGCCGCCTTGCGTGCCTTCTCGAATTCGAGCGCGGCCTCGTATTTGGCCGGATCATCGGCGATGCCGTGACGTTTCAGGATCCACCTGGCGTCATAGTTCTCGTCGTCGTCGATGAATGTTATGAGAGAGGATATCCTCTTGTACAGTTCTTCTCTTATGATCCTGTAGCAGTCTGCCTCGTTTGTGCCCTTTTCTCGGGCTTCAATGAGAAACTGTGTGATATTGATGGGCTCGCCGATACGGATGCGGCAGGTGTCTCGGTAACGGAAATAATCGCCGTAATCGATGCCGACCGGGACGATATTGACAGGCTGGACCTGCTCGTCTGCGTTGAATGCAATGCGCACGATGCCCTTTGTGACAGGCATCAGGGAATGCTTCGGGCGGTGTGTGCCCTCACAGAACATGCAGAACGGAATCTTGTGGACCAGTGTGTCTATGACCTCCTCCATCGTGTCGAGGTTCTTCACGACATTGCGGAGTCCGTCGCGCTTGCGGACCATCGGGAGTATCTTGAAGAAACGCAGCATGGGGCCGATGGTGTTGAAAAGGTCGGCGCGTGCACCGAACACGGTCGGCCCCTTCTTCATCTGGAGCACGACGAGCGCGTCCATGAGGGTGTTGCTGTGGTTCGGTGCCAATATGACGGCCCCGTCCTTCGGAATGTTTTCCTCACCCTCGACCTTGATGCGGCCTCGGTAACTGTGCCTGATGCACATATCCACATACGGCCTGAAAAATGCGTAGTAAGGATTGTATTCGTGTATTTTCCTGCGGCGTCCCACTATTCTTCGGTTTTCTTTGTCTTATTGAATATTGTTGCGACGGTAAGTCCGGAAATGATGTGCCATATTCCCCACCATGCGGTGATGACGAGCATGCCTCCGTGAGGCGGGAAGTCGGCGAAGATGGATGTGCCCAGAAGCAGCACCAGACCAAGTCCGGAGTTCTGGATGCCGGTCTCGATGGTGAGGGTTCTGCGGTCACGGAACGGGAGCCTCATCGCGGACGATACGCCGAAACCGATGCAGAGTGCCAGCAGGTTGTGGATGAACACGACAACGACGATGAATTTGAGGCATTTCAGGAATGCGTCGATGTTGCCCATGAATGAGAGCACAACCATCACGAGGAAGAACACGATGCTTACCCACTGGAACGGTTTCTTGAGGGCTTCTGCCACCTTCGGAAGGAACTGGCTGCAGAGGATTCCGAGTGTGAGAGGAATGCCCAGCAGGATGAAGATGGTCTTGAAGACGTCCCAGAGAGGGATGGCAAGGTGCGGCACCTCGCCTGCAATGTCTGCGCAGTTGAGGTAGAGGTTGCCCCAGAACCAGAAGTTGAACGGTGTGGTGAGGACTGCAAGGGCAGTGCTTATCGCGGTCAGCGAGACCGAAAGCTCGACGTTGGCCTTTGAAAGGGAACTGATGAAGTTGGATATGTTTCCGCCCGGGCAGGATGCCACGAGAATCATGCCGAGTGCCATCATAGGGGAGATCCAGTTGCCCATAAGAAGGGCGAGGCAGAACGTGAATGCCGGGAGAAGGATCAGCTGGCAGCATGCGCCGGTGATGACGGATTTCGGTTTCTTGAATACTTCTACGAAAATTCTCGGTTTGATGCCGAGGGCGACTCCGAACATTACGAATGCAAGGACGATGTTGATGGTGTTCATGCCACCAGCGTTGAGCGTCACCTGGATGTCGTCGATTGCGGCAAATTCTGCCGCGCGGGCTGCACTTGCAGCCAATAAGGTCAGGTTCATACGTTTGTTTTTTGCAAAAGTTCCGCAATATAGGCATTTTTCCGCAAGAATTGTCTATTTTTGCACGCAATTTCAGAAATAGACTATGCAGGAAATCAGAAATGTAGCGATTATCGCTCACGTGGACCACGGCAAGACGACGCTCGTGGACAGGATGATCTACCAGGCCAGACTGGTCCGTGACCAGGAAAAACTGGGTGAACTCATCCTTGACAACAATGACCTCGAAAGGGAAAGAGGCATCACAATCCTTGCGAAGAACGTATCGGTTGTATATAAAGGTGTAAAGATAAATATCATCGACACTCCGGGCCATAGCGACTTCGGCGGCGAGGTGGAGCGTGTGCTCAACATGGCAGACGGTGTGCTTCTGCTTGTGGACGCATTCGAGGGCTGTATGCCTCAGACCAGGTTTGTGCTCCAGAAAGCCATCGAGATGGGCAAGAAGCCTATCGTCGTTGTCAACAAGGTGGACAAGCTCAACTGCCGTCCTGACGAGGTCCAGGAAGAGGTGTTCGACCTGATGTTCTCTCTCAATGCCACGGAAGAGCAGCTTGACTTCAAGACAGTGTTCGGAAGCGCAAAGCAGGGATGGATGTCCCTGGACTGGAAAACCCCGACCACCGACATTTCGGCGCTGCTCGACACCATCCTCGAGGAAATTCCTGCCCCGGAGCAGAAAGAGGGCACGCCTCAGATGCTGATTTCCTCTCTTGAATATTCTCCGTATGTTGGCCGTATCGCCATCGGAAGAATCACCCGCGGCGAACTCCGCGCAACCGAGAACATCACTCTCTGCAAAAGATATGACATCAAGCAGCACCAGAAAATCAAGGAACTGATGGTGTTTGACGGACTTGGCAAGAAGAAGGTCGAGTCCGCACAGTGCGGTGACATCTGCGCTGTCGTAGGTCTTGAAGGCTTCGAGATAGGTGACACCGTCGCCGACTACGAGAATCCGGAAGCTCTCCCTCCTATCGCAGTGGACGAGCCTACGATGAGCATGCTCTTCTGCATCAACAACTCGCCATTCTTCGGCAAGGAAGGCAAGTTTGTCACTTCCCGCCACCTCAAGGAGCGTCTTGAGAAGGAACTTGAGAAGAACCTTGCCCTTCGCGTGAAACCGGGCGTAAATGCCGATTCGTTCATAGTGTATGGACGTGGAGTGCTTCACCTTTCTGTCCTCATCGAGACAATGCGCCGTGAGGGCTTTGAACTTCAGGTAGGACAGCCCAAGGTGCTCGACAAGACCATCAACGGCCAGCGCTGTGAGCCTGTCGAGAACCTTACGATCGATGTCCCGGAAGAGTTCGTCGGCAAGGCAATCGAGATCACGACCCGCAGAAAGGGTGCCCTCGTGCACATGGACCCTCGCGGAGACCGCACGCATCTCGAGTTCGACATCCCGTCCCGCGGCATCATCGGTCTGCGCAGCAATCTCCTCACAGCAACACAGGGCGAGGCCATCGTGGCACACCGTCTCAAGGGTTATGAGCCATACAAGGGCGATATCGAGGGCCGTGTGAACGGTTCCCTTGTCTCGCTCGAGACCGGCCTTTCCGTGGCCTATTCAATGGACAAACTCCAGGACCGTGGCCGCTTCTTCATCGAACCGGGCGTCGAGATTTATGAAGGCCAGGTTGTCGGAGAGCACACCCGCGAAAGAGACCTCAACATCAATATCTGCAAGACCAAGAAACTCACCAATGTCCGTGCCGCAGGTTCGGATGAGAAGGTGATGCTTCCTCCTCCGATCCAGTTCTCCCTCGAGGAGGCCCTCGAATATATCCAGGAGGATGAACTTGTGGAGGTGACCCCGAAGTCGATGCGTCTCAGGAAAATCATCCTCGATCCGCTTGAGAGAAAGAGAAAAAGCGGCGACGAAGATTGATTTTAACAAATATTTTTTTAACTTTGCAGGCTCAAATCCATTTGCTGCATAATGGACTTTAAGTACATAATACCGTTAAATGATTTGAAATCAGGCGTTTCGACGTATTGTTGGGACGTTTGTGGTGAGTTCTTTAAGGAGTTTGACAATGAGGAAATCAGTTCTGCGGAGATCAAGGTCGATGTGAAAGCGTCGAAGACCGGGTCTTCCGTAGAAGTGGACCTCGACATCAGGGGAGTGGTCACCGTGCCTTGTGACAGGTGTCTGGAGGATGTCGATATGGACATCGACACAGGCGCAAGTCTCAAGATCAGGTTCGGCGGATCATCCACTGAGGAAGACGAGGAGGACGGACGTGAAGTGGTCTGGATTCCGGCTGGCGAGACAGATCTCGACCTTGCCCAGACGATTTACGATTATGTCTGCCTCGACCTCCCGATACAGCGTTTCCACCGCGATGGAGACTGCAACCCGGAGGTCCTCAGGCACCTTGTGTCGGACCCGGGAAAGGAATCTGCCCCGGAAGAACCGTCCGGAGACAATCCTTTTGCCTCGCTCCAGAACTTGTTTGAAAAATAAATATTTAAAATTATACAACAATGGCACATCCGAAACACAGAGTCTCTAAGCAGAGAAGAGACAAAAGAAGAACACACGACGTAGCAGTCGTTCCTACACTTGCCACCTGCCCTAACTGCGGTGCAACTGTAATGTATCACCACGTATGTCCTGAGTGTGGTTTCTACAGAGGACGTCAGATCATTGAGAAGCAGGCTTAAGGCCTCTTAGTTCAACGGATAGAACGGAAGTTTCCTAAACTTTAGATAGTGGTTCGATTCCACTAGGGGCTACTTGGAGGGAGAACTCAAAACGGGTTCTCCCTTCTTGTTTTATAGCCTCGTTTTGTTACCCTGATTTGGATTTTTTTGTTATATTTGCAACTTGTGCTGAAATGTAAACTTTTGTGCAGGAGATGAACAGGAAAATCCTCGGTGCAGTTTTGTGGGTTGTGGCAATTGCTGCCGTTGTGGCGGCCCTTACCATCGGCTTGAAATACACTTCCAATGTCAAGGAAAAAAAAGAACATTCCCTTGACATGCAGAAGTTTGCGATGTGCTCTGCCGTGCCTACCGATGCTGTGGCCGTCATACTTCCCGACAATCTGGCAACGGCTCTGAAACTCTATTCCGACAGCAACAATACGGCTTGGGCCCCGATTGCTTCCGCCTCGCATCCTACATTCCGGGCATTTACGGAAGCGGCCTGCGGCTATGTGTCCTCAATCGAGACATTGAAGGGCGCGAAGGCTGTGATCTCCTTCCATTACACAGGCGACCTTCATGCAATGATTGCCATCGATGCCGGGGCAGCATCGGCAAAACCTTCGGCAGAGGCACAGGAAATCCTGCGCATTGCCGACTCACTGAAGATATACGGCAGATGGTTCAACGGGGCGGACGCCGATGTCGAGGACGCATTCATGAAAGACAGGAGCGTTGTCGTTGTCGCAACGAGCGAAGCCGTATGCAAATCCTCCCTTCGCCACATGTCTGAGGACACTTCTCTTTTCGATGCAGACGGTTTCATTGATGCAGCTGAAGGCTTTGCCGGGAAACATCTTCTCTTTGTCAATAACGGATATTTCGGAAAAATCTTCACGACGGTTTCATCCAAGAAGTTCCTGAAATACGCGGATTTCTTCAAGACCACGGGCCTCTGGACCGTGCTTTCGCTCGATACGTTCACTTACGACAGGCTCGTCGCCAAGGGAATCGTCTCCTGCGAGGGCGGCGCACAGGATTACATGGCCGTGTTCGAAGACTGCAGGCCATCGGTTGCCGCAGTGGCGGATGTGCTGCCTTCAAACACAATGTTTGCCGCGTCTATCCCTTCCAAGGACATGACTTCCTATGCCAAGGCATATCAGTCTTACGCCGATTACAGGGTGGGACTTTCCAAGTTCCTTTCACGCCAGAAGTCACTTCAGAAGGGTGCCGGAATCTCTCCGTCGTCATGGCTGTCCGGACTTGACATCAAGGAGGCGGCAGTCGCAATGTTCGACGTGGACGGCGATACCGAGCAGTTCCTCCTGCTGAAGGTCGGCAGCGAAGACATGAAGATCCTGTTCAAGGACACCGACGTCAAGACACTGGATGGCTATACCCCTCAGGTACACAAATACATCTATGCCGGATTTGCCTCCTCGATTCTGGGCGGAATGTTCAATATCCCGACCGAGTCGCGTTTCACCTATATGAACGGCTGGCTCATTGTTGGCAGCGAAAACGGTGTCAAGGCATATGTGGACGGCCAGGTCCTCAAGCATACTCTTGCAGAATCGCCTCTGCTGACCGCCCACAACGATATTCTTGGCTCGACATCACATGCATTCTGGATGTATGTGCCGGTCTCTGACAATGAAGACCTGCTGTATAAGGTGTTCAAGAAGAATTATGCCGGATTCCTTCAGGCATCTGTGGTGGATGGCAAGGAGTCGCAGGTTTTCGTCATCAGCAAGGATAAGAACAAGGTGTCGCTCAATTTCAGCCTTGCCCGCGGGATAGTCGTCCCTGAGGACAATGACGGAGCACCTGATGAGGTCGTTGTCCCGAAGGGACCGTTCACTGTCAAGAATTCCGGCACGGGCAAGACAGACAAACTTTACGCCCGTTCCGGCCGGCTGGTACTCGTGGAGGAAGGCGAGGAACTCTGGAATATCGACTTCCCGGGTACTCTGTGCGGCAGAGTGGGCAATGTCGATTATTTTGCAAACGGACGCATCCAGTTTGCACTCTGCAGCGGCAGGAATGTATATGTGATTGACCGTCTGGGCAATGTCGTGAAAGACTTCCCGGTCGAACTTGAAAAACCTGTCATGCTCGGCCCCGACGTTTATGATTTCAATAATTCCAGGAAATATAACTTCCTGGTACTCAATACTGACAATACGATTGATATGTATAACTTCAAGGGCGTCAAACCGACGTCATGGGTCGGCATCAAACCTTCAGAAAAGGTTCTGTCAATGCCGGAAAGACTTGAAATTTCAGGCAGGACCCATTGGGTGGTATGTACCATTTCCCATACCCTGGTATATCCGTTCTACGGCGGTGAGCCGGAAAAGACATACGAAGGCAGGGTGGAGCTGTCGAACATCAACCTTGACACAACACAAACAGATTGACCTATGGTAGTATTTGAATCTGTCAACAAATTATTTGAGAAGAGCATTAAGGAACACTGGGAGCGTCCCGCACTGTCCAATTACAGGGGCATGACCCTCTGCTACAAGGACATTGCAAGACGCATTGCCAAGATGCACATCATGTATGAGCGTTGCGGTCTGGTGAAGGGGGACAAGGTGGCGATATGCTCGCGCAACCAGGCCAACTGGGGCGCTGCCTTCCTGTCGGCGATCACGTATGGCGCGGTCCCTGTGCCGATCCTTCACGAATTCAAGCCCGGCAATATCCACCACCTGATCAACCATTCCGATGCCAAGGTCCTGTTTGTGGACGAGGTTGTGTGGGAGGGCCTTGAGATCAGCAGCATGCCTGAATTGAAGGCTGTCATCCAGATCAACAACTGCCATCTTCTGTATGCCGCCACTGCCGCCATTCAGGAAATGAAGGACAAACTCTCGGAGATATTCGACCAGAAATATCCGGAAGGCATCAAGCCTGAGGACCTGGATTATTATGAGGATTCACCGGATGAACTGGCACTTATCAATTACACATCAGGCACTTCCGGATTTTCCAAGGGCGTGATGATACCATACCGTGCCCTTCATGGCAACCTGACCCTTGCCCGCCGCGCGGAAAGCCACATGGACTGTAACTCGCAGATGGTGGCAATGCTTCCTTCTGCCCACATGTACGGCATGATGTTCGAGCTCCTGTTCGAATTGACAATAGGCGCCCATGTGCATTTCCTGACCAGGGTGCCAAGCCCGAAGATTATCATGCAGGCAATGACTGATGTCAAGCCTGACGCAGTCGTGGCTGTGCCGCTCATCATCGAAAAGGTCTACAAGAACACCATCAAGCCTATCCTGGAACAGTCCAACATCAAGTTCATGCTGAAGGTTCCTGTGCTTGACCAGGTGGTGATGAAAAAGATCAAGAACGAGATAATGGATGCGTTTGGAGGCCGTTTCGAAGAGATCATCATCGGTGGAGCAGCCTTCAACAAGGAGGTTGACCAGTTCTTCCACAAGATCGGCTTCCCTTACACCGTGGGCTACGGAATGACGGAATGCGCACCGATTGTGTGCTATTCGCACTGGAACGAGAGCAAGCTCTACTCCTGCGGCAAGCCTGCCGACGGCATGACTGTCAAGATAGATTCTCCGGACCCTGAAAATGTGGCCGGCGAAATCCTTCTCAAGGGGCAGAACGTGTTTCTGGGCTACTACAAGAACGAGGACGCCACTGCCGCTGCATTCACAAAGGACGGCTGGTTCCGCACCGGAGACATGGGTGTGGTGGACAAGGATGGGTATCTTTATCTGCGTGGCCGCAGCAAATGCATGATTCTCGGTCCGTCGGGCCAGAACATTTATCCGGAAGAACTTGAAAGCGCAATCAACAACATCCATTACGTGGTGGATTCGCTCGTTGTCGAAGATGATGGCCTCACTGCGCTGATATATCCTGATTTCAGCCTTGCCGGGCATGATGGACTGAGTCCGGAGGCCCTGGAGGAGCATCTCAAGAAGATGGTCGCCGAACTCAACAAGGAGCTTCCTAATTATTCTCATATCAAGAAGGTGGAGGTCCGTCCGGAAGACTTCGAGAGGACTCCGAAGCGCAGTATCAAGAGGTATCTTTACCAGAGAGGCTGATATGGAAAAGTTTGACAGCAGATATATCGAGATGGCCGCTGTATGGGCGAAGAACTCATATTGCAAGCGCCGTCAGGTGGGTGCCCTCCTGGTCAAGGACAATATGATCATATCTGACGGGTACAACGGCACTCCTTCAGGTTTCGAAAATGTGTGCGAGGACGAGAACGGCGTCACCAAGCCTTATGTGCTTCATGCCGAGGCCAATGCCATCTCCAAAATCGCCAAGTCCGGCAACAACAGCAGGGGAGCGACCCTGTATGTCACTGCGTCGCCGTGCATGGAATGCGCCAAACTCATCATTCAGTCCGGTATCAGACGCGTCGTATATCGCGATGAATATAGAATAACTGACGGAATCGATCTCCTGCGCCGTGCGGGGATTGAAGTTGAACAGGTAGAGTAATGAAGAAATACAATTCGGTCATAATAGCGCTTCTGGGCGTAGTGATAGGTGTCCTTCTGACACTCCTTATAGGCAATGTCAAGGAAAAGAAGGTCGGGAAGGATTGGGAATATGGAAAGTGGAGAAAACTCTCCCTTATCCTTGATTTTGTCCAGCAAAATTATGTGGACACCATAAAGGTCAAGGAGATGACAGACGCCGCCATCAGCGCTGCTCTTGCCGAACTTGACCCTCATTCACTGTACCTGCCGCCTGTCGAGCAGGAAGCCTCCGAGACCGAACTGGCCGGCAATTTTGACGGTATCGGCATACAGTTCAATGTCCCGAACGACACTGCCATTGTGCTCAGCGTCATTCCGGGCGGTCCGTCAGAGAAGGTTGGACTGATGTCCGGAGACCGTATCCTCAAGGTCGACGAAAAGACAATCGCGGGTGTCAAGACCCCTCAGGATTCGATGGTCCGTCTCATGAAGGGCCCATCCGGGACAAAGGTCAAGATCACTGTGGAGCGTGGGAGCGAGACCATCGCATTCGACATCACACGTGACAAGATTCCCGTGAACTGCATCGATGCGGCATTCATGGTCAACGACACGACAGGTTATATCAAACTTACCAAATTCACCCTGACCACGTTCGCCGAGTTCTCTCAGGCATCGAAAAAATTGCTTGAACAGGGTATGACGGAACTTATTTTCGACCTTCGCGGCAACACCGGCGGCTATTTTGACCAGGCCTGCCTCCTCTGCAACGAATTCCTGCAGTCTGGCGACCTTATCGTGTATATGGAGGGCCTTCACTATAAACGTCAGGAAATCAATGCGGACGGCAGGGGACGTCTCAAGGACATCAGACTCAATGTCCTGATTGATGAAAGTTCGGCCTCATCCAGTGAAATTTTTGCCGGCGCAATGCAGGACAATGACAGGGGCACGATATATGGACGCCGCTCGTTCGGCAAGGGCCTTGTGCAGCAGTCCATACCGTTCAGCGACGGGTCCGGACTCCGCCTGTCCATTGCAAGGTATTACACACCATCGGGCAGGTGCATCCAGAAACCATATTCGCCTGACTATGCGTATGACATATATGAACGCTATGCAAACGGCGAGATGACTGATGCTGACAGCATCAAGGTCGATGAAAGCCAGGCCTATTTCACCACCTCCGGCCGCAAGGTTTATGGCGGTGGCGGCATCATCCCGGACGTGTTTGTGCCGATGGATACAACGCGCGTGACCAATTTCTACCTTGCCTGCAACAAGAAGACGACCCAGATGCGCTTTGCCGCGTATTATTTCGACCATCACAAGGCGGAACTCTCGTCCATTGACGATTACGCCACCCTGGACCGCTATCTGGCCAAGGATTCGATTGAGTCGGCATTCCTTGATTACGCATGGCGTCAGGACGGTCTGCGCCCTACCACCGATGAGGAATGGACTGAGACAGGCAAATACATGATGCCTCAGGTCAGGGCTCTTGTGGGCCGGTATTCAAAACTTGGAGAAGACGCCTTCTACCATCTCTATCTCGATGTCGATGACGTCGTTGCCACCGTGCTGGGTGACTGAATTACTGGGCTATGAAGCAGTAGGTGATGTCCCCCTTCTGGTTGGCGGGGGCAGTGGAAGATTTTGAGAATTTGGACAGGCGTGCCGCGCGTATTGCGTAATTGCGGAGGCACTGGTCTTTCTCCGAAACGTCGTCCTGTACTGTGGCGCCGACGACCATTCCATCATTATTGACAGTGATTATCACTGTGACATATCCGCCTCCCATGCATCTGTAGGCCGGAATAGGGAGGTGTGTCGCTTTCCTTCCATCCAGTGAATAAGACACAACGGACGGACCGGAATATGATGACGGTTTAGATTTTTCTGCCGTTTCCGGCTTGCTTGGAGTGAGGTCGACTGTCTCCTCGCGGGCATCTTCCTTGATGGCATTCTGCCCGTTCTTGAGCTCCTGGGCGAGCCTTTCTGCGTCTTTGTAGAGCTGGTCTGCGTCAGTGTTGCGGTCGTCTTTGAGAGGGGCAGATCTGTCGACGGCCACGTTGTGGACACTGTGGACAGGAATGCTGCCCAGGATCTCGTCCAGACGCTGGCTGACCTGCTGTCTGATCTGCTCGTCCTTCTGCTGCTCGGCGGCCTCCTTTTCCATTTCCTCCTGCTTGGTGAAATCCAGGAGGAATGTGTTCTCCTTGCCGAGCTCGCCTCCGATGCGTACTGCCAATAGAACAATTATCACCGCGAGATGAACTATCACGGTGATATACAATCCTGCTCTATCTTCGTTACGCAGTCCCGGCACGGCTTATTTCTTTTCTGTAAGGGCTTTCTCGACAGTCGCCGATATTATGTCAATCGCCACCCTGTTGTGCCCTCCCTGAGGGATTATGATGTCTGCATAGCGCTTGCTCGGCTCGATGAACTGGAGATACATCGGCTTGACTGTCCTGCTGTAGCGCTCTATCACCCAGTGCACGTCCTTGCCACGTTCCGTGATGTCGCGTTCCACCACTCTCATAAGTCTGTCGTCATCATCTGCGTCCACGAATATCTTGATGTCCATCTGGTCGCGGAGTTTCTTGCAGGTAAAGATGAGGATGCCCTCGATGATGATCACGTCGGCAGGCTCCACCCTTGTGGTTTCTATCTTTGACCGGCTGCATGAGATGAATGAGTAGATAGGCTGATCCACAGCCTTGCCCTGCTTGAGCTGCCTCAGCTGTTCGCAGAGGAGGTCCCATTCGATTGCGTCCGGGTGGTCAAAGTTGTGGACTCTCTTCTGCTCGTCGGTGAGGTCGCTTGAGTCCTTGTAGTAGCAGTCCTGAGGTATGACTACGACTTTCTTGTTGAGGTTCTCTGTTATGGCCTTGACAACGGTGGTCTTTCCGCTGCCTGAACCGCCTGCAATTCCGATGACTAACATGTTGGCTTAGTATTCTGCGTTCTTGGGAGTTCTTGGGAATGGGATGACGTCGCGGATGTTCTGCATGCCGGTGACGAAGAGAAGAAGACGCTCGAAACCGAGTCCGAATCCGCTGTGAGGGCAGCTGCCGAAACGACGGGTGTCGATGTACCATTCAAGGTTCTTGCGGCTCATCTGGAGCTCGTTGATCCTGCCTTCGAGCTTCTCGAGTGATGCCTCGCGCTCTGAACCGCCGATGATCTCGCCGATCTTAGGGAAGAGCACGTCCATTGCACGGACAGTCTTGCCGTCCTCGTTCTGCTTCATGTAGAAGGCCTTTATGTCCTTAGGATAGTCGGTGAGGATGACTGGCTTGTTGAAGTGCTTCTCGACAAGGTATCTCTCGTGCTCGCTCTGGAGGTCGACGCCCCAGTAGACAGGATATTCGAACTGCACGCCTTTTGCGATGGCCTCTTCGAGAATCTTGATGCCGTCGGTGTAGGCGAGTCTGACGAAATCAGTTCCGATCACGCCCTGAAGTCTGTCCAGAAGGGTGTTGTCATATCGGTCGTTGAGGAACTTGATGTCATCGTAGCAGTTGTCGAGTGCATATCTCACAAGGTGCTTGATGAAGTCCTCGGCAAGGTCCATGTTGTCCTTGATGTCATAGAATGCCATCTCGGGCTCGATCATCCAGAACTCTGCGAGGTGGCGCGGGGTGTTGGAATTCTCGGCACGGAATGTAGGACCGAATGTGTAGATCTCTCCGAGTGCAGTGGCACCGAGTTCGCCTTCGAGCTGGCCGCTCACGGTAAGGCTGGTCATCTTGCCGAAGAAGTCCTTTGTGTAGTCGATACCGCCTTTCTTGTTGCGTGGAAGGGGCTCTTCGAGGTTCATTGTGGTCACCTGGAACATCTGGCCTGCACCCTCGCAGTCAGATGCTGTGATGAGAGGTGTGTTGAGATAAACGAATCCCTTGCTGTGGAAATACTCGTGGATAGCGAACGCCATCTGGTTGCGCACGCGAAGAACAGCACCGAAGGTGTTGGTGCGTGGACGCATGTGGGCCACTGTCCTGAGGTATTCAAACGAAGTGTCCTTCTTCTGGAGAGGGTATCTCATCGGGTCGCACTCGCCGTACACCTCGATTTCGGAGGCCTGGATCTCGACTGCCTGGCCGCTGCCCACTGACTCTACAAGGGCACCTGTGACAGCGATGCAGGCACCTGTGCTTATCCTGGCCAGTATGTCTTCGCCGATGATGGTCTTGTCAACCACGATCTGTATATTATTGATGGTAGAACCGTCATTGAGAGCAATGAATGCAATTCCTTTATTTCCTCTTTTTGTCCTTACCCAACCTTTGGCAAGAACATCTTTTCCCGGCTCCATGCGGAGCAGGTCCTTGACTTTGGTTCTGATGATTTTGTCCATAATTGATGTCTGTGTTTACAACAGGGCAAAGTTAATAAAAAAAGGCTGACCGTCAAATGGTCAGCCTCTTTAAATGTAGTATTATGAACTGTTGCTATTCGCTTCTGCGGGCAGCGTACATGATCTTGAGAGCGGAACATCTTCTGAGTTCCTGCTTCACGTCTGTCACGATACCCATTCTGACGTTCTCGTCAGCGCGGATGGAAACTGTCATGAACTGTCTGTCTGCCTCGCTCATAGCGTCACGCTCTGCAGCGATAAAGTCGCGGATGTCATCAATGGTCTTGAAAGAGTCGTTGAGCTGGATACGTGCATCAGTACCGTACTGTGACTGAAGATGTCTTACAGGGGATCCGATGTTGATGTATGAAGACAGGTCTTTTCTTTCAAGTTTGGCTACTTCTGTGGCCTCAGGGAGTTTGACCTGAACTTTGTTCTCGGTCTCTCTCATCTGTGTGGTCACCATGAAGAAGAACAGGAGCATGAAGACGATATCCGGGAGTGATGACGTGCTGATAGCAGGCATCTCTTTCTTTCCACCTTTTCTGAATTTTGACATATCGTTATCTCCTATCCATTAACCTTTAACATTCTTAGGTTCTGCCTCGGAAATGTTCTGAGGAACAGCCTTTCTTGCGATTTCCTGTTTGTCTTCCGGACAATTGACATAAATCTTTCCGAAGTGTGCCATACAGAATTCATCACGGAGTTCGTTGATGGCCCTTACAAGCTCGTTCTGGACGGCTATGTAAGCCTGGTAGCTGGTACCACGGTCATTCTGAAGCGAGATGACACCCTTTGACACTGGGAAGCTTCCGAGTCCTTCGATGTCGGTAGGTACTCTTTCCGGAAGGTTAGGGTCGTCGTTAGGATTTGAAAGGAATTCCTTGATCTTTTCCTTGAGCATTGAGACGTCCATTGGCTCGTTACCAGCAAACAGCTTGTCAGCAGAGTTAATCTTCACAATGATGATGTTGCGGCGATTAACCTTCTGGTCCTCCTGCTTCTGATTCTTGTCAGGCATAGGAGGCAAACGGCGCTGAAGACCCATCTGCGTACCCATTGTGGTAGTCATGAGGAAGTAACACAGGAGGAGGAACGCGATGTCGGCCGTTGAACTTGAGTTTATCTCTGGTGTTTTTTTCGAAGCCATATCGATCTTTTATTTACGGATTGCGTTGTAGATTGCGCTGAAAAGAATAGCGACAATTGCTGCACCGCCAATCAGGTATGTAAGATTGAGGACTGTATCTGTGAGTTTGAGCTCACTGAAAGTCGGTTCCTTGCCTACGAGGCCAACGGCCGGAGAGGCAGGGGCGAGAGCATATGCACCGCCGATGATTGCTGCACCTACAACAAGAATGATGGCAATCTTGAGAAGCACCTTCTTGTCCTGTACGCAGGAAATCACGATAGCGAGCAAGATCGCAATGAGTGTGATTGCAATCAGAGCATATGCACAGTAGAGCAGCAGGTCGACCGGCTGACCCTCATTTGCGGTAAGTCCTGTGACTACACCCCAAACGATGACAACAAGGCTGATGACCAGCAGTGCCCACATGATGTATTTAACTATCTTGCTGTACATTGCAATATTGATTTATTTGTTCTCGTATTTAGCCAAAAGGTCAACCAGCGAGATGGAAGCGTCTTCCATTTCGATAGAGAGTTTGTCGATCTGGGAAAGGATGTAGTTGTAGAAGAGCTGAAGGATAACGGCTACGATCAAACCACCGATGGTTGTGATAAGGGCGACCTTCATACCACCTGCAACGACGTTAGGTGAGATATCACCGGCTTTCTGGATGGCATCGAATGCCTGAACCATTCCGACGACTGTTCCCAAGAATCCGAGTGAAGGAGCGATTGCGATGAAGAGGGAGATCCAAGAGAGACCCTTCTCCATGAGGCTCATCTGAACTGAACCATAGGAAACGACTGTCTTCTCAACAACCTCGAGGCCCTGGTCCATGCGGAGGAATCCCTGATAGAAGATAGAAGCTACAGGACCGCGTGTGTTGCGGCAAACTTCCTTTGCAGCCTCAACGCCACCGTTTGCAAGAGCGTCCTCGATCTTGTTGAGGAGCTTCTTGGTGTTGGTCTTTGAGAGGGCGAGATAAAGGATTCTCTCGATTGCGAGTGCGAGACCGAAGATCAAGCAGACGATAACGAGGGTCATGAAGCCTGCGCCACCTTCGATGAACTTGGTCTTGAGCTGCTGATGGAACGGAGCGTCAGAAGCAGGAGCGTCGAAAGGATTAACCTCTGAAGGAGCAGCAACCTGCTCTGTCGCGGTTGAATCAACAGCGCCTTCTGTCTCCTGGGCAGATGCGAATTGTGCAGAGATGGCCATAAGACCTGCTACTGCCAAAAACATGAAAATTTTTTTCATAATTGTTTTTGAGTTGTTGTTGTTAATTAATACTGTATTAGATTGTTATAATTTTTTCGTGGTTATAAACAATGCATTTTACACCTAAAAGCGTTGCAAGTTAGCAAAAAAAAATCAATTGGCAATACATTATTTGGATATTTCGCCCCGTAAATTGTCCTCCAGATGATGTTTTACATCGTCATTAGAGCCGTATTTGCCCAGAAGGTGGAACAGTTTGCCCAGCATTCCCTCGGTCGTACAGTCGTAGCCGCTCAGGACGCCGCAATCCTTGAGTGCCTTGCCGTTGGCGTAAATGTCCATGTCCACCGAGCCGGACGGACATTGGGTAACGTTGACTATGATCTTGCCTGCGCTGTGGGCCTCGCGGACAATGTCCAGGAACCATTGCTTGGACGGTGCATTGCCGGAGCCGTATGTCTCGAGAATGACTGCCCTGATCTCCGGGGCGCACATGAAGTGGCGGACTATCCTCGGCGTGATGCCGGGGTGGATCTTGAGGATGGACACGCTGGTGTCAAGCTCATATTCGACGGTCAGCGGAACTTCCCGTGATGCCGGCCTGAGGATGTACGGCGTATTGTATTTTATGTTGATTCCGGCTTCTGCCAGAGGCGGCAGATTCGGTGAAATGAATGCTCTGAAATCGTCAGAACTGGTTTTTGTGGTCCTGTTGCCTCTTGTCAGGGTGTTGTCAAAGCAGATGCATACCTCCGGCACCATCGGGCGGCCGTCGCTGTCCTTGGCCGCGGCGATCTCGACTGCCGAGACAAGGTTTTCCTTGCCGTCGGTCCTCGGGACCCCGATAGGGAGCTGGCTTCCCGTGAAGACGACCGGTTTGGACAGGTCTTTCAGCATGAAACTCAATGCCGATGCCGAATATGCCATGGTGTCCGTGCCGTGCAGGACTACAAAACCGTCATAACCGTCATACCTTTCCTCGATGATACGGGCCAGTGCCTGCCACATCGACGGCTCGACATCCGAGGAGTCGATGATGGGGTCGAAGGAGTATGAATCAATGCGGTATGCGAACTTGCCCAGCTCCGGCACCTCGTCCAGTATCTGGCTGAAATCGAATGGTTTCAGGGTGTGGGAGATTGGGTCCTCCTTCATTCCGATGGTCCCGCCTGTATAGATCAGCAGGAGCGATGCCTTGTTGCCTGTCTGCATCATATTCCGAATAGTTTGATTGCGTTCCTGGTTGTCGTCCCGGCAATTTCTTCTATGCTGATTCCTTTTGCCGAGGCTATCTTGTCTGCTATGAATGGGATGTAGGAACTCTCGTTCCTCTGGCCCCTGTGGGGAACCGGGGTCAGGTATGGGCAGTCTGTCTCGAGGACAATCCTGTCAAGCGGTATGTCCCTTACTGTCTCTCCGATGGATGCTTTCTTGAACGTGACGACGCCTCCGATGCCGACATACCAGTCGCCGAGCCTCTGTATCTCGCGGAATGTCTCGATGCTGCCGGTGAACGCATGGAACACTCCACGCACTCCGGGATGCCTCCGGACAGCCTTGAGGATGGCGTCGGTGGCCTCGCGGTTGTGGATTATGACAGGAAGGTCCCGCTCCCGGGCAATGTCCAGCTGGCGCTCGAATACTTCGATCTGCTGCTTCTCATACTCTCTGGACCAATAGAAATCCAGCCCTATTTCACCTATTGCATATATCTTGTGCACCGATCCTGCTTCGACAAGGGCCAGCTCGTCTTTCCAGTTCTCCCCGACCTCGGTGGGGTGGAGCCCAAGACACGGAAAGACTTTTCCGGGGAAGTGTGAGGCGAGGGCGAACATCGCCTCGCGGCTCTTGCTGTCGATGTCCGGGAACACCAGTTTTCCGACACCGGCCTCCAGGGCACGGAGCACGGCGGCGTCCTCCCCACCCTTGAATGCTTCATCGTACAGATGGCTATGCGTGTCAACATACATAGCACAAAGATACGAATTATTTCACAATCACGGTGCACCTTTGGAGCAGGTCGATGCTGATGACGCCGTCTGATTCCAGCAGATTGGCCAGTTCCGCGACTTCGTTGAACGGCATGGCCAGCCGGATGGACATCTCTTCGATGTCGATGCCGCGCTTTTTCCTGACAGCCGACAGGATGAGGACAAGTTTTTCCTTTATGCCGGCATCCTGTATGCCGCTGTAGAACGAATTGACAAATGCTTCCGGCTCATCCCTTGCCGGGCTGTAGCTGACATTCATTCCCAGACTTTCCCCGAAAGACCGGATGTCAGTTATGGGCTCTGCTATCTTTTTGCGTATCAGGTCGTTGCATCCCTGAGAGCGGAGATCGTCCACCCGGCCGGGCAATGCATATACCTCTCTGCCATACGATGATGCGAGCCCTGCCGTCATCATTCCTCCTCCCTTGACCTTTGACTCTATCAGCACTGTCGCCCTGCTCATCCCGGCGATGATGCGGTTGCGGCGCAGAAAATTCATCTGCAGCGGTGCGGTCCCGGGCGGGTAGTCAGAAATGAGGGCGCATCCCGGTGTGGATGCAATCCTTGCCGCATGGCCCCTGTGCCGCCATGGATAAACATTGTCGATTCCGGTCGCCATCACCGCGATGGTCTTCAGTCCGCTGTCAAGTGCCGTCAGGTGCGCAGTGATGTCTGTGCCAAGTGCCAGGCCGCTCACGATGCAGGGCCCCTCGCCGCCGTGCGACAGCCCCCGGACTATCCTCGAACACCATTCCTTCCCATATTGCGAGATGTCACGTGTGCCCACAACGGCGATGAATGCGTCGCCGTGAAAGATGTCTCCCGGTTCCGATATGGCGGAATAATACAGTCCGGCAGGCGGATCAGGGCATTCTTTCAGCAGGGCAGGGTAGTCAGGGCTGGTCACCGGCAGGAACCTGGCCCCCTGACTCCACAGCCGGTTGAGTTCTTCGGCCGACCGCTCCAACTCCTCGACCCGGATGCGTCCCTTGAATTCGGAGAACGGCCCCAGTATCTCATCCATCTCTTCTGCACCGGCCTCGAAAATCGCAGATGCGCTCCCGAATGCCTCTATCATCGGCAGTACCATTCCTGGCCTGTATCCGAAAATCCTGCCCAGCGCGCAGCAGCACACTGTCTCGTCATATCTTCCCATCGTCCGTGTGTTTTTAGCGAATGCGAAAATAAATCAAAAACGGCTCCCTGCAAGTGCCGGAAGCCGTTTCTGATGAATATTTTTCTTTTTTTGAGACTTTTTTCTCTTTTTCAGATATCTGATTGCTAGTCCATAATAAGAAGCGCGTCTCCGTAAGGACCGAACATATAGTCGCCTTCAAGCGCTTCCTTGTAGGCCTTCATTACATTCTCGTATCCTCCGAATGCCGCTACCGACATGAGCATTGTCGATCCCGGACGGTGGAAGTTGGAGATGATGGCGGTAGGGATGGCGAACCTGTACGGAGGGAAGATGAACTTGTTGGTCCATCCGTCAAATGCATTGACCTCGTCGTTGGTCGTGACATAGGTCTCGAGTCCTCTCATCACTGTGATGCCGACGGCAACAACCTGATGGCCTGACTTCTTTGTATCATTGATCAATTTGGCGGATTCCGGGGTGATGATGAGTCTCTCGGAGTCCATCTTGTGCTTGGAGAGGTCTTCCACATCCACGCTGCGGAAGTGTCCGATGCCCATGTGAAGGGTGATGAATGCTTTGTTTATGTCCTTGAGAATCATTCTGTTGAACAATTCTCTACTGAAATGCAGACCTGCTGCAGGAGCGGCAACTGCACCCTCTGCCCTGGCGAAGATAGTCTGGTAGTTCTCTGCATCCTGTGGCTCCGGTTCGGACTTTACCCATGAAGGGACAGGGGTCTTGCCGAGAGAGAACAGGGCTTCCTTGAACTCCTCGTAACTTCCGTCAAAGAGGAAACGGAGTGTGCGTCCGCGTGAAGTCGTGTTGTCGATGACTTCTGCCACCAGGCTCTCGTCATCTCCGAAATAAAGCTTGTTGCCTATCCTGATCTTTCTGGCCGGGTCGACGATCACATCCCAGAGGCGCTGCTCCCTGTTGAGTTCACGAAGAAGGCTCACCTCGATGCATGCGCCGGTCTTTTCCTTGTTTCCAGTCAGTCTTGCCGGGAATACTTTTGTGTTATTCAGCACGAAGGTGTCTCCCTTGCCGAAATAATTGATGACGTCCTTGAAGAGTTTGTGCTCGATTTCTCCTGTCTTCTTGTGGAGAATCATAAGTTTGCATTCATCCCTCCATCTCGGCGGGTTCTGGGCAATCTTTTCCTGCGGAAGTTCAAACTGGAACTGAGAAAGTTTCATATGACTTTATATGTAGATTTTAAATTATTTTAAATTCGCAAACTACATATTATACGAAAAAAGATTCACTTTGTTTCAGTGGATGTGATTTTTTTCTTCGCGGAACACTTCCACGATGGATGGGAAGGTGTTTGTCAGGAATGCCGGAAGGCTGGACTTGGCCACCCAGGCGGCCTTGGAGATGTCTTCCTCTCTCTGGGGGGTCAGGTCGGTCGGGTTGGTGTACAGCATGTCGAACCACCACGTATGCTTGAGGTGCCAGATTCCGTTCCTGCGGTAGCAGTGATGGGTGATGCAGATCAGTCCGCGCAGTTCGAGTTCGGTCACGCCTGTCTCTTCCTGGACTTCGCGAAGGGCGCAGGTCTCGATGTCCTCACCCGGCTCCTGATGCCCTTTTGGCAGGTCCCAGAGGCCGTTTCTGTTGATCAGGAGATAGTCGCCGCGCTTGTTGGAGACCAGTCCGCCACCCGCCGTGACTTCCTTGAATTCGGAGCATATCCTGCGGTATGTGGCTTCCGGGTCGTCAGAGGGAATGAACACCCTCAGGAGCGTATCCGCGGTCTCGAACCTTTCCACAAGGGCGTGAAAATCCGCCGTGTCTTCCGGTCCGTACAATATCGCGTTCGGGTCGGAGAGCACCTGCTCGTCTTTCGGGCAGACGATGATGCAGCGGTCTTCAAAGTATATCCTGTGGATTGACATAGTTCTCAAATATTGACTATATTTGCATTTCTGCGTACAAATATACGAAATTATGCAAGAATATAAAAGCAAGAGGGGCATCGTGTCAAAGGCTCCGTACGAGTTGTACATGTCCTTCGTGGATATGAGGAACTTCCTCCAGATGCTGCCGGAGGACAAAAAACAGGGCGTCCAGGCAGATTATGATTCTATAACAGTCTCTGTTGCAGGTTTCAGCATCGGGGCCAAGGTTGTGGAAAGAGTCCCGTATTCAAGGATTGCCCTTGTGGATTGGGGCAACAGTCCGTTCGCGTTCAAGGTTGTCCTCAATTTCGAGGCGGCAGGGATGGACAAGACCGAGTTCTCCATCGACCTCTCCGCAGACCTCAATTTCATGATGAAGATGATGATCGGCGGCAAGATCCAGGAAGCCCTGGACAAGGTGGTAGATGGCCTTGTGGCCGCATCGGAAGGCCGTATGCCCGAGGGTGTCGACCCTGAAATGCTGAAAAATATGAAATTCTGAGATGGAGGTATCGAGGGAGTTTGTTGACCTGATGGAGTCGTCGATAGGAAAGGACGTGGCACAGACACTGCTTTCCGCACTTGACGCGCCTGCCGGCATCTCTGTCCGTCTCAATCCTTTCAAGTCGGAAGGCGTCGCTCTTCCAATCCTTGATGGCGCCGGGAAAGTGGCCTGGAGTCCGTATGGCTTCCTGCTGAAGGAACGCCCGGTCTTCACGCTCCATCCGCTCTTTCACAGCGGGGTTTATTATGTGCAGGATTCGTCCGCAATGTATGTTGGCGAGGCTTTCCGCCGTGTCCTTGACCGGTTCGCCGGTCTTGAAAGGCCGTTGAGGGTTCTTGACCTGTGTGCTGCCCCCGGAGGGAAGACCACGGACCTTGCGGCATCGCTGAGACAGGCAAGGGGGGATTCCTTCATTCTTGTGGCCAATGAGGTGATGCGCAACCGGGCGACTGTCCTTGCCGACAATGTGGCAAGGTGGGGCGACCCGAATGTGGTCGTGACAAGCTCGGATCCGAAGGCATTTGCCCGGATGGAGGCTTTCTTCGACATCATCGTGGCTGACGTGCCTTGCTCCGGCGAGGGCATGTTCCGCAAGGACGAGGAGGCTCTGCACCAATGGTCGCTGGACAATGTCAACCTGTGCCGTGACCGTCAGAGGCGTATCGTGGCCGATGTGTGGCCGGCCCTTTCGGGTGACGGTGTGCTCATCTATTCGACCTGTACATTCAATAAATATGAAAATGCCGGCAACGTGGATTGGATATGCCGGGAACTGGGTGCGGAACGAATACTTGACGACAAGGCCATGATACCGGGGTTCGTGCCCGGGGAAGGTCAGTTCTGCGCCGCTTTGATCAAAAATTCCGGCGTCCGGGCGTGCTCCTTGCAGCCTGCGCATGGAAAAGATCAGGAAAAACCTTTACCATGTCAAGGTCTGGTGCAGAATTTGTTTGATGTCCCCGTGTCGGCAAGACAGAGAGGCGACTTGATCGTGGCTGTGCCCCGGGTCATCCGGGCCGAGACGGCATTTGTCGAGAAATCAGTCCACCCAATCTCCTCGGGATGTGCCGTGGGACGTCTGAAAGGCAGTGACCTTGTCCCTGACGAGGACCTGGCGCTCTGCATCGCGCTGAAAAAGGACGCATTCGTGCGGGCGGCGGTGGACAAACAGACTGCACTGGCCTTCCTCCACAAGGATGCCGTGACTTTGGAAGACACTCCCAAGGGCATCATCCTGCTGACATACAAGAATATACCGCTGGGTTTCGTGAAGAATCTCGGCAACAGGACAAACAATCTCCATCCTCAGAACAGGAGAATAAGAATGGATATAATATGAAGAAGATCATTCTCGTTTTAGCCGCAGCGCTTGCCGTTTCGGTTCAGATTTCGGCCCAGACGGCTGATGATTTCAAGAAACGCTACGAAAACCTTGTAGGCAGGGTAGGTGTCGCCGGTGTCGGCGTGGAAGGCCTGCTGGACAAATGGTCTGCCGTCGATTCGACCAGCGTGGATTATCTTTTTGCCCGTTTCGCCTATGATTATTACAAGTCACAGTCGACGGAAGTGGTCACAAAACCAACAAGGAAATATCTGGGTGCCGACCCGGTCCTTACTCTCAAGGATTCGACTGGCACGGACATATATTATTTCCAGGACATCCTCTATGACGACGAGTATTTCTCCCAGTCGATGACATGTCTGGACAAGGCCATCAAACTGTATCCGGAGCGTCTGGACCTGCGTGAGACCAAGATCTCCGCTCTTGTCAACTATGAAAAGGAAAGTCCAGACATGGCCCTTTCATATATCCTCGACCTCATAGATGAGAACGCGTCCGGGGCCCGCAACTGGGAATATCCCGGCTTCGACAATGTGGACAATGTGTTTTTCGGTCAGCTGATAGCGGACTACTCGTCACTTCTGTTCTCGACAGTCGCCACACCTCAGTCCCGCAATGCCTTCAAGACCATTTCCGAGAAGATGCTGACATACGACAAGAAGAATGCAGACCTGATCTCCAACCTCGGCTCGTACTGCATGGTGATGAAGGATTACAAGCAGGCCCTTAAATATTTTGACAAGGCCTTGAAAATCAATCCTGAACATTATGCTTCTATAAAGAACAGCGTCAATATCGCCACTGTGCTGAAGGACAAGAAACTTCAGAAGAAGTATCTTCCTATGTTGATCAGGACAGGATCGGAGGCCGAAAAGCTGGCGGCTCAGGCAAGGCTGGACACTCTGTAGGACTATTTGCGGAGCATCGAGATGGACGCCGGACCTTCGTTGAAGAGCAGGTCCATTATTGAGAGGCCAGGGATGAAGCCGTGTTTCGGCGAGAAGACCTGGAAATATTCGCGGTCCAGTCCCAGATCCTTCATTATAGTATTTGAACGCTTTGGATGTATGTCCAGGGCGTTTTCTTCATAATCGTCGGTCGGGGTGATCGTGGCCGCAATGCCAAGTTTGTCCAGGAAGAATTCGGTGAGGCGTAGGTTGAGGTCCCACAGCCTGGACGGTTTCGAGTCAAGAATGGCGAAGAATTCGTCCCTGTAATAGTCGAAAAAGGCAGATGTGTGGTAGGCCGAATCAATGGCCACCTTGTGGCGGCGCTCCCAGTCTGTCGACCAGTCTATCTCCACCTCCGTGATGGGGATGCCGTTGTGCGTGCCGTTCCTGTGGATGATAGGGAAGTTGAGGTTTTCCGGTCCGCTGGCCGAATAGATTGTGCAGCGGTTTCTCCAGGACTGTTTCTGGTAGTTCTCGTGGGCTTCGAGACGGACCTGGGCGGGAACGATACGGGGCTGACCGTTCTCTATGGTCAGCCCCATCTGCGCCGCTATGGCGGCGTAATATTCAACCGGTCCGCAGTATGCGGTTTTGAGAACCACGGACACTATTCTATGTCTCCCTTGGCAGTGGAGTTGCTGCCCTTGATGATGCCTCTCTTGGAACCTCGGATAAAGTTGAGGATGGTGTCCCTTTCTGCACATTCAGGGAAGCCTGCCTCGACCTGGTCCAGAGCGTCTGAGACGTTCTTGCCGCTGAAATAGATGATGTCGTAGATATCCTTGATCATGCGAATCTGGTCGCTGGAGAATCCGCGTCTGCGGAGCCCGACGATGTTGACACCCGCATAGATGAGAGGCTCGCGCCCGCAAAGGATATAAGGAGGGATGTCCTTGTTGATCTTGCTTCCTCCGCCGACCATTGCGTGGGTGCCGATCTTGCTGAACTGATGGGCGACAGTGCTGCCTCCGAGTATGGCCCAGTCATCGACGTCAGTCTCGCCTGCAATGCCTACGTAACTTACTAGAATACAGTGGTTCCCGACGTTGCAATCATGCGCTACATGGCAGTATGACATGATCAGCGTGTCGCTGCCGATCCTGGTCACGCCCTTTCCGCTTGCCTTTGTACCCCTGTTGATGGTGGCGCATTCACGGATATTGACGCGGTCGCCGATCTCCACGTATGTGACTTCGCCATCGAACTTGAGGTCCTGCGGAATCGCTCCTACAACAGCGCCGGGGAAGACGCTGCAGTCCTTGCCTATCTTGACATAATTGAAGATTGTTGCGTGTGGGAGAATCTTGGTCCCGTCGCCGATCTCGACGAATTCGTCAATATATGCATATGGCCCCACTTCTACGTTTTCGCCAAGTCTGGCGTTAGGGTGCACTGTTGCGAGAGGATGAATCTTTGCCATATCTTATTGTCTGTTTTTCAATTCCTTGCGTATGAGCTTCGCGGCCTCGGTGTTGGTCCTGTGGCCGGACTTGACGGTTGTTATCTTAGCCTTGAGGAAGCCGCCTACGAGTCTCATGTCGCCGATGAGGTCAAGCAGTTTGTGGCGGGCGCATTCGTTCGAGAAGCGCAGGCGCACATTGTTGAGGTAGCCGTCCTCGAGCACGTCCAGGGCCGGCACTCCGAAGCACTTGCACATGTGCTCGAGCTGCTCCTTGGTGACCGGATATTCCACGATGACGATGGCGTTGTCCACGTCCCCTCCCTTGATGAGGTTGTTCTTGTAGAGGAACTCTATCTCGTGGAAGAATACGAAGGTGCGGCAGCGTCCTACTGATTTGCCATAATTCACTGACGGGTCCCAGTGGGCGGTCTGCACTCCTACGACCTGTGAGTTGAAGTCGATGGTCACATCGTATGACGGCACATCCGCCGGCTCGATGGTGATGATGACACCCTTTTCGTCGTCCCTGTATTCGATCGTGTGGTCTATCTCGATGTATCTGCGCTCGGCATCCTGCTCCTGGAGTCCGTCAGGGGCGATGGCCGATACATACGGCTTTGCGCTGCCGTCCAGGATAGGCACTTCGATGTTGTCGATCTCGACGAGGGCATTGTCCACGCCAAGTCCTGTGAGCGCTGACATGAGGTGCTCGATAGTGACTATCGACACCTCGTTCTTTGTGATTGTGGTGCTTCTGGCGGTGTTGGAAACATTTTCGGCAAGCGCCTCGACTATAGCGTTCTCACCAAGGTCGATTCTCTTGAACTTGATTCCGGAATCGACCGGAGCGGGCTTTATTGTGACTCTTGCAACATTTCCTGTATGCAGGCCCTTCCCTTCAAACGTGTACTCTTTTTTTACTGTCTGCTGTTTCTGTTGCATCTCTTCAATTCCAAATGAACCGCAAATATACAAATAATCCGGATATTGGGAATCTATTTGCCGTGTTCTTTGCCGCTGCGGCGGAAAATTGCGTAACTGCGCAGGAACTCCCTGTGCGGCAGGGCAGGTGTGCCCATGTATGCCTGACCTTCCTGCTTGATGGAACTGATCACACCGGCCTGTGCCCCGACCGTGGTGTTGTCAGGCAGTGTGATGTGGCCTGCAAGGCCGCTCTGGCCCGCCAGGATGCAGTGCTTGCCGACCTTTGTCGAGCCTGCGATGCCGGCCTGTCCGCACATCACGGTGTTCTCTCCCAGTTCGACATTGTGCGCCACCTGACAGAGGTTGTCAATCTTGACGCCGTCATGGATGATGGTCGATCCGATCTGGGACTTGTCCACGCAGCTGTTGGCGCCGATCTCGACATTGTTGCCGATTATGACGTTGCCCGTGTGCTCGATCTTCTTGTATGTGCCGTCCTCGACAGGGGCGAACCCGAATCCGTCGGCACCGATGACGGTGTTGGCGTGCAGTATGACGTTGTTGCCGATGACCATGCCCGGATAGATGCGCACACCCGGATAGAATGTGCAGTGATGGCCTATCTGGCAGCCCTCTCCGATATAGACATGCTCATATATTCTTGTGCAGTCGCCGATGGTCGTCTTCTTGCCGATATATGCAAAGTCGCCGACATAGACTTTCCTGCCCAGGGATGCGCTGAATGCCACGTGGGAGCGGATGCTGCGGTGACGCCTGTATGAACGTTTCTGGCTGGTGACATAGTCGAGCAGGGCTGCTACGGCCTCGTATGCGTTGTCGACGCGTATCATGGTCGGGGTCACAGCCTCGCGCGGAGAGAAGTCTCTGTTCACGATAAGGGCGCCGGACTGGCTGGTATAGACGTATTTCTCGTATTTTGGATTGGCGTAGAAACTGATTGTGCCGGGCTTGCCGTTCTCGATGCGTGCAAAGCCTGTTATGACTGCGTCAGGGTTCCCTTCGACGGTCCCTCCCAATATTCCGGCAATCTCCTTCGCGGTAAATTCCATTTTGTTCTTTGTAATATTAAAATATTTGTTACCTTTGCACTGTGAGAATGATTAAGGGGACCGGACGGGCCCCTTTTTATATTGCCACGCACAAAAATATGAAAGTTTCTGACATAATAGATGCAATTTCCGATGCTGTCGTTGCACGCGGCTGCTTCATTGTCGATGTAACTGTCGGCAAAGATAATGATATTTTGGTAACAATCGAATCGGAAAGCGGTGTTGTTTCACTTGATGACTGTGAGGCGATTGACCGTACCTTCGAAGACAAGTTTGACAGGGAAGTGGAGGACTATTCGCTGACAGTGTCCTCGGCAGGCCTGGACCAGCCTTTCAAGATCATGAAGCAGTACCTCAAGGCAGTCGGCACCAAGGTCGAGGCAGGCCTCAAAGGCGGCCGCAAGATCGTTGCCGACCTTGTCGCAGCCGACCGGGATGGCATCACACTGCATTATGCGGTCAAGGAACTTCCTCCTCAGGGCAAGAAGAAGGTGATGGTCGAGCACCAGGACGTGGTCCCGTTCTCCGAAATCAACTTTGTACGCCCGTACATCACATTCTCAGACAACGGATAATCATAAAAACATAACATAAAAATGGAACAGAAAACCGAGCTTAAAGAAGCTTTCACCGAGTTCAAGAAACAGAAGAACATCGACCGCAACATCATGATGGGTGTCCTTGAGGACGTTTTCAAGACCCAGCTTGCAAAGACATACGGTTCAGCAGACAATTTCGACGTCATCGTCAATGACAAGGGCGACTTCGAGATCTACCAGACACTCGAGGTTGTCGAGGAAGTCGAGAATCCTGCCACGCAGATTGCGCTGGCCGACGTCGATGACGACTATGAGATCGGTGACGAGTATGTGCGTACGGTCGAGATGAAGGAGTTTGGCCGCAGAGGTATCCTCAACCTCAAGCAGAACCTTCAGGGCCGCATCATGGACATCGAAAGAGCCAATCTCTACAACAAATACACTGAGAAGATCGGACAGATTTTCTCAGGTGAGGTCTATCAGACCTGGGCAAAGGAAGTGCTCATCCTCGATGAGGACGGCAATGAGCTCAGACTCCCTAAGAGCGAGCAGATCCCCGGCGAGCATTTCAAGAAGAACGACGTGGTAAGGGCCATCATCAAGAGTGTCGAGATGAAGAACAACACCACTCCTTACATCGTCCTTTCCAGAACTTCCAACGAATTCCTCGAGAAACTCTTCGAGCAGGAAGTTCCTGAGATCTATGACGGTCTCATCACAATCAAGAAGGTTGTCCGCATCCCTGGCGAGAGGGCAAAGGTCGCTGTCGAGTCTTATGACGAGCGTATCGACCCGATCGGAGCCTGCATCGGTGTCAAGGGTGCACGTATCATCGGCATCGTGCGCGAGCTCCGCAACGAGAACATCGATGTCCTCCAGTGGACTTCCAACACTCAGCTTCTCATCCAGAGAGCCCTCAATCCTGCAAAGATTTCTTCCATCACAAGCGATCCGGAAGAGGACAAGATCAGGGTGTACATGCAGCCTGACGAGGTCAAGAAGGGTATCGGCAAGGGCGGTTGCAACATCCGTCTTGCAGGCATGCTCGTAGGCAAGGAGATCGAGGTGTGGAGAGAGATCGACAAGCAGGAGGAGGAAGAGGAAGACGTTCTGCTCAGCGAGTTCAGCAACGAGATCGACCAGTGGGTCATCGACAAACTCCAGGCTATCGGATGCGACACAGCAAAGAGCGTCCTGGCTATCTCTCCTGAGGACATCGCCAAGAGGGCAGACCTCGAGGACGAGACTGTCGCAGAGGTTATGGACATTCTCCGTGCAGAATTTGAAGACTAATTTATAGAAAAGGGGGTTGAATATGGCAGAAATCAGACTGATAAAACTTACAAAACAATTCAATATCGGACTTGGCACACTTGTCGAGTTCCTCAACAAAAACGGATTCCCGGTGGAGTCAAACCCTAACGCAAAAGTTTCGGACGAGGCTCTGCCAAAGCTTGCCGTCGCTTTCGGTGACGAGCAGAAAGCCAAGGCCGAAGCTGACAACACGACCATAAAGTTCAAGGAAATCATTGACGGCGCTTCGCGCAAGAAGACTGGCAAGGAAGATGAAGATGTTCAGGAAGAGGTTGTCATCAAGAGCAACACCCTTTCGTCCGTAGCCGAGCCGGAACCACAGCAGCCGGAGCCTGTCGTCGAGACAGTCCCTGAGGTCAAGCCCGAGCCAGCCCCGGAGCCTGAACCGGTAAGTGTGGAGCCCGTCGAGGGACCGAAGGTCATTGACAAGATTGATCTGAGCAAGTTCGAGAAGAAGAAACCTGCTCCGGCACCAACCCCTGCCGAAGAGCCTGCTTCTGAACCGGAACCTGCCATATCAGAGCCAGAACCTGTGGTTGAGAAGGCGGCCGAGCCAGCCGCGCAGAAGAGTGAACCTGCCGTCGAGACTCCAGCCAAGCCGGAGCCTCGCGAAGTGAAGCTCGAGGTCGAGAAACTCAAGGGACCTGCTGTCGTAGGCAAGATTGACCTCAGCCAGTTCGACAAGAAGAAAAAGAAGAAAGAGAAGCGTGAGCGCATCGGTGCCGGCGGAAGCCAGAAGGTGGATGTGACCAAGGTGGACGCCGTCAATCATCCGGGCAAGAAGGACAACCGCAAGAATGCTCCTGCTCCTAATGCCGCCGGCAAGAACGGCAAGAAGGGAGACAGGTTCAAGCCTGCAATGACCGAGGCAGAGGAGGAAGAGATGCAGAAGGAGATCCAGAAGCAGATCAAGGAGACCTACGCCAGGATGAACGAGAGCAAGAACAAGAATCAGTTCGGAGCAAAGCACAGAAAGGAGAAACGCGAGGCTGCCGCAAACAAGATGCAGGAGGAGATGGAGCAGCAGGAGATGGAGAAGAAAGTCTTGAAAGTCACCGAGTTCGTGACTGTCAGCGACCTCGCCACCCTGATGAACAACACTCCTGTGACAAAGGTCATCGCAGCCTGCATGAACCTCGGACTCATGGTGTCCATCAACCAGCGTCTCGATGCAGAGGCACTTGTCCTTGTGGCCGAGGAGTTCGGATATGAGGTGGAATTCGTGACTGCATCACTTACCGACGCAATCGCCCAGGAGCAGGAGGAAGAAAGCGGCGAACTTGTTTCCCGTCCTCCAGTCATCACCGTGATGGGTCACGTCGACCACGGCAAGACTTCGCTGCTTGACTATATCCGCAAGTCCAATGTCATTGCCGGTGAGGCCGGTGGTATCACCCAGCATATCGGTGCATACAACGTCACCACAGAGGATGGCCGTCACATCACGTTCCTTGATACCCCTGGTCACGAAGCCTTCACGGCAATGCGTGCCCGCGGTGCCAAGATGACCGACCTTGCCATCATCATCATCGCAGCCGATGACGCCATAATGCCGCAGACAGTCGAGGCAATCAACCATGCCCAGGCTGCCGGTGTCCCTATGGTGTTTGCAATCAACAAGATAGACAAGCCGGGTGCAAACCCTGAAAAGATTCGTGAACAGCTCTCGCAGATGAATATCCTCGTCGAGGACTGGGGTGGAAAGTACCAGTGCCAGGAAATCTCGGCAAAGAAGGGTGTCAATGTTGACCTCCTTCTCGAGAAGGTACTTCTCGAAGCCGACCTGCTCGAACTCAAGGCCTGCCCTTCACGTCGCGGTTCCGGAGCAGTGATCGAGTCATCCCTCGACAAGGGACGCGGCTATCTCGCCACTGTCCTTGTCCAGAACGGAACCATCCATGTCGGCGACATCATGCTGTCGGGATGCTATACAGGCCGTATCAAGGCCATGTTCAACGAGCGCGGCCAGAAGGTCAAGGAAGCAGGCCCGTCAACACCTGTGTCAGTCCTCGGACTCAACGGTGCGCCTACTGCCGGCGAAACCTTCAACATCATGTCTGACGAGAAGGAAGCCAAGGACATCGCCAACAAGAGGGAACAGCTCATCCGCATCCAGGGTATCAAGACCCAGAAGCACATGACCCTTGAGGAGATCGGCCGCCGCATCGCAATCGGCAACTTCAAGGAACTCAACTTCATCGTCAAGGGTGACGTGGACGGTTCTGTGGAGGCCCTTTCAGACAGTATCATCAAACTTTCCAACGAGGAGGTACGTGTCAATGTCATCCACAAGGCCGTCGGTGCAATCTCCGAATCCGATATCCTGCTCGCTGCAGCATCCGATGCCATCATCATCGGCTTCCAGGTGCGCCCTGCAGTCAGTGCGCGCAAGCTTGCCGAGAAAGAGCAGATCGAGATCCGTCTCTATTCAGTCATCTATGACTGTATAAACGAGATCAAGGACGGTATCGAGGGAATGCTTGCTCCTGAGCAGAAGGAAGAGATCATCGGTACCGCAGAGGTTCAGCAGACCTTCAAGATCAGCAAGGTGGGCACAATCGCCGGATGTATCGTCAAGGAAGGCAAGATCAACAAGGCCAACAAGGTGCGTCTTATCCGCGACGGCATCGTCATCTACACTGGCGAGCTTGGCAGCCTGAAGCGCTTCAAGGACGACGCCAAGGAAGTGCTTACCGGCATGGAGTGCGGTCTCAACATCGAGAACTTCAACGACATCAAGATCGGTGACGTCGTAGAGTCCTACACCATCACGGAAATCAAGCGTACGCTCTAGGATTGCGAGGAATGTAGAAAGAGGTCGACTAAAAAGGGTCGGCCTCTTTTTTTATGAGATAGGCCGCGCAGCGGCACCATCCTGCCTCTGAGAGGACTCCGCTCACGTTGTTCGCTACGGACCCTTCCACCGTTTCCTGCGTCCCGCTGCCGCGGAACTTGTCTCCGGCGGACGCCTCCCCTCTATACCTGTCCGAGGGTGGACAGGCCTCTCAGAGGCATGTCGCCGCCGCACGTCGTGGATGTTCATTCGATTGGCTGTGTGTCTGCTTAGGGTAGTCGTTTTTTTTAGAAAATTTATTATTTCAAACAGTTGCAATATTTCCTGATTTTTGGTTAACTTTGAAAAAGTATTGAGCGTGTCCCTTGATGAACAATCTTCGGATTTTCTTTTCGGGGGGGGGGTAAACGGCTGATTAATAACAACTTAGTAAAACGCCCCTTTGCTAAACTTAAACACGTTTTCCTATGAAAAAGGTTTTTGTTTTCTCAATTATTTTTGTCTCTTTTCTTGCTCTGAGTTGTACAAATGAAAAGTTGGAAAAGGTTGTCCGGGATGAGTTAATTAGTGATGTAATTGCCGAGTATGACGTGTCTGGCATTCATTTCGTTTATACAAAGGGTGCCCCGTTTAAAACAAAAGGAAGTGATGCTGATTTTATCACTGTAACGGCAAGTGACGAATCGAACTCCTTTCAGCTTGTTATGGACGGGGTGGAGGTCGCACCAGGAGTCATAAATAGTAGTCACTATGACAATACAGGTACAAAGTTGGCGGAGTTGACGATTGTCGACGACACACTCATTGACATAGAAGTGATTGTTGACGACGTGGATATTAATGGTAGGAAAGACGGAGAAAAATATATGCAATGTGTTCGTAGAACTTATCAAGAGCAGGAGGAAATGTGGGATCAAACGGCTCCTATACTACATGATTTTCCAGTTATTGATTGGGCATTTTATGGGGCCGAAACAGCATGGGCGTTTCTTTCGTGTATAGGTAAAGATAAATAATGATATTTATGAGAACAGATTCAAAACTTCTTTTATTTTCAATCATCGAGTTAATTATTGCTCCTATTTTTGGGGTAGTGGCCTTGGTTTTTTCCACAATGCTAGGACAGGAAGATGGCAAAATTCCTTTTTTTACCTCAAGAGACAGTCTTGTGAAGTGGATTAAGATTATTCTGTGGGTGGGTTTCGTCTTGTCTTTGATACTGTTTGTGGGGCTGATGATTTATACGTCTACTCATATTCGGTAATCATTTTGTAATGACGATATGAAGAAGTCAATACTCCCGCTATAGCAATTTCATTTTTTGTTTGGGGCCAGCCGATAGACTGGCCCTGATATTTTTTTAAACATAAAATATGTTAGTTCGTGATTGTTTTATATCATCGTGGATATGTTGTCTGTCGGTCTGCTTCATGTTGTTTTTTGCCAGTGGTGTTGCGTCCGGGGCCGGGTTGGAATTCAAATCAGAAACGATTGACTTCGATAAAATTCCAATGGAACATAATGTGTATGAGGGGTATTTTGAATACCGCAATGTCAGCAAGAAAGACATACAGATTACGGATGTGAGGCCTTCTTGCGGTTGTGTCAATGTTGTTTGTTATACTGATAGACTTAAACCCGATGAAACAGGTGAATTGTCAGTCTCGCTTACCCCTTCATTGATATACGGAGCATTTGAGCACACTGTGTCAATATATTATGATGATTCAGTTGAGGATTTGAAAATCCGAGGATATATCTATGAGGGGAATCCGGAGGGGACATTCCCTATAAGGATAGGAAGTGCTGGTTTCTCGAGACGTGATTTTTCTGGCGGTGTGATACAAGATGGGCTTTCGGAAACGGTCAGTACGATAGTGTATAATTATTCTGATATTCCTGTCTTGTTGGATTTTTCTACTGACAATGATGAACTGTTATATTCGTTGTCAGAAAATCCTGTGCCGCCTCATTCTACCAGCAGCCTATATTGCTCGATCTTCGATGAGTCTGAACAGATTGGAATACATCGACACGATGTAATAGTCAAAGAAAATGGTAAAGAATCGGGGAAACTTGTGTTTTCTGTTGAAAAGCTTCCTGAATTTGTAAAGGTGAAAAGCCGTTTGGGGTGGATTCTTCGGTCGAAATTGAGACTTTCGGATGATGTGTTAATCTTGAATAGAGAAGGGAATACTTTACGGAAAGTACACCTGATGAATAAAGGTCTATCTACAATCAGGATACTGCAAATAGACTATAAAGACGATGAGATCCAAATAGAAGATGCCCCGAAAAAGATTCTTCCTTTCTTTTGGAAAAAAATAGCGATTCGTTTGTACAGTGAAGTCAGTCCTGATTGTAAATATTCAAAAATCAAGATATATACGGATTCTCCCAAATCTCCGGTAATAACAATCAATGTCATAATTCGTCGGTAGTGGCGTCCATCCTCCGTGGCCCGTTGCCACCCTCGGCATCGTAAGAGGGAAATGAATTCCGCGTAGCGGAAGAAAAGGGGTTGAGCGTCAGCGAGACGGCCATTGGGGATGGACGCCACAAAAGAGTGCTACAAAGAAAGAATTTTGATGATTTTTTCAGTTGCTGGCGTCACTTTGACGGAATCGTCGATGCGGAGTCCGAGGACGGCCAGGACATGACTGCTTCCCGGCGTTGCCAGGACGAGACTTTTCTGCTTCTGGAGCAGATTAAGATGGAGGTCGGTGAAGAGGTCGCTGACCTTTTTTCTGCCCTTCATTCCTAGCGGAACCAGCCAGTCTCCGTCTTCCCAATGGCGGATGATGTAGTCTGCCGGGACCTTGCCGGCGTCCATAATAAGCACGCCTGGAGGGCATTTGAGGGGCATTCCCGGCGTGTATTCATACTCGGAAATGTCATATTCGGTTTCGGGAATTTCTCTGAAAATTATGATGCGGTCCGGTGCCGTGACGATGGAATGGTCCTCGCCGGTGAATGTCTTTCCGGCAAAGGTGGCCTTGCCGGAGCGGATAAGTCCTGTCAGGGACTCTGCAACGGATCCGTTGAATCCCCATTCTTCAAGGATGCGGTACAGGAGGTATTCCCAGTCTTCGGTAGCTGTGAGCCGGCTCACAGAAATGAATGTGTTGCCGTCCGGATCCGTGCCTGTCACCTCGAGTCTGTGGCTGTCCACCCAGTGGTCAAGCACGTCTGCCGCCTGACGGAAATGTGCAATGTCGCTGCCAAGCGTCTGAATGAATGACGGGTTGATCTCTTCGAACACAGGGAATACGAGATTGCGTATCTTGTTGCGTTTGTACTCGTTCTCGAGGTTTGTCCTGTCTGTCCGGTACGGGACATGGTACAGCGTGGCATAGTGCTCGATGTCCCTGCGGGTCATGCCCAGAAGCGGACGCATCAGCTTTGGCCAGTGGGCCTCGGCATTGCCGTACGACAGGCAGCCGTTCCAGTTCCCGGATGGATCCATTCCGCACAATCCGCGGATGCCGGTGCCGCGCAGGAGATTGAGCATCAGCGTCTCGGCATTGTCATTTGCATTGTGGGCCACTGCCACTGCATCGAATCCCTCTGTCTCGCAGAGTTCGGCAAACCATGCATAGCGCAGGTCGCGTGCCGCCATTTCGATGCTTATCCCCCTGCCGGATGCGTATGACTGTGTATCGAAATCCTTTTTGAAAAACGGGACACAGTGGCCCTCGGCCCATTCCCTGACCAGTTTCTCGTCAAGGTCGCAGTCTCCCGGGCGAAGGTGGAAGTTGCAGTGTGCAATGGCGAATTCGGCATCCTGCAGTTCCAGGGGGCAAAAACGACTATGGCTGACGCAGATATCAGCCATAGTCATTGAGTCGATGCCTCCGCTAACTGCGAGGAGTACCTTCATATGGATTTATTTGCTCTTTGATGCGATGGTGTAGGTGAAACCGAAGGAAAGGCTTTCCTTGAACTGTACGAGAGGACCCTGGCCTGCTGCCTGATGCTTGGCTGCATATGCGGCGTTCTTGTTACACTTTGACGTGAAGTTGTCGCCACTGAACATCACATAGTCATCATAGATGAGGTTGGTCGTGAGTGTGAGGGCGAAATACTTGGCGAGTTTCCAGTCGATGCGGTTGTCCCAGTTGATACGAGGACATGGATGAGCCTTGTGGTCCTTGATATAATCCTCGAAGAGTACCAGCTGAGTGGTGTATGTGAAGTTGTCGTTGATCTGTGCCTTGAGGTCAACCTTCAACTGGGCACCGAATGCGAATCTTGCTGCAGAGTAGAACTTGTCACCTTTCTGCTTGGCATCAGTCATGGCGTCGAATTCTGCCTTGTAGTTCTCGTGGATGGCGTCCCTGCTGTCTTCTGCACGGAAATCCTTCTTGAGGTACATTCCGTAGTTCTGTCTGAACTGAGGGTCGTTGACGATAGTGTAGCTGGCAGTGAGAGGAGAGAAGCTGACGCTGAACCAGTCCTTCGGCTTCCAGTCGATACCGAGGGCAAGGTTGGTGTAGGCAGGGGAGAGAATGTTGGAAAGAGGTGCGCGTGCATCCTTCCAGGCCTGTCTCAATTCTTTGCCTGCAAGTCCTGTGACATCAGCAGGGGTGTTGTAGCTCCATCCGGTCGTGAACTGGCTCTTGAAGTCATAGTTGGCTGAGAAGAAGAGTTTGTCCTTGATCTTGTAGCCCCACTTGCTTTCAAGATAGATACGGTCCATATTCTTCTGGAGAATAGGAGTCTTGGAAGCATAGAGGAAACCGTAGTCCAGCTGGAGGCGGTTGTTCCAGAACATCGCGTCCTTTGCATAGTTGGCATTGCCGTCGATGTAGGCTGCGAGAGAGTAGGTGTTGTCACCGCCTGCTGCCCAGTTCCAGAGACCGGTCTGGCCGAAGTTGATGTTGGTCTTGAGCGAGTTTGTCCAGTAATCCTTGAATTTTGGTGCTGGAGCAACAGCCTCGGGAGCTGCTGCGAGTTCCTGTGCTGCCTCGACGGCTGCGTCTGTATCCTGTCCGAAAACGCATGTCGGAACGATAAGTGATGCCAGAATTATGAGTGTCTTTTTCATATTGGTAAATATTTGTCTAATAAGAAATTGCAAATACAACGCGCTGATGTGAAGGCTTGCCGGAATAGATGCACTTGCCTTCCTCTTCGCATACGAACGAATCGACAGGGATACACCTGATGGTGGCCTTTGTCTCGTCCTTGATGGCCTGCTCGGTCTCAGGGGTCCCGTCCCAGTGGCAGAGAAGGAATCCGCCCTTCTGGATCTCGGTCTTGAATTCTTCCCAGTCGTCGCACTTGCGCACATTCTCGGCGCGGAATGCGAACGCCTTTTCGTAGATGTTCTTCTGTATCTCGTCAAGAAGAGTTCCGATGCGCCCGGCAAGACCCTCGACGCTTGCTGTCTCCTTGGTGAGAGTGTCGCGGCGTGCGAGTTCGACTGTGCCGGCGGCAAGGTCGCGGGGACCGATGGCGACGCGTACAGGAACGCCCTTGAGCTCCCACTCGGCAAACTTGAATCCCGGACGGAGTGTGTCTCTGTCGTCGATCTTGACGCTGTGTCCGGCAGCCTCGAGCTCTTTCTTGATCTCTGCCATCTTGTCAAGGATGGCGTTGTGCTCCTCGTCGGTCTTGTAGATAGGGACCATGACGACCTGGATAGGTGCAAGTGCCGGAGGCAGAACGAGTCCGTTGTCGTCTCCATGCGCCATTATGAGTGCACCCATAAGGCGTGTGCTGACGCCCCAGGATGTTGCCCAGACATATTCCTGCCTGCCTTCCTTGTTGGTGAACTGCACGTCGAATGATTTTGCGAAGTTCTGGCCGAGGAAGTGTGACGTGCCGGCCTGGAGTGCCTTTCCGTCCTGCATCATCGCCTCGATGGTGAGTGTGTCGAGGGCGCCTGCAAAACGCTCGTTAGGGCTCTTGTGGCCGATAATCACAGGCAGGGCCATGGTGTTGCGCGCGAAATCTGCATATACGTTCACCATTCTCTGTGCCTCTTCGATTGCCTCCTGTGAAGTTGCGTGCGCGGTGTGTCCTTCCTGCCAGAGGAATTCGGCGGTGCGGAGGAACAGTCTTGTCCTCATCTCCCAGCGCACGACGTTTGCCCACTGGTTGCAGAGGATAGGGAGGTCTCTCCATGATGTGATCCAGTTCTTGTATGTGCTCCAGATAATGGTCTCGGAAGTAGGCCTGACGATAAGTTCTTCCTCAAGTCTTGCCTCAGGGTCGACTACGACGCCCTTGCCGGCCGGGTCGTTCATCAGGCGGTGGTGAGTGACGACTGCACATTCCTTGGCGAAACCTGCCACGTGCTCGGCCTCACGGCTGAAGAAGGATTTCGGGATGAAAAGAGGGAAGTATGCGTTCTGATGCCCTGTCTCCTTGAATTTCTTGTCCAGCACTTCGTGCATCTTTTCCCATATAGCGTATCCGTATGGCTTGATGACCATACATCCCCTGACCGCTGACTGCTCGGCGAGGTCTGCCTTTACAACGAGGTCATTGTACCACTGGGAGTAGTTTTCTGACCGTTTTGTGACTTCTTTTGCCATTATTTGTATAATATTAAACTAATTCGTTAAATTTGCATCTAATACTTGAACCGCGAAGGTACAAAATTTTGTGATAATCAAAGGAGGTCATAATATGAAAATCAAAGTTTTTGCTGTCATTTCGTCTGTTTTGGCGCTGTCCGCCTGCGGAACTGCGTCAAAAACTGCGTCCTCTGCCTCGAAGCAGCAGTTTGATGACGGCATCTATTTCAAGAGCGACCCGGCAGACAAGTTGCAGGCACAGGCCGCAACCGCCGAGACGGATTCTCTTATTTCCCTCACTCAGGACTCAGACATTTTTGTCGATGTCTCGACAAAGACACCGGGTCTTCAGGAATACAAGATCAACAATCTGACACTCTCTGTTCCAGAAGGCACAACTGTCAATATTTATGATGAACCATACTGGTACACAGGATATTATGGCTATTATGACCCATGGAATTACTGGACCAGTCCTTGGTTCCGTCCGTACGGGTTCTACAGCTGGTATGACAGATATGCCTGGGGACGCTGGTACGATCCGTGGTATTACGGATATTATGGCTATGCCGGATGGTACGACCCATGGTACTATTCTTACTATGATCCATGGTATTATGGCGGATACGGAGCCGGCCTGTACTATTGGGGCTGGGGATATCCTTATGGCTATGGATGGCATGACTACAATTACGGCTATGGCAGAGGCTACCGGACAGGCTACCATGATGGCCGCCGCAACCCTCAGCAGGACATAAGCCGCACGAGATACGCATCCGACAGGATCGGCGGCAACCGCCTGGGGTCCAGGACATCTGCATCTTCCCGTCTTGCTGTCACGTCGTCTGCGACAAGGTCTTCACGCAATTCGACCTCCGGCATGTCCAGGACAACGGAGGCAAGGCGTTCGGTCGCCTACAGAAACGGTGACACAGAGGCCCTCGGAGCATTGTCCAGAAATGCCGGGTCATCTCCGGCTTCCCGCACGGCCGTGACCTCGTCTTCGACATCACGTTCATCCTACACAGGTTCGGGTGCATCCTCCACAAGCCGTTCCAGCTTCACTTCTTCGTCATCGACATCCCGCAGTGCGGCCACGTCAAGCACCCCGGCCGTGCGTCATTCTTCCGGCAGTTCAACCGCCAGGACAGGCTCATACTCTACTTCCACTCCGTCGCGCAGCAGTTACGGCAGCTCTTCATACAGAAGTTCTTCCAGCAGCAGTTCTTCATACAGAAGTTCATCAAGCAGCAGCTATTCCGGAGCAAGGAGCAGTTCTTCCAGCAGCAGTTATTCCGGTTCAAGGGGAGGCTATTCAGGCGGCTCGTCTTATTCGGGAGGCGGCCATTCCAGTGGTGGCGGTTACTCCGGTGGCGGACACTCGGGAGGTGGCGGTTCTGCCAGCAGAGGTAGGTAGTTCTGTTGATTTAATTATTTGACTTGCAATGAAAAAGATAATATCAATAGCTGTGCTTGCCCTGTCGGCTGCACAGATGTTCGCACAAACTCCGTATGAGGGGCTGAAACTCAGCCAGAACGATTATCTCGGCTCGGCCAGGACCATCGCAATGGGCAACGCCTTCACGGCTCTGGGCGGCGACATAGGCTCGCTGGGCATCAATCCCGCCGGTTCCGCCGTGGCGCGTTACTCGCAGAGTTCCATCACGATGGGTGCTTCCATCAGCACGTCCAACGCCATGGGCACCATACTCCAGGGCGATACCTATCCATATTGTTTCGACCAGAACATCAAGAACGCCAAGGGTGAGTTCGCTATGCCGGGTGTCGGTTTTGTGATGGATTTCAAGACCGGCATGAAAAGGGGACTCAAAAATGTCTCTTTCGGCTTTGTGTGCAACGCAACCGGAACATTTCTGGACAATACATTCGCCTTCGGTGACCATAACGGCACATCGTTCGCAGGCCGTGTGGCCCAGGTTGCGTCAGGCTTCCCGACCAGTGCCTATTATGGCAATTCTGCCTACGACAACTACGACGCCCTTGCCGTACTTGGCTGGCAGTCAGGCATGATATCCAATGTGGACGGCACCAATGACTATGTCGGCGCCACCGAGCAGTTCGTTGAAAATACCGACGGCAGCAGGGAATTCTTCACCGCAGGCGCATTGAGTCAGGAATGGGGACGCCACGTGACGGGCAACAAATATGACGTGCTCATCAATGTCGGATTCAATATCGGTGACATTGTGTTCCTCGGTGCGAACCTTGGCTCGGAGTCGCTTTCGTATTCAAGTGACGAGTACCTCAAGGAGACTCCGCTGGACAGGAACGACTTCGAAATCGATTATGGCGAGGATGGCAAGACATATTTCTCCGGCCTCAAATACCAGTATTTTTATGATGCGAAGGGCACCGGAATCTTTGGCAAGTTCGGAATCATCGTCACACCGGGCCCTGTCCGCATAGGACTTGCAGTCCAGACCCCGACTCTCACGTCCGTGTCTGAAATCTGGGGCAGCGCCGCCGAGACCAATTTTGACAACAGCAAGTTCAATGCTTCTGCATCAACTCCGGAGTTCAATCAGCGCTACAACCTTCACAGCCCTGCAAGGTACAATGCCGGACTGGCATACACCATCGGCCGCATCGGTGTCATCAGCGCCGACTATGAACTGACCAATTTCGGCAGCATCAAATATAAGCCGGCTCCAAGGTCCGAGTACTCACCGTTCGCCGACCTCAATTCTGACATCAAATCGAGTCTTGGCTGTGCGCATGCATTCAGGGCCGGCGCCGAATTCAAACCAATCAGCCAGCTTGCAATCCGTGCCGGTTACAACTTCTCCACTTCGGGGATAAAGGGAATCAAGACCTTCGACCAGGCCATTTCCGGAGGACTCGGCTATTCAAGCAACGGCGCCTTCTTCTGCGACGCGGCTGTCAGATGCCGTCTGGACAAGGACGAGTATATCTATCCTTATGACGACTATGTGCTCGACCCGTCTGGAAACCTCGTGCCTTCTCCGGAGATCCTCAATTTCCACAACCTCTGGACAGCCGTCGTGACAGTGGGAGTCAGGTTCTAGACAAGAAAATAACCACATTGTGGTGCAAAAGGTGGGGGATCTGCGACCCACCAGCCAGGCCATCAGGGATGCGTGACCGCTCATGTTTTTGTGCGCAATCTGCAAAATGTTGGCAGACCGAGCATAGTGGAAAATTCTAATATGCTGATAGATAGCTATTTGCTTTTTTCTAATGTGCGCAATCTGCGCGATTTTTGCAGACCGCGCACAACAGGTTCTCCGGCTGCCTTGGGATATTTGTCTTCAGACATTTGTAACAAGAATAAACATGGCTCACAATGTGTGGATTCCGTGCCAGGGATCCTCAAGGTCAAGAACTTCTGGTAGATGAAGAGGAATCCGGCGCAGAACAACCGAAGACGACTACAACCACCATTACGAGTGGACATTCCATCGAGCCAGGCTCTGCCGACGAGGTATTAACGGATTTTTCTGCGTCTCGTCGTGATGAGGCGGACAACGAGAGCGAGCAACAGGAGGATGAAGCAGAAAGTGCCGATTCTTCCTGTTATGTCTCCATGCTGTACGAAGAATGTCTGGCGGGTGTTGAGGTTGACCGTGCCGAGAATGGAAGTCCTTTCCCACCATCCGCGGCTCTCGGTGATCTCTCCGCGCTGATTGATGAGACAGGAAATGCCCGAATTGGCACTTCTTGCGATGCTGCGCCTGGTCTCGATGGCACGTATGCTGGAATAACTGCAATGCTGCTTGTATCCGGCCGTATCACCCCACCATGCATCATTTGTGATGACCGCGATCATCTGGGCGCCCTTCCGTACATAGCCGGTGCAATATTCACCATACACCGACTCGTAGCAGACAGCGCAACCCACAGGAATGACAGTCTTCCCGTCATTCGAGCGGTAATGCAGGCAGGAAATCTCATCCTGGCCCGTGCAGCGTCCTATGACTCCACCGAGTTTGTCATCAAGTTTGCCGAGCAGCCTCGGGTATGGCATGTATTCCGTGCCGACGACAAGTTTGGTCTTGAAGAAAACCTCTCCATCACCGTTTCCGTCCATCATCACTCCGGCATTGTGTGACTCGGTCCAGAGACCGTCACCGGCCTTCCTGGCCGTATAGGACGGCGCTTTTGCGCTCTGGATGTACTCGTATGCCGATGCACCGAAGAGGAAATTGGCCCCCGGATATTTTTTCAGCATTCCGTGGTATGAGTCCCACGACTTGTTGAGTTTCATGCTGTTGGTGACAAGCCCCCCGTTGAAGGTCTCAGGGGCGATGATCAGCAGCGGACGCTCCTGCACCGGTGTCCCGGCGCTGTCTTGGAGAGATGCGGCGATGGTGTCGTTCACTGCCACGTACATGTCGTCCTCGCCGGAATTGCGCTTTGTCAGGACGGATGTGCTGCTGACGTTGTCTATGCCGTCATGGCGCGGCACCCCGAAGGACAGTTTCTCGGCCGAGCCTGTCATTGTCGAGTCGACTATGTGGAAAAGAATCTCGTCCTGCTGTGCCTGGGTCAGATGTCCGAATTTGTAGTACGGGTCGATGTCCGGCTGGGTGACAAGAACTTCCAGGGGCTTCTCGACCTCCTTGTAGTTGTGCCAGATGATGCCGGAAATGATGAACGGACAGGCGATGATGACAGCCGCCCATGTGAGCCATGCCGCCCTTGCCTTGCCGTTCCACCTGTCGAAGAAGCGCCCGTCCCCAAGGAACACCATCATGCCGAACAGTGTCAGGTTGGATGCCCAGATCCACAGGGAACCTCCAAGCGAACCGGTGTATTCGTACCACTGTATGCTGCCCACACTGCGGGCAAATGCATTTCCGAGCGTCAGCCACGGCCATGAGATTTCGGCGTCGAAGTAGAACCGTTCCCATGCTATCCAAGTGACAGTCAGGAATATGTATGGCAGGGCACCGGAGAACTTTTTCTTGGAAAGGCGGAAAAGAGCGAAAATCACTGCCATCTGGAGAGCATTCGCCAGTGAAGCGAAGAGTCCTCCGCCGACGGTGGCGTTGCATACCCACCATGTGGAGAGCAGGTTCCATCCAAGGAAGCACAGGTAATAATACCACCAGAAGTGCTTTACCTTCTGGTCGGTGGCCATCTTGTCTGCGCAGAGCAGGGGCACGAACCCGAAAAGTGCGACAAAACCACAGTGCGGTACCAGGAACGGTATCGACATCAAGACTGCGGACAGTGCGAGCAGCCCCCATATAGTGAGTTTGTTTTTCATCTAAACATTCAATTTTCGCAAAGATATGAATTTTATTAGTAAATTTGCCCGATTGTGTTCTCACAGATATGTTGATTGACGTTCTCAAAGGTTTCCTCATAGGAATTTGTGCATCAGCCCCGTTGGGGCCGATAGCCATCCTTGTCATTCAACTGTCCCTGAGCAAGGGCCGCAACGCCGGATTTGTGGCAGGTCTGGGGTCCGTGCTGGTCGATACTGTATATTCCATCATCGCAATATTCGCACTTGCCTTTGTGCAGGGCTTCCTTTCCGACAACAGGGACTGGTTCCTGCTTGCAGGCGGCGCCATAGTGGCGGCGCTGGGTACCAGCATGATGTTCTCCAATCCTTTCCGCAAGGTCACGTCGGAGATGCCTGACAGCACGATTTCCCCGAAAGACTTCCTCAAAGCAGTCGCGATGGGGTTCTCCAATCCGGGGGCCATCCTGGTCATATTCGCCCTTTTCGCATTCTTCGGCGTGGGCACGGACCAGGACTGGAATGTCGCTCCCATAATTCTCTCTGTCGCCGGTGGTGCGGCGCTGTACTGGCTTGGATTCGCGACCGTCGTATCCAGGTTCCGCAAGGTCATCAGGGTCACATCCATCATCTGGGTGAACAGGATAACCGGCGCCATCGTCATTGTGCTGGGCCTTGCACTTGCCGCTGACGGCGCATTTTCGTTGATTTTTCAAAAATAACTTATCTATATGAGTTTCAAGGATATAATAACAAACTGGGTGGTCAGGAACGTCCTTCTTGCTGTAGCAATAGCTACTGCAGTGTTAATAGCGACGGCTCAGTTCCTGAAGGTTTTCACTTATCACAACAAGGTGATCGAAACACCGGCGCTGGTCAATATGTCTGTCGCACAGGCCGATTCTGTCGCAACCGCCTCCGGCCTCAGGGTACAGGTGAATGACAGCGTATTCGTCAAGAGAATGCCTCACGGATATGTTTACCGCCAGGATCCTGTGGAGGGCAGCCAGGTCAAGAAAGGCCGCAAGATCAGTCTGACTATCAATGCCATGACTGCCAAGAAGGTTATTGTCCCCAATGTCGTGGGCTATTCAACCAGACAGGCAAAGGCTGAGATCCAGTCACGCGGACTGCGTGTCGGAAAGTTGATATATCAGGCCGACATGGCTTCCAACAATGTGCTCCGCCAGCTCTATAATGGCAGGAACATCAGGGCTGGAAAGACTTTGGACAGCGATTCTGCAATCGACCTTGTGATAGGATTGAATTCGTCTGACAACACCACTGCGGTTCCTAAAGTGCTCGGACTCACGGGGCAGGCAGCCACCAGCGTCGTACAGGATTCATACCTCAATGTGAAGAAACTCATATTCGACGAGAGTGTCCATAATTATGCAGACAGCCTCAGCGCCACTGTCTATCGCCAGACCCCGCAGAGCGGTGTCGTGTTCATGGGCAGCGAAGTGACTCTTTATCTTACCACAGACCCTGAAAAGAAGGCCAAATGACAGATCTTGACGACGAGGAGAGAATAGACGAGACCAGCGATGACGGGATGTTCGAACATTACCGGTTCGAGATAACATCCGGTCAGGAGCCTGTCCGTGTGGACAAATACCTTGCGATGCACATGGAATATACATCCAGGCACCGCATCCAGATGGCCATAAAGTCCGATTATGTCCGTGTCAACGACAGGACGGCTAAGGCCAACTGCATCGTGCGCCCCGGAGATGTCGTCACCTTCGTGATGCCGTACGAGAGGCGCGGACTGGAAATCCTTCCCGAAAACATCCCTCTTGACATTATCTATGAGGATGATGATGTCGTCGTCATCAACAAACCCGCCGGCCTGGTGGTGCATCCGGGACACGGCCATTTCAGCGGGACGCTTGTCAATGCCCTGGCATATCATCTGGGAATATCGCAGGGCCCTGACGCAGCAGACGAAAGGATGGGCGTGCTTGTGCACCGTATCGACAAGGACACATCAGGCCTTCTTGTCGTGGCGAAGAACGAAGAGGCCCAGCTCAATCTGGCAAAACAGTTCTTCGTGCATTCCATCGAACGCCGCTACATCGCCGTTGTATGGGGCAACATCAAGGATGACGAGGGGACGATCGTGGGCAATATCGGGCGTGATCCGTCCGACAGGATGCGTTTCAAGGTGTTCCCTGACGGGGAGACCGGCAAGACGGCCATAACCCACTACAAGGTTCTGGAGCGTTTCGGCTTCGTGACTGTCGTGGAGTGCCGCCTCGAGACCGGCAGGACCCACCAGATACGTGTCCATTTCAATTATATCGGTCATCCGCTGTTCAACGACGAACGTTATGACGGTGCCGAGATAAGGCAGGGCACCATTTATGCCAAGTACCGCCAGTTCATCGAGAACTGCTTCAAGATACTGCCGCGCCAGGCCCTGCACGCCAAGACCCTGGGCTTTGTGCACCCGACGACCGGCAAGATGATCCGCTTCGACTCCGACCTCCCGGACGACATGACAGCCCTCATCGATAAATGGCGCGCATATTCATCCTCAATGCAATGAAAAGACTGCTGCTGATCATATTTGCGCTTGTCCTGGTCACCGACGTGTTCGCGCAGGTGGACCGGAACGGTGCGTTGAAGGCGAAACTTGACGAATACTGCAAGGCCATCGAGTCCGAATCCATCGACGTGCAGTGCGCGGAGACAGATTTCATGATCGCCTCGTGTGAAGACATCGCCGTGCGTAATTACGTGGCCACACTGCTGTACAATCATTACTTCACATCCCGCCTGATGGGCGCGGAAAATGTCGCCATACATATCTATGACATCTGGTTCGCGGATGGAAGCCTCCATTTTGACGATGATTATGAGGCGTCAAGGGCAGAGATGTTCGCCGAGTTCAACAGGGCTTCGCTGATAGGGAACAGGGCGCCGGAACTGGTCCTGGACACATTTGAGGGCGGGAAGGTCGCAATCCCGTCACCGGGCAGGTACAATGTCATCTATTTCTACGATGTGGAATGCCCGAAATGCAGCATCGAATCTGTCATGCTCCACACGGTCCTGGAAGAGAATGACTGGCCGGTGGATGTGTTCCCGGTATATGTTGGGGACCGCATGGACCAGTGGCGTGGCTATGTTGGACGCCAGTTCACGCTTGATACGCAGCGGACGGCCGTCACCAATCTCCGGGATGCGGACCGGACCATGGAGTTCCAGAAAAAGTATGGCGTGACACAGACCCCGAGGATGTTCCTTGTCGATCCTGACGGCGTCATTGTGGGCAGAGGACTGACCTCTACTGCGCTCCAGACTATGCTGGATGCCCTTTTTGCCCACCCTTCACTTGTCTATGGCGAGGGTGAAAGCATGGATTTCTATGATTCTGTGTTCGCCCCGCTTGCCGTGGATGGACACCAGGTGAGCGCAGAAGATGTGCTCTCGGTGTCGCGCCACATAGCCGCCCGCACTCTGGACGAATCGGGGGACACCACGCTCTTCCGCCAGATGACCGGGGATCTGCTGTACTATCTCGCAATGGCACGCGGAGAGGGCTACAAGGCCGGTGAATTGGCTTTTATCGAAGAACAGATAGAGGCCCGTCCGGAGATATGGAACAGTCTGGAAGACTCCCTTACCGTCGTGGACCTTGCTCTGGTCCAGAAATCATTGCTGGAGAAGGCCGCTGCCGGCCGGACTGTACCGGACGTTGATGTGCAGGGATGCCTGTTCAGACACCGGGATGTCAGGAAAAGACGCACTCCTGCCTTGAAATCTTATCGCCTGTCCCGTTTGAGAAGACCTTCGTACGTGTTCTTCCATCTCGAGATGTGCAGCGAATGCCGTGAGCAGTCACAGAAAATCGACAGCCTTCTGGCTGCCGACAAGAAATTCCCTCAGGTGCTGAAGGTTACATGTGACTCGGCTGATATTCAGGATGAACTGCTGGACAGTTTCGACCTGTCCCTGTTCCCGTACTGCATCTACCTTGACAGAAAGGGAACCGTCCTGCGCCGATATATCCTTTTTTAATCAGAGTTTGACCCCTTCCGGGAGGAAGGCCGAAGCGTCTCCGTTGTGCTTGATGATGTCGCGCACAGCGGTGCTGGAAATGTGTGCGAACTCCTGGGCTGTCGGGATGATGATGGTCTCGATTTCGGGGGCCAGACGCCTGTTGGCATCGGCGATGGACCTTTCGGCCTCGAAGTCGAGCATGTTCCTGACTCCGCGCACAATGTGCCTGATGCCCAGCTGACGGCAGGTGTCGATGGTGAGGTTGCTGTATTCGATGACCTTCACGCTGTCCATCCCGGCCGTGGCCTGGCGGATGATTTCGAGCTTCTTCTCGTTGGAATAGAATCCTCTCTTGTCCTGGTTGATACCGACGGCCACAACGACTTCGTCGAACATCGTGAGAGCCCTTTTCAATATGTTGAGATGACCTGCGGTGAACGGGTCGAACGAACCCGGAAATAATGCCTGCCTTTTCATAACTGCCAGTCTATGGGCGTCTTGCCCTGTGAAATGAGAATGTTGTTTGTCTGTGAGAAATGCCTGCACCCGAAAAATGCACCGCGTGCCAGCGGGGATGGGTGTGCGGCCTCGAGGACATAATGCCTGGAGGTGTCGATCAGGCCGCGTTTGCTGCGGGCAAAATTGCCCCAGAGCAGAAATACGATGCCTTCACAGTTGTCCGAAAGGTATCTGATCACTGCGTCCGTGAACTCTTCCCAGCCTATTTTGCTGTGAGATGCTGCCTTGTAGGCCTCCACTGTGAGGATTGCGTTCAGAAGAAGGACGCCCTGGCGGGCCCATTTCTCGAGGTTCGGATATCCGCTCATGGTGATGCCGCAGTCGGTGCGTATCTCCTGGAAAATGTTTTTCAACGATGGGGGAGCGGGCACTCCGTCAGGAACGGAGAACGACAGGCCCATCGCCTGTCCGGGGTTGTGGTAGGGGTCCTGTCCCAGAATGACCACCTTGACCTTGTCCACCGGGGTCAGGTCGAATGCGCGGAATATCTGGCTGCCCGGAGGGTAAATGGCCTTGCCGGCCGCCTTTTCTCCGTGCAGGAACTCAACAAGCGATGCGAAGTACGGTTTCCCGAACTCCGCATCCAATGCCGTCTTCCAGCTCTGTTCAATCCTTACATCCATCAGAAAATGAAATCTATCACTTCATCGATAGTCTTGACATAATGGAACGTGAGGCCCTTGACGTAGATTTCCTGGATGTCTTCGACGTCCTTGCGGTTCTCCTCGGAAATCACGATCGTATGCACTCCTGAACGCTTTGCGGCGAGGATTTTCTCCTTGATGCCGCCTACAGGGAGCACGCGCCCGCGGAGTGTCATCTCTCCGGTCATCGCCACGCCGCTCTTGATCTTCTCGCCGCGGAATGCCGATACCATCGAACTTACCATCGTGATGCCGGCTGAAGGGCCATCCTTCGGCACAGCGCCCTCAGGGACATGCACGTGCACGTCCTTCTCGGCGAACTCCTCGTATGTCAGGCGGGCCATTTCAGGGTGTGCCTTGATGTACTGGTAGGCGATTGTGGCCGACTCCTTCATCACGTCACCCAGATTGCCTGTCATTGTCAGGATGCCCTTGCCCTTGCTGATGCTGCTCTCGATGAAGAGTATCTCCCCGCCCATCTCTGTCCAGGCGAGTCCGGTGACGACTCCTGGGGCCTCGTTGCCCTTCTGGAGGTCGTGGAAGTTGGTCGGGAGACCGAGATATTCCTTGAGGTGTTCGGGCTTTATCGTGTCCGGATATTCCTCTTCGAGGGCAATCTTCTTGGCGGTCACGCGCGCAATCTTGGCAATCTGCTTGTCAAGTCCGCGGACTCCCGACTCATGGGTGTACCGGTCGATAATCTCTCTGATGGCCGGCTTGCTGATCTTGAGCTTGCCCTTTTCGAGACCGTGCTCTTCCATCTGCTTCGGCACAAGGTAATGAGCCGCAATCTCCGCCTTCTCCTCTGCCAGATAGCCGCTTACATTGATCATCTCCATACGGTCCTTGAGGGCCGGCTGGATGTTGCTGATACCGTTGGCGGTGGTTATGAAGAGCACGTTCGACAGGTCGTAGTCGATGTCGAGATAGTTGTCGTGGAATGTTGTATTCTGTTCAGGGTCAAGTACTTCAAGCAGGGCCGACGACGGGTCGCCCTTGAAGTCGCTGCCAATCTTGTCGATCTCGTCGAGGACGATGACTGGGTTGGATGTGCCGGCACGGTTGATGGCGTTGAGGATGCGTCCCGGAAGGGCTCCGATATAGGTCTTGCGGTGTCCGCGTATCTCTGACTCGTCATGTGTGCCGCCGAGGGCGATGCGCATGTACTTGCGCCCGAGTGCCCGTGCAATCGATTTGCCGAGACTGGTCTTTCCCACGCCCGGAGGGCCGTAGAGGCAGAGGATAGGGGACTTCATGTCTCCCTTGAGCTTCAGCACGGCCAGGTACTCGATGATTCTTTCCTTGACTTTGTCGAGACCGAAATGGTCTTCGTCCAGAACCTTCTGGGCATGCTTGAGGTCGAGGTTGTCCTCGCTGATATAGCCCCAAGGCAGGTCGAGCATGAACTGAATATAATTGTACTGGATGCTGTAGTCAGGCGACGTCGGGTTGTAGCGCTCCAGTTTCTGCATCTCCTTCTCGAAGATTTCCTGCACTGCAGGAGCCCACATCTTCTCCTCGGCCCTGGCGCGGAACTTTTCGAAATCCTCCATTTCGTCCATGCCGAGCTCTTCCTGGATGGTCTTGAGCTGGTTGTTGAGGTAGTATTCCCTCTGCTGCTGGTCTATCTCGCTCTTGACCTTGGCATTGATGTCCTGCTTGATCTTGAGCAGTTCGATCTGGGTGTCAAGCAGACTGAGGAGTTTCATCCCGCGGATGTGGATGTCGTCGTATGAGAGCAGGCGCACCTTGTCCAGATAGTTCTCCACCTCGATTGTGGTGGCGATGAAATTGACCAGAAACTCGAGGTCGTCGATGGATTTGAGCGCCGAAATGGACTCTTTCGGAGCGAAATTGCCCATTTTCAGCACTGTGACGGCCTTGTCCTTGAGGGATTCGAGGACGACCCTGTTCTTGGCGTCGTCATTGCTGGCCGGTATGTCGTTGAGATAACGCACCCTGCCGAGCATATATGGCTCGTATTCGACGATGTCTTCCAGCTCGAAGCGCTTCATGCCCTGCAGGATTGCGGTCACCGTGCCGTCCGGCATCTCGAGTGTCTTCATCACCTTGGCTACGGTTCCGTGCGTGAAAAGGTCCTCTATCTTCGGGTCTTCAATGGAAAGGTCGTTCTGCGGCACTGCGCCGAGGAAAAGGTTGTGCTTCTCCGCGTCGCTGATGAGTTTCATCGACTTCTCGCGACCTATCGTGATAGGATAGATGCAGCCCGGAAACAGCACCGCATTGCGCAGCGCCAGAATCGGCAGCGAGTCCGGCAACTCGGAAATGTCCACCTTCGGCAGGCTTTCACCCTGCATCACGGGGATTATATTCACCTCCGCCCCGCCCGGCATCATTATTTCGTTTATGTCCATCATGTTCTTCATACATTCAAATTTGTGACAGCGCGCTGACAAAATGGCAGTTTCCGCCCACTTTTCAGCCCGATACCGTATATGGTCAACGACCGTGCCACATCGTGACGGCAAAGATAAGACTAAAAATCAGGATTTTTTTTGATTATTAAAAAATTACGCCTAATTTTGCACGGTTTTATCCGCAAATATCAACGTAACTAAATAATAAACTTTAATTCATACGCATTATGACAAAGGCAGAAATCGTAAATGAAGTTGCAAAGTCAACTGGAATAGAGAAGGTAGCAGTTCAGACAGTAGTCGAGGCTTTCATGGAGACAGTAAAGGGTTCCCTCGCACAGGGCGAGCCTGTTTATCTCCGCGGATTCGGCAGCTTCATCATCAAGCATAGAGCAGAGAAGGCAGCGCGCAACATCACAAAGAACACCACTCTCACAATCCCTGCACACAACATTCCAGCTTTCAAGCCTGCAAAGGTCTTCACAGCTGAAATCAAGAAATAATTTTTTTAAACTTTTTTAATTATGCCAAACGGAAAAAAGCACAAAAGGCATAAAATGGCTACGCATAAGCGCAAGAAACGCTTACGCAAGAACAGACACAAGAAGAAGTAGTCTTATGCTTTATTGAAAGGCTGGCCGCAGTGCCGGCCTTTTGTGTTGCCACAAAATTTCCATTATGGAGTCTGAGTCTTCTGTAAAGGAGTCCGTAAAGGACCTGATCGTTGACGTAGGGTCAACGGAAGTGTCGATCGCGCTGATGGAGAACCATCGACTGATCGAACTTGACAAGGAGTCCAGCCAGGGTCACACCTATTCTGTCGGAGATGTCTATCTCGGAAAGGTGAAAAAACTCCTACCGGCCCTGAATGCTGCTTTTGTCGACATAGGAGACGAGAAGGAGGCATTTGTACACTATCTCGACCTGGGGCTTTATTTCAATGCTTTCGACGAGTTCGTCAAGCGCATCAACCCCAACACCGACCACAAGGGCGTGTATTCCCACATCAAGCTGGAGAAGCCGCTCCCGAAGGAAGGACGCATAGAGGAAGTCCTCAGTGTGGGTCAGATGATGGCCGTACAGATTGTGAAGGAGCCTATTTCGACCAAAGGTTCACGACTGACTGCGGAAATTTCATTGGCAGGACGAAACATTGTACTGCTCCCCTTCGGAAACAAGGTGAGCGTGTCACAGAAAATCACCTCGAAAGAGGAGAAGAGAAGACTTGAGCTGCTTGTAGAGAACATTCTCCCGCGCAATTACGGAGTGATAATCCGCACTGCGGCGGAGGGCAAGAGTTCATCCGTTCTGGATGCCGAACTCATGTCCCTCATCGAGAAATGGGAGGATTCCTGGCGCAAGATTGCCCGGTCCAAGACTGTCCAGCTGCTCTTTACGGAGTACAGCAAGACCACCACGGTCCTCAGAGACCTTCTCAACGATTCGTTCAACAACATCTATGTGAACAACGAGAACGTCTATGAAGAGTGCCGCAAGTACATTTCGCTCATCTCTCCGGAACAGGAGAAGATAGTGAAACTTTACGAAGGCAAAGAGCCGATTTTCGACCATTTCGAGGTCACCCGGCAGATAAAGAGTTCCTTCGGCAAGGTGGTTCCTATCAAACAGGGGGCATATCTCGTGATCGAGCACACAGAGGCCCTGCATGTGGTCGATGTCAACAGCGGTATCCGTGCCAAGAACAAGGAACAGGAACAGAATACCTTTGACGTCAACTGCTATGCTGCGGAAGAGATTGCGCGTCAGATGAGGCTGCGTGACATGGGAGGCATCATCATCGTCGATTTCATAGATATGGAGTCCGGCGAGCACAGAAATGAACTCCACAAGTACATGCAGACCCTCATGGAGTCGGACAGGGCAAAGCACAACGTGCTGCCGCTCACCAAGTTCGGCCTGATGCAGATCACCCGTCAGAGGGTGCGTCCGGCAACCGAGATCGAGACCCAGGAGGTCTGTCCGGTCTGTCACGGTACGGGAAAAATCGCCTCGAGCGTCGTCATTGACGACCAGATCGAGAGGAACATCTCTTTCTATGTGACCGAGAAGAATTACAAGTCTCTCACTCTGAAGGTCAGCCCGATTCTGGGCGCCTACCTGACGAGGGGAATGTTCAATTCCATCGTAGCCAGATGGAAGAAGAAGTACAAGGTCAAACTCCGGCTGGAGGAAGTCACCGACTTCACTGTCCTGCAGAATGAATTATTTGATGAAAAAGGAGGCAAGCTCGAATGAGCTTGCCTCTTTTTCATTATATTATATTGAGGGCACAGCCCTCAAACTCCTCACTCCGTGCGGCCTACCTGCCTTTCCGACTTTTGCCTCGGCTGCGCCTTCGTCAAAAGTCCCGGCCCGGCCGGTCCGCTGATGCGGACTTGTCAGGTGCCGGTCAAGAGAGTAACTACTTGATTATCACGCGCTCGATGCGGCGGGGGACGGAGGTAAGGATCTCGTAAGGGATGGTGCCGAGGATGTCGGCAAGTTCGCTTACGGTAGGGTCTTCGCCGAAGATGGTCACGGTGTCGCCGACCTTGGCGTCAACGCCCGTGATGTCCAGCATGCACATATCCATGCAGATGTTGCCGATGGTCGGGACTCTGTGCCCGTTGAGTGAGAACGAGCAGTTGCCCCTTCCCAGATGGCGGTCAAGGCCGTCTGCGTATCCCACCGGAATGGTGGCGATGGTGGTGCCGCCCTGCGCAATGTGTCCGTGGCGGCCATATCCGATGGCCCCGTCACCAGGAAGCAGGTGCTTTATTTGCAATATCTTGCACTTGAACGAAGCGACCGGCGCAAGCTGGATGCCCGGCACCGAACTTACTCCGTAAATGCCGATGCCCAGACGGACCATGTCGAACTGGTACTGCGTGAAACGCTCGATGCCGGCCGAGTTGAGTATGTGGTACATTGGCTTGTACCCTATGCCGTTGGTGATAAGGTCCGCATTGGCCTTGAACATCTCGATCTGTGCAATCGTGAAACGGTCGCAGTCAAGCTCGTCGGCCACCGCCAGGTGGGAATATATGGACTTCACCTTCACCCACGGACATTCGTTCAGATAATGGATGAGCTCGTGTATCTCGGAACTCATGAATCCCAGACGATGCATCCCTGTGTCCAGCTTGATGTGGATCGGGAAATCCTTGCGGTTGCGCTTTTTCAGCACCTCCACGAGGGCCTTGAGAGTGTACAGGTTAGGGATGCCCGGTTCGAGCTGATAGTCGATCATCTCGTTGAAATAGTCGGTTCCCGACGTCAGCACAATGGTCGGAGTCATGATGCCCCCTTTGCGGAGTTCCACGCCCTCGACAGGGTAGGCGACAGCGAAATAGTCCGCCCCCGCGTCCCTGAGCATCGACGCATATTCAACGGCACCGTGCCCGTACGCATTCGCCTTGACCAGCACCAGCAGCTTCGTGCCCTTGTCCAGTTTTGCCCTGAAATATTTATAATTTTCGACGCAGTTGGCCAGATTCAGCTCCAACCTCGAAAAATCGTTTTCTCTGTGCAACTCTTCCATAACTGGGGACAAAATTACGAAAATTTCGGGATTTTGGTGTGGAACTGCATTTATTTTGTGAAGAGTGACATCCACGAGGATTTTGGTACACTTCCACCACGACAATTCGCCATCTCAGCGGTTTGCAGGGGCGATTTTCGCAAATAAGCTCGTGCTATTTCCGGAATGAGTTTTTTGTCACATACCTTTGTGGGCATGGAAAATTTGGTGAATAGAGGGAACAAGATCAGTGGTGAGAATTCTGAAATTATTCTATCTTTGTCCCATTAACCCCCTAACCCTGCAATTATGCTCAGCTTTATACTTACATTGATGGCGATTGGTGCCGTGCTCGGTCTTGTCTTTTCCAGGAAGGGAGAGGAGAAGGAAGGTGTGATTTCCGGGGCGAAGAGCGGGGCAGGGTGCGCGTTGGAGCTTATCCTGATCCCGGTCATTATCATCGTGGTCATTGTCCTGATTGTGGCACTGGCGGCTTGATGCCCCGCTGCAGTCACTGACGGCATTTCATCACCCCCAAAGTCTTGCCGTCGACTTTGCCGGCATAATATTTCTCCAGCACCTTTTCAAAGATGTCTCCAGGACTTGCTGCGTTGAATAAGGTCATGCTGGATTTCACCTTTTGGGCGTCAATCCGCGAAAGGATTTCCTCGGCGGATTTTCCTTCAATAGCGAGGAGTGCTTCCGTTATTTTACGAAGCCTTGTTCCCAGCACGGGATGGGACAGATACTCTTTTGCCTCGTCAAGACTCGTTATTCCATAGTACTGTGAGTTGGGGCTGTGGCCAAGTCCTTTCATCTGCGGGAATATATACCATATCCAGTGGGTGGTCTTCTGTCCAGCTTTGATTTCAGCCAGGGCGCTTGCATAATCGAAGCGCTGAGCATCCAGAAATCTTTCAAGATTGTACATTGTGTTAATTGTGACTGTGTTAAATTTACGCAAATATAAATAAAATTCTTGATATTCACACAATTTCATTATTTTTGTGTAGTTAGAAACCTCCCTCTATGATACATTCCATCCTTATCCTTTGGACCATCCTCCTTTTTGCCGTCCAGTCCTGCCACTCGGGTAGGGAACCCAATGGAGGTCAGCCTGACAGGCCGGTCTGCGGGATTGATTTGTCACATCACAATACTGTGACGGACTGGGATAGCCTGAAGTTGGGTTTTGTGTTCCTCAAGGCGACGGAGGGTGACAGTTATGTCGACCCGGAGTGGCCGGCAAGGTGGATTTCGACATAATGAAGGAGGGCTGTACCCTCAGTGATATTTCTATTGACAATTAACCCGCTCAATATGGAACCTCATATCCGTCCCGACCTGCGGGAATATGTGCAGGAGTGCATCATTCCGCAATATGACGCCTTTGACAGGGGGCATCAGCGCGGCCATGCCGAGTATGTGATAGGGCAGGGGCTGTACCTGGCCTCGTTCTATGACGTCAATGTGGAGATTGTCTATGTGGCGTGTGCGTGCCATGATCTGGGCCTGTGCGAGGACCGCAAGACTCACCACATGGTGTCGGGGAGGATAATCAGGGCGGACAGGCAACTGCGCCGCTGGTTCAGTGAGGATGAGGTTGAGACCATCGCGCAGGCGGCCGAGGACCACAGGGCGTCGCTGGACCATGAGCCGCGCAGCATTTACGGCAAGATCGTGGCCGAGGCCGACCGTCAGATCATACCTGACGTGGTCATTCGCCGCACCATCCAGTTCGGAATCAGGAATTACCCGGAAATGGACCGTGAAGGCCATTGGCAGCGCACATGCGAGCATCTGCAGGAGAAATATGCCGAAGGTGGCTATCTCAAACTTTGGATCCCGCAGTCGGCCAATGCCGCCCGCCTCGACGAACTCCGTGACATAATCCGGGACAAGGCCAGGCTGCGTGCCGTCTTCGAGACGGTGTTCGCTGAAGAGATGTAGCCTGGCGCTCCGACTACGTCTTCAGCTCGTCCTTGGCGTAGATGTAGCTGAGCATAGGGGAAGGGTAGTCGAAATAGTCGCTCTCGGAGAAGAAGCGCCTGAGCTCGATGGCGGCGGTTTCGTTGGAGTCGGAGGTGTGCACGATGTTCTCCTGGTGGCTGACGCAGAAATCGCCTCGCAGGGTGCCCGGAAGGGCTTTGCGGCCGTTGGTCGCGCCTGCCATCTCACGGACGACCTCGACAGCGTCTATGCCTTCCCAGCAGGTGAGGATCACGGGTGCCGCCATCATCGATTCTTCGATGATAGGGTAGAACGGCTTGGCGGCGAGGTGGGCATAGTGTTCGCGCAGTACTGCCGGGTCCAGCTGGGCCATCTTCATGGCGACCAGTTTGAGCCCGCGCTGCTCGAGTCTGGTGATTATCTTGCCGATGAGTCCGCGCTGCACCGCGCATGGCTTTATGATAAGAAGAGTACGTTCCATAGTGTAAGATTTTTGCAAAGATAATCATTTCTGCGGCAACCAGACTATGAGTGGAGACGGCCGACGGCCAATCTCAGGGAAGGTCAGGTCCCTTGTTTCCGAAAACTAGTATTCATACCCCAAACTTAACAAAAAAGTGAAGTTTTCCTTTGCGATTTCGAAAATACAATGTACATTTGTCCTTCGAGAAATAGTCATTGTATGGGGAAGTTGGAACTTGTATTGGAGACAGAGAAGGTCAGTATGTATTCACCTAAGTTTGATGGTGAGACATTGAATGAGTTTGAGAAGTTCTTGGTTGCGAACAGGTCGCATACACATCCCCAGCTTGTCAAGTTTTTCGGGGCGATTCTGTCTGTTATCGAGAAAATAGGCGAGACCGGTGCGTATGAAAGGTATTTCAGGCCAGAAGGCGGAAATGTCAAGGCTGTCCCTACGTACATTGACATGCCGCGAATAGACAAAAATGTTGGAAAGATGAGGTTGTATTGTTTGAGGCTGTCAGAAAGGATGCTGGTGCTTGGCGGTGGTGCAGTGACGACTTCTCAGAGGTATGAGGATGACCCTGTTATCTTGACGATTATAGGTGAATTGAAAGATATAGAAGCACAAATCAAGCGAATTGTCAATCAGATTGACACTGACCCAGATGATTTTGTGTCCTTGAAAAGAATTGTTGAAAGCATTGTAATATAGCTAGTTATGAAGAGGAACCCTTTATTCGAACAATGTCTCTCCGAAGTCGATCCGGCGGTAAGGGAGGAGGTCCGTCTGAATATGGACATCGCCAACAGGATTTATGATATCCTTCAGGAAAAGGGGTTGACTCAGCGTGAATTCGCCTCGCTGATGGGGAAGCGTGAATCAGAGATATCCAGGTGGTTGACTGGTGCTCACGGCTTTACAACTGCCTCACTTGCAAAAATGGCCGCCGTCCTTGGCGAGCCTGTCATTCTGGTCACTAAACCCCATGTCCGCAATTCTGTTAATTTCGCAGAGTTTGTCAAGAACCATAGCAAACTGATTGTACGTCCTGCATGCCGTTAATACACCACTGATTCTCGCATTATGGCAACCAACATCCGACCTGACCTGCGGGAATATGTGCAGGACTGCAACATTCCGCAATATGACGCGTTTGACAGGGGGCATCAGCGCGGCCATGCCGCCTTATTTTTTCGGCATCTGGATGCGGTACGAGATGAACAGCATCAAGGATGCGCCGATCCATGCCGACACGTCGATGAACGTGATGCCGGTGTAGCCCCACAGGTGTGGCAGAGTGGCCGATCCGATGGCTCGGATGAGCAGTTCCAGCACGCCGGCCATAAGGGGCAGGAAGGTTTTTCCGATGCCCTGCAGGGCGTTTCTGTACACGAAAATGACATACAGGAACGGGAAGAACAGCGCGCTCATATATATGTATCGGCGCGATGCGTAATATATTTCCAGATTGGTGGTGCCGGGCTCGAGGAAGAGAGAGGTGAGCGGATCGGCCAGTGCCGCCATCAGCGAGCCGGCCACGACGCTTACTGCAAGTGTCATCAGCACGGTGACCTTCACGCCTTTGCGTACCCTGGGGATGTCGCCCGCGCCGAAGTTCTGGCCGGCATAATTGGCCATCGCGACGCCGAATGAGATGGCTACGAGCGAGCCCACATTCTGGACTTTGTTGGCTGCCGAGAATCCGGCGATATATGTGGCCGGGAAGGCATTGAGCGCGGCCTGCAGCATGATTATGCCGGCAGCGGTGATGCTGAACTGCAGGGCCATCGGCACACCGATGCGCAGCTGCTCCCCAAGTTCCTTCCAGTCGATGCGCAGATGGCTGGCTTTGATTCTGATCTCAGGGTAGCGTATGAATGCGAAGATGAAGCAGAGTATGGCAGAGATGGCCTGTGCTGCGAGTGTGGCGTATGCTGCTCCCTTCACGCCCCAGCCGAATCCGCCGATGAAGGCGATGTCCAGTCCGACGTTGAGCAAGGATGAGAATATCAGGAAATAAAGCGGTGTGCGGCTGTCCCCGAGGCCTCTGAGTATGCACGCCACAAGGTTGTAGGCCGTCTGGGTGACGATGCCGGCAAACAGGATTTTGAGGTAGTCACGGGCGTACGGGTAAATCTCATCACCGGTCCCTATCAGACGCAGCAGCGGCTCAGTGCCGGCGACCATACCGACGGTCAGGATCAGTGCCAGGACGGCGCTCAGTATGATGCTCATCCCCACGGCTTTGCGCAGTCCCTCGGCGTTCCTGGCCCCGAAATACTGGGCCACCATAATTCCCGAACCGCCTGTGATGCCGAATACGAATCCCATCGCAAAGAAGGTCGTGCCGCCTGTGATGCCCAGTCCGGCCAGTGCCTGGTAATTGACCATCCTGCCCACGATGACCATGTCCACCAGATTGTATACCTGCTGGAACACGTTTCCAAGTATGATAGGCAGGGAGTAGAGGAAGATTGCCTTTGCAGGACTGCCTTTTGTCAAGTCGATTGCCATCCTTCGGATTTTGGGGCTGCAAAAATATAAAAAAACGTCCGACCGTGAAAGTCACGGACGGACATTTTTAATGTTGTGAGGGCAGATTACAGCCTTTCCAGCACTCTGGTCAACTGGTCGGTGCAGGATGTCCCGCGTCCGCCGCAGTTGACTCCGCCAAGTGTGGCAATGACATCACTGACCTTCATGCCTTTTACAAGGCGTCCGATGGCCTGGAGGTTGCCGTTGCATCCGCCGGTGAATTTGAGGCTCTGTATCCTGTCACCCTTGATTTCGATTTCCATTTTCTGGGTGCAGACCTTGGTGTCGCGTGGATTGCCCTCTGCCACGACATAGCGCACGCCGCCGCGTACTTCATTCTTGACGATCTTGAAGTCCTGGCCGACTTTCTCTATGCGCTGAGGTTCCTGTGCGGCCTTCGGCTCTCCCTCGGGAGCGGCCGCTGCATTGAGAGTACACATAAGTGCAGCAATTAATGTAATGATTTTCATCTGTTTAAAAGAGTGTTGGGTGGTTGACTTCAAGTTCCGACAGGACCTTGTCCATGATGATCTCCCTGTAGAGAGATGCCTTTGAGCGGGGATGGAACTTCTCCCTGTAGGCATTGATGGCCTCCAGCTCGAAGTCGTTGAAGTACATCACCTGTCTGTGCTTGCGGACAAGTGAGGCTTTCTGCTTGAGCAGATATTCCGGATCAATCGGACTTTTGTAACCTTTCTTTTTCATATTGTTGATATTTGCAACCCTATTTGATCGTGATGCCGTATGGCAGGCGTGCGTATGCCTTGCCGGCCTGGGTCACCTCGATGTCCTTGAAGGCATTGGCAATACCTTCAAACGGCGTGCCTGAGAATATGGTCTCCTCGCTTGTGCCGGAAATGGACTCGATGATCATCTCCCATGTGGTCTGAGGCTTCGGATAGCTTACGGTGGCGTAGTCATCAGCTGAACCTGTCATCTCCGCTGCATAAAGAATCGCGTCCTGGAGTGTGCCGATCTGGTCCACGAGTCCGATCTCGAGGGCGTCGTTCCCGGCCCACACACGTCCCTGTGCTATACTGTCCACGAAATCCTTGTCCATGTCGCGGCCTTCCGCCACAATGGAGGTGAAGCGGTCATAGATGTCCTCGACAGAGGCCTGCATGTATTCCAGCTCGCTGGTGTCGAGCGGCTTCATCAGCGAGTACATGTCGCCGTGCTTGTTGGAGTTGATGTTGACGACCTTGACATGTGCCAGGTCCTTGACTGTGTTGCTGAGGTCTGGAATCATCGAGAACACGCCGATGGAACCGGTGAGTGTGGACTCGTCGCTGAAAATCTTGTCGCAACTGTTCGATATCCAGTATCCGCCCGATGCCGCATAGTCACCATAGGATGCGATGACAGGCTTGCACTCACGCATAAGGTCAATCTCAGTCTTGATCTTGTCAGATGCCACGACGCTGCCGCCAGGGGAGTTGACGCGGAACACGACAGCCTTGACAGTGCTGTCCTTGCGGACCTTTGCTATCAGCGATGCGAAGCGGTCTCCTGCCACTTCCTGCTTTGCCTTGCCGTCAACAATCTCACCGTCGGCATATATTATGGCAATCTTCTTCTTTGATTTTGAGGTGCTTACGCTGTTGGATGCCACATAGTCGCTGAATGGAATCTCCTTGACATTGCTGATCTTGCCGGTCCCGTAAAGGGCACAGAGCTGGTCTTCGAGCTGCTGTCTGGTGTAGAGACTGTCAACGAGGCCGTGGTTGAGAAAATCTTCCGGCGAATTGAGTTCGAGGTTGTCTATCATGCCGTTGAACTCCTCGGCGGTGATGCCGCGGGCCTCGGCCATGGTCTTGCTCCAGCTGGACCAGATGCTGCCGATAAGTGTCTCATACTGAAGGCGGTTCTCAGGGCTGATGTCGTTCTTGATGTACATCTCGCCGGCTGATTTGTATTTGCCGTGACGGATCAGCTGGACATTGACTCCGAGTTTGTCAAGGATGTCCTTGAGGAAGAACATCTGGCTTGAAAGTCCTACCAGGGTGTTCATTCCGCCTGCATATGAACTCATGTAGATTTTGTCGGCGGCGGATGCGAGGTAGTATGATGCATTGCCGGGGTTCTCTGTGAATGCGATGACCGGCTTGCCGCTCTCGCGGAACTTCACGAGGGCCTTTCTGAACTCTTCGAAACCTGCCATACCACCCTGTGCGCCGTCAGGAAGAAGGTAGATATACTTGACACCGGGATCTTCGGCCGCTTTCTCGATGGCGCGGACCGACTCCAGAAGTCCGACAGGAGTGGCGGCCTGCTCACCGCTGAACATGCTCAGCGCACTTGCCGGGTCAGCTTCGGTGCTCTGCTCTGACAGGATGATTTTCGCCATGTCTATCTTGAGAATGCCATTGGCCGGGACAGACGATGAACCGGCAGCGCTTCCGATAGCGGAAATGATGCTGATGAAGAACATCATTATCGTCCAGCCTATAATTGCTGTGAAAATCGAACCAACAATGACCGCAAGGACGGTCTTCCAGAAACTTTTCATAATGGATTGACTAATCGTTATTTGTGCAAATTTAAAAAATAAATCACAAATATTTGTTAATTTTGCATCCGTCATGAAAGGAAATCGTATCATAGAATGTTTTGCAGCCCTCCTGATGGCGCTGTACATCGTTTCGGTGTGCGGTTTCAACGTGCATACCTGCTCCCATACAGGCCGCACCTATGTGACATTTCTCTTCGAAGGTACTGACTGCCAGAGTGTTCACGGAGAGCATCACCATGCCTGCGAGTGCTGCGGCCACCATCACGAGCACAGCTGCAGCGATGAGGGCGGATGCTGCCACAACGAATCAGTGCAGCTTTTCCTGACCGGTGACGATGACTATTCACAGACTCACCATTTCAACGTGCCTCAGGTCCAGATGGCCATTCCTGCCATCCCTATGGTCTGCGAGGTTGCACGCAATGTCGCCCCTGCCTTTATCGGGACATGCCATTCCCGTCCGCCGGTTCCGCCGGACATCCTATCCTCTTTCTGCGTCCTGGTCATTTGATTCTGTGCATTCCGGCCCCGTGTCATTGCGGGACCGTGCATCGATATACATAACCAGACAGAAAGATTCAAATGAAAAAGATAATATTCACCACAATTTTATGTGTGTCGTTCTGCGCCATGGCCAGTGCGCAGGATATCGACACGGCAAGTGTTTACAAGGACCGCGAGGACAGTCTCAAGGCGACCGTGTTCACAGGACGCCAGGCCGGCAGGACCATTTCCAGATATACCCAGAACAGGGTGGAGACCATCACGGCCGCCGGCCTGTGCAAGATGGCGTGCTGCAACCTGGCCGAAAGTTTCGAGAATTCGGCGAGCGTCACGGTCGGATATTCGGACGCCGTCACAGGGGCAAGGCAGATACGCCTTCTGGGCCTGAGCGGCATCTATACCCAGATGCTTGACGAGAACCGTCCGGTGATGAGGGGCCTTGCCTCTCCGTTCGGCCTGTCGTATGTTCCCGGCCAGTGGCTTGAGAGCATACAGATCGCAAAGGGTGTCACTTCGGTCATCAACGGCGTGGAGTCCATGACCGGCCAGATCAATATGGAGCACCGCAAGCCTACCGACGAGAAACCGCTTTTCGTGAATGCATCCATGATGAGCGACTCCAAGGCTGACCTCAACATCGCCTCGTCGCTGCAGCTCAATGATTGTTGGAGCACCGTGCTTCTGGGTCATGTGAGCGGCAATTTTGTGAGCATGGATTCCAACGGTGACGGCTTCCTTGACGACCCCATGCAGCTGCAGTTCAACCTGGCCAACCGATGGCTGTATTATGCCCCTGACGGCACTCAGGTGCGTTTCGGGGTACGCGCCCTTCGTGATGGCAGGCGCGGCGGAGAGCAGGATCCCGACAGGATGGGCCATCCCGGATATGACAAGGATACATTCGCTCCCGGCGGAATCTGGGGCTCGGACATACTCAACAATTCGTTGAACGGCTACCTCAAGGTGGGAGTGCCGCTGAACGAGGACAACAGCCAGAACATTGCTGCCGTGCTGGACTACAATTATTACAACACCCGGTCATATTTCGGTGCGACGAGCTACCTTGCCACCCAGCATTCAGAATTCATCAACCTGCTCTATCAGAACCAGGTGTGGGATGCGCACCATTTCACGCTGGGGCTCAGCAGTATGGCAGATCTTTATGGCGAAAAACTTGTCCGCGTGCTGCCGGGCCAGCAAATCGTGTACGAGGCTCCATCCATACTTGTCAATGCCGGTGTGTTCGGAGAATATACTTTCCACGCAGGTGAGAAATTCTCAAGTATTGTCGGCCTCCGTGGGGACTGGTACAAGGGTGAGGGATTCAAGTTCTCGCCTCGCATAACGCTCAAATATGCCCCGATAGAGGCCATCGTGCTCCGTGCCAATGCCGGCAGGGGACTGCGTTTCTCGACACCGCTCGTCGACAATATAGGCGTGTTCTCTACATCGAAGCATTTTGTGGGCTCGTTCAGCGACCACACGTTGGAAGATGCATGGACTTTCGGAGGCAACATCTCATACTATTTCAAGCTTGGTGCATCGGAGAATGCGTATGTCAGCCTGGACTATTTCCGCAGCCAGTTCACCCAGCAGAAAATTGTTGATTATGAACATATCCCCGGCGCGATCGAGTTCTATGACCTGACCGACCTGTCCGGAGGACGCGCCTTCACCGACAGCTATCAGATCGACTTCTCCTGCGAACCTGTGGAGCGGTTCACAATCACCCTCACAGGCCGTTACACCAATGCCCGGACTTCTCTTGCAGACCATGCCGGACTTGTGGAAAAACCGATGACAAGCCGCTACAAGGGCGTTCTCAACCTCCAGTATGCCACTAATCTGAACAAGTGGATATTTGACTTCACCGCATCTGTGAACGGTCCGTGCCGCGTCTATAATTTCATGGAGAACCTGAAGGATTCAGACGGCAACCTTCTCTACAGGAACGGTCAGACTCCGGTATATCCTTTGCTGTACCTGCAGGTGACAAAGCGCTTCAAGGGCGTGGACATCTATGCCGGCGGTGAAAACCTCACCAATTTCCGTCAGAAGAATGTCATCCTCGGAGCCGCTGACACCAGTCTGCCATCTTTCGATGCCAGCTGTGTATGGGGACCTTTGATGGGGGTCAAGGTGTATGCGGGTGTCCGCTTCACCCTTTGGAAAACTGAATAATAATTATTATTTTTGCTTGATATGAAGAAAATCGTCATTGTTGCATTTGCCGCCATGATGGCATTTGCAGGCACAGCAGCCGCTTCCGCTGCAGCAGTAAGTGAAACCGCTGTCTCGACCGTCGCAAAGAAGCCGAAGGCCGAACTCAAGACCGTGACTTTCAAGTCCAGCATCCACTGCAAGAACTGCGCAAAGAAAGTCGAGGAGAACATCGCGTTCGAGAAGGGCGTGAAGGCTCTCGAGGTGTCAGTCGAGGACAAGACCATCAAGGTGACCTACGACGCATCCAAGACCAGCGAGGAGACACTTGCCGCTGCAATCCGCAAGCTCGGCTACACTGCCGAGAAGGTGAAATAACTGAATACTGAATATGTTCCGTATTGTAGAAAAAGAAATGCTGACACCGAACATCTGCAAGATGAAGGTGGAGGCACCCCGTCTGGCCAGGGCTGCACGTCCCGGCCAGTTCCTTATTGTGAGGGCTGACGAGAAGGGGGAGCGCATCCCGCTTACAATCAGCGATTTCGACGCCGCGAAGGGTACCGTGACCATTGTCACCCAGATGATCGGTGCATCGACAAGAGACATCTGTTCATACGAGCCCGGTGAGGCATTCGCCGATGTGGTGGGACCTCTCGGAGTGCCGTCAGATTTTGTCGGGATGAGCCCGGAAGCCCTTGCCGCACAGCATTATGTCTTCATTGCCGGAGGAGTGGGTACAGCCCCTGTCTATCCGCAGGTGAAGTGGCTGCACGAGCACGGCGTCAAGGTCGATGTCATCGTCGGGGCCCGCAACAAGGACCTTCTTATCTACACGGAGGAACTTGGCAGTGTCGCCGACAACCTGTACATCTGCACGGATGACGGTTCGGCCGGATTCCACGGAGTCGGCACGGCAATGCTCGAAAAACTCGTCGCCGAGGGAGAGCAATTCACTCAGGTTGTCGCCATCGGCCCTATGATCATGATGAAGTTCTCCACCTTGACCGCAATGAAGCTCGGCCTTCCAATCATCGTCAGTCTCAATACCCTGATGGTGGACGGCACTGGAATGTGCGGAGCCTGCAGGGTCACTGTGGGCGGCAAGACACGCTTCGCCTGCGTGGAGGGACCCGAATTTGACGGAGCCCTTGTGGATTTCGATGAGGCGATGCGCCGTCAGGCTATGTACAAGCCTGAAGAGGCCGCTGCAAATGAACATCACGTATGTAGAATAGGGAGGGGAAAATAATGGCAAACAGAATCCCGAGAGTGCCTGTCCGTGAACAGGATCCAAAGGTCAGGGCGACCAATTTCGAAGAGGTGTGTTATGGCTATAATGTCGAAGAAGCCAGGCTGGAGGCCTCCCGCTGCCTCAATTGCAAGAATCCACGCTGCATGGGTGCATGCCCTGTCAGTGTCAAGATACCGGAGTTCATAGCCAGGGTGGCTGCCGGAGATTTTTCCGGAGCAGCGGCGAAGATAGCGGAAGATTCGTCCCTGCCGGCCATCTGCGGACGCGTGTGTCCTCAGGAAACCCAGTGCGAGGGCAGCTGTATCCTTGGAGTCAAGGGCGAACCGGTCGCAATCGGCAAGCTGGAGCGTTTCGTGGCCGATTATGCCCGTGAAAACAAGCTCTCAGCCGCACCTTGTCCCACCGCTCCGAACGGTCACAAGGTCGCCGTGGTAGGGTCCGGCCCTGCCGGTCTCGCATGTGCATACGACCTGGCGAAGAAAGGTTATGACGTCACCATTTTCGAGGCTCTCCACAAGGCAGGCGGTGTGCTTCAGTACGGTATTCCGGAGTTCCGTCTCCCTAAGGACAAGGTGGTCGCCGCAGAGATTGGGGATGTCGCTGCAATCGGTGTAAAGATAGAGACTGACGTTGTTGTGGGCCGCACCGTGACCATTGACTCGCTGATGGATGAGGAAGGTTTCGAGGCCGTTTTCATCGGCTCCGGAGCCGGTCTTCCTAAATTTATGGGCATTCCCGGCGAAAACTGCAACGGCGTGTTCTCTGCCAATGAATTCCTTACCCGCAACAATCTGATGAAGGCTTTCCGCGAGGATTACCTTACTCCTATACATGCCGGCCGCAAGGCTGTTGTCGTCGGTGGCGGAAATGTGGCGATGGATGCAGCCAGGACGGCGCTCAGGCTCGGTGCCGACACCACGATTGTGTATCGCCGCACCGAAAAGGAACTGCCGGCACGTGCCGAGGAGGTCCATCATGCCCATGAGGAGGGCGTCAAATTCGCGATGCTCACCAATCCTGTCGAGATACTTGCCGACGAGAAGGGCTGGGTCCGCGCTGTCAAATGCATCCGCATGGAACTTGGCGAGTCCGATGAGAGCGGGCGCCGCAGTCCCGTGCCTGTGCCGGGCTCCGAATTCGAGATCGAGACCGACACCGTAATAATGTCGCTCGGAACATCTCCTAACCCGCTTATTGCCCGCACGACAGGCGGTCTGGAAACCAACCGTCGCGGCTGTCTGGTGGCTGACGAGCAGGGCACGACTACCCGCAAGGGCGTGTTTGCCGGCGGTGATGCAGTGACCGGCGCCGCAACCGTCATTCTGGCAATGGGTGCCGGACGCAAGGCCGCCGCTGCGATTGACGAATATCTGTGCAACGTTCAGTGACGTTTGTGCATCTATTATAACGATTGATTTTTTTGATTATGGCTGATAAAATCAGATTTACCTGGTCCAGATTCTGCGGATGGCTTCTTTCCGCACTCGGCTTTGCCGGAGTCACTTCCTGTCATTTGCTTCCAATAGCCTGTGAATATGGGTGTCCATCAATGGATTACCGCGTTACAGGCAAGGTTACCGATGCTGACGGCAAGCCTATACAGGGCATTGCAGTGTCGCATTATGACTATCCGGACGTTGAGGGATATTCCTTGGTCAATAAGGTATATACCGATTCTGAAGGTGCATTCGAACTTGTCGATTCAGAATTCCCTCAGGATACCCTTCATATCCATTTCATTGATGTGGATGGTGCCGCGAACGGCGAATATGAGTCCAAGGAGGTCCCTGTCACTCTGACGCAGACCAAAAAAGGTGACGGAAGATGGTATGACGGCACATTCGAGGCCAAGGATGTGGAAGTCGTCCTGGAAGAGAAGAAGAAGGCAGAATAATGGGGGCGCTTTCATTGAAACAGCGCATCGCGCTCGAATTGAACAGACAGTTGGTGAAGGATGAGGTTCGTACTCATCCTTTGCTGCAATTGTTCTGGGAGTGTACTCTGCGCTGCAATATGAATTGCCGTCATTGCGGCAGTGACTGCAAGGTGTCTGCCCTCCATCCGGACATGCCGTTCGAGGATTTCGAGAAGGTGCTCATCAATGTCAGGGAACATTACGACAGCCACAAGATCATGATTGTCGTGACGGGAGGGGAGCCTCTGATGCGCGATGACATCGTCAGTTGCGGACGCCGCATATATGATATGGAGTTCCCGTGGGGCATGGTGTCCAACGGACGCCTGATGACTCCCAAAAAGATTGACCAGCTGCTCGGAGCGGGTCTTCATTCGGCCACAATCAGCCTTGACGGTCTGGAGGAGAACCACAACTGGATGCGCGGCAGCGCCGACGGGTTCAAATACGCCTCACAGGCCATCGGAATCCTCGCTGCCGAGCCGTCAATCAGATTCGATGTGGTGACCTGCGTGAACAGGCGCAACTATCCGCAACTTCGTGAACTGAAGGAATATCTGATCTCGCTCGGTCTGAAGCAGTGGCGCCTTTTCACTGTATTTCCTGTGGGCCGTGCCGCCAATGATCCTGAACTTCAGCTTTCCGCCGAAGAGTTCCGCGGCTTGATGGAGTTCATCAGGGAAACCCGCAAAGAGGGGAGGATCAACGCCAATTATGCCTGCGAGGGCTTTCTGGGTGAGTATGAGGGCGTTGTCAGGGACACGCTGTATTCGTGCCAGGCGGGCCTCACCGTCGGGTCTGTGCTGATTGACGGGTCCATCTCCGCCTGCTCCAGCATCCGCTCCGACTACCATCAGGGAAACATCTACAAGGATGATTTCGTGGATGTGTGGGAGAACCGGTTCCAGCCTTACCGTGACCGTGAATGGATGCGCAGGGACCAGTGCGGTGACTGCAAGTGGTTCCGCTACTGCATGGGCAACGGAATGCACCTGCGCGGCGACGACGGCAAGCTGATTCTTTGCCACATGGACAGGCTTAAGTAAACATTAAGTCCTTCTTAAAAAATGACAATCTAAAAACGAACTGTTTTGGTTATGAGAAAACTTACCTTGCTTTCAATCTTGCTGCTAGTGGTATGCTCTTGCAACAAGGAGGCGGTGGCCCCTTTCCCTGATGTGAGCGAGCAGATGGTGGATGACGCTAAGAAACTGTTCTCGGCCTGCCGTCCCGCTTTGACAAAGTCCGATTGCGATGATGTTGTGTTTTTGTTCACACCAGGCTAATCTGAAGTTGAGTGGACTTCTTTCGAGTATTTTGAGAACAAGGCCAACGGTTTTGAAGGCATCGAATCAAAACTAGAATCCACCTACGAGTTCCGAGTCATCATGCCGGACGGCAACATTGTATGGTGCGACCGTGAGCTGATGTACCTGAAAAATGACCAGACCGGAGCCGAGTCCATATACATGGTGTATTATCTTCCTGCACTTGATTACCTGAACAGTTGCGATGGAGACTTGGCATCCATGTTCGACAATAGTGGAGACATGGGCGACTTCACAGGATTCAAATTCTACAACACGCTTGACGGAGCAACCGTCAGAATAAACGAGTATTGTGACGGGCAATGCCTAGGCGGTCTGTATCTGCATGACCAGAAGACCGATGATGAGGTTGCAGCTGCTTATGCAAAGCTTATTTCCATGCTAGGTGGCGTTACATTGCAGAAAGTTATCGTTCAAGAGGAGACCAAGGCATTCCAAATGGCTGTTGATGAAGTTCAGAGTCTATATTTCGGTGAGACCCTTAACCCCGATGGAACATATCATTTCCCTTTGGGAGATGAATCTGTCGTTTCAGCAGAACGGGATTATGGCGGCGGTGGTGCAGGCGTTGATGAATCACTTTGGTAGTTGCTTTATTGCCTTCGGAAAAATAACGAGAATTGCAATGACGCCGATCCTAGTGACTCCGACAACCATTTCGGCGGCGCATCTATTTACGACTCTTCCGATGACGGTAAAGAGGAGGAAACTGTGGAAGAGCTGGCAAATCGTTTTTCAAGTTATGTGCAACTTGGGGCAAATGCATTTCAAGCCAGTGTCGACAGACTAAAATGTACGATTGACAGCCTACTACTAAAAAAACCAGAAAACAAAATGATAACTGACGTGTTCCGCAGGGCTTCAAAACTGAAAACCATTACCGTCATAGGCTCAGGAAACCCCGTTTCTACAAGCACGGAAATCAAAATTCCTCATGATAAAGTGCTGGATTATAAATATCTTATGGAAGAGATGTTCCACTCAATGCAGCGTGCGGAAGACCCTGGTTGGCCGTTAGGCAACTATGAATTCGAAGCGAAAATCTATGACATTCTTCTATTAGAAGGCATGAATAGTGAACAGCCGTTTGACAGCGATATTGTAGATGCCTTGATTGCGTTCTATAAGGACCAAAATGAAACCACATTTAATGCTGCCGTTGCTGCAGTTAAAAAATTGGATAAAAATAATAGTACACTATACCATGGTATGACATATAAATATGACGCATCTTTTGATCCTCTCAAACACCTGAAAGGCTTCACTACAGCCAATAATGAAATAGATTAAAAGAGTCCTTATGTTTATTTGTTTCACGTAGATTCTAAATTTGCAGTTGTATGAAATACATTAAGACACTTTTCATAGCCATGATTTTGAGCTCGTGCCCTCTTATGGCACAGAAAGACTTCAGCAAATTTTCCGCATGCCCTGAGATTCCAGTTGAAGATTCCGATCTCAAGATGAATTGTTCCGACTATTATTCGGGGCAATTGGCAGTGCGTTCAGGTGATACTACTTATTCTGTTGGTTTTTTTAACAGTGTCATTGACGGTTTTTATTTGAAAAACTATGGAAATCATATTATCACTCGTGGCCAATATGATACGAGAACAGGCGAATCTCTTCATTATGAGCAGCCTCATATGGATGTGGACCTATCTATTTTGTTGTCAATCGTAAAGGAAGTGTTCCCTGATTCTGAAGTGCAAGGGGCCAATACTATTTTCCAACAAAACTCAAAAGGAACTGACACATCCATAGGACTATACCTCGGTATCGACCCACAAACAAAGAGAGTGCTTGAAATGGAAATACGTATCCGGCACCCTAAAGGCGACAAAGCCACATATGCTATTCCTCCGAGAAAGATAAAAGAACTCGAGAATTCAATCAAAGAAAAATTGACTGGTTCGTTCCCTTTGCCAGACGAAAATTACTTTGAAGAAACAAAATACGCTTCTTATCTTGTAGCCACAGCTCGAGTGTTCTTCAAAACTTTCAAGTTATAGACTTCCGGCTAAGTTATATTTAAAACTCATTTAAATTGATTATGAAGCAATACTTACATTCCAACTGGATTCGTTTCTGCGGCTGGGTGCTGTCGCTTTTCGGCATCGGTGTCGGTGCGACTGACTGTGCCAAGATGTATGGCTGTCCGCAGCCGGATATGTACGGCACTCCATATTATGCCTGCTCTGTCAAGGGGCGTGTGTGCGATTCCGATGGCAGGCCGGTCAAGGGCATCTCTGTGTCCCGTTACTGGATGTCGGTAAGGACCGGCTCGGAAGGGGAATTTGCCATCAATGCCAGTTACGGAGGTGAATTGAAGGATACTCTTGTCTTGAATGTCAGGGATATAGATGGCTCTGATAACGGCTCGTACGAGTCCCGCACCAAGACTGTGCAGCTTTCCAGGCTCGGTGATGGGGACGATGCCTGGAATATGGGCATATACGGTGCAGAAGACGTTGAGGTGACTTTGACGGCCACTGATGAAAAATAAATTTGGTATTTCAAAAATAATGCGTACCTTTGCAATCCACATCGCGGGGTAGAGCAGTTGGTAGCTCGTCGGGCTCATAACCCGGAGGTCGTTGGTTCAAGTCCAGCCCCCGCTACTAGACAGGCTCAAGTTTGAATCTTGAGCCTTTTTCTTTATTTTGACCTTATGATTATCCTGAGTGAACCCCTCTCCAGAGAAGAATTGATGACAATCGCAGCATCTGTTTATGGTGACATGATCAAGGCTGTCGCAGATGTAAAATCCGGCAAACTTGCCATTGATGCAGAATTGCATTCTGATTTGGAAGCGATGCTGCTGGGTGATGGTTCTGCTCAGGAGGACCTTTGGGGGTTCAACATTTATCCGGAGGTGGATGGGGAAGATATGATTGAGTTTGATTCTCTGATCAATATCAGGCCTCGTCAGAATAATTTTAGCCGTGATGTTGAAGACTGCTCAATAAGGGAGTCTATTTTCAGCATTGTTTCCAGTTATGTAAAGCAATGAATCTGCCTGCCCATATCGACGAGCAAAGGTGGAGCAAAATGCCTTTGATGGAGCAGATGGCAAATATCGGCTCCGAGATTGGTCGTACATACAAGTGGGTTGCGAGGGACAAACCGGCTATGGCTGAAGGTGCATATTTACGCGCTCTTGACCTTATTGATGCTACAGTTAAGTATGGCAGGGCCGGTCAGGCTTCCAGGGCGTGTCTTCTGAACGAGTTGCTTAGGGCAAGAGACCTGTTCACGTCTTCATATTTCAAAAAAGATACAGTCAACCTTGCTTTCCTTGACAAGTATTTCGGTCAGTTCGCCAAAGCTGTAAGGAAATAGAATGCTCCTTTGGCCTGGATTGGTCGTTGAACGACATTGAGTGGCCACATTACCATGCGGAGCAGCCGACACGAATTTAGAGTGAGACGGCCAATCCAGGCTAGAAAGATGGCAATTCTTTGATTTATAATACCTTCCTGAGTCTGTCTGAGACATCCTGCAGCGGGATGATCTCGTAGCTGGCGTCGTCTTTGAGCCATACGAGGCGGCGGTCGATGACGTTGATGCCGATGTCCTGGAGCATGAGGGCGTAGAGGCTCAGCTGGATGGTGTACTCACCGAGGCTTTCTTCGAAGATGTCGTTGAACGGCGGCAGGAGCTTGATGTCCTTTTTTCTGTTGAAGTCGTTGTACAGGTTGCCGTTGGTCTTGTAGTCAAGGATGATGAAGCCGGCCTTGGACTCGTCTCCTTCGCCGTCATAATAGTACAGCATGTCGAATGTGCCGCAGATCTGCTCTTTCAGGTTGAGGGCCGGGTCCGGGTTCTTGCCGCTGTAGACCTTGGTCTCGTTGAGGACAAGATGGTACGAGTCAGGCATGTTGTTGAAGAAGTTCACGACGGCTTCTTCTTTCGGGTGGATAGGGGCCAGAAATCCGTATTCCTGACTGTATTGAGGACGTATCCTTTCAGTGATCTTCTCCGGATGACCGCTCCTGAGGTAGCCTAGACTCTCTCCGAACTCGTGGGTCTTTGTGCCCAGGGTGGTGGCCCTGAAGGAGTTGCGGTGCCACTGGAGCAGCCAGTAGGCTGCGTCCCTGCCGTTCTTGCGGGCATAATTCTCCGCCTGTCTGTTCTCATCGAACGGTCTGCTGATAAAGCGGTGCCCGATGCCTGAAACGGAATTGAGCCTGTTGCCGTTGAGGATGTAGATGTGCCCGTCCTCATAGAATTCGAGGTCTGCGAATTCGTCAAGGATCTTCTTTCTGCTGTCTGCAACTATCTGCGGTTCCCCGTGGATTGTGAACATCTGGTCGGTCATATCTCTTCTGCTGTTATCTGTTGCAAAAGAAAGCATTTTTTATGACATATGCCAATAATTTCTATCTTTGCATACATGAAAACCTTTATGAAAATCATCCTGCCCCTGGTTGCGGCAGTCTGTACTTCGGCCTCCCTTCACGGCCAGGCGCGTTACAGTGTCAGTGCGGTCGCGGAGTATCAGTACAACAAGACTTATGGCAGTCAAGGTGCCTTCGGCCTGCTGGCTGACATCCCGGTCAATGAACATTTCGACCTTCAGCCCGCATTCCAGACATCCACTGCAAAATATTACACGGCTGCGTTACAGGCAAGGGCGCTGTTCCCGCTTCCTGCCGGGCAGATTTACCTCAAGAACCGTATCATCTTCAAGGACGTGGCCAGAAGCAACATGTATGATGCCTGTTTCGGCCTCTCACTGGGCTATGACTGGGATTATCTCGATGTCGAGGTGGGCATGTTCAGCCGCTTCATGGACACCTTTGGCAGAAATTATCACAGTCTGGATGCGACATTGTGCGAACCGTTCAATCTTATCTACTCCATCAAGGGTTCGGTCCGTCCGAAATCGTCCAGATGGAATGTCACGCTCGGCATGTCCAATGTGGACATCTTCGAGATGGAGAGAGGCTGGCAGCCACTGTTCTCGCTGGGCGGCAGGTTCGATGTGACCGACAGCATTGTGATGACGCTCGACACTTTCTGCAAACCTGCCGGCATGTTCCATCTTAATGCGGAATTCTATGCCGAGACGGTCCGCTTTGGTCTGACATATAAATTCTGATGTTATGAAAATCAACAAGATACTATATACTCTGCTGGCGTTGTCCTGTGTTGCCTGCTCCGACAAGGAGATCGAGCCCAATCTGGATATGGCCGGAATGATTACTTCCAGGACGGAGAATGTCAACGAGCGTTTCGACCACTCGATGACGGTGAATCAGACTGTAGGAGACCGATTGGTTATCTCGCTGCTGGATGACTACAAGGTGTATGTCGGCACTGACATGCACATTGACAGAGAGGCTCCGACTGCCCATACGGATGCCTTCCTGAATGCATATCTGCATGATTTGACATCCCCGATGTGCCTGATCCTTGGTGACATCGTGAACGGCAGGACCAATATGGACTGGGTCAGCGACCATCTCCGCGACGAGGCCGGAATCAAGGCCGCGGGCATGTTCCTGACACTTGGCAATCATGACATATACTTTGACCAGTGGCAGGGCTGGACTGGGCAGTGGGGGAGTTCCTCCTACACGGTCGAGGTCCGCACCCCGTTCCACAAGGACCTGTACGTGTGCTTCGAGACCGCTTCCGGATTTACCGGCACCAGGCAGTTGAAATGGCTCCGCGAAGTGCTTGACAGTGCATCCAAAGGCAATTATCGTCATCTTGTCGTGTTCACCCACACCCACATGTTCATGACGGACAAGTCGCAGGGCCATACCGGCAACTATCCTCTGGAAGAATCATACGAACTTATGGGGCTTATGAGTGCAAACGGCGTGGAACTCTTCCTGTCGGGGCATGACCACAGCCGTGACACATATTGGTCCGGAAATGTGCAGTATGTCGTCGTGGATGCCCTTGAGGAGCATTATCCCGACAATGAGACGGGCTTCATGGTCCTCTCCGTGGGGGATGGACTGGACTGCAGATTCTATACTATGGATGAACTCTAGGCTATTCCGAGCCAGATTCTGATGCCGTATATCAACAGCAGGTGAAGCGGGTATATACTGTAGAAGATGTATTTGCCCGCTTTTCCTTTGATGAATCCTCTCTCTCCGTTGTACATCAGGACAGGGATGGCTGCAAGCGGAACCCCTGCAGTGGCCTTTCCGCGGAACAGACATCCGACGAATCCGAGCGACTGGAATTCGCGGCTGCCTCTCAGAGCGTACAGCAATATGATCATCGTGACACCGAGTATGCCGTAATCTACCCGGCATATCCATGCCAGGAACATGCTGAGGGCTGTGATGGCAAATGCCTTCCATCCGCGTATCCGGTCTATGGCGAATATTGCCGTCACGCCAAGGAAAAGGGTGAAGAGCACGTTCGAGTCCTCGAATGTGGCCGGGCTTCCGTGCAGCAGTTGCCATGGAATGACCGTGATGATGGCGAATATCAGCAGGTTGAGGGAGTATTTCCTGAAATTGCGGGTGTGCATGTACCCTTCGACGGCCAGGAACGCAAACAGGGGGAAGGCAATCCTGCCCAGGACACTGGTCATCACATACGTCAGGTTGACGTCCAGACCTCCGAACGTGAACCAGGTCTGCCAGGCAAAATCGTATGCGGCCAGGATGTATTTTGCGGTATGGTCACACAGCATCGAAAGCACTGCGATGACTTTCAGGGCACTGCCGCTGAGTATCTTCAGGTTTTTCATAATATATTCACGTTCAATTGGATGCCGGCCCTTGCCTGCCAGAATGGCCAGTCATTGAAACCCCACTGGAATGTGGCGAACGGGTGGACAATCCACTTGTTGCACAAATCAAGGCGCGCCTTGATGACACGCGGAAAGTCTCCATATCTTTCCCAGCCCCAATATCCTCCATACTGCGCATTGACGCTGACCCGGTCGGAGGTGTAGGAAGCCAGTGCACCGAACATCACGGCGTCGTTCTGACGTCCGTTGTCTGTCTGCCAGCACAGGAATCCGCTGCTTGCGGCTATGCGGACCGGACCGAATGACTTGCCCAGTGAGAAATCGAAGAAATACCCGGCAGCATCATATGACCTGGCGGCTCCGAAAGGAACCGAAGTGCCCTCTGACGCTGTCCTGAGGCATATTCTGGCCGAAATGGCAGGAACGAATTTCCTCTCACGCAGGATCTCTCCGTCGATGCTGATGTATGCCGCTCCGCACTCGTGGCCTCTGCCGGGGATGGAAGCATCGATGCGGCGCGCTGCCTTGACATCGTCCGACATGTCATACCATTCGTGCACTGACCACCATGCGGACAGGTTGACCCTGTCGGTCCAGAGGGGGACGTTCAGTTTGACAAAAATGTCTCCCGTGCGGTCTGTCCCGCCACTGGTGATCCTGCCGTCTGCATATCCTCCGGACAGCTCGAATCTCAGGGAATGGCTGACTGTCCCGTCCAGCATATCCGGTACCTGGAATGCATTGGGACCCCAGAACGCCGGTGCGATGCCTGTCTTCCGGGACAGGTCCGGCTGCTGAATTGGCACAAGGTGTTCCTGGGCAGCAAGCCATTGGCCCGACGCCACAAAGAGCAAGATGCCGGATATGAAGGAGATAGACCTTTTCATCATTGCAAAGATAGATGATGAAATTGGATTTATTGTCAATTATTTTTGAATATTGTCCTATTTTTGACCTAAATATTGTATTTCAATTTGATATTTGCGATATTTATATCCTAAATCGTATTTTTGTTTTTCATGGAAAGCACATTTGTATACCAGAATCTCGGATGCGAGAAGTTTTCCGGACGTAATTACAGAGGCGAGGGCATCCACGTGTCCAATGCAGCGTCGCATATATTCAAGGATAAAGACTGTTCTACGGGGCCATACAGGCTGAACGATTTGCGTCTGGGACTCTATCTGGATGGTGGAGCCGACTCCTATGTCAACCTGATGTCCTCTGGTCAGCGTCCCGGTGAACTGGAACTCCTTACTCCGGGTACTCTCTACGAGATCGAGAGGATCGATCCTTCCTGCAAGGCCGTGAGTATTGTCATCAAGCCCGGATTGATGCTCGAGGCGATGGAAGGAAATGTGCCCGCTGTGTTCCAGCAGTATGCTTTCAGACACAAGGTGCTTCTTCCTGAAGCCGAAAGGGAGGAGTTCTGCAAGATGGTGGACTCGCTGTTCGGTCTTCTTGCCATCGAAAATGAGAATTCACCTGCAGTGTTCAGTATGATTGCATCGATTTTCCATTTCGCCGGAGGTATTTTCAGCCGCGACACATGCATCTGCAACAATACTGTCTCCCGTGAGGGAGCGATCCTGAACGAGTTCATCCGCCTTCTCAGCCAGTCAAAGGGTGCCAAGCGCAAGGTGAGTGACTATGCAGGACAGATGTGCATCAGCGAACACTATCTCAGTGTGTCAGTCAAGAATGCCAGCGGCATGACCGTAAAGGAATGGATAGACAAGGCCGTCGTGGACGAGATAAAGATCCTGCTCCGTTCCACCAACCTCACGATTTCGCAGATTTCGGACCGTCTTGCCTTCCCGAACAGCAGTTTTCTCTGCAAGTTCTTCAAACAGCGTGAGGGCATGACACCACTGGAATACAGAGGAATGATTATATTTGCAAAGTAATTGCAGATATATGTTCCTTAAAATTCTTCTTCTTGTCCTGTTCTTCGCGGTGATGACAGGAGTTGGCATCTACTGCCACAAGACAGCTACAAACGTCCAGGGATTCGTGCTGGGAGGCCGCAATGTCGGTTCCTGGCTGACGGCATTCGCGTTCGGCACGTCATATTTCTCAGCTGTCATATTCGTCGGATATGCAGGACAGTTCGGGTGGAAATATGGCCTTGCCGCCACATGGATAGGACTTGGCAATGCCTTGATAGGCTCGTTGCTGGCATGGAGAGTGCTGGGCCGCCGCACAAGACTGATGACCCAGTATCTGCACAGCGCCACAATGCCTGACTTTTTCGGCAACAGGTTCGGTTCCAATGCCCTCAAGGTCGCCGCATCGGTCATTGTATTCATTTTCCTCATCCCATACACGGCGTCGCTGTACAACGGACTTTCCCGTCTTTTCGAGATGGCTTTCGGCATCGATTATCTGTGGTGTGTGCTTGGAATGGCTGTACTGACCGGCGTGTATGTCCTCCTTGGAGGCTATATGGCCACCGCAATCAATGATTTCATACAGGGACTGATCATGCTGGCCGGCATCGTTGCCGTGGTGCTTGCCGTCCTTGGCAGCAACGGCGGTTTCAGCGAGGCTGTGCGCAGCCTGTCGCAGATACAGTCTGAGAGCGATCCGGGCCTTTCCGGTGCGTTCGTGTCTTTCTTCGGACCTCAGCCTGTCTTCCTGCTCGGCGTCGTGCTGCTGACCTCACTCGGCACCTGGGGACTTCCACAGATGGTGGGTAAGTTCTATGCCATCCGTGACGAGAATGCCATCAGGAAGGGCACGGCGATATCGACCATATTCGCCTTCATCGTGGCTGGTGGATGTTACTTCCTCGGCGGTTTCGGACGCCTTTATGGGGACTCGATCGATTACACCTCGGCAGGCACTCCTGTCTATGACAGCATCGTTCCGTCAATGCTCGCTTCACTGCCTGACGCTGTCATTGCAGTGGTCATCATACTTGTCCTTTCTGCGTCCATGTCCACCCTTTCCTCGCTTGTGCTGACATCCGGATCGACTCTGACCCTGGACATCATCGCACCGGCCGTCAAGAAGGGCGGCAAGGTGATGGGTGACAAATCCAAACTGCTCTGCATCAGGATCTTTGTGCTGTTCTTCATAGCCGTGTCATCGCTGCTGGCCATCGTGCAGGCCCGCAGTTCCATCACTTTCATCGCCCAGTTGATGGGTATATCCTGGGGCGCGCTCGCGGGAGCGTTCCTTGCCCCGTTCCTGTATGGACTTTATTGGAAACGCACTACTCCGGCGGCAGTCTGGGCAAGTTACATTTCCGGTGTCGCAGTGATGTGTGCATGCATGTGGTGCACATTCACCGGCAAGGTGTTCATATCCCCATATTTCACATCGCCTATCAACGCCGGCGTGCTTGCAATGCTGCTCGGTCTTGTGATTGTGCCGCTCGTCAGCATCCTCACGCCAATGCGGGACAGGAATGCCGTGGACGAGATGTTCAAGTGCTATGACCGCACTGTCACTGTCCGTGCTTCCTCATCTCTGGCAGACAAGGAGGAGGCCTGATTTACTTGGAAAGAAGTTTGGACCTGATATAGGCGTTGAATCTGTCCTCATACGCCTCGGAGACGTGTATAAGGACATCCCCGATCATAAGGTCGCCGGTCTGGCTGACCGATGTGACTTTGTCGAGGGCCACGATGTAGGAACGGTGCACCCTCATGAATGATGACGCCGGAAGCATCTGTTCCGCCGCCTTCATGGTAAGGTGGCTGACCAGGGTCTTTTTCTGCGAGCACAGGTGGACAACCACATAGTCCTTCATTCCTTCTATGTAGGAGATGTCCGACAGGTCCACACTCTGGAATGCCCCGTCCACCTTGAGGAAAATGCTGCTGGACGTCTGTGCAGAGGCGTTTTCGGCAGCCTCCTTCATTTCGAACCACTTCCTGGCCTTTTCGCATGCGGACAGGAATTTGGAATAGCTTATCGGCTTGAGAAGGAAGTCGAGGGCTGACACCTCGTAGCTGTCCAGCGCATATTGCTTGAATGCCGTGGTGAAGATGATTCTGGTATCGGACGGGATCATCCTCGACAGTTCAAGCCCGTCAAGGTCCGGCATCTGGATGTCAAGGAACACAAGGTGCGGCACTGTCCTGCTGATTGCCTCCAGCGCTGCCACAGGGTCGTTGAACGAGCCTGCCAGCTCCAGGAACGGTGTCCTCTGGACATAGTTCTCGAGCATTTTCACGGCCAGCGGCTCGTCATCGACTATTATGCACCTGTACATATCCCCTTGAGTGTGATTTCTGCTATATATCTGTCATCGGCCGCACCGCACTTGAACTCGTGCCTGAGCGGATAGATCAGCTCCAGACGGCGTCTGAGGTTCTCGATACCGATGCCGGAGCCGATTCTGTCGGTGCCTGCCTTTTCGAAGAGAGAATTCTCGCACCTGAATATTATGTCGTCGCCGCGGCGGCGGAGCGAAACATTCACAAATGACTTGCTCCTGGCGTTCACACCGTGCTTGAAGGCATTCTCAAGGATTGATATGAACAGAAGGGGAGCGATGCGTATGTTTTCGCTTGACACTTCGAAATCCTGCTCCACGGAGGTCAGGTCGTTGCATCTGAGCGACATCAGGGAGATGTAGTTCTCCATGAATTCAACCTCGGATGCGAGTGGCACAAACGCCTCCTCTGTCTCGTAGAGGGCGTATCTGAGAAGGTCGCTGAGCTGTCCGATACTCTCCTGTGCCCTGTCTGAGTCGAACTGGGTGAGGGACGAGATGTTGTTGAGTGTGTTGAACAGGAAATGCGGGTTCAGCTGGTTCTTGAGCCATGAAAGTTCGGCTTCAGAGGCCTTCTGCTTCTGCTTTGCCTCGGCCTCCTTGAGGGCGCTGTACCTTTCCATATACTGCAGACCGATGGCCAGCAGGACCAGGATCACCTGGAGGGCGAACATGTACAGGATGCCCACGGAGAACATGCCCATACGGTTCTCCGGAACGCCTTCCGGAATAGGGATGGACCTGATGCGCAGCCATCTGTACAGGACTATCAGCGCCAGGATCAGGATGTTCCCGATCCAGAACCATATCTTCCTACCCTCGAGAAGAGATTTCGGTATCAATGCCAGATAGTTGATGTAGAAGACCAGTACTGACGGAAGCATGAAGAGCAGCGCGCGCGGCATCGCCTTGACAAGCAGTCCGAGGTCGTTGGTCTGGAAGAACAACTGGATGGGCATGAAAAGGAACATCAGTACCCAGATGGTGATCTGGGCACTGACTGATATGGTTTTGAGGTTTCTTCCGTGCATTGTGCGAAGATAGTGAAAATGTTTTACATTCTGCCACCCATCATTCCGCCGCCGGCCTGTGAGGCGCCTGAAGACTCTCCGCCTTCTGAGCCGCTGTCATCGCTGCGGTCCATGAGGTCATCGTTGGAGATCGATGTGCGGGCCTTCTTCAGTCTGATACCCTTCTTGTTTCCGAATGAGTAGGAAACATTGAGAGAAAGGTTGGCCATAGGCATGATGTTTTTGCTGTTGTTGATGTAGTCAGGACCGGCTGAATGGCTTTCCATGACCATGATGGCGTTCTTCTTGAGAGGAATTGTACCGTTGAGGGCTACGCTGAGCTTGTCGTCAAGGAAGGTCTTGGTGAGGCTGGCCATTGCCATTGACATGCCGCTTCTCCATCCGTCAACACTGCGGTTCCTGGTAGTTCCCATGAAGTTGGCGCTGGCCCTGAGGTCCCAAGGCAGTGTCTGCTGGATGCCGAGCATTCCCATTCCGTTCCATCCGGAGTTGTGGAGGTCCTGCAGGGCGTTGTCCATGGTGCTGTAGCTTCCGCTGGCATTGAGCATGATCCTGGTCTTGCTGCCTATGTTGATGTTCGCATAGACGTTGAGGCCGATGGAGTTGCTCTTGAGGATGTTGCCGTATGTGGTGTTGAGAACGTGGTTGTCGTCGTAGAAACTGTAGTTGGAGATTCCGTTGCCGCAGTATGTGTCACGGAGTGTGACATTGAGCATCAGGACCTTTGCGAAGTAGTTGTACACGAGGTTGACGGTGTGTGCCTTCTCTGTCTTGAGGTCTGAATTACCGTACATGAGCCGTGTAGGGTCGGAAATATCCTTGTACGGATCGAGGAATGTGATGCCCGGACGGCGGATACGCATGTTGTAGCTCAGTCCGATGTTCTGCTGCATCGTGATGTTGTACTGGATGCTGGCTGCAGGCACGAAGTCAGGATAGTTGACCTTCAGGTCGTTGCCCTTCCCGTCGAGATATTTGATGCTCTGGAAGGTGTGCTCGTAGCGGACACCGGCCTTTGCGCTGAAACTCTTGGCTCCGTAGCTCAACTGGACATATGCTGCCGGGATGTTGCTGTCATTCCTGTAGTTGGAGCTGGAGAAGTCGTTCAGTGCCCAGCTGCCACCCTGCATGAAGTACTGCTCCTGGTTGGATTTGTTGATACGGCTGATGTATTTTGCACCTGCGTTGAATGTGAGGCAGCCTGCCCATTTGTCGCTGTAGTCGATCTGAAGGGTGTTCTGCAGAGTGTTTGAAGGGCCCTGGGAATACCTGTCGGTCATATCGAACATTGATGTGCCGCTGTCGTCGAAGATGGTCTCGCTCCAGGAGTTCATCGGTCTGCTGGAAAGCTGGTATGAGAACACGAACGAACGGTCTGCGTTGTCGGCGAACGATCTCTGGTAGTCGATGCTGGCGGTGATGCTCTTCATGCTCATCTTGCTGTTCATGGTGCTTCCGTATCCCATGGTGCTGCCTCCGAAGAGCATGCTCGTGAGCTGGTCGCTTGCCGAGTTGGAACCGAGCATCATGAATCCGGCGCTTGCGGAGATGAGTCGCAGAGGGTCGATCTCATAACCAAGGTCGAGGCTGGCCATGCCCATCAGGTTGCTGCTGTGGCTGGTGCTCGAATTGATGGTAGATGACAGAGTCTCGTATTTGTCATAGTCGAGAGGGTCTCTGGCGATCATGCTCTGCTCTGATTCTGAGGTGGTTCCCTTGTTGGCACCGGTATTGAGGTTGAGGTTTGCGCTGTATGTGAACTTGCCCTTCTGGCCTGATACGAATGACCTGAGGCCTGCACCCCAGCCATTCTTGAACCTGGTGGAACCGTTGAAACCGACGGTTGCGTTGTATCCGTCAAGTTCAGGCATTGCGGCGCCGCCCTGCTGGGCACGGTTGGTGGTGATGTTGAGGATACCGCCTACACCCTCTGCGTCATATTTCACGCCCGGGTTCGTGATGACCTGGATGTCCTTGATGGCGCTTGCAGGCATTGACTTGAACACCTGTGAAGGGTTGCTGCTGATCATCACGTTCGGCTTGCCGTCGACGAGTACCTGGAAACTGCTGCTGCCGTTCACGGTGATGTTGTCTTCTCCGTCCACCGAAACCATCGGCACCTTGCGGAGCATGTCAAGCACGGTGCTGCTCTTGGCATCGACATCGTCCTCGACTTTGTATGTCATCTTGTCCACGTCCATCTTGACGAGGGTGCGGAGTTCTGTCTTGACGGCTCCTTCAAGCACTTCGACATCGTCCTGGGCGAGGATGTTGCCTATCTTGACCTCAGGTTCGCCGCTCAGGGTGAAATGCTTTGTGATGGTCACGCGGCCCACTTCCTGGTACACGATATCATAATCACCCTTGCCGGAGATAGCCTGCGAGAAGTTACCGTCGGCATCGGTTGTTGTGAAAGCTATTGCCTTTGATTTGTCGTTTGATTTGAAAAACTGGAGGACGGCTCCCGGCTCGCCCTGCATTGAAAGTGAATCAAGGACAGCGCCTGTGACGACGGTGCGCTGTGCGAATGCAGACACGGCTGCAAGTGTGAGAATGAGTGTAGCGATAATCTTTTTCATGCCGCAAAACTACTCCCTCTGTCATAATGTTCAAAGCACTTTTCGACAAACACCCCGTTTTTTTCGACAAATGCCGGACTTTTATGTAAATTCGCAGTATGAAAGAGAAGAAAATATATCTTGCGGGCGGATGTTTCTGGGGCACGGAGCATTTTCTGAAACGCATTTACGGCGTCATTTCGACCAGGACCGGATTTGCCAACGGCAACGGGGAGAACCCTACTTACAAGCAGGTTTATACGGACAATACAGGCTTTGCCGAGACCGTCGAGGTGTGTTATGATCCGGACCGTCTGAGCCTGGCTTTCCTGTTGGAAATGTATTTCAAGGCAATCGATCCGCTGAGCCTGAACCGGCAGGGAGAGGATGAGGGGACACGTTACCGCACAGGCGTATATTATGTGGATCCGGAAGACCGCAAGGTCGCAGAATACATATTTGAAGGCGAGCAGGCCCGCTGCGGAGCTCCGCTTGCCGTGGAACTGCTCCCGCTCGAGAATTTCTATCCGGCAGAGGAGTACCATCAGGACTATCTGGACAAGAACCCCGACGGGTACTGCCATCTCAGCCCGGCCCTTTTTGCTCTTTCACAGGACGCCCGATGTCCTATGCGTAAGGTTCGTGATTTTCTGGAGTCCAACGGGATAGAGTACGAGATTTATTTCCATCCGCCTCTTTTCACCATCGCCGAGGCGCTGGAGTACTGGAAGAATATCGACGCGGTCCACTGCAAGAATCTGTTCATGCGCAACCACAAGGGCAACCGCCACTATCTGATAAGTTTCGAGTGCCACAAGGACCTCGACATTCATTCTCTCGAGCACAGCCTCCATCAGGGGAAGCTTTCGTTTGCATCGCCGGAAAGGATGACCCGGTGTCTGGGGCTCCGTCCCGGGTCCGTGTCCCCGTTTGGACTCATCAATGACATTGACCTCTCCGGCGCAGCCCCGAAGGAACTCTTCGAAAATGGCCACAGGGTCAAACTCTACCTTGATTCCGACCTTCAGGATGCGGAGAGGATAAGTTTCCATCCATGCGACAATACTGCTTCGGTCGTTGTCACGCGTGAAGGTTTCAGGAAATTCCTGTCATTATGGGGCGGAGAGGCCGAGTGGCTTGTAATGGAGCAAAATTAGTTGTATTTTTGCGGAGATTTTTTGGGGAGCATGGACAGTATCAGGGAAATATATAAGATAGGTTTCGGCCCGTCCAGCAGCCATACGATGGGTCCGAGCAAGGCCGCATCGACGTTCGGCGCAAAAAACAGGGGCGCATCGTCGTTCCGCGTCACACTTTACGGCAGTCTGGCCGCAACCGGCAAGGGGCATCTCACCGATGTCTCCATTGTCAGGGCGTTGCTTCCAAGGCCTGCCGAAATCCTCTGGCGTCCGGACATCGTGCTTGACTACCACACTAACGGCATGCTGTTCGAGGCCTTTGCGGATGACGGCTCTCTCTGTGACAGCTGGACCGTGTACAGCATCGGAGGCGGCAACTTGTCCGAAGGGCAGCAGACGGAAGAGGCACGGACGGCCTCGTCTGTTTATCCGCACGGAACTATCAGTGAGATAAAGCATTATATTGAGCATGAAGGCCTGTCATTCTGGGAATATGTCGAGCAGAACGAGGGCGAGGGGATATGGGACTATCTTGCCGAGGTGTGGGATGTCATGCAGCAGAGTGTGCGTGACGGACTGGAAAATGATGCCCGTCTTCCGGGAGTGCTGAAACTCAGGAGCAAGGCCAAGCAGTATTATATGAGGGCTTCCGGGTTCAAGGATTCCCTGAAGAGCCGTGCCCTTGTGTGCGCGTACGCGCTCGCAGTTTCTGAGATGAACGCGCGTGGAGGCAAGGTCGTCACTGCGCCGACATGCGGTTCCTGCGGCGTTGTTGCTGCGGTGCTTTATCACATGAAGACTGCCCACGGATTCTCAGACAGGGAGATCCTCAAGGCCCTTGCCACTGCAGGTCTTTTCGGCAATGTCATCAGGACGAACGCTTCCATCTCCGGTGCAGAGGTGGGCTGTCAGGGTGAAGTCGGGAGTGCGTGCGTCATGGCTGCCGTGACAGTGAACCAGCTGTTCGGAGGCTCCCCGCAGCAGATCGAATATGCCGCTGAAATGGCCATGGAGCATAATCTCGGCCTTACCTGCGACCCTGTGTGCGGCCTTGTCCAGATACCGTGCATAGAAAGAAACCCTATTGCCGCCCTGCGTGCGCTGGACGTCAGCCTCTATGCACTTCTCAGTGACGGAAAGCACCTTGTGTCGTTTGACAAGGTCGTTGATACAATGAAACGGACCGGCAAGGATCTGCCAAGCCTGTACAAGGAAACGGCGAATGGCGGTCTTGCAAGCCTGGAGTTGAATATTTCAAATTAGTACAATATGTTATTGCAGACAGATGCGCCAATCAATGTGGCAGATTCGCTGAAAGTTGTTCAGGAAGCAGTAGTTGAACAGATTAAGGAAGATCCTTCCGCCTTCCTCCAGAGTCTTGGCGAAAAGGGGCTTCAGTTCGGACTCAAACTCCTTGCGGCCATTGCCCTGTATATTGTCGGGGCCTGGATCATCAAGAGGATAAGGAAAGTCCTGAGGCGGGTGTTTGACCGTCGCAATGTCGAGGGGTCCCTTGCCTCGTTCGTGATATCGCTTGCCACGATTTCACTGTATGTCCTGTTGATTGTCATTGCAGTCAGCACCCTCGGTGTCAACACCACATCGATAGCCGCCCTGCTCGCTGCGGGAGGCATGGCGATAGGCATGGCTCTGAGCGGTACGGTGCAGAACTTTGCCGGCGGAATCATTCTGATGATATTCAAGCCTTTCAAAGCCGGGGATTTCATCACAGCGCAGGGTTACAGCGGAACTGTGCTTGATATGAGCATTGTCAGCACTAAAATACGCACCAATGACAACAGGATAGTCGTTGTCCCGAACGGCGCCCTTTCAGGCGGCAACATCGACAATTACTCTGCAATGCCGCTGCGCCGTGTGGACTGGACAATCAGCGTGGAATATGGCTCTGACGCCAATAAATTCATTGCAGAGGCTCTGGACATCCTCTCTGCGGAGAGCCGTATTCTTGATTCTTCGACAGAAGGCGCAGCTGACCCGTTTATCGGACTGAACACTCTGAACAGCAATGACATAAGTTTTGTTGTCAGAGTCTGGGTCAATACGGCTGACTATTGGGGCGTCTATTTCGACGGGCTCAATATGCTATACACCGAACTCCCGAAACGCGGATTCGGATTTGCATATCCGCACATGGACGTGAAGATTCTGGACAAGCAGAACTAGTCCATCGGAAATCTGACACCCCACTCCGCACGGAGCGCGTCCATCTGCTTCATCACTGCAATCGTTTCAGCATGAGGCATGTATGGGGACTCTTTCCATCCATTCCTGATGGCCTGCTCGCAGGCATAGACCTGGTATTCGTACCCGGTCCGCTTTCCTTCTGCCGTCAGGGTTTCGATCAGTTCGTGGTCGGTGTTGTAGATGTCTGCGCGTGAAGGGTTGTTGATGTTGTCCACCTCGATGAATCCATTTTCGCAGCTGATGATGCCGTGCAGGTCATTCGCAGCCGCAGCCGTGCCCTGGAGGTTGGCCATGCGCCCGTCCGGATAGAGCAGGGTGATGGTCTCCTGGATGTCGGTCCCGGTCTCTCCGATGACGGCCTGGGAGACTGTCTTGATGAAGTCCGTGCCGAAATACATCCTTGCAAAGTTGATTGCATATACGGTTATGTCGAGCAGTGCACCGCCGCAGAGTTCCGGCTTCTGGATGCGTTCCTTGAAGAGCATCGGGTAGCCTATGCTGGCATATAGCATCCTTGGCCGGCCTATCATGCCTGAGTCAAGTCTCTCCTTTATCTTGATTGAAAGCGGCATGTAGCGTGTCCAGATGGCCTCTGTTATGAACAGATTCTTGCTACGGGCCAGTGCGATGAGTTGCTCTGCCTCACGGGCGTTGGCAGTGAATGCCTTCTCGCAGAGAACGTGCTTGCCGTGATTCAGGGCAAGCGAGGCATGTGCCAGGTGGTGCGAGTGTGGGGTGGCGATATAGACCAGTTCCACTTCGGGGTCTTCCACCAGTTCTTCGTATGATCCGTAAGCCTTTTCGAAGCCCCATCTGCGGGCAAATTCCCGGGCCCTGTCCAGGTCTCGGGCTGCGATTGCATAGCGCATCTGCGGCTCCGGCTGCAGTGTGATGGCCATTTTTTCGGCGATCCATCCGGCGCCGATGATTCCGATTTTCATGAGAGGATGTGGTTGTTTTGCCCAAACTTACATAAAATCTTTGGATTTTTCGCCCGTTTAAATAAAATCCCAATAAATTTTAATGCCTATGCCCCGAAGAATTGGCGAAAGTCATCCACAGAAGGATCATTCACAATCCATGGCCTTCAGCAATTGATTGAAATCGACAGGACCAGTCAGAGACGCCGCTCAATGTCGCTCGGCGCTCTGACAGGCAGGGATTGAATAAGCCGAAATTTACCTATAGAGCTTATATGACATAGACGGGCATGAGAGGTGGCGTACATGCTTAGGTGAGGAGATTTCCGCCGCACCTATCGAGTGGGGCCTTCATACAGACATCTGCATTGCCGACTACCTGCATAGGTGATTTTCGGGTTGTGGCAGGGCGGCATTAGTTTCCGATATGTAGAAGGAGCATTACCTGGGACTCGGCGTCCATATTACCAGGCATGCCACTTCAGGGCTTGTTCTGTGGAGAAAAAGATATATACTTCCGGGCGGCAGTCATCATTCCATGGTGTCCGGTTTTTGATTACCGGAATAACCCTGTCCTTATCCGGCACGGGAGAAAATAAAGAGCTGTCAATTTCACCTTGAATAATCAGTACGTTATCATCATACTCAAGATACCCTACCCCATAATCAGGCTTGTTAAAAGGACGTGAGATGACACAACGGAATACCGGGTTGCCATTGTATGTATGTACATACGGCATTTTGAAGTTGCTGTTCGATATGTTGGTCAGACTTTTCATCATTCCGGACCCGTTCATATTGATGCTTCTGATTTCCTGTGCTATCAGACAAATACTTGACATTATCAGCGATTTCACAATAACTGATGGACTTCACTAATTTATTTTCCCTGCTCACAGCGGTTTTCAGATACGAAAAGATGAGGGTGTCCGGAACCTTGCGCTTTTCCATCATTATCTTCATCGAACTGTCGGGGACCATCTCGAAATATGCCCGGTCAAGTTTGTCCTGAATGACAACAATATGATTTCCATACTTCAAATAAGCGCCGCCGCAAATTGGCAATTTTCCATCTTCCTTTTAGAGGAAATATAAGAAAATATCCTTACCTTTGAAAGATAAATTATTGAATAATGGCACAGAAACCTTCAATTCCAAAGGGAACACGAGACTTCGGACCGGCCGAGATGGCGGGACGCAACTATATTTTCGACACCATCAAGAGTGTCTACCGGACATATGGATACACCCAGATAGAGACTCCTGCAATGGAGAATCTGAGCACGCTGCTTGGCAAGTACGGCGATGAGGGGGACAAACTCCTGTACCGCATCCTCAACAGCGGCGATGCGTTTGCTGGCGTGGATATGTCAAGGCCGCTTGCAGCGCAGGTCTGCGAGAAGGGTCTCCGCTATGACCTTACCGTGCCGTTCGCACGCTTTGTGGTGCAGCACCAGAACGAGATTGCCTTCCCGTTCAGACGTTTCCAGATCCAGCCTGTATGGCGTGCAGACCGTCCTCAGAAGGGCCGTTACCGCGAATTTTATCAGTGCGATGCCGACGTGATTGGCAGCACTTCTCAGATCAACGAACTCGAACTGGTCCAGATCGTCGACACCGTGTTCCGCAAATTTGATGTGCGCGTCTGCATCAAGATCAACAACCGCAAGGTCCTCACCGGACTTGCAGAGATATGTGGATTCCCTGACAAGGTGGTGGACATAACTGTCGCCATTGACAAGATAGACAAGATAGGTCTCGAGGCAGTCGAGGCGGAAATGATTGAGAAAGGTCTTTCCGAAGAGGCTGTGAAGGTCATAGAACCTGTTCTCCAGCTGGCCGGGTCCAACGAGGAGAAACTCTCTGTGATGCGCTCTCTGATGAATGGCCAGTCAGCCTCCGGAATCGTTTCCGAGACAGGTCTGAAGGGACTTGACGAACTCGAGGAACTGTTCGGATTCATCGATGCCGCAGACATTCATAACCAGGTCGAGATAGACCTTTCCCTTGCCCGTGGACTCAATTATTACACCGGCGCAATCTTCGAGGTCAAGGCTCTTGACTTCCAGATCGGAAGTATCTGTGGCGGTGGACGTTACGACAACCTGACCGGCATCTTCGGCCTTCCGAACGTGTCCGGTGTCGGCATCTCTTTCGGCGCTGACCGCATATATGACGTGCTCGGTGGACTGGGTAAATTCCCGTCAGAAGTCACATCTTCCACAAAGATACTTTTTGCCAATATGGGTGAGGTGAAATACCTCATCCCGGTTGTCAGGGAACTCCGCGCAAGGGGAGTGGCCTGCGAGATCTTCCCGGAGCAGACAAAACTCAAGAAAGTCTTTGACTATGCTGACAGAAAGGCCATTCCGTTCCTGTCCATCGTGGGTGGGGATGAGGCCGCTCAGGGCGTCATAAACATCAAGAATCTCTCTGCCGGAGAACAAGTCAGCTTCGAAAAAGATGATTTTGAAGGAATTTTGAAATTTATCGGATAAATTTTCATTCCATATTTTTTGTATATTCGCATAACAAAACTATGCGAACATGGAAACTTCTCAGAAAAAACTGTATCCCCTTAAATTCATACCTATCCCTTCACGCAGGCCGTGGGGTGGAGATTCGCTCATAAAGGTGCTTGGCAAGTCGTTTGTCGAGACCGACCGGGACGGCAATGAGGTGCCCCTTACGGCAGATGACAAGATCGGCGAAAGCTGGGAACTTGCCGATATGGGCGCCCAGGAGAGCGTTGTGTCCGACGGCTGGCTCGCCGGCAACACCATCGAGGAATTGATGGAGACCTACCTCGAAAGAGTTGTCGGAGACGCTGTGTTCGAGTGGTTCGGACTCCAGTTCCCTCTCCTTGTCAAGTTCCTGGACATCCGTGACCGTCTTTCAGTCCAGGTCCATCCGGACGACGAGGTGGCAGCCGAAAGATATGATTCGCTCGGCAAGGCTGAGATATGGTATGTGATGGATGCGCAGCCGGATGCAAAGGTGTATATGGGATTCAACCGCGAAGTTTCCGCACAGGAACTGTATGACCGCTGCCACGACGGTACTGTCGAGGAGGTCCTGAACGTCATACATCCCAAGAAAGGAGACAGCATATTCATCACTCCCGGCACGGTGCACGCCGCTGACGGAGGCCTGCTGATCGCCGAGATCCAGGAGTCGTCCGACATGACCTTCCGCCTGTACGACTGGGGCCGCGAATTCAACCCTGCCACAGCCAGGAAGATGCATCTCGACGAGGCTATCGATGTCATAAACTACGGTCCGTTCGATCCGACAAAGTGGCGCAAGGGACCTCTCTGGGAGGATTCTGACAAGGAAGAGAACGCCAAGGTCATCAGCCAGTTGGTACGCTGTCCACAGTTCACCGTCTCCAGGATCAACCTCTCCGAGCCGCTTCGTGTCAGCACCGAAAAGTTCGGCAGTTTCATCGTGTATGTCTGCACGGAAGGCGAGGCCACCGTACAGGGAGAGGGCAGCTGCGTCCTTCACAAGGGCGAGACCGTGCTTGTCCCGGCCGATGTGCCTGAGGTGTTCCTCATCCCTCGTGACAGGGACACCGTCCTGATCGAGGCGCTTGTCGAGCCTCATGTTTCTGATGACAGTTATATCGACCCGAATACCGAGCCTTTCCTTGAGGGTGAGGATTATGAAGGTCTTGACGAAAAACAGGAAGAGGAGGAGTAGGGGCTTATGAAGCGCATCGCATCAATCGACGCACTTCGTGGCCTGGCCATATTCGGAATGGTTTTCTGCGCCACGATAGGGTGGAATTCCAATCTCCCGGCGTGGATGTTCCACTGTCAGGTGCCCCCTCCGGACTATGTGTTCAACCCGGACGTGCGGGGCATCACCTGGGTGGCATCATTCACGGCCTTGTCCTCACCGGCCTTATGTGCCTTGTAACCTGCTTATTCACAAAATACAAGATATATTGGAGAAGTTGATATGAAGAAATATTATGCTGTCGCGGCTTTTGCCGCTTTTTTGTTTTCATGTACACCGAAACCTGTCAATACAATTTACGGAACCGTTACGGACGGCAATGCCCCGCTTGCCGGTGTGGTCGTGTCGGACGGAGTGAGTGTCGTAAAGACTGACAGGGACGGCCGGTATGAAATGCCGTTTGACCGTCTTTCAGGCAAATTTGTCTTCATCAGCACCCCGGCCGGGTACAAGTCATCCTCTTTCCCGGGCGAGACCTGTTTTTACAGCGAGATCAAGCCGGGCAAGGCCGAATATGACTTTGCGGTCACAAAAAAGGACACCGATGACACCCGTCACAGCGTGATTGTGCTTGCCGACCCCCAGGTTTCGGACCCTGACGACCTGGTCCCGCTGGAAGACCATGCCGATGACATGGCAAAGACTGTCAGTGGCATCGAAGGGGACGTTTTCGGCATCGGCCTGGGCGACATTGTGGGCTGGGACCATCCTCTGTATAAGCGCATCAACAAGATATTCAGCCGTGTCGGGATCGATTTCCGCTACACAATCGGCAATCATGACATGACCAATTGGGGCCGGTCCTATGAGACATCGTCCACCGAATATGAAAAGGTGTTCGGCCCTGTCTGTTATTCCTTCAATGTAGGCAGGGTCCATTATGTGGTGATGGATGACAATTTCTATGTCGGACGTGACTATTTCTATATCGGCTACCTCGATGAAAGGCAGCTGGCCTGGCTGGAAAAGGACCTGTCGTTCGTCGGGAAGGGCAGTCCCGTCGTCGTGTGCATGCACATCCCGACAACGCTTGACCAGTCAGACAGGGATGCGTTCAAATATGACGTCATCGGGGACAATCTGTGCAACAAACCGGCCCTGTACAACCTTCTGAAGCCATATAAGGCACTCATCCTGTCCGGCCACATGCACACCAACACCAACCATCACATCGCTGACAATCTGACCGAGCACAATATCGGCGGCATGTGCGGGGCCTGGTGGTGCGGTGACTGCTGCATCGACGGATGTCCTGCCGGTTACAAGGTATATACCTGGGACGGTGAGGACGTGAGCTGGTACTACAAGGGCACCGGTTATCCGGAGGACCATCAGATGAAGGTGTATGACAATGACCCGATGTATCCGGGAGAAGTGATTGCGCATGTGTGGGATGTCGATGAGGCCTGGAAGGTCGAATATTATGAGGATGACGTCAAAATCTGCGATATGGAGCGTTTCAAGGGCTATGACCCTCATCCGTATGAGATATTCAAAGACGCGTCAATCTACAAGATTTCGTGGGTATGTGCGTTCGAAACTCCAAATCTTTTCAGGGTTGTGCCGCAGTCTGGCACATCAAATCGCGAAATTCGCGTCACGGACAGATTCGGAAGAGTTTTTACCGAAAAACTGTAATTTTTCCTGCCTCGTCAGGTATTTTTAATAAAAAACTGAAATGGACACAGTAAGAATCGACAAATACCTCTGGGCCATCCGTGTGTATAAGAGCCGTACGGATGCCACCGATGCCTGCAAAGGCGGCAAGGTCAAGGTCAACGGGAGCGATGTGAAGCCATCACGCGACGTCAAGGCCGGTGATGTGATCAATGCCAGAAAAGGCGCGGTCTGCTTCACCTTCAAGGTCCTGGAGTGCATCGACAAGCGGCAGGGAGCCAAACTTGTCCCTCAATATGCGCAGGATATGACCCCGCAGGAAGAACTTGACAAGATGCGCGCCCCTGTGGAGACGTTCTTCTTCAAGAGAGACAGGGGAGCCGGACGCCCTACCAAGAAGGACAGACGCCAGATGGAGTCCATGTGGGAGGCTTTGGATTTTGATGACGAAGATGTTGATATGTAATAATTCATAATACGATATGATCCCTTTTCTCAAGCAGGTCGCAGAGCATTATCTGTCTTCCGGTGATGTGAAAGACAAGTGTTTCATCTTCCCTAACAGAAGGTCGATGGCATTCTTCAACAAATGGCTTGGAGAGGCTGTCGGTCAGAGGGGGGGAGTCCCTGTGCTGGCTCCGTCCACACTTACAATCAATGATTTCTTCGCCCGCGCGGCATCGGTTGATGTCTGTCCGAGGGTCGAGCTGCTGCTGAAACTGTACTCTTGCTACAAGAAGGTCTATCCCAAGGCCGAGTCGATAGATGAGTTCATTTTCTGGGGCGACGTGCTGCTGGGAGATTTTGACGACGTGGACAAGTATCTGGTCGATCCGGAACAGATTTTCGCCAACATATCCGACTTCAAGGCTATCCGGGACACATTCTCCTACCTGACTGACAGGCAGAGGGAGGCGGTGGAGGCACTGGCCGGACATTTCAGGGACCGCGTCGCATCAAAGGAAGGCGGAAAGGACGTCAAGGAGAATTTCCTCGAGATATGGAATATCCTTCTCCCTCTCTACCGGGAGTTCAATGCCCTGCTTGACAGCGAGGGCCGTTCATACGAGGGCGCGATGTACAGGAGGCTTGCCTGCTCCGTGCAGGAAAAACCTGTTGTAGATGTGCTTGCGTCGTCGTTCCCGCACTCTTCCGGATTCGTGTTCGTAGGTCTGAATGCCCTCAATGAATGTGAGAGGACAGTGATGAAGAAGATGAGGGACGCCGGCATAGCCGAGTTCTGCTGGGACTATTCCGGCGAGATGATAAGCAATCCTCTCAACAAGTCGTCGCTGTTCATGAGTCAGAATATCGAGGACTTCCCACAGGCGTTCAAGATTGACCCTGACGGAGTTGTGACGCCGGAGTTCAACGTGGTGAGCGTGTCTTCGTCCGTGGGGCAGGTCAAGACAGTGCCGGAGATACTTTCCCGCCTGGACACGTCTGCAGGATGGGAGAGGACAGCCATCGTGCTGCCGGACGAGGGTCTGCTGATGCCGATGCTCGGCACTTTGCCGGAGGATGTGGACAGTGTCAATGTCACGATGGGCTATCCTATGAGCGCGAGCGAGTTCTATTCGCTCATGCGTGACATCGTGAGGCTCCAGATGCACCTGAGGCAGAAGGACGGCAAGTGGCTCTTCTACCACAAACAGGTCTGGGACATATTCTCGAGCGGCATTTTCAAGAAATTGACCGACGGGGATGAGAAGGCGGCGCAGATGGTGAAGTCGGTCCGCGAAGGGTTGAAATACTATATTCCTCAGGCGGACCTGTCGGGTCATCCGCTCTTCGATATGATATTCCGCCCTGTCGTGAAGGACCTTGCCAGTTCTTCCTCCCAGCAGATCGGGGACATAGAGAAATATCAGCTGGAGGTGATATCCTTTGCCGCATCGCGCCTTGCCGCCATGGAGGGAGACCTCTCTCTCGAGGTTGATTTCGCCAAGGAATACTACACCAGCATCAAGAGACTTTCCGGCCTTGACCTGGAGGTCCTTCCTGCAACATATCTCAAACTGCTCGAATCCCTGCTGTCCGCGGTGTCCGTGCCGTTCGACGGCGAGCCGCTCAGAGGACTGCAGATAATGGGACCTCTCGAGACCAGGGCGCTGGATTTCGACAATGTCATCATCCTGTCTGTCAACGAGGGCGTGTTCCCTCGCCGCAGCGTAAGTTCGTCATTTGTCCCGCCTGAGCTCAGAAAGGCTTTCGGACTGCCGACATACGAGTTCCAGGACGCCGTGTGGGCGTACTATTTCTACCGTCTGGTGACCCGTGCGGCCAAGGTCTGGATGTTGTACGACTCTCGTTCAGAAGGGCTTAAGTCCGGTGAGGAAAGCCGTTATATCAAGCAGCTCCGCTATCATTTCGGACTTCCTCTCAATATGTATGTCACGTCGTCGGAGGTGCTTCCTGCAGACACAAATGAGGACGATATCAAGAAAACCCCTGAGGATATCGAAATGGTCAGGAAGCACCGCAAGTTGTCAGCCTCGGCGCTTCAGAACTACATCGACTGCAAGGCAAAATTTTACTTCCACACCGTTAAGCAGCTTTCGAAGGATGATGAGGTGTCCGAGTCTCTCGATGCCGGCATGATAGGAACTGTCTATCACGACACTATGATGGCATTGATGACAAGTGAGGAAGAGATGCTCAGGACTGTTTCGTACGACAAGGTGAAGGATAATGACAAGGCCATAGTACCTCCTCACAGGATAAGCATTGATTATCTGAAAGGCTGGCTGGAACGCGAAGATGACATTCGCCGCAAGGTCAATTCGCTCATCTGCATCCAGTTGAAGTCGGACGAAGTCACTGGCCGCGACCTGGTTGTCTCCGGTGTGATCGTGCGCTATGTCATCGAGACCATCAAGACAGACATAAAGATTCTGGAAGATGCCGGGACGGACCATTTCGATGTCATCGGGGTCGAAAGGGAAGTGAAGGCAGAGATAGGCGGCTTCAGGTTTTTCGGCTATATCGACCGCCTTGACGCCTTCGGCTCCACCGGACTGCGTGTGGTGGACTACAAGACCGGAAAGGACGATCCTTCCGTGCTCTGTGTGGATGCGGACAATGCGGAGTCCATTGCGGAGAAGATTTTCGAAGGCACCCACGACGAACGCAAAAAGTTCAAGGCCGGGCTGCAGTTCTACCTTTATGACCGCATGGTCAAGTCCGCTCCAGACATCAAGGCCCCGAAGGACCTGGTCAGCAACTGCATGTATTCTGTGCCGAACCTCTTCAAGACCGTTCCGGGCACATATCCTCTGGATGGCGGATTTGCCACTTTGATGGATGAAAAGCTGGAGGCCCTGCTTGGGGAGATTGCAGACCCTGAAGTGGATTTTTCACGCACAGACGACAGGAAAGTCTGTGAATGGTGTGACTTTAAAATGATTTGTGGACGATGATAGAGATATTGAAAGCCTCAGCCGGATCAGGCAAGACATACAATCTGGCGTTGAAATATTTGCGTCTTCTGCTCGAGAACAGCGACAACTTCGCGTACAGGCACATACTCGCCGTGACTTTTACAAACAAGGCTACAGATGAGATGAAGGGGCGCATTCTGAAGGAGCTGTACGTCCTCGCAAAGACCCCGGCAGATTCACCATATCATGATGAATTTGTCCCGTCCATATTTCCTGATGACTCTGCCATGTCTGGCAAGGCCGGCACTGTCCTGTGCAATATTCTCCACGACTACGGGGCATTCGCCGTGAGCACCATCGACAAGTTCTTCCAGCAGACTCTTAAGGCTTTTTCCCGCGAGATAGGCCGTTTTGATTCCTATCAGCTGGAGCTCGACAAGGACGCGCTTATCGAGGAGAGTGTTGACCGTGTGCTGGATTCGCTCACGGGGGAGACAAAGGATGAAAAGAAGCTTAGATGGCTTACAGACAGTGCGATAGAACAGTTGGAAGATGGCAAGGGCTATCGTCTGGAGTATTCCCTCAAGAATATTGCGAAAAGGCTCAAGAGCGAGGAGCACAGAAGCAAGGTCGAGGCCTGCGGTCTGGACGAGTCCGTCTTCTGCACAGATACAAATCTCGCAGCTCTCGCAGCCTCGTGCCGTGACATCGTGACGAAGTTCCGTGCGGGTCTGGAAGAGTCGGCCAAGGCGGTGCTTGAGGAATTCCGCCTTGCCGGTATCGACCCGAAAGATACATCGAGAGGGTTCATGGACTCGGGACTGAGAAAGTACATCGACCTCGGCACAGGCGCTGCCATCTATCTACCTTCGAATTCTTTCCGCTCCAAGGTGGACAGCCCTGACGACTGGTTCCCGAAGGCCAAGGCAAATCTCAGGGTCAAGGTTACCCGGGATATCCTTGACGCCCTGTCTGACTTCATGTCGTATTTTGACATGCGCTTCAAGGAGTATTCGACAGCAGCCTTGCTTCTTGGCAAAATTTACGGATTCGGCATAGCGATAGACCTTTACAATGCGTTCGACGAGATACAGAAGGAGAAGAACATACTCAGCATCGACGAGACCAACACCATTCTGCGCAACATCATCGATGGCACCGAGGCCCCGTTCATCTATGAGAAGATAGGCGTCAAGTTCGAGCATTTCCTGCTTGACGAGTTCCAGGACACGTCACGGGTGCAGTGGGACAATTTCCGTCCATTGCTCAGCGAAAGCATCTCGGAGGGCAATTACAACCTCATCGTGGGCGATGTCAAGCAGAGCATCTACCGATGGAGAGGGTCCGACTGGGAACTTCTCCAGAAGGGCATCGCAGACGAATTCGGCACTGCCGTCAGCGAGCATACGCTGGACACCAACTGGCGCAGCAAGGAGAATATCGTCGAGTTCAACAATGACTTCTTCAAGTATGTGGCCGGACTGCTCGATGGGAAGTACGACGATCAGTCGGTATCGGTCGCCGGGATATATTCTGATGTGGAGCAGAAGACTGCAAGGAAGAACCTTGACGGCGGTTCGGTGAGGGTCAGTTTCGCCGGCAGTGCTGAAGAAGAGTCCGAGGCCGTCCTGACGTCCATCCGGACGGCACTGGATGCCGGTTTCAAATATGGCGATGTGGCAATACTTGTGAGGGGAAACGAAGAGGGCTCCGCTCTTGCTGCATCTCTGATAGGCGAGGGGATTCCTGTAGTCACCGATGAGTCCCTCAAGATATTCTCATCCATCACCGTGCGCAGACTGATGTCCCTGCTGTCCAGCATCGACAACCCGGACGACAAGACCGCCGCCTACCTGGCCGGAATGATGGACATCGAACTTCCGGAAAGTTATCATTCCCTGGTTGACCTGTGCGAGTCGCTGCTCAGGGGACTCAGAAAATATGATGAGGCAGTCTTCGAAGCCGAGAGCTGCTATGTCCGTTCTTTCATGGACAAGGTGCAGGAGTTCATGTCGTCTGACGGAAACGGACTGCATGCCTTCCTGAAAGAGATGGAAGGGGACAACTCCAGCATCAGTTCGCCATCAGTCGGCAACTCTGTGAGAATCATGACCATCCACAAGTCAAAGGGACTCGATTTTCCTTATGTGATAGTGCCGTTTGTCGAGAAAGTCGGCTTGTTCCGCCCAGGCAGCGCCTGGTGCAGACCTGCAGTTGAAGGCACTGCGCTCGAAGGTGTCGTTGACGGTGTTTTTGATGTTACATTGTCAAGCAAAAGCCTCGACACTTTGTTCGGCAAGGACTATAAGGACGAACTGTTCAGGCAGTATGTGGACAATATCAACATCATGTATGTTGCATTCACCCGTGCTGCCCAGGCGCTTCATGTCATCGCGCTGGAAGAGGCGGAAGGTGATTCGGACTTCTCCCAGATTCTGTCGAAATATGTGGATGAACATCCTGAATACAAGGCAGATGTGAATGACGGACCCGATATCTGCGCTGCCTGCTCGGGCAAGGCTGAAGAGAATGACGGGGACTGGCGGGAACTTCCGGCTTCATATCCATCCTGGCCCATTGAGGGAAGGCTGACTTTCAGCAAGGATTCGTCTGACTTTTTCTCCGAAGATGGTTGCGTGGGCGTTTCTGCGTCCAGACGCCTGAACGGAATTGTGCTCCACGGAATCCTTGCACAGGTCATCGCACCGGACGATCTGGATGATGCCGTGCAGAATGCAGTGAGCTCCGGTCTGCTCTCTTCTGATGAGGCCGTGGATGCCGCGAATCTGCTGAAAGAGCGCGTCACTGCTGCACAGGGCAGGGGATGGTTCCCGTCCGACCGCTCAAAAGTGCGCAACGAAGCCGCCATATTTGACTCAGACGGAGAACTTTTCAGACCGGACCGTGTGGTCACCAATCCGGATGGCACCATCACTGTCATTGACTACAAGTTCGCCGGCCACAGCCGCAAATATGTCTCCCAGGTACGCCAGTATGCCGATCTTTACAGACAGATGGGCTATGAGGTGTCAGGCGCATTCCTCTGGTTTGTCGAGAAAGATGAGGTGGTTGACTGTTGCTGACGTCAAAAGTCTTTCTTATATTTGTATTCTTTATTGAACGAATGATTATGGAAGATTACAATACCGGTAGAAAGAAGTTGAGACTGCCTGAATACGGCAGAAGTGTGCAGAAGATGGTGGCCAGTCTGATGACCATCGAGGACAGGGAGAAACGCAACGAGCAGGCACGTGCCGTCGTGAAGGTCATGGAACTCCTCAATCCGCAGGTCCGTATCCAGGATGATTATGAACATAAGCTCTGGGATCATCTTTTCATAATATCCGATTATCAGCTGGATGTGGATTCGCCATTCCCGGCACCGACACCGGACCAGATGGATACGAAGCCGGATCCTATTCCTTTGCAGACCAAGCCTGTCAAGGCCACTCATTATGGCCGCAACATAGAAAGCATCATCGACCTGATCGCCGGTATGGAGGATGGCGAGACCAAGACATACGTCATCCGCAACCTTGCCACTTATATGCGCACCCAGTACCTTATCTGGAACAAGGACTCTGTCGCTGACGAGACTATTTTTGCCGATATCGAAAAACTGTCCGACGGCAGGGTAAAAGTGCCAGAGGGACTGTCTCTTACCAAACTCGGCGACGTCTCATATTCGCGTCCGGGCCTCAATCCGCAGGGCGGCAAACAGAGGCAGGGTGGCAACAGAAAGAACAAGAAGAACAATCAGTTCAACAACAAGAAGCAGTAATGGCCGCAAAGAAGAAAGCACAGAGCAAGTCAGCCGAGTCGGAAAACAAGTCCCGGATCCTTGTCATTTCGGGTCTTGTCCTGGCCGTATTTACCATCTATACGTTCATATCGTGCACGTCATACCTTTTCACCTGGAAGGCTGACCAGAGCATAGTTTCCAATGCTGCATCCGCCGCGAGCAATGCCGGAGGCCGTCTTGGCCACGGATGGGGCGGCTTTCTGGTCAACAACTGTTTCGGGCTGGGGAGTTATGCACTTGTGGTGCTGCTTGCCATGGCGTCTGTCTTCCTTATCCGCAGAAAGAAACCGGAGAATCCGGCCAAGACAGCGCTTCTGGTCCTGTTCGCCGGACTGATATCTTCCGCTGTATTGTCATTTGTCGGAGGCATTGTCTCGCCCGACACTTGTTTCGGCGGCGGACTTGGCGGAAATATGGGCTCCGCAATATCCGGCTCCAACGGGGCGATGACCCTGGCAATGGGCAATGTCGGCACGGCCCTCATACTCGGACTGTGTGTCATCATCTGGTTGCTTTTTGTCAGCGGCAGCTTTGCACGCTGGATGGCCAACCCTACGCTTCCAAAACGCAGGATCAAGGAAAGCCTCCTTCAGAAGGAATCAGCAGTGGAGGAGGATGTCGTAGTTGTGGAGGCGGAAGATATCGCTGTTCCGGATTCTGTAGTAGATTCAGAGCCAGAAGAAATCGAGCCTGTTGACGAACCGGACCGGGAGGAACAGGTTCAGGACGACCAGGTTCCGGAGGGTTGTGAGATCACTCCCGATGATATCGTGTATCAGGACGGTGACGAGAGCGTTATCTCCATGCCGGAGGATGCAGAAGAGGACGATGTCCCGGGAACAACCGAGGCCACTGTCGTCGAGGGCGATGATTTCACTGCCGAGGTCCAGGAACTCGAAAGATACGACAACAGAGCGGAACTCGAAAAGTTCAAATATCCTTCCATAGACCTGCTGGATGACTATGCTTCGGGCATCCACAAGGTCCCTATGTCCGAGATCGAGAACAACAACCGCAAGATCCAGATGACTCTCCAGAGTTATAAGATCCAGGTTGAGTCTGTCAGTGCGATTGTCGGCCCTACAGTGACCCTGTACAAGGTCAAGCTTGCCCCTGGCATGAAGAGTGCCAGCGTCAAGAACATCGAGAAGGATATCGCCATGTCTCTGGGCAACGAGTCTGTGCGTGTCACCACTCTCGCCGATGCTGTCGGCATCGAGGTCGCCAACGAAGTCAAGTCTATCGTGCCTCTCAAGGCCATGTTCAACGACCCGTCATTCCGTGAGTCAAAGGCCGAGCTGCCTGTGGCTCTGGGATATACAATAACCCAGAAGGTCAAGACTTTCGACCTTGCGGATGCACCTCACCTTCTTGTCGCCGGTGCGACCAAGCAGGGCAAGTCAGTGGGTCTCAATGTCATAGTCGCCTCTCTGCTGTATTCCAAGCATCCGTCCGAACTCAAGCTTGTCTTCGTCGATCCGAAGATGGTGGAGTTCACCGCGTACAAAAGGCTTCTCAAGCATTACCTTGCCGTTCTTCCGGGGGCTGCCAGCGAGACCGAGGAAGAGGATAACGCCATTGTAAAGGACCACAAGAAGGCTGACGAGGTGCTCAAATCCCTCTGCATCGAGATGGATGAGCGCTATCTGCTTCTCAGCAAGGCCGGTGTCAACAAACTTGTGGACTATAACGAGAAATTCAAGGAACGTCACCTCAATCCTAATGAGGGCCACCGCTACCTGCCATATCTTGTCGTCGTGATCGATGAGTATGCCGACCTTATCATGGCTGCCGGCGGAGCTGACGGAAGGGCCATCTCAAAGGGCGTGACCACATCCATCATTCGCCTTGCCCAGAAGGGCCGTGCGGCCGGTATCCACGTCATCATCGCCACCCAGCGTCCTTCTGTCGATGTCATCACCGGTCTTATCAAGACCAACTTCCCGACGCGTATCGCATTCCGCGTCGTCACCAGAGTGGATTCGGGCACTATCCTTGACTCGCCGGGTGCCGAGAAACTTATCGGCCGGGGCGACATGCTCTATTATGAAGGCATCAAGATGGAACGCGTCCAGTGCGCCTATGTGAGCACGGAGGAGATCAATGCCATCACCAGGTTCATCGGTGACCAGACCGGATACAAGGCACATTACAATACACCATATTATCTTCCTGAGGTCCCTGTCGAGGGCGGTGACGGAGAAGGCGGAGCGTCCGGAATGGTCGATATGCACAAGCTCGATTCCAATTTCGAGGAGGCGGCGAGACTTGTGGTAAGCACCCAGAAGGGCTCCACCTCAGACATCCAGAGACGTCTTGGCATGGGATATGCAAGAGCAGGCAAGGTGATGGACCAGCTGGAGGCTGCCGGAATCGTCGGTCCTCAGGAAGGTTCCAAACCGCGTCAGGTCCTCGTGGCCGATTATGCCGAACTGGACCGTATTCTTGAATCTTTTGGTGTTAAATGATGAAAAAGACCCTTTTGATTGCGCTGTCGATGATGTTGAGTCTGCTCTCTTCCGCCCAGACCGACGCGCTTTCTGTATTCCGTTCCAAGGTGCTTGACTCCTGTGTCGAGTTTGCATACGATTTCGAGGCCGGACTTACAACCAAACTGTGCGGCAGCGGAAAGGCTGTGCTGCAAGGGGAGTGTTTCAGCGTCGTCGGCAACGGGCTCGACATCAAATGCGACGGCAAGGTGGTGTGGACCGTTGACCGCAGTGCAAAGGAGGCCCTTGTAGAGTCTCTGGAAGTGGACGGTGCAAACAATATATACGCCAATCCTGCTCTGTTCATAACCTATATGGCCGAGTCTTTCACAGTCAAGTCACAGGCACGTGCCACATTTGACGGCAAAAACTGCGTGAAGGCCGTCCTTCTGCCTAAAATCAAGGGAGACCTTTCGGAGATAACTCTTTATCTTTCCGCTGACGGCAACATCCTTTATGGGGCAGAGACAAAAGTAAAAGACGGAACAGTAACCAAGTTCACCATTCCGTCTTTCAGTTTCGTGGAGAAGAAACCTCTGTCCGTGTTCACGGTGTCGGAGTCTTCTTTCGACAAGTCTTATATCATCACTGACCTTCGTTAGTCCTTGATGCATCTTACCGATGCAGCGAAAGACGCCTTGTCAGAATTTCCAAGATAGAAATCAGGCTGATCCACAACGATGTATCTCGAAACTGCGAGTGCATCGTTGATTTCGTCTGATGTCCAGAACGCCGTGGTCTCGTTGCCACCTGAATACTGGTCTGCGATTCCGTATCCGACAGGGATTGCGGACATTCCGGTCTCGTTGGTCACCTTGACGGCCGGCCAGTATTCCCACATATCCTTGCCGTTAAGCTGTGCGTATGACATGAACGCGCCTGCCACGCCCTTCCACTGCTCTTTTTCGACGAGAGTCTCGGATGAGACGGTCTGTGCCGCTGCCATCCACTCGGCGTCTGACGGAAGGTGCCAGCCCGATGGACAGGCACCGCAGGCCTCATCCCAGGTGTAGTAGCGTCCGAAGATGTCATCAAGGATGGAATATCCCATATAGCTTGCACCGGAACCGGCCCATGAAAGGTTCTGTGCCATCCATTCGGCTCCGCCGAGTGTCACGGTCCTGTAGGTCTTGCCGTCACGGGAATCTGTCAGACTGCCTCCGTCTTCCCTGAATGTGATGCCGGTGAGGGACTTGGTGGGAGAGACCATGACAACGTATTTGCTCGCGGAAGCCTGCTGGTAGCCGGTTGCGTATGCAGCGCAGCTCACGGTGTATGTGCCGAGGCTGTCTCCGAATTCGAATGTGTATGCACCGTCGGTGTCATCGGACTCTGTCTTGGTTGTTGTGTAGGCAGTCTCGACGGGCGCGACCATCCATCTGTATCCTATGCCCTTGTTTTCAGGGTGAGATATGCCTCTCGGGACCATTGTCACCTTGGTGCCGGCCTCGATGAATGACGGTACTTCGAAGCGAAGCGCTCCGTTGAGTGAAGGGTAGCTGGTCGGGTCATCCTCCTTGTCCTTGCATGAAGTTGTTGCCAATATTGTGGCCAGGATTGCTCCGGCAAGTGTCCAAATATGAGATTTCATCTGTGTACGTTTCGATATATCCTTGCAAATATGAGTATTTTTCCTCTAAATTCCACGATTTTCACTAATTTTACACCGATGAAATCTTTCAAATCCATATTACTCGCGGTGTTATGTGCCATTGTCTGCTCATGTGGCGGTGGTGACACGGGATATGTCCTGGTCACCGGTTATGCCCAGGGAGGCAATTATTCCGTGAAGGTCAATCTCCTCTCGGACGACGGGAAAGTCCTTGCCGACCCGGCAGATGTCAAGGCAGGCATCGATGCCATACTGTCCGGAATCGAGAATTCGGTGTCAGGCTACCGCAGCGAATCTCTGATCAGCAGGTTCAATGCCGGGGAGTCTATCGTGCCGGACAGCGCTTTTCTGGACCTTTACAGGATATCCCGCCATTTCCATACATTGTCTGACGGGGCGTTTGATGCCGCCGCGGCGCCGCTCTTTGACATCTGGGGATTCGGTTTCACCGAAGACCGTATGCCATCCGATTCCCTTGTGGCGGCGGTGCTTGCCTCGTGCGGGATGGACCGTCTCGTCGATGATGCCGCTTCTGCGCTTGCAACGGACGGAAGCCTGTCACCCGGATCACTGGTCAGGGATGGCGAAGCCTTGCCGAAACTCAATTTCAATGCCGTCGCGCAGGGATATTCCTGTGACGCCGTGGCCGCGTATCTTCATTCCATCGGGTCACATGACATGCTGATCAATGTCGGCGGGGAGATGTTCTGCGAGGGGCACAACCCCGACGGGGAATTATGGACGATAGGCATTGACCGCCCGGTCGAGTCCAATGACGGGACCCATGTGGACCTTTTCGGGACATACAGGGTCGGTGGCGCACCGTGCGGCGTGGTCACTTCCGGCAATTACCGCAAATTCTATTATCGCGACGGCGTCAAATATTCCCACACCGTGGATCCACGCAGCGGCAGACCTGTCGTGATGTCGCTTCTTTCCGCGACCGTCGTTGCCGGGGATGCCGCCTCTGCCGATGCCCTGGCGACCTGCTGCATGGTCATGGGGCTTGACGACGCCCGTGCCTTCATTCTGTCTCTGCCTGATGTCGAGGCCTGTTTCCTTTACGGGGAGGACGGCGAGATCAAGGCCTGGACTTCAGAAGGATTCCAGCTGTTTCGCTGACACTAATTCCGGAAACACGGGCAATCTGTGACGCGCAGGTGTTGAATCTGCGCGAGGTCTCCAGCACGATTTCCTTCTTCCCGAATTCCGGACACTTGTCCAGGCTGCAATGATACATCGTTATGGCTATCTTTGCCATGTACCTGCCGACATGCTCGTCCGAGGCCCCTCTCAGGCTGTTTGTGGATATCATCAGGACAAACAGGTCCGGGTCATATTCCGAGACCGCCTCCTCTGAAATCCCGAGATTCTTCTTGAGCCTCAGACATCTCCTGACATTGATGCGCCCGTAAAGTGCCCCGAAACGTGTCAGGTCGTTGGATGACAGCACATACAGAAGGGCATGCTTCAACATCTCCCTTGTGCCAAGAAGTATTGTCCTGTGGACCTTGAATGCTTTCCTGGCACGTCTCAGCATTCCCGTCGAGAGTTTCATGACCGCTTCTTCCGGCCCGGAAAGGATGGCTCCGGCCATCTCACGGCTGAATCCCACGGCGTATATTTCGCAGTCACAGCCCTCTGCCGCACAGTACATCGCTTCCGCCATTCTTTTGGGAGTGGCGTAACCGGGCTTTATGGGTTCGGAAAGGCCAAAAAAGTAGTAGATTTTCCTTTTCATATCACATGTCACTTATTGTTTTCAATACAAATACAAGGACATCGCACAGCCTGTCGACGGCGTGTGTGAGTATGGCGGGGCAAATACCCGCAGAGGCGGCAATGACCGCGAGCAGCGAAAGGGGCACGATGATGGTGGTAAGGGGCAGGGAAATGACATTTGTCAGTATGAAATATTTCGGGAATGTGTGGAAATGCCACCATACGATGCCGGCCGTGAAGACCTGGCAGGATATGCTCATGCTCATCATTTCCCAGATTTTCCGCATCGGATTGCGCCAGCCCCGTCTGCCGTCCTCCGGATATAGCGCGGCAAGGTGCGGGTGGACCAGGAATATGCCGCATATTGCAAGGTATGACAGCTGGAATCCGGGCATCACGATGCAGCCGGGCGAGGCCAGAAGCTGGATGGACAGGGCCAGACAGAACACGTTCAGCGCTGTCGCGTCCCTTCTTGTCACCGCCGCTGTCTCGCGTATCAGGATGAACAGGAAGGCCCTTGTGATGGACGGCGTGGCTCCGGTTATGGACATGTAGAAGAATGCCGCGGATGTCATGCAGACGCATCTCACTGCCCGCGCTCCCGGCGCACTGCCCAGTACCGACAGGGTCTTGCTCACAATCATGTACAGGATGCCGAGATGAAGCCCTGACAGGGCGAGCAGGTGAGAGGCTCCGCTTTCCCTGAATATTTCCCTGATCTGCGGGGAGATGTCGCTCCTGTCACCGGCAATCAGAGCCTTCACCAGAGCCTCTGTGTATGTCCCTTCAAATCCTGCCGCCCCCACAAGGCTGGAAAGATGCCTTCCGCAGAAAGAAAACACAGGATAGTCGAAATGCCCGTAGTCCGGGCCGAACACCCTGTGACCAAGCCAGATGCCGCTGACAGCATAGATGACCGAATAAAGAGCGACTGCAACTACAGCCTTGTTCCAAGTTCCTTCTCCCTCTGTTGTCCTTTTCATCGCTTTGGCATCTGATTGTTGCCAAAGTAGGGATAAATTTTATACCTTTGTGCCGGAAAAAGAAAAACTTTTCTTCGCAATAAAAATTTTTGTTTTTTATGATAATTTTAGTTCTCAATTGTGGCAGTTCTTCTCTGAAATATCAGCTTCTTGATATGAAGAACGACGAAGTTTACGATCTTCTTGCCAAAGGTCTTGTGGAAAGAATAGGAATGGATATGGGTTGCCTCAAGCACACCGCTGCCGGCAAGTCCCAGTTTGTTGTCGAGAAACCTATCGAGAACCATACAGTGGCTGTCAGAGCCGTCATCGACGCACTCCTGGACAAGGAGCACGGATGTCTTTCCACTCTTGAGGACATCGAGGCAGTGGGTCACCGTGTCCTCCATGGCGGTCCTACCATTTTCAGCAGCAAGCTCGTGGACGAGACCGTCGAGGATGTCATCGACAAGTGCTCCGATCTCGGCCCTCTCCACAATCCTGCCAACCTCCGCGGCATACGAGCCGTCAAGGAAGTCCTTCCGGAGGTGCCTCAGGTGGCTGTCTTTGACACAGCATTCCACCAGACAATGCCTGCATACGCTTATATGTACGCGCTTCCATACGAATATTATGAGAAGTATGGCATCCGCAAATACGGCTTCCACGGCACCAGCCACCGCTATGTCTCCGCAGAAGGCGCCAAATTTGCCGGCCTGGACTACAACAATTCCAAGATCATCACCTGTCACCTCGGCAACGGCAGTTCAATCGCCGCAGTGGAGAATGGAAAGTGCGTCGACACATCAATGGGTCTCACCCCGCTTGACGGCCTGATCATGGGCACACGCTGCGGAAGCATCGACCCGGCTGTCGTGACATACATCATGAACAAGGAAGGCAAGAGCGCCGCAGAGATGGACATCCTCATGAACAAGAAGAGCGGTCTGCTGGGTCTCAGTGACGGTGTGTCATCCGACCTGCGCGACATGAACGCAGCTGCAAACGCCGGCAACGAGAAGGCAAAGCTTGTCCTCAAGAAACTCACTCACGACATCATCAAGTACATTGGCTCATACGCAGCGGAGATGGATGGAGTTGACCTCATCATCTTCACAGGCGGTATCGGTGAAAACAATGCCCGCATCCGCCGCCGCATCGCCGACAATCTCAATTATCTCGGTGTCAAGTTTGACTATGAGGCCAACGAGCAGAAGGCAGACGAGATGATGCTCACCCTGCCGGAGTCAAAGGTCAAGATCGCAGTCATCGCCACCAACGAGGAGTTGATGATCGCCCGCGACACTATGCACATCGTGCAGAACGAGGAGGAGTAATCAGACAAACAGCATAGCCGTGAAGCCTACAGCCAGGGCAACGGCGCAATTGATGAGTTTCGCAGTCGCGAAACTCATTTTGCTTTCTGCCAGCAGAGGAAGGCCGGCGTGGCCGTCCTGGCTGACGGTGCTTGCCAGCAGGACAGGGAGCGGAACCACTCCTGCCGCAAAAAGGGTCACGAATATCAGGTGAGGCCCGGATTCGGGTATGATTCCTATTGCGGTGGCCAGAAGGATCATCAACACCGTGTTCTCGCTGATCCATGCGCTGATGTCGAAGAAATGCATCAGGACACCGAGACCCAGAAGCACTCCGAATGTCCATGCAAATACGGTAGGGAGGTGCTTGACCACGATATGGTGCCACAGGTGCTCTTCCACGAAATGGTCGGAGGCGAAGATAAGGACGCCCAGTATGACTACGCTCAGGATGGCGAACATGATGTTCATCCAGTCTTCGCTGAGAAGGTTGATGCCTCCTGCGTGGGCCACTTCTTCCATGCCTTCTTCAGCGTGTTCGTGCTCCAGCATTCCGGTGCCCAGCGCAGTGATGAAAATGGCGACTCCGACAAACATCAGGGCGCGTTTCCATGTGAAATGCCTGCCGTGGCGGTGTTCCTGCTGGTGGTCGTGCTGGTCATGGGGATGTTCGCAGCAGTCGGCCTCGTGAATCTCGAAATGTTCGTCACAATGCACGTGGAGCGGCTTTTTGTGGAAGCAGTCCACAACTGTGCCGACCAGGATGGCGAGCCCGAAAAGAAGGGCGAAGATCCATACGGCCTGGCGCGGCATCACGGCCAGCATGACGAATGACTCGTCACCTGCTGTCGCGATCATCATCGCCACCAGGGCGCCGAAACTCATCAGGCCGTGCGTGTACAGTGAAACGACGGCAAATCCTCCCATGCATCCCGGCACCGAACCCAAAAGGGCGGCGCAAATGACCTGTCCCACCCTGCTTCTGCGCAGGGAAGAGAAGAATCCGCCACGGGATTCGATGTTGAGTGATTCGATCATCATCATCATCACCACCACGAGTCCGGTGATGAGCACAGCGTTCCTGAGGCTGTCAAGTAAAATATCAAGTACTTCTGGCATTATTGGATCTCTCCGGTGAGGAAAAGGTTTATGATAGGACGGGATGGGGAGTTGGTGATCAGGGTGAGTATCACAAGATTCTCGCCTTTAGGCATTCCCGTTGTGTCGAGATGGACCTTGAACGATGCCTTGCCTCCCGCCTTTACGACAGGGAAGGCCCCGTAGGTCGCTTTCGGGTTGTCTGTGTCCACACTGTATACGCGGAAGTCGCTCTTGCCGTTGTTGGTCAGTGTGAATGTGGCGTCAATCTGCTTGCCTGCCTTCACGATGCCGTAACCGAAACTGCTGGTGGTGAACATCGGCTTAGGGGCAGCATCCTTCTGCTCTTTGGTGAGTCCTTCGAAATTTTCTTTGGTGATGGCCCAGAAATCAAGTTTGCCGCCATATGCCTTGCCGCCGACCACTGGTGTGGCATAGTAGTGATTCTTGCCCCACAGTTTCCTGTCAGCAGTTACCGTCACTGACATTGTGGCAGTCTTGCCGGCCGGGATGGTGACAGGGGACAGGGTTATCTTGAGATTTGGACTGAGGTCCTTGAATTCCACCTTGACAGGGCTCTTGCCGAAATTGGCGACAGTGATCTCTTCAGTCACGCTGCCACCCTGCTCGACATTGCCGACCTTCATCTGAGTTTCCTTGACTCCGAATGTCCCGAAATGTACGGGATATGCCTGGTCAAGTGGCTCGGGCTTGCGGTATGATGTGCCGCTGAATTTGAGTATGACAGGCCTTTTGACTCCTGATATATAGACAGTTAAGTCTTTATTGAAAGGGTATGGGCCTTCGTCGTTGGTGTATGTTGCGCTGATTGTTCCGGTCTTGCCGGGCTTGATGGGCTCGCGTGTCCAGTCCACGTCTGTGCATCCGCAAGAAGCCACCACGCTCTGTATGGCGACAGGCTTGGAGGAGATGTTCTTCACCGTGAATGAACAGCTTATCGGACCGTCGGAGAGCAGCACGTCCCCGAAATTATGTGAGAGTTTGTTGAACTCGACAATGCCGCCGATCTGTGTCTGTGCCGCCATTGGCACGGAAATCGCAACCAGCATTGCCAGAATCATTGTCTTGAACCGTTTCATAACGCAAAGATAGTTTGATAATTCAAATTAAACACATAAATTTGCAATTGCTATTCCAAACGGAAGCGGCGGGACAGAAAATTTAACTTTAATCAACAAAATACTATGGCTTACAAAATTTCAGAAGATTGTGTTGCTTGCGGTACTTGCCAGGGCGAGTGCCCTTCAGGAGCAATTTCAGAGGGTGACATCTACAAAATCGATCCTAACATCTGCATCGACTGCGGTACTTGCGCAGATGCATGCCCAATGGGCGCCATCTCTCCAGCAGAGTAGTCCTTCGACACAATAGAAAGAAAATGACCGGGTCACAAGACTTCGGTCATTTTTTTTGCTCAGGTCCGGCAACGCAGCCACGGTGGCCTTCGCTACGACTTCGTCTTCGCTCATCCTCCCCGTTTCGCTTTCGCTCACGGGTCTGACTCGTCCTGATTTTTGTTTACAGATTTTTTAGACTTTTGACATCAAAGTCCTGATGTTTGAAGATTTGTCCTAACATCTGTTGTCAAAGATAAGATTATTTCTTCATCTTTTTCAGGACTTTTGCTTGTTTTGTAGT
>JAZRVQ010000047.1:0-30079 GCA_045599265.1 Candidatus Cryptobacteroides sp. | reverse complement strand
TGGCATTCGCCTTGATGGACACCCATGTGCATTTTGTCCTGTATGGCGGATTCGATGAATGCAATCGTTTTGTCCATGAGTATCTTCGCAGGACTTCGATGGCTGTGTCGCGGAAATATGGCATGTCAAAGTATTTGGAGGCTGTCCCGATCGACCATCAGGTTGTAGATGACGACTCATACCTTAAGATTGTAATCTGTTATGTCCTGAAAAATCCTCCGGTTGCCAATATCCCATACATGGCATACGATTACCCTTGGTCGAGCGGTGCACTGTATTTCAGGCATAAAGGATATTGGACTTCTCCGAAATGGACTTTGGATGAGCATTTTGACGGTGACTTGCTCGACCTCTGCCAGATTGGCCGAATCAAGGTATTGAAGACCAATGAGAAAGTGAACAATTCGGCCAAGATGATAGACGGAATGGTTTTCCCCGGAGAATATGTTGCAGTGGATGTCGTGGAGAAGATTTACCGTAGCGTCAAGTCCTTCAATTACTTCATGTGTGTCTCGAAGGAGTCCGATGTCGAGTCCCGCGGGGGAGCGATATCACACCTGTCGATTCCTATGCGAGAGATGAGGCAGCATAAGAACGATATATGCCGGGAACTGTTTGGCTGCAATGACATCCGCAGCCTCGACACCCGGCAGAGACTGCGTCTGGCGCGTACTCTGAAGGCCAGGTACAACAGTTCTCTCAAGCAGATAGCCAGGCTGTCCGGCCTTGTCTACGAGGAGGTCAAGGATATGCTGTGACGACAGGCCATGGGCACGGAGGCCGCAGACAGCCATGCCCCCGTTTGTCTAACATCCCGGTCGGGAAGCCTCAGCCTACGGTCAGAACATTGTTCTGTGCGGCAAGCCGAAAATCAAGTTGACCCGGAAAAAGAAAATGTTGTTCTGCCGGGCCAGCCTGTCGTGCTTAGCCTTCTGCCCGGTCCGTTGCTTGCCAAACTGAAAATCACCTATGCAGGCTACCTGCCACACAGATGCGTGAGAGGCCATGCACCTGTGTAGGTGAGGGGGAAATGCCCCCACCTGAGCAGGCGAGGTGCCTCCCAGAGCCTTCTGTGGCACATTGGCTCAATAGGTGAATTTCGGGCTGGGCCGAAAAGGCCTGGGCTGGCCCGAAAATGGTCCGGTCTGGCCCGAAAATGGCCTGGGCTGGCCCGAAAATGGTCTAGTCTGGCCCGAGAAGGGCGCTCGAAAGGCCTGGAAAAGGAGGAGGGGCGATCAGTTGCCGAAGACGTTGACGTTGGAGTCCTCGTCGTGCTTGCCGACGCCGGTCTTTTTGGTTGCAGTGAAGGAGAAGGTGTGGCCCTCGGCTGTCTCGATGTCTTCGGTCTGCGCATCCAGCCCGGTATAGGTCCAGCTCCATCCTGTGGCGGCCACGGTGTATTCACCTGTCTCCATATTCTGGATGGTGACTGAGGACCCGGACTTGACAGGGACCGTGTAGAGGACTGAGCCTCCCTTTGAAATGGTGAAGATGGCGGTGTCACCGGCGTCCAATCCGGAAAGCGATATGGTGATTGGACAGAAGATGATGTTCCACTGGGCTGTGAGGGTGACGTTGCCGTATTTGCCTGCAAGTGATAATCCGGCTGGAATTATCTGGCTCAATGCCCAGTTGCCGTCGGCCGATGTCACTTTCCAGCCGCTGAATGTAGAGCCGGTCTTTGTCGCGGTAGGGAGCGTCTTTGTGCTCTCAATGTCATAACTGATGCTTTGTGTACTGGTGTATCCATTGACTCGTCCACCATTCGGATTACATTTTACGGTATAACCGCTGGCCTTCCACTGGGCAGTGAAAACCGCATTGCCCCATTTCCCTGACGAATACGTCTGACCGGCATTGTACTTAGTCGATGTGTTGGTCCAGTTGCCGGCGGTTGTGGTCAATTTCCAATAGTCAAATTCGTATCCCGGAGCAGTGCAGGTCGGGGCGGACGGCATTGTGACGGACTTGGTGATATCGTAACTTACCGGGTCGATTGTGCCTGTGCCTTTGTCTCCCGGCAGGAATGACAGGGAATATGGTACAGGCGTGAAGTGTGCATACACATCATACTTCTCAGCATTGTCTTCATCTCCGTCGAACGGTGTGCTGTTGGATCTTACGGTATAGTTATATGGATTGTTGCTGCTGAGTTGGTTTGTTCCGGATTGGTCTGTTGTCCATTTCGAGAACTGATAGCCATCGGCGGGGGTTGCTGTGAGCTGGAAACTTACATTGGTGTTGGCAGTCTGGGTACTTTTTGCACCGGCTGATTCTTCCGCTGCAGACTGCTGACTCCCTTCTACATATACGGTTCCATTACCGGTTGAATGGGCCGTCACGATCACTACATATTCGCTTTCATCGAACTGGTCGTAAATCCAATCCAGAATACCGCCGGCTTTTGCCGGAGAAGATGACATGATGGTAAGCAGGGACAGTATGCCGATAAATTTTACTTTGTTATTCATGCTTGGCTGATGATATGTTCCGATATGTGATATTGATATAACTGATGGCAAGCGTACAAGCCAGTATTATGTATGCCGGGTCGGTCAGCAGGTGCGGCCAGAAGAACATCAAGGCGGCCCAGACGAGGAGAACGACGGCGTATGGCAGGGTCCAGTGGCGGCGCCACTTCCAGAAGATGAGCGGGAGCGGGTTGAACAGGACGATGAGCCAGGACCAGTCGGTGCAGATGAGTGAGGAGAAGAGCAGAAGGTACAGGGCGGCCAGACCGAGTATGGTCTGGATGCCGAGCAGGACATAATCCATCACGGAACTCTTCAGGAAAATGCACACGATTGTCAGCACAAGCAGAATCAGCGCTGCCAGTATCGGAGTGAACCGGGACTCCTGCTGCTTCCAGACAGAAGGAAGGACCTCCACGGGCTCTTCGCTGATGACCGGCACGCCGTCAATCGTGGCGTGGGACAGCACGAACGGCAGGTCGGCAGGTATGATGACCTTCTCTTCATTGGAGCAGTTGGTGCGGTCGATGGCACCGTTGCAGATGAAGTGCAGAATGAATGTGGACCACTTGAAGTCTTTCAGGTGTTCGTATGTGATCTCACGTCTCGTTGCGCCTTCGAAGTACTCCGGCCACTGGCCGAACTCCATCCCGGTGTCTCCGAGACCTTCCTTGATGAGGGACAGGCAGCCGTGCGCGCATCCTCTCTTGAGAAAGTCGAACTTGATGTCCAGTCCTTCCATCATATGATTGTCGAGCACCCTCCAAAGTTCGCGCTTGCGTTCGACCGGGATGTTGAGAGCGTATTCCTTGACACCGCGTCCGGCGGCCTCAAATGCCTTGAGATATTCTTCAGGTGACACGGCTACAAGGCCCATCCTCAATTTCCCGGACAGGAACTTCAACGGATTGGTGCGGATATTTTCACTTTCGTAAGAGAACACATAGTCAAGTCCGTGCTCCGGACAGCGCATGTGCAGGGCGGCGTGGCCCAGACGCGAATAGAGATAACCGCCCGGCTCGCTGATCAGCAGGGAGGCTATCACGAAGTCCTCATCGACTGTGTCAGGGACGGCCTGCGCCGAATCCTGGCCTTCCTGCGCCAGGGCCGGCTGCATGGACGCAAACAACGTCAGCACTGCTGCTGACAGCGCTGAAATCCGTGCTATGCATGCTCTGACGGTCATTTTTGGAGGCAGGATGGCTCGTGTTCGGTCTGCTACTGGAACGCTGCGGTGCAGGAGGATATCCCCTTGGATGCCACGGCCTGTGCCAGTATGGTCATTTCGAGGTGTGCGCCCGAAATCGGCGCAGTCGTCTTGGTATAGGAGTCAATCAGGTATGGACTGGACGTGCCTGCGCCAACAGGCTCGTCGCAGTAATAGAACCCGTCGCTGCCCTTTGTCCAGCCGCTTGCGGTGAATGAAACAGTGCACGGCGCGACAATGTTGCCGCTCTCATCATACCAGTTGGCAATGACGGCGGCCCTGATGTACTCGCTGACATTGTTGTCGTTGGCAAAGCATACATTCGACTTTGTCGTGGCGTTGAACTGCTCTCCGACGGTCACGCTGACTTCGCCTGCCGCACTGATCTTGTAAACATAGTAATAGCCTGCCTTCCAGCTCGTTCCGGCAAGGTCTGCCGTGTGGGTATATGTGTCGCTGCCGTTGGTGAATGTCACGGTGATCTTTGCTTCGGAATCCGTGGCGAAGGTCTGCGGCACCATGAACAGGGTCTTGCTGTCGGTCACGTCGTTGTACGGATATGTGCTGCGCGGGGCAAGGGACGCGTCACCGTTGGTGTATGTCTGGCTGAATGATGTCAGGTTGCTCGGTGTGTGGCTGAATGTCAGCGCGGAACCGCAGTTCATCGTGAATGTCGTGGTGTTTGCGACTTCGGACAGCTCGATGTTGGAGATGTAATATCCTGACGGAAGGCTGCCTGCGAAGAACTGCACGGCTGCAAGGGCGTGGTAGAAATGGATGTCGATCGTGGCGTCCTTGCCGCCCTTGATGGACTCGTCGGCGTTGAATTCGCGGTTTTCCCTGTTGTATGCGTAGATGAGGTCGGTCTGACCTGCATTGACATAGTCGCTGACTGTTGCCGCAGTGCCGGCAGGGGAGTATGAAGGCTCGGTGCCTGTCCAGCTCCAGAATGTGATGTCAGTCTTGTTGATCCAGGTCGGTGCACCGTCTATGACCCAGCCCGTGCCGGCCAGACCGTCACCGACCGTATTGGTGCCGCTGACTGATGCCGGACCGAAATATTTGCCTGCAGGGTGGGGATTGGTCTCGGAGCCGAGACTGCCTGTCGGAACATCGTATTTCCACCATGTACCTTCGGCGTATGCCGTCATGTTGAAGCCGGTTATGTTGTCCGTTGTGACCTGTGTGCCCTTGGTCGCTGCTCCGAACGGCAGGGAATTGTTCTCAAAGACCGATTCGGTGATCATGATTCCGTCATGCTCGTCGATGGTGCGCTTGGCAACGAGTGTGTCACACGCCCCGGCCGCCTTGGTCTCGACGCTGCTGACCCTTGCCGAAATGGGTCTCGTGGCAACGGGCTCTGCCGGGCGCAGATTGTCCTTCTGGCATCCTGCCAGTGCAACGATGGTCAAAATACAGAAAAATGTTCTGTGCAATCTATTCATTTCTATCTTGCTCTCTTCAATTCATATCTTTACGCGTGCAAAGATAAACCCGTCATTCAACAAATTATTTTCATATCATATATTCCGATTGATGCAATATCAATTTTATTGTCAAAACAACAAAAGGCCGCGCTGGGCGGCCTTTTGCTTAATTATTTAAAAATCAGTCTATTCCGGTGCCACGAATGTCACAGGGTAGATGTGCCAGTATGCGGGAGTGGTGTTCTGTGCTATCGTTCCGCCATTGTCGTACATATAGCGGGTGACATTATTTGCACTAGAATTATATCGGGCTTTTTCGTCAAATGTCTGGCTGAGCGTGAACCCTGACCCGGCCTGGTAGGTGTAAGCAAAATCCGTAGAGTTGGCGTTATCCAGCCGTGGGTTATATGAATAACTATAATTATATGTACCACTGCGTGAATAATTGAAATCCAGGTAGTAAGTTGTGCTTGTGCTCACGGTGGATATCTCTCCTCCGTTGATCTTCATCAGGCTGCTGAATTGGATCGTGCCATTTGAGAGAATGGCTGTCGCGTTGTTTGAACCCGGATTGTAGAGATATCTGCCGGCGGAAGACTTTATGAGGAAGTAGCTGGATGTGCTGAACGGCGAACTTGTAGCCTCGGATTCCTGGCGGATTCCATAGACAGGCACAGTCACCGAGCACTTGGCAGTGGCCCCATTCACTGATACAGGCAGTACTTCATTGAAGCCGTTGCTGTTGTCTCCCTTGGTTGCGTAGAATCCAGTGACAGTCCAAGGATACATGTCAATTCCCAGATTGATAGCAGAACCATTCCTGCTCGCAGTCCATTGGGTACCGTTACCGTCAGTGAGCTTGACTGTACCGGAACTTTCAGGCAGGTAGAAAGTGAGTGTTGCCTTCTGCCCGGCCACAAGATGGTCACCGTTGACCTTAGGGTCGGTAATGGTCAGGAAATTATCGGTTGTATAGATATCGATAGTGCCCTCCTTAGGCAGAACGTATGCTGATACCAGATTGCTGTCATACTTGAATGCCGACAGTTCGATACTCATCGTGCCCTGACTGTAAGGCATTACGCCTAAAGAGACACTGGTGGCAGTAGGAGTAAGTTTGTAATACCAATATCCGTCAGAGGTGGTCTGCAGAGTGATGTCGCTGTAGCCGCTGCCAGATCCGGTCACAGGTTCAACACCTTTCATCTTGACAATTACGCCGTCTGAAGGCATGTCACCATCAATTGTAAATGAGAGTGTTTCCTGAGTGCCGACTTTGTGGGTTGTTCCACCGCTCAACGCTACGGAAGTGAATGTGCCCGGCGTGTAGTTCTTGACCTGGACTGTGCCTTTGTCAAAGTATTCGTTGCTGACCTCGATTGTTGTGGCGTTGGCGGCGATCATGGTCTTGAAATAGATCGGGAAATCTTTATTGCCGTCAACGACCGGCGCGCTTTCATAGTCAGTCCAGTTGATGGTCTTCTCGAACCAGTACGCAGGTCTTTCGTCCTCGCCGGTACCGTAGCGGGCAGGGAGTTCCTGGATGTCGCTGTAAGCATTGTCCGGCGTGAGGCTGTTGACACTCGGGTCCAGTTTGAAGTAAAGCGGGAACATAGAACTCGGAAGATCCTGCTCTATGCCGAGATGCAGGACAACGGACTGCCCGGACTGGGCCAATACGTTGGCGGCATTGTCGGAATCCGTGTTCGGCGAAGCGCTGAGGGACATTTTTATGGCATCGCGGAGTACCAGTTGTATGGTACGGGTGATAGTCTGGTAGCGGGATCCATCCCATCTTCTGCCTTCGATGCTGATAACCTGGGTCTTAGGGGTGGCGGAGGCCTCGGTGGTGCTGATGGTCACATAGCGGTTGCCGCCATCGTCTTCATCCTCGATGTCGATGTCTTCGATGACAGGGCCGGTGGAACCTTCGGTGCCTTCGTATGTGATAAGAACATGTGGCTTGGCATGGTCTGTTGTCTCGTTCCCTGAAGCGGGATCGTTGCAGATACCGGTGTCTTCGTGATTTGTGATGTCCGGCTCGTATTTGTACCAGAATGAGGCCGTCGTTGATTCTCCGGTCTTCCCGACAATCATCAGTTTGGTGGCATTCACTGTGATGCGTGCGTTGCCGTCCGAAATGTTCGGCAGGTCCTGATAGTCAACGTTGATCGAAATGTCTCCGGTCGGGACTCCGTTCAGCGCCTCCAATGCAGTGCCATATCCAGCGGAAGTCACGTTCTGGATCTGGACATTGTAGTTGAAGTTGCGGAGCATCGCATAGAAATTGCCGTCTTCGTCCTGCATGGCAACTTTGTAGTAGGCCTCATTGCCGGCGTATTCGCATTTGAGAATGAGATACATAGGAGAATTGAGGGCCTTCTCGCGCTCGTACACATATCCTGTCGCAGTGTTGCCGGAGGCGGCAATCATGTTGCTGTCAGTGAAGTCATCCGGAGTCACGAACTCGGTGGAAGCCAGAGTGAAGCCCTGGTAGTTGCCCTTGGCCGGGTCTTCCATGTCGGTCATGTTCGTCCAGTCCAGGTACTGACCACGCTCTGTGCCGAATGTACCGGTGTTGCGGTTGTACGGGGCGATGGAACCACGGTCCGGATAGTTCACGAACCACATGCCGAGAATCTTGAAATTCTTGAAATTTGCACTGTCCTCTGCCAGAGGAGTCTTCTTGGAGAGAGTGACCTTGGAGAAGTTGCGTATAAGTTTGAGATTGCTCAGGGTCTCGACCATGGAGTTATAGTCCTGCCATGCCTGTGATCCGTTATCAGCCCCTTCCGGGCGAGGTGAGATCTTGTCAAAGACAAGTCTCTGCCAGTAGGCGTCCTTGCGTGAATACTCATCGTCCCCCTCCTCGGCATTGTATCTGGTGAAGAGTTCGCCGATCACTTCCTGCTCGGTGCCGAAACGGATTTCTTCCGGTCCGTTGGCGATAAAGTGAAGCACACGCTTCTTGTCAGAAACCTTGAGCTGGATTGTGAACTGGTATTTTTTGTCGTTTTGTGGACCTGTGGTGATAGGGTCGGCCTTGACATATTCGGACAACTTGTAACCGGTGGCATCGAACACTGCCACATAGATGTTCCGGATGTCCGGGGTCTCTGCAAGGGCCTTTGTCCCTTCTGCCATTCCGCCGGGGATTTCAACATTGAATCCGAGGGTCACCTTTCCGTTGTGCTCGACGCCGATCTCGTCCTGCGCGCAAGGTTCCTGCAGATTGTCTTTGACACAGGAGCACACCAGTGCCGCAAGCGTCAGCATATATAAGAATCTTTTAACCATTTCCATCTCTGTTATTCTGTCGTAGGTATCACAAAATCATCCGGAACATCTCCCCAGGTGAAAGTCTTGTTGCTGTTGTCCCACCCCATCTTTGCGTCCACCTGAGACCAGTACCATTCGTCATAGACACAGCGGGCTGCACCTCCGCCTGAACCTCCCGTAGCTGTTGTCTTGGAATATCCTGCGGAATAAGGTTTATAATCTGCGTCTTTTGATGCATTGCCGGCGAACCAGCCGCCTGCATAGCAGTAATACGATGTTCCGTTCTGAATGAAAATAGTAGGCACGAGGCCATTGCTTGACATTGTCTGTATCAGTTTGCACTCAGCAAGGGTGGGAAGTCTCCATCTGCCTGCAGGATATCCGTCTTCCTGATATGCCGCACAGCGCTGTTTCGCATTCTGGTATGTCTCGTTCTGGCCGCTTCGGCAGTTGGCTGAATTGACTCTGATCGAAGGGGCTACGACATTGTCCATGGATCCGTCGTCGATAGTAGGGTGGTAGTACAATATCTGTCTGTTTCCGGTAGTTCCGTCTCCGTGGTACTTTGCCGGGGCGTTCACAGGGTTGACAGCATTCCATTGGATTCCAGCAGTATTTGTGTTGATGTCCAGATTATTGACATTCGGGTCTCTCGGGTCTCCGACAATGAAACCGGTGGACGGGTCGAACTGGCTAACCGTAATCACTGTCAGGTAGATACTGCTGTTATTTCCCGAAGAGTTGGCTCCCAATACAATCTGCCAGTTACCACTTTGTGTATTGTTGACATATGTGTACCCATAACCGTTGCTTGAACTTCTTCCACCCGAGTTGGCATAAGTCGCAAGATATATGGCCGGCCTCTGTTCAATCGTTATGTGCTCTATGAAGTTCGAATCATCATTGTGGCGGAGGTCGAACGTTATGGTGCAAGGTGTTACATCCATGTTAGCCCCCAGATCGTTGTTCAACGCGTGAGTCACGGTGATCTCGTTATGCTTGCTGAGGTCAAACTTTACCGGTGTGGTGCTGGCGGGATTGAGGTTGGTCGTTGAAGTGCTTTCCGTTCCGGAGGAATAGCTGACCTTGATCAGTTTTGCGTTCTCAACGATGCACTCATGGCTCGATGAGAACGGAATGATGACTTCGTTCTTGTTGTTGAGTGTCCATTCTGTCTGCGGCACGGCCAGATAGCGGGTGTCCTTGATTTCGGCCGGGGTGTTGATGCCGCTGTTCCCTTCGACTGTCAGGGCGTCTTTCCAACCGCTGACCAGGTAGTCCATATAATAGTAGATCTCCTTCGGCTCCTCCGGATAAAGGCTGCCGAGCACTGTGAGTTTGCCGGAGATGTCGTACCATTCGTTGGACATTATGGACCTGCGTCCGAGTGTGAGTTTGTAGTACAGGGCCTTGTATGACGTGCTGGTCGCGCTGGTAATCTTCCAGTTGAGTTCGTACATCAGGTAAGGCTCGGTCTCGCTGTTGAACTCCCATTCCATAGGGTAGGAATATGCAGGTTTGCTGGCCTTGAATTTGGTGTAATCTATATCCTCGATGGTGATTGTCGGGTCTTCCGGGTCGACGGCCAGTTCGATAAGCTCAGAGTCGAACCAGTCACCTTCCTCTATGACTGTCTTGTCCCAGCCGCTCATGGTGGTCCTGTTGACGCCGTTGCACAGACGGACATTCAGCCCGTAAGGGGTGTACACTTCACCGGTCGGCATCTCTATAGATGGCGCGACAATGGCCCCGAAGGTGAATTTGGCGGCCAGGTGCTTCATCTCGACCACGGCATTGACCGCAACCGTCTGGGAAAGCGAGGATGCTGTGATGGTGTCGTCATAAACCAGTGTGAAATTGGCCTGAGGGATATCATTGAGCGAAGAGAGCACGACCATGGAGCGCAACTGGGCCAGGGTAGGCTTGCCTTCGAGCGACGACACCAGGTCTGCAGGAGGGTTTGCGACCGCGAACAGCTGGCACTTGTTGCCGGAGGCGAAGAGTTCGTTGACGACGGCATTGGCGCTGACAGGTATCTGTGCAGTGTAAGATTCCGTCTCGGATATGCCGGACTTGAATCCGCTCACAGTCGGCGCAACGTCTGTCTTGTCCATCGGATAGAGGAAATAATACACCGAATTCAGCAGATTCTCGTTGAAAGCGTCATCGCCCGCGGTAGGGGTGCCCTTCACCTGGACGGCGGAACTCGTGCCGGTCCTGAAGGTGATGGCGAAACCTTCGCTCTCAGGAAGCCGTTCGTCGCCCTTTGTGCAGGATACTGCAGCAAAGGCGGCAAGGAACGCGCCTGCAAATATGGATAATTTATATATGGTATTCATCTTCATCGCTCAGTTTACATTTTGATATATACAAACTTTGTCGGACAGCCTTCGCCGAATATGACATCAGGCTCTATGCTCACCATCTCACCGTTGTTCAGACGGACAGAGAATGTCAGTTCCAGAGAGAACTCGGTCTTCTGGAGGTCCTTTGTCGGAGGGTCGATCGCTATCTGTACAAGATTGCCGTCCACAACGCCTTCCGCCTTCACGTTCTCGTCCGGAGATTTGCGCGCTCCGTCAGGATAATTATAGACGTCAAATGCGTCCCAGTCCAGTTTCTCTCCTACAAGCCAGGTGGCATTTTCCGGACTGCCGATGGCAAATTCGAGGATGATCGGGGTGCCCGGCTTGAAATATGCGGTCTTGCCATCGGCGGAAAGGGTGCAGTTGTTGACAAATTCTGTGGCCAGACGCAGTGGCTGGGTGACAGAAACGCCGCCGTCATAGTCAATCACCGGCTCCATCTTGTCCCACTGTGCGGCTTTGAACGTAAGGTCTATCTCCTTGTCCCGGAAAGCGAGTTCCATTCCATAGCGTGTGCCGCTTGTCCAGACTCCTCCTTCGTCGCTCGGGATGTCGACGCATGCCGAGAAGGAGTTGCCCGCCTGGGTGTATTCAATCTTGATGTATGGCTCGTTGACATCGGCTGCGGCAGGGGTCGGACGGCCGTCGCCGTCCTTGGTGCCACCGTATACCAGGTCAGTCTGCGGCCATACGAGGAAGCAAGTCTCAGTGTTGGAAGGAGTGCCCACAACGTTGGCATATCTGTCTCCGGAGTTGTCGGCCGCCGAGAGAACGAGGCTGCTGGAGAGCAGCGTGTGGTTGGTGACACTGCCTGCTGAATATGTCACGTCAGCCGCTGTTCCGCTGTAGTCGACAGTGGCGCTCTTGCCATCCTGCAGGCCGTGGATCTCGATGTTCGTGATGGTGATCTGATTGCCCGAATAGTTCCTTGCCGAGAGGCTGAAACTTGAGAACAGGTGCTCAAGAGACAGGTCAACTGTCGAAAAATCGGCTTCCGAGGCACTGCGGTTCACGATTTCTGAATAAGCGAAATCGAAGTTGGCCGTGTTGATTCCCAGAGTTCTTGCAGGGATACTGAGGATATTGCTGCTGCTGTCGAACGTGAAACCTGTGCCGAAGAAAGTGTCGGCGACAATGTTGGACTTGGCATCCTTGGTCAGCCAGCCGAAGAACTTATGGTTCTGCTGATTTTTCCACTGGTAGAGTTCGCTGTTGTTGTTTATGAACGACCAGCCGTCCGTGCCGTACTGGATGGTCTGGCCTGCATTCAGTTTGGTGGGGCTTGCCGGTGTAGTGCCGTCAGAAAGATGCCCTGCAAGGTCTTCCTCTGCAAATCCATATACCTTGACCTGAGTGCCTTCGGTAAGCAGGTCGTCACTTTCCAGAAGAGCCTTTGTGGCGTCTGTCATGTGCAGGCCGAATTGGATGTCAGTTTCTCCGGTACGGGCCTGTCTCTCTTTTTCGCAGCCGATGATGCACAATGTCATCAGCGCTGCAGAAACAAAGCATATTGTATTTTTCTTCATAATGCGGATCATCAAATGAATATGTCCTCCTTGCGGTTGGTCCATCCTACCAGGCTGACGGACATGTCGATGTTGCGTCCGACGGTGGTAGCCATGATCTTGTAGGTGTAGTAGTGGTCGCCAAGCCATGTGTCGCCGTCCGAGTCTGCGATGCTGATGGTCTTGACGGTCTCCACGCCCTTGTAATCAAATGTGACAGTGATCTTGTTGGCACTCAGAACGGTCTGCGGAATCATGAAAAACACGTTCTCGCAGGTGTAGAGGTTGAATGTGCTGCCGCTCTTGGTGTAACTGCCCTTTGTCCATCCGGACACCGTGGATGTCGAGAAATCGGCATTGTATGTCTGGCTGAAATCCTTGCTGCCGCTCTGGTTTTTCCAGTCAAACTGCTCGGCTCCATTCTCGGACCCGTATTTGTCGACATCTGCTTCCGCGCTGCCGGAATCGGTGAATGTCGCATTCCCGGAAGTCTTCAGCCCGGAGATGGAGATGTCTTTTATCTTGAGGCTCTTGTCGAATGTTCCGTCATCGGTGCTGACACAGAAACGGACCTGTGAGAGCGCGTGGTGGAAGGTTATGTTCAGGACATCGCCGCCGCTGTAATTCTTCCTTGTGTAGGCAAAGAGCAGGTCAATGGCGCAGTCGGCATCGCCCTGGCTGGCGGAAGGGGTCGGAGTGGTGTATGAGAATGTGAGCTCTCCGGTGTATGGATATTTAGGGTCACCTGCTTCAGGAGACGCCTTCTTGACCGCTGTCGGGGTGCTGCGTCCGGCGACAGTGACAGGATGCCATGCCCAAAAATGTGAGTCGACACCGGCAACCCATTTCGGAGTTCCCTCAATGACCCAGCTGCCGCTGCTGAGCGTGACATTGCCGTCTCCTGAGAAATACTTGCCGTCCGGCAACTCGACGAGTGTGTTGTCGGTTTCGTAATAATCACCGGAAAGATATGCCAACATCGAGAATGCTCCACTGGATTTGAGGATGTCAGTGGTGGTCACAGTTCCCTTTGTGTTCTCAGCAGTGACGTGCACTTTGATTTTCTTTCCGCTTCTTGTGTGCGGCTCTTTCTGGCATGATGCGGAAACCATCAGGCCCGCTGCCAACGCCAGAACGGTCAATAATGTCTTATATGTCTTGTTCGTATTCATAGTCACTCGTGTGTGCGCGTATTTTTCAAGGTGCAAAGATATCCCCTTTTTTGTTAAATGAAAATGTCAATGCACCAAAAACTATGCTGAATACGACAAAGTTGTTTCCATTTCAACAAATTTTGTCGGATTTGCGCCCGGATGTTCCCTTTTGTCAAATTGACAATCGATTTTGAAGAATCGGCAGTGTTTTTGTCGTTTGTATAACAAATGCTTGTGCGTGTGTTTTGCGGGAAAAGAAAAAATGCATAACTTTGCACGCTTGAATAAAAATGGGGAAATCATCGTAGACGAAATAAAAGATTTACAGAGAAGATGAGAAATCTTATTAAAAGAAGTTGCGTTTTAGTAGTGGCAGTCCTTGCGGCAGCCACGATGTCGGCGCAGGTTTTCACAACCGCCGAGGGCTATGAGTCAAACAAGGACAACGATGGCAAGATTGTCCGCGGGCCATACCTCACAAATACATGGAAGGACAACTGGTATATCGGTCTTGCTGGCGGTGCACAGACACATTTCAGTGAAATCACAAAGGCCAACTGGCAGCCAATCGGTGAGATTTACCTCCTCAAGTGGTTCTCTCCTATGGTAGGTGCCCGTATTGGTTATCAGGGTTTTACAGGCAAGGAGACTTTCAGCGATGCATACGTTGCCGAGCAGGCTTCTCACGGGCGCGAACCATATTCTGATTATCTGATCCGCGGCGTCAAGGGGCACAGTTTCTGGGACAAGAGCTACAATGCAGAGGACAAGACCCTCAGTTATGGCCAGTCCTATGTCCACGGAGACCTCATCTGGAACATTGTCAACACTATCTGGGGATACAAGCGCAGCCGCGTATGGACCATCAGCCCTTATATCAACGCCGGCTTCGTCATGCTTTATGAGCAGCCTTGGAAGTGGGGTGAATCCTTCTTTCAGGAGAAGAACCGTGACCTCGAGCTCGCAGGTGGTGTGGGTCTCCTCAATACATTCCGTATCACAGACCGCCTCACAGCCACCCTTGACATCATGGATTACAACATGTCAGCACGTTATCACTCAGCAGACGGCGGTATTGTTTCCAACCTTTCCGTCACTGCAGGTCTTGCTGTCAACGTGTATATGACATATTGGAACCGCTCCGGTGGACTCCAGAAGCAGATCGAGAATGCCGAGAAGGCGGTCGATGACGCAAAGAAGGCGCTTGCCGATGCTGAGGCAACAAAGGCAAGGCTCGAAGAGACCAACAGACAGCTTGACGAGGCCAACAGACAGCTTGACGAGGCCAACAAGAAGCTTGACTCTGCAAATACCGGCCTCACTGATGAGAATACTGAACTCAAGCAGAAGGTCAACAGACTGCAGGCACGCCTCAACAGTGTCAACGGCCGTGTTGAAGGTCTCCCTGAAGATAAATACAAGGAAATCCAGGATCAGGTTGCTCTCCTCTCTTCACGCGTTCAGGATCTCAATGGCAAGGTTGACGAAATGTCAGAAGAAGATGCCAAACTCCTCGAGGAGCAGCTCAACAACATCGACGACAGCATCAAGGGTCTCGAGAACAGCGTCAAGGATCTCAGCGACCAGACCATCTCTGTCTCCAGCGATGACTTCCAGCGCCGTATCGCCAACGCAGATCAGGTTGTATACTTCGACATGAACCAGTCAACCCTCCGCTTCTCAGAGAACTTCCACCTCGATACATACGTCAAGAGCGTTCTCAACGAGGATCCTGACCATATCTTCTACCTCACCGGCAGTGCAGACAAGGGCACAGGTTCTATGGCTAGAAACGTCGTTCTTTCCCGCGAGCGTGCACAGGGCATCAAGAACATCCTCATGAACAAGTACAACGTCCCTGAAGAGAACATCATCATCAAGGCTACGATTGTATCCGACAAGAATCCTAACGGTGCACTTGACCGCTGCGTTCTTCTCGAAAAGGAATAATCTCATAGAAATATACTTCAAAAGAGCCTGACTGAGCCAGGCTCTTTTTTTTGTCTTGAATAGTGCTTATATTTGTACGAATATGTTTAATTCCGCCTCGGTCTCCTATGGGACGACCGGTGGCGAAGCCGTGATTATAGGATTATGATACAGGATAAAGTAAAAGACAAAGTTTCCAGCAACTGGATTGTCCTCTTGCTGGATCTCGGCATCTCTGTTGTTGCATCGGCTTTTGCAGCGTTCTTCGTGCGCTGGCAGTCAAGCGCAGTCCATGGTTTTGACCGCATGTTCTTCATGTGGATTGTGGCTTCGTTTGTCTGCTCTCTGGTCGCTTTCCTGCTTCTGGGCACCCACAAGATCGTTATCCGCCATTCCTCCTACAGGAGCATAGGCAGGCTGGGCTGGGCAGTTGCCCTCAAGGAGGCGCTCCTTGTCCTCGGCATATGGCTGGGTTGGATCACATTCAGAGACTACGACATAATGATTGTTGTCTCCGACCTTACCACCACGCTCCTTCTCCTTATCCTCGCGCGCGTAATCATCATATACACGTATGAGAAGTTGAACGAAGGCAACATCGCCGTCAACGTGGACCGTCTGTCCGTGATGGTGTATGGCATTTCGGACAAGGCAGTGTCGATGGTGACCCGTCTGGAACAGTCCCCGCACTACAATGTGATAGGATTCCTTACACGCAACAAGGCCAATGCCGGCAAAGTGGTCCAGTCCCACAAAGTGTATTGGTTTGACGGCGAGGAGGACATCTCCCGCATGAAGGTCAATCTGGGCGTGGAGAGTATCCTCTTTGCACGCGATGACGATGCCGACGCAGAGCAGGAAGGTCTGGTAAAGATATGCCTGCACAATGGCATTCACCTCCTTATGACCCCGCGCATAGAGGAAGTTGATTTCGGAGGCATGTCATCCGCATCGGCCAAGAAGATTGTGGACAATGCCTTCATACCGGACGGAATGTCATCGTTCGAGAGGAATCTCAAACGCGCCGTGGACTTCCTGCTTGCCACCATTCTCCTCATTGTGTTCTCTCCTTTGTTGCTGATCTGCGCAATTGCCCTCAAGGTCGGCGACAAGGGACCTGTCATCTACAAGCAGGAACGCATCGGACGTTTCGGTCGCCCGTTCTACATCTATAAGTTCCGCTCAATGCGTGTCGATGCCGAGGCGGACGGCCCTCAACTGCTCCAGAACGGTGAGAATGATCCTCGCCTGACCAAGGTCGGAGGCTTCCTCCGTGCCCATCACCTGGACGAACTGCCGCAGCTCTGGAATGTCTGGAAAGGCGATATGGCCTTCATCGGCTACCGCCCGGAGCGTAAATTCTTCATCGACCAGATCATGGAGCTCGACCCTCGCTACTACTATCTCTACCAGATACGTCCCGGCGTGACATCATACGCCACTCTCAAGAACGGCTACACCGATTCGATGGAAAAGATGCTGCGTCGCCTTGAGTTCGACCTCTACTATCTCCGTCACCGTTCGGCCTGGTTCGACATAAAGATTCTCTTCCAGACCTTTATGAACATCGTGTTCGGAAAAAAGTTCTAATACACAGTATGAAAAAAGCGATTATCACCGGAATCACCGGCCAGGACGGAAGTTTCCTTGCCGAGTTTCTTTTGGAGAAAGGATATGAAGTGCACGGCATAATGCGTCGCAGCAGTTCGTTCAACACCGGACGCATCGAGCACCTGTATCTCGATGAGTGGGTGAGGGATATGAAGCAGAAACGCCTGATCAACCTCCATTACGGAGACATGACAGACTCTTCTTCGCTGATCCGCATCATCCAGCTTGTCCAGCCGGACGAGATCTACAACCTTGCCGCCCAGAGCCATGTCAAGGTAAGTTTCGATGTCCCTGAATATACCGCCGAGGCAGATGCTGTCGGCACATTGAGGCTCCTGGAGGCCGTGCGCATCCTCGGACTCGAGAAGAAATGCAAGATTTATCAGGCATCCACATCAGAACTGTTCGGCAAGGTCCAGGAAGTCCCTCAGAAGGAAACCACTCCATTTTATCCCCGCAGCCCGTACGGAGTCGCCAAGCAGTACGGATTCTGGATTGTCAAGAACTATCGTGAAAGTTACGGGATGTTTGCCGTCAACGGCATTCTCTTCAATCATGAGAGCGAGCGCAGGGGAGAGACCTTCGTGACAAGAAAGATCACCCTCGCTGCATCGCGCATCGCCCAGGGCTATCAGGACAAACTCTATCTGGGCAATCTCAATGCACTCCGTGACTGGGGCTATGCCAAGGACTACGTGGAGTGCATGTGGCTCATCCTCCAGCAGGAGCAGCCGGAAGATTTCGTCATCGCGACAGGTGAGTACCATACGGTCCGTGATTTCTGCACTCTCGCATTCCGCGAGGCCGGCATCGAACTCCAGTGGGAGGGCACCGGCATTGACGAGAAAGGCATTGACAAGGACACCGGACGCGTTCTGGTCGAGGTGGACCCTAAATATTTCCGTCCTGCAGAGGTGGAGCAGCTGCTCGGCGACCCGACCAAGGCAAGGACCCGGTTGGGCTGGAATCCGCGCAAGACCAGTTTTGAAGAGCTGGTCCGCATAATGGTCCGCCACGACATGAAATTCGTGCGCAAACTTTACCTCAAGGCACATCTGGAAGATGGAAAAGAACAGTAAGATATATGTAGCCGGCCATCGAGGCATGGTGGGCAGCGCCATTGTCAGGGAATTGCAGCGCCAGGGCTACACCAATATTATCACGCGCACGCACAAGGAACTTGATCTGTGCCGTCAGGACCAGGTGGAGGCCTTCTTCGAGGCGGAGAAGCCGGAATACGTGTTCCTTGCTGCCGCGAAGGTCGGAGGCATCGTGGCCAACCAGAGCGCCCTTGCCGACTTCATGTATGACAATATGATACTGGAAATGAATGTCATACATTCGGCATGGAAGAATGGTTGCAAGAAACTGGAATTTCTCGGTTCGAGCTGCATCTATCCGCGCATGGCCCCGCAGCCGATGCCGGAGAGCTGCCTGCTGACCTCGTCCCTGGAAAAGACCAACGAGGCATACGCGCTTGCCAAGATATCAGGTCTCAAATATTGTGAATACCTCAACCGTCAGTACGGCACAGACTACATCTCAGTGATGCCGACCAACCTGTACGGCCCCAATGACAATTACCATCCGGAGCACAGCCATGTCCTGCCGGCCCTGATACGCCGTTTCCATGAGGCCAAACTTGCCGGAGCCGAGTCCGTGACCTGCTGGGGCGACGGCAGCCCGCTCAGGGAATTCCTCTATGTGGACGACCTTGCCAATCTGTGCGTGTTCCTGATGAACAATTACAGCGGCAACGAGACGGTTAACCGACGTACGAAGGGAGAGCAGAGCCCGGCTTGCATAGGCTATGCCGACCAAGAAGGAGGAAAAGCCAGCGAAGGCTGGGTTAACGCCGGTACAGGCAAGGAACTGACCATCAAGGCACTGACCGAACTTGTAGCTAAGGTTGTGGGCTACACGGGCGCCATCAAGTGGGACACAACCCGCCCGAACGGCACCCCTCGTAAACTCCTCGACGTCAGCAAGGCCACCGCCCTCGGCTGGACCTACCGCACAGAACTCGAAGACGGCATCCGCCTCGCCTACAAAGACTTTTTGGAAAACCCGATGAGGGCGGAGAGATAATGAAGACAATAGCCATTATAATTGCCGGAGGAGTTGGGTCCCGAATGGGCCAGGACATCCCGAAACAGTTCATAAATGTATATGACAAGCCGGTGCTGATCTACACCCTTGAAGGATTTCAGCAGCATCCGCAGGTAGATGCCATCGAGGTGGTCTGCATAGACGGCTGGCATGATGTGCTACGTGCTTATGCCAGACAGTTCGGTATCACCAAACTTCAATGGATAGTCTCAGGCGGCGCAACAGGTCAGGAATCAATCCGTAACGGCGTTTTCAACCTTGAAGGCGTCTGTGACCCCGATGATGTGATAATTGTGCATGACGGCATCCGGCCACTTGTCGACAAGTCTGTTCTTTCCGATGTGATAGGGAAATGCCTCCAATACGGCAATGCAGTGACATCCTTGCCGTATAATGAGCAGATTTTCGTTGTCAGCAAGGATGATGAGACCACCACCACCGAGTTTATCCCTCGCGAAACCCTCCGCCGCGTTTCGACCCCTCAGGCATACAGGTTCGACCTTATAGACAGCAAGTACCACGAGGCTTTTGAAAAGCAGGTTGGAATATTTGGCTCTGCCTATACCAATACGATGATGGTCGATCTGGGCGTGCGTCTCCATTTTGCCTCAGGGTCTGACAAGAATATCAAACTCACCACACCGGACGATCTGGAACTGTTCAAGGGCTATCTGAAAAAAGACAACAGGTAATGGACAAGAACAACCCGTTATACAAGGAAGATCTCGAAAATATCATCAGTCTTGAAGGAATCGGCAGGCTGTATGGAAAGTCAGTGCTCATAACTGGCGCGTCCGGCTTGATAGGTGTGTGTCTGATTGATGCGCTGATGTTGCTGGATTCGAAATATAACGCCGGAATCAAGGTCTATGCAGTTGGCCGCAGCAAGGAAAAGGCCGCTTCCAGACTGGGTGAGTACTACGATTGTCCGGAATTCCATTTTATCGAGCAGGATGTGCGCGATGCATTCCCTGATGACCTGACCACGGATTTCATCATTCCTCTTGCGAGCAATACCCACCCCCTGGCCTATTCAAAATTCCCGGTTGACACCATCGAGATCAATGTCAAGGGCGCGGAGAATGCCTTGAGAAAGGCCGTTCAATGTTCAGCGGCGGTAATCTATCCGTCGTCTGTGGAAATATATGGGAACGGGACGGAAGATTTCGATGAAGAATATACCGGCAAACTCAATCTTTCAACGTCCAGGGCCTGCTATACCGAATCGAAACGCACTGCCGAGGCGCTTTGCCAGTCATATATCTCACAATATGGCGTGCAATGCAGCATAGCCCGTCTCAGTCGGGTCTTTGGACCGACAATGTTGCTTAGCGACTCAAAAGCCTCCTCACAGTTTATCAAGAACTCATTGTCAGGAGAGAACATTGTCCTCAAGAGCAAAGGCGAGCAGTACTTTTCATATACTTATGTTGCCGACGCCGTGCAGGCAATCCTGTTCGTGCTCCTGTTCGGCGAAAATGGCCAGGCATACAACGTCGCATCGGACCGGTGCAACGTCCGCCTTGCCGATTTTGCCCGTGCCTGTGCCGAGGCATCCGGAACGGAGGTTGTATTCGACATTCCATCCTCAACGGAATCCAGAGGTTATTCAATAGCGACCAAGGCAATACTTTCCACCCGGAAACTGCGTGCCCTGGGCTGGGAGGCCAAATATGATTTTCAGTCGGCAATCAGCAGAACATTGAAGATTTTGGAAAAATAAATGGAACAGATTGACAACAACCGGATCAAGCCGATGCTGCTTGATATAATGAAGGATATCGACAGATATACCGCTGAAAACGGATTGCGTTACTGGCTTATCTCCGGTACGCTTCTCGGTGCAATCCGTCATAATGGCTATATCCCATGGGACGATGACATTGACATCTGGATGCCCCGTCCCGACTACGAACGTTTCCTGAAAGAATATTCGCACCCATATTTCAAGGTCCTCTCTGCTTCCAATGACAAGGAATATCCTTTGGATTACGCAAAGGTGCACGATTCCAGGACTTTGGTCGAAGAAGAAGGCGGTGACGGCAACTGGGGCATCAGTGTCGATATCTTCCCTCTGGATGGATTCCCGACGGTTGAGGTGGGCAAGAAAATGTTCGAGAAGACCAGAAAGTTCCGCAGAATCATTGCCAACCAGCGTTTCACCCGCAAGGGAAAAGTCGGGAGACGCAACGGCCTGGTCAAAAATGTCAGTGTCATCGTTGGCAAAATCGTCCATCCGTTTGTCTCGCTGAACAGCCTGCTGCTGCGTATCGACAAGATGATGAACAGATATGACTTTGACAGTTGTGAATATTGCGGCTGCCTCTGCTGGCGAGAACTGATCTTCACCCGCAAGATGGTCGAACCGGCAAAACACGTTTTCGAGGACAGCGAATTTGTCATCCCGCAGGACTATGACAGCGTCCTGAAAATCATCTTCGGCGACTACATGCAGCTCCCTCCTGTCGAGCAGAGGGTGTCGAATCACGGGGTGAGGGCGTATTGGAGATAATAGTTTATGCCGGACAGGTCTGGAAATACGAAACGACTTGCCAAGAACACCCTGATGCTTTATTTCAGGATGCTCTTCAATTTGGTCGTGGCGCTTTTTACCAGCCGAATGATTCTTGCGGCCCTGGGAGAGACGGATTATGGCGTGTACAACGTAGTAGGAGGTGTGGTGTCGATGTTTTCGATACTTACTTCGTCTTTATCCTCGGCAATCAGTCGTTTTCAGACCTACGAGATGGGTAAGGGGGAGAGTGGACGTCTGCAAGATGTATTCACCGTCTCGATGTGGATTCAGATACTGTTCTCAGGTATAGCCTTTCTGCTGATAGAGACAATAGGTGTGTGGTTTCTTAATACTCACATGACCATCCCTGTTGAAAGAATAGGTGCGGCAAATTGGATTCTGCAATTTTCAGCTTTTACATTTGTGTCCTCTGTAACAGTTACTCCATATAGCGCATCTGTGGTTTCCCACGAAGAAATGGGAGTTTTTGCATGGATCAGCATATATGATACAATTTTCAAATTCCTGGTGGCTTTGCTTCTGTTTTATATTGTGAAGCAATTCGACAAGTTGATATTGTATGCCGGACTTCTTGCGTTATCCACATTGAGCGTTCAGGTCGTGTATCGTATTTATTGTCGTCGGCATTATGCAGAATGCCGGATGAAAAAAGGCGCAGACAGGCAGATCGCAAAAGAGATATTTTCGTTCGCCGGGTGGAATTTCGTCGGACATGGAGCAACATTGCTTTCTGGTCAGGGGGTCAGTATCGTCCTCAATATGGTGTTTGGACCAGCTGTTAATGCGGCAAGAGGCCTGGCTACAACAGTAAGTAATATTGTCGCAAACTTCGCCAATAATTTCAACCTGGCTCTGAATCCTCAGATTGTAAAGTCCTATGCCCAAAGTGATAAGTCATATACAGAATATTTGGTTCAGAGAGGAGCCCGCTTTGCGTTTTACATTTTTTATATACTCGCTTTGCCCGTTTTGTTGGAAGCTGATTTTCTAATGGACTTTTGGTTAAAGGATGTGCCGCAACATACCGTCAATTTCGTACGTTTGACCATAGGTGTGATGATGATTGATTTATTGTCAACGACATTAAAAGTTTTAATCACTGCTACCGGACGAATAAAAAATTTTACGCTAGCCAGGATTTTTTTGGGGGTTGTTTATTTGGGGGCCTGTTATCTTTTCATACGTACCGGTGCTTTCAATCCTGAAGTAGTTTACACTATCTCTGTGGTAACAACAATCATAGGAGGCATTATTCGTATGTATTATTCTAAAAAGATAGTTGGAATATCTATTTATGGGTACTTGAAAAATGTTGTATTGAATATTTGTCTCGTTGTACTTTCATCGGGAGTTGTCCCTGTCGTATGTTTGTTTGCGTTTGAAAATGATGGGTGGCTGCGTTTCTTTTTTATCACATTCATCAGTGTTCTGTGCTCGGGTGCATCAGCGTTCTTTATTGGTTGTGATAAAAGTGAACGGACATTTATTATTACGAACATAAAGAAAATATTAGTTCGATTTTTGCCAAGCGGATCTTGATAAAAATGGAGGATAAAAAATTATTGACCGTAACGTCACCATTGCTCCCTGACCTTGTGGAGTATAACGAACTGCTTAAAAAGATTTGGGATTCCAAGTGGATTACCAATAACGGATCGTTCCACAAACAGTTGGAGAAGGAACTTGCGGAGTATCTCAAAGTCCCGTATGTCAGTCTGTTTACGAACGGTACTTTGCCGCTGATCACTGCCTTGCAGGCATTGCGGATCAATGGAGAGGTAATCACTACTCCATACAGTTTTGTGGCGACGACGCATGCCATCTGGTGGAACGGATGTAAGCCAGTCTTTGTGGACATCGACCCTGCGACTGGCGACATTGACCCAGAAAAAATTGAGGCCGCTATCACTCCAAGGACGGCTGCTATCATGCCGGTCCATGTGTATGGCAAGCCGTGCAATGTGAAACGCATCCAGGAAATCGCGGACACATACGGTCTGAAGGTCATTTATGATGCTGCACATGCGTTCGGCGTCGAGGTGGATGGTGAGAGCATCCTGAATGCCGGGGATATGAGCACATTGAGTTTCCATGCGACCAAGGTATTCAATACCATTGAGGGCGGTGCGATGATTATGCACGACGCCGAGACCAAGAAACGTATCGATGACCTGAAGAATTTCGGATTCCACGACGAGGTCACTGTAGTCGCTCCCGGCATCAATTCCAAGATGGACGAGATGAGAGCCGCCTATGGACTTCTAAATCTCAAGCAGGTCGATGCTGCCATTGAGGCCCGCCATCAGGTCGCTATCCGGTATCGTGAGGCGCTGAGATGTGTCGAGGGCATTTCTTTCTGGGACGACATGCCGGGTGTTCGCCACAATTATTCATATTTCCCGATCTTCGTGGACGAGAAGGCATACGGGATGACTCGTGACGCATTGTATTTCAAGATGAAAGAGCACAACGTCCTCGGACGTCGCTATTTCTATCCCCTCATCAGCACGTTCAGCACGTACAAAGGATGTCCGGGTGCGGACCCGTCAAATCTCCCAGTCGCGACAAAGATGGCCGACCAGGTCATCTGCCTGCCGATGCATCATCTGCTGGGCAGGGAAGATGTGGAAAGTGTTATAAATTTGATAATCAGGTAACTGTTTTTGATATGACGCAAGCAAAGAAATTATTGGTTCTAGCAGGAGCTGCGGTTCACAGCAAGGTCGTGAAAGCTGCAAGGGAATTGGGGATATATACTGTTGTAGCAGATTATCTTCTTCCGGAAAATTCGCCAGCCAAGCTGCTTGCGGATGAATACTTGATGTATAATATTTTTGATGTGGATAAACTTGTCCAGTATATTGCAGACAATAAGGTGGACGGCGTCATTGCATTCTGTATAGATCCTGCACAACGTCCTGCTCAGCAGATTGCCGAGAAATCTGGGTTACCTTCCTTTGGAACCCTTGAACAAGTACTGGCGCTTACTGACAAAACAGTATTCAAAAAAAAATGTAAGGAATCCGATGTGGATACAATTCTTTCATACAGTGAAGACGATATCGATATAGAGGGAAAGATACAGTATCCTGTATTAGTTAAGCCTGTAGATAGCAGAGGTTCTCGTGGCGCCACTGAATGTTTCTCCGCTCAGGAATTAAGGTCGGCCATTCCAAATGCTAAGGCAGAATCATCGAATGGTGGATGCATTATTGAAAAATATATGACTCCTGATGTCAATCAGGATTTGACTATCTCATATTTGGTGAAAGATGGCGAACCTGTTCTTGTGAGCCTTGGTGACAGGCATTCCGGAAGACGGGAGGATAATCTTGACCGTCAACTCGTATGCACGATTCAGCCCTCACGTTACATTAAGGATTACCTGGCCGTTTCAGATGATCGGATCAAGGGATTAATCAGACGCATAGGAATCAAGAACGGACCAGTTTTTTTTCAGGGGTATTGGGATGGCAAAACTGTTCGACTTTACGATCCTGGTCTTAGATATCCTGGCAATGAATACGAACAGATTCTGGACAAGGCAACTGGCGTCAACCTTATGAAAGACATTATTCCTTATTGTGTCGGTGGAGAGATAGAAGGCTTTGAAGAGGCTAAGGGGTGTTTTGATCTGGGTGGTAAGGTCTGTTTGCAATATATGGTTAATGTCGGTCCAGGCGTAATAGGCGTATTTGATGGGCTTGACATCATCAGGCAGCATCCAAATATTATTGATGTCACTCAGAAACATTTTGTCGGTGACAAGGTTGAACAGACTGGTGATATCCGTCACCGTGCGGCGGAGATTTCTGTTTTATGTGAAAGGAAATATTGTGTCATGAAGGACATGATAGATTTTATCCAGTCCCAACTTGTAATCTTGGACACGGATGGAAACAATCAGATAATATCTCCGTTCGATAGTAAAATACTTGATAAATGGTACAGCAATTATGACGACTAAAACCCGCATCACCCATTTGTTTATCGGGCCCTTCTTGTTCCTGCTCTGTAGTCTGTTCCTGCCGCAGAGTGTTTTTGATACATTGACATCAAGGGCAGCCATAGGTACAGTTTTGTGGATGGCATATTGGTGGGTTACTACACCTGTCGATTATGCTATAACTGCATTTATTCCTATGGTAATCAATGCTTTGCTTATCATGGCGCCGATGGATAAGGTAATCGCCAATTACGCTTCCGAGACTGTCCTCCTTTTGTTTGGTGCTTCCATCATCACTGTTTCATGGGAAGAGACAGGGCTTGACAAACGTATTGCCGCCCTGTTTTTGAGGTTGATTGGTGAAAAAGTGCGTCACCAGTTAGTATTCTGGTTCCTTCTTTCAGCCTTGCTTTCGGCAGTTCTCCCCAACTCTGTAGTTGTCGCCTGCATAACTCCGATTGCGGTGGCGATGCTGCGATATGTAGGACACGATGATGTGGGGAACAGTAAGGTTGCATCACTGTTGCTTTTGACTATTGCCTATGCTGTCGGTCTTGGAGGTCTTGCTACCCCTCTGGGAGGTGCTATGAACCTTGTGACAGTTGATTACATTCAACAAGTAACAGGCCAGGAGTATATGTACGTTGATTGGGTAGCACGCTTCCTGCCGATTATGGGCATTCTGATTGTCAGCAATTTGCTTTTCCTTCTCATCGGTACAAAAAAGTCGGATTCACTCGGTGGAAGTCGTGAGTATTTTGAACAGGAGTACAAGAAACTGCCAAAGATGAGCGGTGTGGAATGGGCGTCACTCATCCTGTTCCTTTTGGCCACCGTTCTTTCATTCACCCGTCAGCTTTATAAAGACTTTCTCCCCGGGCTGAAGCCTGCATACGCGTTCATTATCTGTGCATTCCTTTGTTTCCTGATTACCAGGAAGGGCGGCATCAGGTTGATGGTTTGGAAGCATGTCCAGACCAAGGTAATATGGGAGTTGTTGTTCATTTTTGCCGGCGGTATGGCTGCGGGAACCCTAATTACATCATCAGGTGCGGCCACTGCAATCGGTAACGGTGTGGCTCAGATGGGGTTGAGCGGTGGAATCCTGGCAATTTGTATTTTCATAGCTGTCCCTATGGTCATGGCAAATGTTACTTCAAACACTGGAGCTGCATCAATAATAATTCCTATCGTGATTTCGATTGCAAACGGAATAGGTCAGAATCCTATCCCTTACATCTATGCAGCCACAGTTGGAGTCAACCTTGCATATATGATTCCGACCTCGATCCGTGCCGTACCGGTAGGATATGGTCTGTCTGCCAAGTATATGCTGAAGGTCGGTTGGAAGATCACCTTGATGACTTTGGCCTTGATGACTGTTTCTGTTTGGTTGCTAATGAAGTATTGGCCTGCGTTCGGGGCATAAGCAATATCGGTCATGGATATTCCCGTATCAAATTATAAAGTATTAGTTCGCTGCTTTACGTATAATCAATCCTCTTATATACTGGATTGCCTTAATGGTTTTGCGGCACAGCAAACCTCTTTCCCGTTCGTTTGCTTGATAATGGATGATTCTAGTACGGATGGTGAGCAAGATGTGCTGAGAGAGTTTATTGACACGGAATGCGAATGCTCAGGAATAACGAAATTTGATATCCCTGAGGCGGTTGTAGTTCTTGCTCAACATAAAAATAACAGTAATTGCTTTTTTTCCTTTTATTTTCTGAAAAAGAATCTCTATAAAGAACGTGAAAAGAAATTTAGGCTGGTTGAGCCATGGCAAAATGCATGTGAGTATGAAGCTTTTTGCGAAGGTGATGATTACTGGACAGATTCGTTGAAGATTCAGAAGCAGGTTGATTTTCTGGATAACAATAGCGATTATTCTCTATGCTTTCATGATGCAAAAGTACAAAAAGGAGATGAAATCCTTGATTCGTATATTGTTCGAGACGTCCCGGCTACTTCAACTGTTGAAGATTTATTTAAAGGCAATTATATTCACACCCCAACGGTGCTGTGTGTCATATATAAAGATGTGAATGAATCAATTATCGCAATGGGACAGACAGTGGTCGGGGATTACCCTCGTTGGGTGCTGACTGCTACGAAGGGTAAAATTTATAAGTTTAAAGAACCCATGGCCGTATATAGGTATGGGGTCGGGATATGGAGTGGCAATCCTGATTATGTAGGGACCTCCATCTCTTGGCTTGTTATGCTGTCAAAATTGTCCTGCGTTATAGAGAGAAAATATCAAAAAGCGATAGATTCAATAATATCAGAGCAAAAGAAACAAGTCAAAGCCTATGCTTATCGATTAGAAAATTCGTGGGACTTCAAGATTGGATCATTTCTGTTAAAACCTATTCATAAGATAAAAGATAGACTGTATAAAAAAAATAAATGTCTCAGATGAAACTGAGAGGCTGGGTCAAATTCCTGAAGCCCCCCAAATGCAATACATAAATTGAAAATGAATCTAAGTCATTGATCTATGAAGGAGAGACAGTCAAACTTCGAATTATTGCGGATTATTGCGATGCTCCTGGTGGTTCTGGTCCATGTTCAACATGTCATGGATAATACAAGCCCAGTGGTGCAAAGCATCGCCTTAATGGGAGTGCCATTGTTTACGATGATATCCGGATGGTTTGGTATTAAACCAAACTTGCGGAGTTTTCTCAGTTTTTTATTTCAATGCTTGTTTTTCTCTGTCGGATTTACCGCTCTTGCGTTGATTCTGGGGAAGGCGTCATTTGAACCTCAAGATTTCTTTTTGACGTGGTATTGGTATGTTGTTGCATATATAGGGTTATATCTTATGGCGCCAGTGCTTAATGTTTTTGTGGAGCATGCAAGCGAAAAAGAGTTCAGATATTTCTTGTTGACTTTTTTTACCTTCGAGTTCCTATATGGCTTCCTTTGTCAGTCAAGCGCTGGGTTTAATTATGGACTGACACTAATCGGGTTGGTCTCTCTTTACCTTCTTGCCAGATATGTTCGAAAGTATCCAAACAAAATCACGTCATTGAACAGAAATTGGGATTTAATAATTGCAGTTGCGCTAATTGCTGTTGAGTCGTTATTAGCTTTCTTTTTTTCAGCATTGGATATTTCATCAGAACGAACAGCTTTGTTTTCATACACAAGCCCATTTGTAATATTGTCATCGTTGTTCGTGCTATTGTTCTTTAGTAAATTGAAGTTTCAGAGTCGCATTGTCAATTATGTGGCATCATCCTGCATAGCTGTTTATTTGTTTCATGCCCATCGTACAATTCTAAACTTTGCCTTCAAGGACGCAATAATGTGTGCGAAGGATAATGGCCTGAAGATTTTAGGGACAATGTTGGCATTTTTTGCTATTGCTGTCATTATTGATCAGTTGCGGAAATTATGTTGGCATTATATTTCGAAGTTAGTGTTTAACAAGAACGGGACATATAGAAATTTTGAAAATCATTTCAATCATTAAGAGCCTCTAGGCAAGCTGGCGTCTTTGCTCGTTCCGTCAGGCACTCAATGCCTGTAAGGGTGAGTGGAAACACATTGGACCGAAAGGTGTGCTGATAAAAGGGAAGCGTTTCAAAAACGGATTTTCATCCAATCGTCAATGGTGAGACAGGGAAAATCGCCGTTGTGGGTGCAAATTCGTTGGTAAATAAGAAATTCGAAGAAAATCAAACATTACAAGAAGGTAATGGTCGGAATAATAGTCCTCAACTACAACAACGCCCACCTCACGCTTGACTGCGTGGAGTCTGTGCTGCGTCACAATACCTTTCCTGCAAAGTTCATCATCGTGGACAATGCCTCGACGGATGGCAGTGCGGAGACATTGAACGCATTGCTGGCAGAGAGGTTCGGGGATGAGTACAGGCTTTGTGGCAACGGTGAGTCGCCGGAATGCCTGACAAGATTCTCACTTGTCTGCTCGTCCGTGAATGGCGGTTATGCGCAGGGAAACAATGTCGGATTGAGGCTTGCGGAGAATGACGGTGAGATAGATAAGATATTGATTCTCAACAACGATATCGTCTTTATTGAGGACATAGTTCCTTCATTGTCGGAGTTCCTTGATTCAGAGCCTGGTGCCGGAATAGTGAGCCCGTTGCTCTTGAAGAAGGACGGTGAAAGCGTCGATTACAACTGTGCCAGAAAGGATTGCACCTTGAAGGAGATTGCGTGCTATTACCTGCTTTATTGCGCCGATTTCAAGGGAATCCTGTCAAAGTTTGCAAGGCAGGGCAAAATCCTGGTGAACAATCCGTCACTGATGAATGAGAAGGCTGTGCCGATCGAACTTCCGTCAGGGTCCTGCATGCTGGTCAGGAAGGACTTGTTCCGCAAAATTGAATATTTTGATCCTAACACATTCTTGTATTACGAGGAGAGCATTCTTTACAGAAAACTTCTTCGTGAGGGCCGTCAGAACTATGTGATGCCTGGAGTCCGTTGCATCCATCTAGGTGCCCAGACCACCTCGAACGCAAATCGCAGCTATACTTACCTGAAGAACAGCAACAAGTC
>JAZRVQ010000046.1:0-7942 GCA_045599265.1 Candidatus Cryptobacteroides sp. | reverse complement strand
CTCTAATTCCATCGGACAAATCCTCTTCAGGAGAGGTGATATCCGTGACTATTATAACAAACCTGAGGTTCCCATCGATGTCCCGGAGGATGGCTCTGTCAGGCAACTCACTTTATGGTAAAATTTCTCCGGACAGCAATGATCAGATATATCTTATCAGCAGTTTCCGGACCTGGTCGGAGACGTCCTTGGCGCGGTCGGCGGCATCTTCGAAGACTTCAGCGATATCTTTGTACATCAGAAGGGCTTTGACATTGTCTTCATTGGCAAAGAGATAGGCAATGTAGTCCTCGAAGGACTCGTCTGAGGCATGCTCGATCTCGCGTATAGAGTCGCAGAGGGTGGTGAGACGCACGATATTGGCCTTGAAATCACCCATATACCGCGTCATCTCGGTCAGTGCATCGGAACACCCCTTTACACATTCGGCGAGTTCGACGACCTGCGGCGCAAAGACAGACGGTGTATAGAGCATAATGGTCTTGGCACAATCATTTATCTTGTCAAGGAACACGTCCACCAAAGTAGCAAGTGCCTGAAGGTCAGTCTTGTTGAATGATGGCATCATGGTCTCGTAAAGATCCTCGCAGAACTCCGAGAGGACAGAGTTTCCCTGCTGCTCGCAATGTTTGATTTCCTTTTCGAGACGTTTCCACTCTGCAACATCAGTGGTGGAGACCATCTCGAGCAGTTTTGAGGATGCTGTGGCGATGTGGCCGGACTGGCTGACAAATGTCGGCACGAAATCATATTTGCGCCTGAAGAGGCCGAAGAATGGGAAGGACTTTTTCATATCTAAGCGTCAAGTTCTCTTCAAAGTTGCGATTTTTTATTGTCAAAAAAAAGAAAAAAGCCCCAAAAAAAGCAATTTGCCCCCAAAAGAGAAAAGATTGAAGAATCTTTTTGAGCTTGCTTGGAAAGTCCGGAGCACATGTATAGATTTGCCGACATGAAAAGGCCGGGTCGCATATTCACTATTACTTGCTTGTGGTGCATTCAGCACTTGCCAGTCGGCAGATCGCGTGCGTTCTGCACATTACTACACGGAACTCTTCTCATCCCGGCCTTTGTTTTTGCCGCCTGCACACCTGTCAAGATAATAGAGCAGACAGCACAGGCAGAGTTGAAGATAAAGGCCGGCAGCGCCTATGGGATACGTGACAGCCTGGATGTGTTCGTGTTCGATGATGACAGATTCCGAAGACTTGACACCTACCAGCGTCTGCCGCCAGGCAGGGTATCACAGTACATCGCCTGCACAGGAGGGCCCAAGATTGTCGCCGCCGTGACAGGCAGTGGCAGGGAGCGGAGCAGCTGGGCATCGGTAAACACATATGACGGACTCTGCGCCATATATTCAGATGTATGGAATGACTCTGCCCAGACGCCTTTGATGACAGGCACCGCAAAGAAGGAATCGGGCGCTGACGGTGCCAGAGTGAACATTTCTCTCACTCCCCTTCTGTCGCGTGTGACGCTGCGGAGCATAAGATGCGATTTCACTGACAGACCATACGAAGGCCAGAAACTGGTTAATGGGAAAGTCTATCTGAGCAGCCTCAACACAAGGTGCAGGCTGATGGAGGAAGAAGATTTCAGGACAGAGTCGATAGAATACCGGAGTGAGGAGAGACCGCTCCCGGGACAGATAGGCAAGACGACGGTCAGCACCGGGATAAGTCTGTACTGCTATCCCAATACGAACGCCGTCGAGACAGCCGGCTCCCCTTTCACCAGGCTCGTCATAGAGGGCGAGGTGGACGGTCGTACATGGTACTGGCCCATCGACATCAACAGGGAATGGTGCGGACCTGTCAGTGGCACGCCGGGGATCGGACGCGGACAGGAATACATTTTCGACGTGACTTTGACACGCACAGGCACGTCAGGACCGGATATCGCGGCATCGTCGTCATCGTACGGGACCATATTGTCAATAAAGCCATGGGAGGAGATTGAAGGATGGGAAGAACATTATTGAGGCGTCTGGCGGCGAAAGCCATATCCGCATTCCTGGCATTTGCTGCCACCGTGGCATTGGCAGGGTGTGAGGCAGGGACTCCTGAGAGAGTCTGTGTCGGCATCGAATTCGGCGTCACGCAGACTACCAGGTCTGCCCTGCCGGATGAGGACAGGATTTCAGATGTGGCCGTATTCATATTCAATTCGTCCGGATACATGGAAGACCGGATATTCCGTGACAGCGGCGAAAGGCTGGACATCACGCTGCTGAGAGGATGCGGATACACAATCTTTGCATGTGCCAATCTGGGATACCGTCCGAACCTCAGTACACTGGAGCAGGTCAGGGAGTTCCGCTGCCATTTCAGCAGACCGGACGACTTCAGCAGGGGCATCCCGATGAGCGCCTGCCTGACAAAGTTCATCGCCCCGGAGAAGGACTGCACGGTCAGGATTGAGCTCGAACGCACGATGGCGCGGCTGACGCTGATGGTGGACAAGAGCCGGCTGGACGAGGGCGTGAATGTGGACATAACAGAGGCCAGAATCGGCGGCGAGGCACGTAGCGTGAGCATGTTCGCCCCAAGCAGAGCAATGAATGAAGACGACCTGTTCCCTGCCGGATACTGGAGGGAATGGTCGCGCGGTGCAGAGATATACCTGACGGAAAATCTATCTGGAAATGACGAACTGACAGGCACTTACGTCGAGATAAGGGCACAGTACGACTCTCCCAAACTGTACACTGCGGCCGGACAGGAACTAATCTACCGCTTCAGGCTCGGGGATGTGACCAGGAACAGCCACTACACGGTGACGGTCATCCCGGAGGGAGACGGACTCGGCGACAGCCGGACGCCGGCGTGGCGGATCGACCGCAGCGGTCTTTCGAGCAAGTATGACGGCAGTCCATGGTTCCGGTACTACCCAGCCAATTACATCGAAGGCCACATTGGCGATGTCATAAGGGTCTGGTGCGAATTCAGCCCTCCGGACGCGCCGTTTGACATCGGCATAGAAGAACTGGAAAGAGACCGCAGAGAAGGCATTTACGACTATGTTTTAGACAAGGACGGAAAAGGTGTCACACTCACACTCAAGGGCAAGGGAACGGGCATTCTGTACCCCTCTGCCGGACCTCCGGTCAATGAGTCGGCGGCCATCATGATTGTGTGCGAACCATAACTGAATTATGACTATATTTGCGAGTTAAAATGATTATTAACGGCCATGCCACTCATATCCATCATAATGCCCGCATACAACTCCGCCAGCTTCATCACGGAGACGGTAAAATCCATTCAGGCACAGACATTCCCCGACTGGGAACTGCTCATAACGGACGACTGTTCCACCGATGACACAGCATTGACAGTCAGAGCATTGGCAGCATCGGACAGCAGAATCAAACTGGAAGTTCTTGACAAGAATTCAGGCTGCGCAGTGGCCCGCAACAATGCATTGCAGAGAGCATCCGGGCGTTACATGGCCTTCTGTGACAGCGATGACAGATGGGTGCCGGAAAAGCTCGAAAAGCAGATTGCATTCATGCAGGAGGAAAATTGCGGATTCTCCTACACAGCCTATTTCAAATGCTACGAGGACGGGCAGCCTTACCGCATTGTCGGATGCAGAAAGAGCATAGACCTCAAGCGCATCAGGAAGAGCAATGAGATCCCATGCCTGACGGCGATGTATGACACCGAAAAAGTCGGCAAGGTCTATAGTCCGGAACTCAGGATCGCCCAGGACTGGGCCCACTGGTACAAGGTGTTGGAGAAATGCAATGTGGCATACGGTCTTCAGGAGCCTCTGGCCTGCTATATTGTCCGCAGAGGATCGCTCTCCAAGAAGAAAAAGGACAATGTCACCTTCAATCAGAAAGTCCTCACCGACGTGATGGGAATGAGCAGGTTCAAGGCCTGGTTCTGGTACTGGTTCGTGACTATGCCGCGCAAAATCTAAAGTTCGAAGCGTGATGGTTCCGGGAATGCCTTCTCGAAAGCTGCAAGAATCCCGTCCCTGAAACGCACAAATTTCTCATCGTTCATCTGCACGTCATTGATGCAGACAAAATTGGACGTCGGTTCAGCCAGGAATCCGGCTATATCAGCCACAGACGATGCTGCAAGCGAGAAATGCTTGTTTGAGATGCGCCGTTCGACATTGCCTCCGGTGTAATACAGATAGTCAGAGAAAACATACTGCGTCAGATTGCGGGGCTCCCTGACGCGGCTCAGAGTGGCATTGATGAAGTCGGCGCCGAGTTTGCCGAAGACCTCGTTATTGGCACTGACAAGCATTGGGCAGCAGGTGTGCTGTTGACGAAGGAAGAACAGTCCTGGACGGCGTCCGGCAGCCTTCCGGGCCGCACGGTCACTCTCGCGCACCATTTTCCGGAAAAGATTAGGCGCGATCAGGCAGCGTGAATGCTTGACGCACGGTCTGCCGTCCACGAAGAAATCTTCCGGAGAAGTCGGTCTCACAGGGAAGATATCGTCGTTGAAATTGATGAACTGCTCATCAAGTCCGTCAATCCTGTGCAGAAACAGCTCGATGGTGTTGCAGTTGAAAGTAGGCAGAGCCTCGGCAGGAATGATGTCCCTGTGGCAGACGATGTGGACATTGTTGCGGTCCACCCACTGTGGCACCTGGCTTTCTCCCGAGACGACAAGATAGACATTGCGAACGAAAGGCATATTCTTCGAAATGCCACGCAGCAGATATTTGAGCGTGCCCCAGTCACGGAAACGCTTGGCGGTCACATCACCGCCCACAAACTCCTGATAATCAGCCTGCCACACAGGGTCAAGACCGTTGACGTATGTAATGACTATATCCATTTTGCCGTAAATGTGTCTGCGTTTCTGAGATCTTCCGGAGTGCCGGCGAACACCACTTCGCCTCCCCTGTCACCCGCATCCGGTCCGAGGTCGATGACCCAGTCCGCCGCCTTGATGACGTCCGGATTGTGTTCCACCACCACAATGCTGTGCCCCTTTGAGAGCAGCACGTCGAACGAGCGGAGCAGTTTCTCCACGTCATAGAAATGAAGTCCGGTCGTAGGTTCGTCGAAGATGAAGAGTATCTTCTGCTTCTTGGATGCTCTGGATTCCTCGTCGAGATTCATAGAGAGGAAGTACGCCAGTTTGATGCGCTGGCTCTCGCCTCCGCTGAGGGTGCTGCTGCTCTGGCCCAGAGTGATGTAGGACAGGCCGACATCGACCAGCGGCTGCAGCCTCTTGGCAATCCTGAGGGCTGTCTCGTCTGTCTGCGACCCGAAGAAATCAATGGCCTCGGACACGCTCATATTGAGTATGTCGTCAATGTTGCGTCCCTTGTAACGCACCTCGAGGATGTCGGGCTTGAAACGTTTGCCGCCACATGCCTCGCACAGCATCGTGACATCGGCCATGAACTGCATGCCGATCTTGACAAAACCCTCTCCCTGACATTCAGGGCAGCGTCCGCCTTCCTGGTTGAAAGAGAAATGTGACGGTCCGTAACCGTTCAGTCTGGCATATTGCTGCTCGCTGAGCAGTTTGCGTATGTCGTCATAGACCTTGAGGTATGTCACGGCGTTGGAGCGTGAACTGCGCCCGATAGGGTTCTGGTCCACATATTCCACACGGTTAATGCGGTCAAGGCTGCCACTCAGCCCACGGAACGTGCCAGGAGCCTCGCCAGTCTCGTTGATGTGCCGGTAAAGTGCCGGATAAAGAATGTCACCGACAAGTGAGGATTTGCCGCTGCCGCTGACGCCGGTAACGACGGTCAATGTATTGAGCGGGAACTTGACATTGATGTCCTTGAGGTTGTGCTCCATAGCACCCTCGACGGTGATATAATAGTTTGCCTTGCGCTTTTCGCGCTGGTAGCGGACTCTCTGGCCGAGCAGGTACTGCAATGTGATGGAACGGTCGAATTCTGGTCTGGAGGCCAGCAGGGCGTCATTCTGGCGCTCCGGCAGCACTCCATTGAACACAATCTCGCCGCCGCCGACACCGGCACGTGGTCCCATGTCGATGAGCAGGTCTGCAGCACGCATGATCTCCTCGTCGTGCTCGACTACAACGACCGTGTTGCCCAGGTCGCGCAGCCTCTTCAGGACGGCGATGAGCCGTTCGGTGTCGCGCGGATGGAGTCCGATGGACGGTTCGTCAAGAATGTACATCGACCCCACCAGGCTGCTGCCAAGTGCGGTGACAAGGTTGATGCGCTGACTTTCACCGCCACTGAGTGTGTTGGATGCGCGGTTGAGTGTCAGGTAGGAAAGACCGACGTCCTGGATATATTTGAGGCGTGAGCATATCTCGTCCAGAGCCTTGCCTGCAATGCCGTGTTCATACTCGGTAAGTTGCAGATTCTGAAGGAATTCCATCAAGGCATCAACATTCATCGACAACAGTTCGTGGATGTTCTTGCCGCCGACCTTGACATACAGGGCTTCCCTTCTCAGCCTGCTGCCTCCGCATTCGTGACAGGTGGTCCTGCCTGAATAGCGGTTGAGCATGTATTTGTACTGGATCTTGTAGCGGTTCTTCTCAACCCAGCGGAAAAATTCGTTGATGCCGATGATGCTGGTGGCCTCGTTCCCGGTGTCATAGCCGTCCCAGATGAGGCGTTTCTGCTCTTCGGTGAGGCTGCAATATGGTTTGAATACCGGGATATGGTACCGTTCGGCATTAAGCACCAGATGGTCCTTGAACCAGCTCATCTTGTCACCGCGCCAACATGCAATCGCACCGTCATATATGGTCAGGCTCTTGTCCGGCACGACCAGGTCCTCGCTGACTCCGATTATCTTGCCCAGACCGCCGCACACCGGGCATGCACCCAACGGACTGTTGAAGCTGAACAAGAACTCGTCAGGTCTGGTGAAAGTCATCCCGTCGGCCTCGAAGCGGTTTATGAAGTATCTGTATGTATCTGACGGGGCACCGTCGGCGGCAACGACAAGCGTGCCGTTTCCCTTGTTGAATGCGGACTCAATGGAGGAAAGCACTCTGGTCTGGAGGTCATCCCACTGCTGGCCTTCACGCGGAGAGTCAGTGCGGACACGGTCAACAAGCAGGAACACTTCCGAAGGGTAATCCCCCGCCCCGGCCTTCTTCATGACTTCCTCGATGCGCACCGGCCTGCCATCGGCAAGAAAACGCGTGTATCCCTCTTCCTTGAGGGCCAGCATGAGTTCGACCTTGTCATCGCGTGCGGACCAATTGACATCGGCCAGGATGTACAGCACAGCCTCCCCCGATGTGGAGAACATATACTCCATCACGTCATTGGCGGTGTTGCACTTGACCTCTTCGCCGCTTATCGGTGAATATGTGCGCCCTATCCGGGCAAACACCAGGCGAAGGTAGTCATATATCTCAGTGGTGGTGGCGACGGTGGAACGAGGGTTCTTGATGTTGACGCGCTGCTCGATGGCGATTGCGGGAGGTATGCCCTCAATAGTCTCGACGTCAGGCTTGGACATCCTGCCGAGGAACTGCCTGGCATAGGAGGAAAGGCTCTCTGCAAAGCGCCTCTGGCCCTCGGCGAAGAGAGTGTCGAAAGCAAGCGAGGACTTGCCGCTGCCTGAAATTCCGGTGATGACAACAAACTTGCCGCGCGGTATCTCCACCGTGATATTCTTTAAGTTGTTGACCTTGGCGCCTTTAATTACGATATTGCCCTCTTCCTTCATGTTCGCTCAAATAAGAGTACAAATATAGTGATATAAAAAGTTCAAAAAAAATTTGCAGATAATGAATTTTGCCGTATATTTGCATCCGCTTTCCGAAAGGAAGTAAAGCCCAAACGCTTTTAATAAATAATGGTGCGGTAGTTCAGTTTGGTTAGAATGCCGGCCTGTCACGCCGGAGGTCGCGAGTTCGAGCCTCGTCCGCACCGCCACAAAATGCCCTACACGATGTTGTAGGGCATTTTTCATATCTGGCAATTCGCAAAAATGTACTGAAAATGTACTAAACCG
>JAZRVQ010000045.1:0-10303 GCA_045599265.1 Candidatus Cryptobacteroides sp. | reverse complement strand
TCGAAATATACGCCGGGATTGAGGTTGAAGTCACTTCCGCCGAGGTTGAGCGAATAGTCGATGCCTACCTGGAAACCGTTGAGCATCTGGGTGGATCTCTCACCAAGGACTTTGGAGTAAAGCCTTGAATTGTTGTAGCCTGCCTCGATGGTGAACTGTGCGAATGCAGATGTGCAGAAAAGCGCTGCTGCAAGGATTGTTAAGATCTTTTTCATATACTGTCTACAATTATTCTATAATAATATGGCAAAGGTAACAAAGTATTTGAATTATTTAATATCTTTGCACTGATAAAAAAGATAAAACCTTTTACCAATATGAAGAAACTGTTTGTCTCCCTGCTTGCTCTGGCGCTTGCAGCACCTGCCTTTGCAAATGACGCAGAGGGCGTTGAAACTGAGAATGAAGCCGTCTCCGAGGCAGAAATGTCATCCGAAACGGTCGTCGCCGCAAAGGAAAAGAAACCTAAAAAGAACGTTACATACAACGACAAGGGCGAGATCATAAAGACCGGGCTCAATTTCGGCCCGCTCCCTGCAGTGGCATTCGATGCCGACAAGGGTTTCCAGCTTGGCGCCATCCTCAACATATTCAACTATGGTGACGGAAGCGATTATCCCAACTACTTCAGCAAGTGGTATTTCGAGGCATCCTGGTTCACAAAGGGCTCGATGCTCTTCCAGGTGATGTATGACAACAAGAAACTCATCCCGGGAGTCCGCTGGTCTTCCGCGGCTGTCGTGTCAGTTGACAAGGCATTCGACTTCTATGGTTTCAACGGCTATCAGTCATATCTCGACTATGACCGTCTTGCAATGGGCAAGGCCAACAAGAAAGGCGCACAGGACCCGGCCCAGTACCTGTTCACTCCATATTACCGTGCGGACCGCATCACAGCCTTCTTCAAGACAGACTTTGTGGGGCATATCACAGACCATTTCTACTGGGAAGCAGGTTACAACTTCCGTTATTTCCGCGAGCAGCCTATCAACCGTGCCAGCATCAACAAGGGAAAGCCGGAATACAATCTTTATCCTGATGCAATGCCTACTCTCTTCGAGCAGTACATCGACTGGGGACTTATCCGTCCTGAAGAGACGATGGACGTGCACAAGACCGGCTTCTTCAACAGTTCCGTGCGTGCCGGCCTCATGTACGACACCCGCGACAAGGAAGGCGCACCGACCCGCGGCATCTGGGCCGAGGGACACGTGGCCCTTGCTCCGAAGTGGCTTGGAACCACCAATCCATATTACCGTTACTCATTCACCTGGCGCCATTATGTGCCAATCGTGAAGAATGACGTGCTCACATTTGCATACCGCCTCAATTATGAGGGTTCGTTCACAGATGACTGTCCTTATTATGTCTGTCCGTACATCACCCTGCTCGGCGAGAACGACGACAAGGACGGTATGGGCGGCTACCGTACGGTACGCGGTATCCTGCGTGACCGCGTGATGGGTCTTGACATGGCAAGTTACAATGCCGAGTTCCGTTACCGCTTCGTATCCTTCAAGTGGCTCAAGCAGAACATGGCGTTCGCGCTCAGCCTCTTCAGCGACGGAACGATGGTGACCCGCCAGCGCGACATGGAATTCAAGTCGCCGTACACTCCGGGGTCTCTTGAATATATCAACGCCCTGCAGTCCTATGAAGCTTACAAGAACCGTAACGCTGTCGATGGCAATTGGCTCAAGGAGATGCCTCACATCACCACCGGTCTGGGTCTGCGCTTCATCATGAACGAGAACTTCATCGTTGCGTTCGAGTACGGAATGCCGATCAGCAATTTCTACAAAAAGACCAGTCCGTACTACAAACAGGACGGTACAGGGGCCTTCTACATAAATATCGGGTATCTTTTCTAAAAAAAAGTCCCCTATATCTTTGATATGCTGATTTAATTCATATCTTTGCACCGAAATTTTCACAAGATTTTTATGGTTCAGAGAAATGAAGAAAGTGACAGTTCTGATAGCGGCAATATTCTGCTGCTTGCCAGTGCTCTCTCAAGAGGCTGAGTCATCCGGGAACGTCCCTCAAGTGTCAGCAGTCGCAAGACTTGACGCCAGGCCAGTTGTGCCTTTGGGAGCATCCGACGGATGGCAGTTTGACGCTGAGGATTTTTTCAGCAACACATCTCTTTACACACTCATTGACGGCAACATCGGAGACTGGTTCTCCTATTCAGTTGCAAACCATTGGCTTTCCACCGATCCTCGTTCCCTCTATGTGACGGACTTTGAGGACAATTCAGTGGGGGCCAATTTGTTTAGGAGTGGTTACACCAACTGGCTCGACTGGGCCAACCTCACCTTCAGCACATCAGGAGACTGGGGAGGATTCGATTTCACCGTGGGCAAGGATGTCACCCTTGTGGGCAGCATCGAGACCGACCAGTATGATTTCGACTCCTATTATGACCTCACGTCGTATTTCTGGAACGAGTACAATGTGTACCAGTGGGGCGCGACAGCTCGTTACACCCTGCCTTCGGAGACCAGCAGCTTCGCATTCCAGTGGCAGACCTCACCGTTCGGTGAAAGGTCGTTCGGCAGCAAGCTGTTCAACTATTCCCTCCAGTGGAGAGGGGAGTGGGACTGGCTCACCACCATCTGGTCGACCAACCTCATCCAGTATGACCAGAAGAAATATATGAGCATGATTGCCCTCGGCCAGGAGTTCTATGCCGGCGACTTCACGTTCCGTCTGGACTGGCAGAACCGCGCATTCCCGGGCAACGGCAAGTATTTCGGTCAGGAATGGCAGCTTCAGGGCGGCGTCATATACAACTTCAATGACAAGGTTGATGTTGCCCTTCTGGGCGGATACAGCAGCCTTGGAGGCGACTATGACTATCTGTATTGCCTTCCACGCCTCGAAAAGGAGACATATTGGAATGCCGGAGCCCGTGTGCAATGGTACCCTCTGCGTGACAGCCAGGACCTGCGCGTGCACGGTGTCGTCGCATACAACAATTATTATTGCGAGGATGGGCTGTCCATCAATCTCGGTGTAACCTACAACCTTAACCTTACAAATCTTTTCCAGAAATAATGGTGAACAAAGAGGACGTCATCATCAACCTCGAGCACATTCACAAGTCATTCGGTGACAAGAAGGTACTCGACGACATCAATCTTTATATCAAGAAAGGCGAGTTCATCACGCTCCTCGGCCCGTCCGGCTGCGGCAAGACCACACTCCTGCGCATCATCGCCGGCTTCACCCAGGCAGACGAGGGAGAGATCACAATGGAAGGGAAGAGCATTGTGGACGTTCCGCCTCACATGCGCCCGCTGAACACTGTGTTCCAGCGATATGCCCTGTTCCCGCATCTTGACGTGTATGACAACATCGCTTTCGGACTCAAACTCCAGAAACTCCCCAAAGAGGAGATCGAGAAGAAGGTGAAGAAGGTGCTCAAGATGGTGAGCATGACCGACTACGAGAGCCGTGACGTGAACAGTCTGTCCGGCGGCCAGCAGCAGCGAGTGGCCATCGCCAGAGCCCTTGTGAACCAGCCTAAGGTCCTCCTGCTCGACGAGCCTCTTGCGGCTCTCGACCTCAAGATGCGCAAGGACATGCAGATCGAACTCAAGGAGATGCACAAGAAACTTGGCATCACCTTCATATACGTCACCCACGACCAGGAAGAGGCGCTGACCCTTTCGGACACCATAGTCGTGATGAACGGCGGCAAGATCCAGCAGATCGGCACCCCGATTGACATCTACAATGAGCCTCAGAACTCGTTCGTCGCCGACTTTATCGGCGAGTCCAACATCCTCAACGGCACAATGATAGAGGACCGCAAGGTGTCATTTGCAGGCCACGACTTCGAATGCGTCGACGAGGGTTTCGGCGAGAATGTCCCAGTCGATGTGGTCATCCGTCCGGAAGACATCTATATCATGAACAGCCGTCTCGATGCCGCGCAGTTCACCGCGACTGTCAAGTCCTGCATATTCAAGGGCGTCCATTACGAGATGTTCGTCGATACTGACAAGGGCTATGAACTGATGATCCAGGATTACAACGCCTTCGAGATAGGCAGTACCGTCGGACTCATAATCAAGCCTCAGGACATACAGGTCATGCACAAGGAGCGTGTCTGCAACACTCTTCCGGGCACCGTGACTTCGGACAGCACTGTCGAGATATTCGGCGGCGAGTTCGAGTGTGATGTCAACGGACTGGAAAAGGGGACAGAGGTCAGGATCGAAGTCGATTTTGACAAGGTGGACCTTCTCGACCATCAGGAAGACGGCGTGCTTGCCGGCGAGATACAGTTCCTTCTCTACAAGGGCGACCACTACCACCTCACGGTTCTGACGGAGGACGGTAACGAACTGTATGTGGATACAAATGACGTCTGGGACAAGGGTGACCTTGTCGGAATCCGCATCCTCCCGAAGGATATCCGTGTCATCAAGATAACCGAGTAGAGAAGATGAGGAAGCGTTCCAGCTGGGCATTGCCATACTTTATTTTCCTGCTGCTCTTTGTCGTGGCTCCGCTGCTGATCGTGGCATATTATGCCGTGGTCAACACCAGCGGTGAGTTCACGCTGACTTATCTGTCAGCATTCTTCACTGACGGCAACATTTTCGGGTCTTTCCTTGTGTCGTTGGAGATTGCGCTGTACAACACCCTGCTGTGCATCCTTATCGGATACCCGGTGGCGTACATCCTTGCCGACAAGGAGATCAACAAGGGCAGCCTGACCGCAATGCTTTTCATTGCCCCGATGGCGATCAATGCCCTTATGAGGACCATCTCCATCGCCGAGATATTCAGCATATCCGGCATCGGACTCGGAAAGGGAACACTCATTTTCGGTATGGTGTATGATTACCTGCCGTTCATGATTTTCCCTATATACAATGTCCTCAACAGGATGGACAAATCATACATCGAGGCGGCCCAGGACCTTGGCGCCGGCCCTGTGACAGCGTTCTTCAAGGTTACGCTGCCCCTGTCCATGCCGGGCATACTGAGCGGGGCGATGATGGTGTTCATGCCCACAGTCTCCACATTCGCCGTATCGGAGATCCTTACCAACAACACTGTGATGCTGTTCGGTTCGGTGATCAACGAGCAGTTCAACAACCTGATGTGGAACCAGGGCGCCGCCCTGTCATTCATAATGCTCATCATTATCGGTATCACCATGCTTGCCAGCAACGGCAAGGATGAAGAAAGTGCAGGAGGATTGCTGTGATGAAGAAAGTCATTTCCCGTATCTATCTGGCGCTGGTGCTGTTCCTTCTTTATGCGCCTATCGCGTTCATCGCAGTGTTCTCGTTCACCAAGGCCAAGTCCCTTGGCAACTGGACAGGCTTCACGACCGATCTTTACACCAACCTCTTCACCGGGGCTTCCGCCAAGGCTGTCAATATCATATCCGCGCTTGAGAACACCCTTCTCATCGCACTTGTGGCATCTGTCATCGCGACGCTGCTCGGAACGCTGGCGGCTATCGGCATATATTACATGACAGGCCGCAGGAAATCGACGATGCAGTTCCTCAACAATATTCCGATGCTCAACCCTGACATCATCACCGGTGTGTCTCTCTTCCTGCTTTTCGTTGCGCTGGGAGTCAGCCAGGGAATGGTCACCGTGATACTGGCACATGTTACTTTCTGTACCCCGTACGTTGTCCTCAACGTGATGCCGAAGATTTCCCAGATGAATCCGAACATATACGAAGCCGCGCTTGACCTCGGAGCCACTCCTATGCAGGCGCTCAGGAAAGTCCTTGTACCTCAGCTGCTTCCGGGTATGATTTCGGGATTCGTGCTGTCGTTCGTGATGAGTCTCGATGATTTCGCTGTGACTTTCTTCACCCGCGGCTCCGACGGACTCGAGACCCTGTCAACATTCATCTATGCGGATGCCCGCAAGGGTGGCCTGACACCGGAACTGAAGCCTTTGATGACCATCATTTTCCTTGTGATCCTCATCGCCCTGGTGGTGTTCAACATCCGTTCTTCCAGAAAAAACGCAAACAACAACTGATACAAAACACTGAAAAATGAAAAGAATCTTTAAGACTCTCGCTTTTGCAGCTGCTCTTCTCTGCGCAGTTTCTGCTCTCGCACAGGACAGGACAGAGGTCCTGAAAGTCTACAACTGGTCCAGCTACATCGCAGAAAGCTTCACCGATGACGACGGCACTTATCATCCGGGCGTGATCGAGGAGTTCGAGGCTTGGTACAAGGAACAGACCGGCAAGGACATCGAGGTCAAGTACATGACTTTCGACGTCAATGAGGCCATGCTTTCCAAGATCGAGAAGGGACACGAGGACTTCGATGTCGTATGTCCTTCCGACTACATCATCGAGCGCATGCTCAACGACGGTCTCCTTCTTCCTCTTGACTTTTCTGCTCTCGAGAAGACAGGCACAGAGAACTATATCGCCAACAACACCTCTCCATATATCAAGAAGATATTCTCCGAAATCAACCCGGAAATCGATGCAAACACCTACTCGGTTGCATACATGTGGGGCACGACCGGTATCATCTACAACACAGAGAAGGTGTCGAGGGAAGATGCTTCCACATGGGCAGTCGTGAAGAATCCGAAGTATGCAGGCAAGATTCTCATCAAGGATGCCCCGAGGGATGTCTATGCACCTGTGCTCATCTATCTCAAGCAGGACGAACTCAAGGCTGGAAACGTAACTCTCCAGGAACTGATGAGGGATTCTTCTGACGAGTCGCTTGCCGCTGTAGAGTCTTTCCTCATGGAGGCAAAGCCATATGTCTGCGGTTTCGAGGCAGACCTTGGCAAGGAGCAGATGACCAAGGAGCGCGCATACGTGTCCCTCAACTGGTCCGGTGACGCCGTATGGGCCATCGAAGAGGCCGCCAGCGTGGGTGTCAAGCTCGACTATATCGTCCCTGAAGAGGGCTCGACTGTATGGTTCGACGGCTGGGTAATCCCTAAATACGCAAAGAACATCGAGGCTGCAACATATTTCATCAACTTCATGTGCCGCCCGGACATCGCTATCCGCAATATGGAGGAGACCGGTTATATCTCGGCCAACGGTTCCAAGGAAGTCCTCGACTCCCAGATTGATGAAGAGGCATACGAGCCTATCAACCTCAGCTATTTCTTCGGAGAAGATGCAGACAGCGTCTGCGTGGACCCTATCCTCTATCCTGACCTGTCAGTCATCGGGCGCTGCGCTCTCGAGCATGACTGGGGCGCAGACACAGACAAACTCCTCGCCATGTGGGGCCGTGTCAAAGGCTCAAAGGCTTCTGTCACGACAATCATCCTCGTTGCAGTCGCCTTCCTCGCCATCGTCGGTTTCATCGCCTTCAAGCGCCTCTCCGGCAGAAAGTCAAAGAAAACCGCAAAGAAGCATTAGAATACACCTCTTTGTCGTGTCATCCTGTCTCCGAGCGCATCTTCGGCAGAAGCCAAATAAAATAGCTATTCTTTTGAAATTCAAAGGAATAGCTATTTTATTTTGTGATAGAAAATTACTATCTTGTAGTTGCAATCAAAAGAAAATAATCTCTATCAAGCAATGTCAAAGGTAGTCTTTAAATCTTACAATCCCAACGACAATCTGCTTCTTCCTCCATGTCTTGGCGATTATCTTCCACAAAACCATCCCGCAAGAGTGGTCAGTGCAATAATCGACAGACTCGACATCAGTAAAATCGAAGCCGCCTGCCGCGCTGCGATAGCATACTCGCTCATCAGTTCCTGCAAGGCTGTGGGCATCGATCCGAGGACTTGGATGGAAGACGTTCTCAAGCGGCTCCCGGAATACGAACTCGGAAAAGGCGACCTATCCGAACTCCTACCCGGCAACTGGCAACAGAAGACAGGCACTGTCAGGTAGCACCCTATACTACCGAGTAATAGCCGCCACTGCCAGGGTAATACCCTGTAGTGGCGGCTACACTTTATCTCAATCCGTCAAGACGTACTTCGTCGGAGGCTTACATTATGCCCGTGCTGGACGAACTAAAAAAGCCCCTGCAGAAAGTGCAGAGGCTTGTATCTACTCCAATACGGGAGGTATAGGCGGCTTAGAAATCAACGACTGCCCAGTCTGTAGGAATGCCTGCGTACCCTGTCGGCAAATCAGTTAATCCAGCAGGTTTATAGAATGTGCCAGTACTTGAAACTCCATTTACCCACGTAGATAAGCAACCAGTTGCAGAATGGTCTATAAAATGTACTTTGATATAATTAAGTTTTTTACAATTCGTGAACATCGAGCCGTAACAACCCTTAACTAATGTGGTAGCGGGAAGTTCTGGAGCTTTTTCCAGAGCTGAACATCCATTGAACATCCGATTATAGCAACTCTCAGCTAATGTAGTAGCTGGAAGTACCTTAGGTGCAGTGGCAAGGCTTGTACAGTTAGTGAACATACCGTTATAGCAGAACTTCGACACAGTAGTAGCAGGAAGATCTGGGGCTTTCGTCAAATTTTTACATCCATTGAACATCTGGTAATAGCAATAGTCCTTCACAGTAGTAGCAGGAAGTTCTGGGGCTTTCGTCAAATTTGTACATCCATTGAACATCTGGTAATAGCAATTGGCCGTCAAAGTAGTAGCCGGCAGTTCCGGAGCGGCTGATAGCGTATTACCCGAACCTGCGAACAACTTATAAAAACAATAATCGTTTGGAATCTCATCAGTTTGGCAGGTAGGATCGATTAGTGACATTACATTGCCGCTGGCTGCAACTTTACTTGCGTTTATGATAAAGTCTTTGGAAGAGCTTTGACTTAGACCGTCAGGATTTTCACCACAGAGATATAACTTATCACCGACATTTCCAACGTCTAATATTGTAGTATACGCCCAAACGACATCATCCCAATTGACACCATCCTTGCTATACTTCATATCGGGTTTGGGTGTTAATGAAGACGCTAACAAAGTTATGGATGCATTGTCCTCTACAGCCGTGAAGCACAGACCGCCATACTCGAAGTTAGCGGTGAATGAGGCTGTAGTTATTTTGCTGCGCTCAATTACGAGGCCATTTGTACCCTTGAAAGACTTTGTGCAGGTGTTAGGACCTGTTGTATATAATTTGATTGTGACACCTGTATATGTTCCAGCCGGCATGGCGATGTTGAACACCAGACTGCCATCGAGCTCAACTCCTGTACCACAATCGAGAGTGATAGAATTTGGCAACTGGTCGGCACTGACCTTGACGCTCTTGATGGTGTACTCGTCTGATGCTGACTCTTCCCCGACGGTCAGGCGCAGGATGCCGCCCTCGTTCTTGAACTCCAAGGATGGGACTTTGCCGCCAGAGACAGTGACCTCGGCCTTCATAGGCGAGCCAGCTATGTTGCCCTCAACGTAGGTCTGGGCTGCAGGCCAGTCGGTGCCGTTATAGGTGGAAGGATAATATACGGTATAGTCCCCGTCGGCAGGAACGGTACCCTCAAATGTGCCGCTGCTCTTGCCTGCTTCTCCGGCAAGTGTGAATGTCTCGCCTCCGATATTGAATGAGTCGCCTGTGCTCCATACGACTTCGTATCCGTCGGTGTCATTGCCTGAAAGGGCTGTCTTGGTCATTCCGTCCTCCGTGGATGCGAAGATGACTGTCTTTTCTCCGATTGCCGGATTGTCTTCCGGGGTTACCATTTCCTTGTTGCAGGAAACCATTGAGAATGCTGCTGCAACTGCAGCGAGTGTAATAATGATCTTCTTCATAGCGTTGTCCTCCTTACTCCCAATCGTCTTCATCATAACTGTTACCACTCATACCGAATTTCTCGGTGCCGGGGCTCTGGCAGATGATAGCCTGAGCCTTGATTTCCACGGTCTTCACCTTGGGAGACACGTAGATGTTTTGTTCTTCTTTTTTCATATTTTTGTTGATTTGATTGACAATGGGTTGGAAAACAAAGACAGCCGACCGATGTACCATTGAGAGGTATCGGACGGCGAATAATAGTACTAGATAACTCTAATGCTCTGTATATTAAATAGTTAAATACCCCCCCCTGAACAAGGGAGGTGTAGAACGGATTACTGTTTGAGGTACAGATAAGCATACAAATTACAAATTTACTGATTTATTTGAAAATACGGGCAGACAGTCCACAATATTTTTGCCGCAACAAACTTACCGCGTTAGGCGGCTTAGGCACATCTGGACTTCAGATATGCTACTATAAAACACGTACACTGATTTCTCTTCCAACTCCTCGGAATACTTTCACCAGCGTTGACAGCTGGATATCGGCCCTTCCTTTTTCCACGCGAGAGATAAAGCTTTTCTTTGTTCCGAT
>JAZRVQ010000044.1:0-6853 GCA_045599265.1 Candidatus Cryptobacteroides sp. | reverse complement strand
CATCTCCGTCATCCCTGGTGCCACCACCCTCGGCAGGGCGAGGGTAATCATCTCCGTCATCCCTGGTGCCACCACCCTCGGCAGGGCGAGGGTAGTCATCTCCGTCATCCCTGGTGCCACCACCCTCGGCAGGGCGAGGGTAGTCATCTCCGTCATCCCTGGTGCCACCACCCTCGGCAGGGCAAGGGTAGTCATCTCCGTCATCCCTGGTGCCACCACCCTCGGCAGGGCAAGGGTAATCATCTCCGTCCCGGGCCCCTGACTGGAACACATCTGCCAGCGACGCACCCAGCTGACGCATAAACTCCTCCTTCAACAGAGCCAGGAACTGCTCCGCGACCTCTTCGGCCACGGCTACCTGGTTGATATTGATGCAGATCTGCCCGGCATTGCAGGCCTTGAAGAACGCAATCTTGCGTGCCGCGTCACGAAGATCGGCATCCTTCCGGACGACGGCCCAGTTGCCATTCTCGCCGCCAAGTTCCAGCGCGACCGGTGTCAGGTTCTTCGCGGCCTCGGTCAGGACGTGCCGTCCGACAGCAGGCGAGCCGGTGTAGAAAATTTTGTCCCAGCGCTGTGCAAGGCACATGTCAGCCACATCATGCCCCCCGTCGATGAGGGTCACATATTCGGGCGGGAACACTTCGGCAATGAACTTGCCCAGGGCGGCGGTGCAGGCGGAAGACTTCGAACTTGCCTTCACGACGACGGTGTTGCCGCCACAGATACTGGCCGCCACGACACCCAGAGTAAGCAGGATCGGGAAGTTGAACGGGCTGATCACCAGCGTCACGCCGTACGGCATCTTATATACCTTCGTGACCAGGCTCGGGAAGCACATCAGGCCGCTGAAATGCCTCTCCGGACGTGCCCAGCGGCGAAGACCGCGTATCATCTCGTTGATCTCGACAATGACCGGCGCAACATCGCACAGATACGCCTCCACCCCGCTGCGGCCCAGGTCCGTGCGCAGGGCCTCCACAAATTCGTCCCCGTGCGCCTTGACGGCATTCCGGAGTTCGCGCAGCCTGGCTATGCGCCACCCAACGTCAAGTGTCGCGCCCGTGGCAAAAAACCGCCTCTGCGCATCCACGATTTCCCTGATTGATGATTCTGTATATGACATGACTTAAAAATTGAATTTGCAGTCACGAATATATTGAAAAAATGCGATATTTGTATTCGATAAAATCTAAACACGCCATGAAAGTAGCAGTTGTCGGAGCAACCGGTCTGGTAGGAACCAGAATGTTGCAGGTCCTCGAAGAAATGAATTTCCCTGTCACCGAACTCATCCCGGTCGCATCGGAAAAATCCATCGGACGAAAAGTCAAATTTGCCGGAAAAGAGTGGTCAGTGGTCAGCGCGGACGATGCGATAGCCCAGCGCCCCGCATTGGCACTTTTCAGCGCAGGCGGCGGCACATCGGAGCAGCTGGCCCCGAAATTTGCCGAGGCCGGATGCCGCGTCGTGGACAACTCCTCTTTCTGGAGAATGGACCCGGGCAAGAAACTCATTGTCCCTGAGATCAACGGCGACTGCCTCACCGAGGATGACTACATCATCGCCAATCCGAACTGTTCGACCATCCAGATGGTGCTGCCTCTCGCCCCTCTGCACAAAGCATTGAAAATCAAGAGAATCGTGGTCAGCACATATCAGAGTGTGACCGGTGCCGGCTACAAGGCCATCAATCAGATGAACATCGAGCGCGAGGGTGCCGAGTGGGGCACTTACGACGCCAAATTCCCTTACCCTATCGACCAGAACATCCTTCCTCACATCGACTCGTTCCTTGACAACGGATACACAAAGGAAGAGATGAAGATGGTCAACGAGACCAGGAAAATCCTCCGCGACGACTCCATCGCCGTGACCGCCACTACCGTGCGCGTACCTGTCCAGGGAGGCCACTCCGAATCCATCAACATCGAGTTCGAGAAGGACTTCACACTCGACCAGGTCCGCAGCCTTATGGCCGGAATGCCGGGCGTGACCGTCCAGGACGACCCTGCGGGCAACATCTACCCGATGCCGCTCTATGCCTGGGGCAAGAACGACGTGTTCGTGGGCCGCATACGCCGCGACGACACCGTACCGTACGGCATCAACCTCTGGTGCGTGAGCGACAACATCCGCAAGGGAGCCGCCACCAACGCCGTACAGATCGCGATGCTGCTTCTGGAGAAGGGGTTCATCAAGTAACAATCCGCAAGACACGGCCCGCGGGCCATGCTACCAATAGAACGCCGCCGAGTATCCGAGAAGGATGGAATTGAGATACGGGCGGCCGACTGAATCGTTGCGGGAGGCGTATGAGAATGTCTCCCATTCGGCAAGTGCGCGAAGCTTGAAATTGTTGCCGGTGATGAGGTTGAGCGAGGCCCCGGCCGACACATCGATGCCGCCGCCCTGCCTGTGTCCGGCATAACCTATCATAGCCTGCACCTCGAGTTCGAGGACAGTAGCGAAATCGCGTTCCCAGAACATGCCGACCTGACCGCTGTACACATTGAAAGACGGTGTGGACGAGAGAGTTCCGTCCGGCTGGGTGACATCACGGAACAGCAGCGAACCGGCATCTGCACGGACGCAGACACCCGACCCGGCAAGGAGAGGAATCTCCACGTTCAAGGCCACGTCACTGCCCCGGAACGGCATCACAGCCCCCTCTTTGAGGTCCTTCGGAGCCATTACAAAACGGCGGGAATACTGCAGGCCAACACTGTAATAGCCATGCTCCTCGCTGCAATAATGAAATTCCGGCTTCTCATAATCCGGATTGAGGTAATTGTCCTTGAAGATCAGGTCAGAGAGGAAATATCCCAGTTCGACCGAACCCACTCCGATGAGCGCGCCGGCAAAGGTGTCGCTCATCCAGTGCCTGTTGTTGGCAATGCGAGAAAGCGAGGTCAGCGTGGCCACCGAATAGCCGCCTATGCTCCACCAGGGGCTGCGCCAGCCGTATTCGTGGTGCATCCACCCGGCCATCATGAACGCCGTGGCGGTGTGCCCTGACGGGAAGGAATTGCGGGCCGTACCCTCAGGACGGGGACGTTTGACCGTGTATTTCAACGTGTTGAGCACTGCACCCATTGTGGCATACGAGAACGCGTCGGCGACCAGCATCCTGCCCCACCCTGTCCGGCTCTTGTAGCCGCAGGCCTTCATTCCGAACGTCACCACTCCCGGCGCATACTGCACATAATCGTCTGCCTTGCAATTGAATCCCGGCATCATGTTGTTCCTGATCTGCCTGATGTCGCTGTCCCAGGAGTATGGTGACTGCGCCGAAAGACCAGTACCGGCCGTCAGCAGGACGGCAAGGACGAAGATATGACGGAAAAATTTCATTGGCAGCCACAAAATTAATTAAATTTGCCGTATGATTCTCAGCGACCTCAGTTTTCTTTACGATCCGAACCATTTCTCATGGCTCCGCAGGCATGTCTTGAACTTCAGGGTAAAGCGCGAAATCAAGGCCGCCGCCCGGGATGGAAGAAAAATACAGGTCCTCAGCGAAAAGGTTGCCGAAGACCTGCACAAATACTATCGCGTACCGGTAGATTCAATCGAAATTAAGAACCTGTTTTGAAATAATTCCATTTGTCCTTTATATATCTTTTTTGCTATTTTTTCTTTATTTTTCAGTCACAATGGTCCGCCATTGCTCCTTCAAAATTCAAAAAAAATAACTAAAAAATCTCTTATAAAATTTTAAATAAACCATTTCAAAACAGGTTCCTACAAGTAAACTATTATCAGCCACATCGTTATGCCGGTGCAGACAAGTTTGAGACCTATGCCGGTGATGACGCCGATAAAGGACCCGATGGCGGCCTTCAATGACGGCATGACGTCTTTTTTGGCAAACACGTACTCGCCTATCAGGGCGCCGAGAAAACAACCCAGAAGCATTCCGATCGGTGTGAGGAACATTCCGGCTATCATACCTATCAGCGCACCCTTGGAGCCTGCACTGCCCCCGCCCGTGACCTTGGTCATCTTGGCCGGCACGATGAAATCAAGCACGGTGACAACGGCCATCACGATGAACATCAGGATCAGCAGCCACACCGGCATGTCCTTGCCGAACACGTTGCCGCCCCAGATATACAGAACCAGCATTCCCACCCAGCCGACAGGCGGACCGGGTATGCCCGGCACAATGCTTCCGGCGATGCCCACCAGGCCCGCCAGAACAGCTATGATTGATATTACCACATCCATAATCAGTCGTTCTTCATTGCATCCTCGACATCGTCCGGGGAGATAGGAAGCCGTGCGCTGCCAAGACGTCTTGCCCCGTCAGCGGTGACGAGCACGTCGTCCTCCAGGCGTATGCCGCCGAAATTGTAATAGTCCCTGAGCGCCTCGAAATTGACAAAGTCCTTACCTGTGCCCTCCTTTTTCCAGAGTTCGACAAGGTCCGGGATGAAATATATGCCCGGCTCGTCACTGACGATATTGCCCGGCACGAGGCGGCGCGCCATGCGCAGGCTGCCCAGTCCGAGCTGCGGGGAACGGGTCTGGTCGGCATCGTAACCCACCAGGTTCTCACCCATATCCTCCATGTCATGCACGTCCAGACCGATATTGTGACCCAGTCCGTGAGGCATGAACAGACCGGCTATGCCTTCGCTGACCATGTCGTCCAGATTGCCCTTCACCAAGCCCAGGGAAGAGAGCCCTTCCAGCATTTTCCTTGCCACGGCAAGGTGTACGTCACGGTACTGGACGCCTGGCCCGGTGAGGCTGAACGCCAATTCATTACATTGATACACAATGTTATATATATCACGCTGCTTCCGGGTGAACTGTCCTCCGGTCGGGTAGGTGCGCGTAAAATCGGATGCATAGTGGGTGTTGCTCTCCACGCCGGCATCGACCACCAGCAGACGGCCCGGCTCGATGGTGCATTCATGGCTGTGGCAATGGAAAATCTCGCCATGCTGGGTCAGGATTGTGGCAAAACTGGTCCCCCAGCCCTTCGAGAGGGACACACCCTCCATCGCGCCCACGATGTCCTGCTCGACGGTGCCGACCTTGACGCCGCGGCGTGCGACGGTGTGCATCTCGTAACCCAGGTCGCAGGCCTTGTCCATCTCGGCTATTTCGAGTTCGTCCTTGACAAGCCTCATACCTATCACCGTCCTGACAAGCTCTGCCGATGCCTTGGCACAGCCGGCCTTGCCCGAAATGACCACATCGTCGGTGGAAAGGCCCAACAGACGGGACAGAACGATGGCGTTGCAGTAGCGCGAAACAGGCAGGAAATGCACCTTGCGGCCCTTTGCGAGCGCATCGGTGACGGTCTTGGAGAAATCGGCATACGGGCGGCTCTGCGCCACTCCGATCCGTCCGGCCTTGACTGCGACACTGTCCTGCGGCCCCATCCAGATGATGTCGTCGATGTCCACATCATTGCCGTACAGGCATTCCTGGCCGCTCTCAAGGTCGATTGTGGCGGCGAAAAGAGGCTCGTCGATGCCCCAGAAATACAGGAACGTGCTGTCCTGGCGGAACTTGTAACAATTGTCACGGTAGTTCTGGGCGGCCTCGTTGTTGCCCAGGAAGATGGCGATTCCGGTGGCACCTTCAGCGGCCATCCTTTCCAGCAGGGTCCGGCGGCGCGAGATGTATATTTCCTTTGAGAACATAGTGTTATTGGTTGTCTAAAACGTCAAAAATGGCCTTGCGCAGGTCTGTGTGCGGTATATAATATATTGATTTCCAACCGGCCTCGGCTGCGGCCGCGGCATTTCTCGGAGAGTCGTCGATAAAGAGAAGTTCCTCCGGAGCAAGACCGATACGCTCGGCGACGGCCTTGAAGAAACGCACGTCCGGCTTCATCATCTTGAACTGGAAGGACCAGAAGCAGTCAACGAAAGTGGTCTCCAGCGGAATACCGCACGACGCCATCAGCGGGCCGCTTGTCGCCAGGGCGACAGGGTTGTTGTTGCTCAGGATATAAAGAGGATATTTCTCCTTCAATTCATTCAGCAGGGCAGGCTTGTCGGCGTCGATGCCGTCGAAAAGTGAGCCGAAACTCTGGAGAATGTCCTCCCTTGTGGTGCCTGGACGGGAATATCCGAGGGCCTGGCCGTAGAACTCCTCCACACTGGTATTGCCGGACTCCATGTCGAAGAAAATGCCCCTTGGATGGCACGGATCAAGGAATTCGTCTATCTTGTACATGCCTGCCCTCTCCTTGAAGGTGTTGGAGCAGCGTTCGATGTTGAGGTCGATGATGACCCCTCCCATATCAAATATAATTGCCTTTATCATGCTACAAATTTACAAAAGTTTTGTAATTTCGCATTGACGGAGATGGATGAGGCGCAATGATGTTCAAAGAAATTGCGGCTGATGCCGGCAGGAGCGTCAGAGCGGCGCTGGACCTGCTGCTGCCGCGAAAATGTGTTGTGTGCGGGAGACGGCTCGGTCTGAATGAGGACCGGCTCTGCCATTATTGTCTGGGCGATGTCCCTCACACTTATTACTGGGCAAGGAAATACAACCCCATGGCTGACCGGTTCAACGAGATGATCGGCCGGGACGCGCTCTGGGCTGACGAGCCATACGCGTACGCCGCGGCGCTGTTCTTCTACCGGAGCGCTTCGGGCTGGCGCGAAATCACAAAATCACTGAAATATCGCGGGGACATCCCCCTTGGGCGCAGGTTTGCACGGGAACTGGGAATGCGGCTTGCCGAGTCGCCACAATTCGCTGACATAGATGTGGTCATGCCCGTTCCGCTCCACTGGACAAGGCGCTGGAGCAGAGGGTACAACCAGGCGGAAATCATTGCCCGGGAGGTGGCTGAATGCCTTGGCACGGCGAGGCTGCCGGC
>JAZRVQ010000043.1:0-3180 GCA_045599265.1 Candidatus Cryptobacteroides sp. | reverse complement strand
GAACCATATCGATATCCTTCGTCTTCCTTGGAGTATATCTGCCGCCGGACAACGTGGCACGACAAGCTGCACCACCAATTATTACAAATGAATCCTTGAGTCCACTTTAAAAAGTTAATATTTCAGTCCACCCACGCCCATTTGCGAGTGTCGGTCGGTGAGTATAAACAGAAAATCAGATGTTCGAAAGTCTGCGACATAGTCCTCAAGACGGCCAATATGGCAAAGGAAAAGCCATTTCGTCCCGGAGTGGTGCCTTTTGGGGTCATTCCGGCCTCGAAGATTACCAATCTTCGCAGATTTATCCACGCACATCTGGCGAGCGCCCACAGTTCGTGCTTCCGCTTACCTCTGTAGCGGGTCTTGTTGTTCCTCGTGTGGAAGCAGAGCTGGAAGATGGTGGCCTCGACGTTGTTCCGTTTGTTCTTCTCCTCCTGCGGGATGTCACTCATCCGCTTGCGGGACCGCATCGACTCCAGTTGTTTCGGCAGGAAGTAGCGCCACTTGTATTTGGCTCTGTCGCCCGGATATGGGATTCGGAGAGCTCCGCTCCTTGTCAGTTTTGCCTCATACGTCTCTCCGGTCCTCGTGTCGGTGATTCTGACCGTACCTCCCTCGCTCTCATCCAGCAGGTATGCGCTCTGACGTCCCTGTATGCCGGTGAATACTCCGTTGACTGCAAGGGCGCGGTTGTCGGCACTCTGATAGGCCCCGTCGCTGAAGACGGTGTCCACCTCGGCCCCCGTCGTTACCCCGCTCTTTGCGTAACCCCCCTCATAAAAGGCATTGTCGGCAGCAGTGGCCCCTTCCACCTGAACACCGGTGATGAGAGAAGGAGCGTCAGCCTGATCCGTGGTCTCAGTGACGTTCACACTGTATCCCTTGACCTTCTGGTCTCCCTTCTGGCGGTACTCCGCATCAGGGTCGTTCGGGTTCTGGACGCTGTCGGCACTAATGGCTTTCCTGTCACGGGTCGTGACCTGTCCGTGCTCGACGGTGTACTGTTCCTCGAATACGCGCCCGAGCAGTCCGTCCTGAGCCTTCACCCGGACAAGCACGGCATATATGATGCGGCCAAGCTCACCGAGACGCTGCTGAATGGTCTCGCTGCTGCTCCTGTAGACAGTCTGCTTCGCATTCTCCTCAAGCCATGGCTGGACCTTCTTCTTCAGGAAAGGATTGAGACGGGGCATGTACTTGTCGATTTCCTGAAGGAACGTCCTGTGGATGAGTTCATAGCGGGGATACCAGGCAATGTTGCTGCCGATGAGCTTGCTGTCCATCCTGACGGACTTGCCGGAAATCTTGAATTTCGATGCCTGGAACTTCGTCAGGCGGCTGAAGCAGGTCTCCATCAGGTTCTCGCCGGTAGAGTCGGCGTATTCGCAGATACGCCTGCGGAACAGATAGTAGGTGTCGATGGACGGAGCCTCATCATCCATACGGACAAGCCCCAGAGCTTTGCGGGTCAGAAGGTCATAGTCGCACTTCTCGGCAAGATCCTCGTCAGAGCAGCCGAACCCCTCCTTGAGTATGCTCATCGCCACCAGCCGGCGGACGGATGCCGTAGGGGCTCCCATTCTGCCTTCCTTGAACAGAGGCATGAACACCTTCTCGTCAATCTGGGACGTAACCAGCGCGAAGAACTGGTTGAACCAGGCCTTCGGGTCCTCATACTTCTTAACCGCACGCTTGCCCATCAAGTCTGCGGGGTTGTCGAACAACGACATCTGGGGGTTTGTTTCGGTCTCTCTGAACATAGTGACTTGCCTTATTATTTATATGCAAGTTAATAAATATCAATGAATTATGCAAATATATCTCACTCTAACAGCAACTTTTTTCGCACTTCTGTCATCGTCCCTCGGCAGGAGATTATTGCGCGGTGAGGGACTTTTGACTTTTTAAAGTGGATTCATAATTTGGAATTAGTGATATAGTAAAACATTTGTTTGGTGTATTAGTGTTATATCACTATGTTTGCCGAGCCATAATGAGAGGGCTGAAGTCATAAAGGCCTTTACCCAAATCAAAGACCATCCAAAGGCTCAGGATATGAAGGCAGATGTGGGAAGTGCCTTTGATGAATCAGACCTGGATGAGGAGATGGGAGTGGCTTTTGACATCATTGGAGAGGGTGGTTTTATCTATGACAATTTCAATGACAGTTATTGGATGAGGCACAAAGGACAACTGATCAGAGTGATGTGATACCATAATTTTTCAAATAATCTTTATCATTGGGAGTCTGACGAAATAATTCGTCAGACTCCTTTATGTTCGTCCAGCACGAACGTATTCTAACGGGTGAAAGTGGGTCACAAATTTTATGGTAACATTATGAAACACAGCACTTTCAACATCAGTTTCTATTGCAGGGAATCCAAGTTCAGAGCAGCCATCAATTCTAAACGGGGGAATAGCATAAAGGACTATCTTGACACGGTCCGGGAACGTCTGGACAACATCATTACGGAGATGATGGAGCAGTGGATATTGCTTACTGTCCAGACGTTGAGGGGCTATTTTCAGTATGGCGGTGTCAAGTTCATGATTGAGACACTTCTCGATGAGTATCTTGAAACCGTACACAAGAATGATGGTGGAAATTCCTCTCGAAAGTGCTCCCTGCGAGTACTTTGAAAGTGTGTCCTTTCTTGATTTTGACTAGGGTTTATAGATTATTACTGGTATAAGTTGACTATTGGTTAATTTTCATTATCTTTGAAATATGAGTACAAGACGTGATTTCTTAAAGCAGGCCGCGGCCGTTACCGCAACGGCAGTAGTCGGTAATTCTTTCTTGTACCAAGCATCAGCCGCACCTAAAAAGAAGGTGATAGGGGCAAACGACAAGATCAACATCGGTGTCATTGGTGTCAATTCCAGAGGAAAGGCTCTGGCATCCAATTTTGCAAAGATGCCCGGATGCGAGGTTGGTTTCCTGTGTGACTGCGATTCAGATGCTCTGGCACGATGCCAGGAAAGTGTCAGCAAGATCACTGGAAAGACACCAAAAGGTGAGAAGGACATACGCAAGTTCTTGGAGAACAAAGACATCGATGCTGTCGTGATAGCAACTCCAGACCACTGGCATGCACCTGCAGCCATCATGGCCCTCCAGGCCGGAAAGCATGTCTATCTTGAGAAACCTACTTCGCATAATCCTGCAGAGAACCA
>JAZRVQ010000042.1:0-22933 GCA_045599265.1 Candidatus Cryptobacteroides sp. | reverse complement strand
CTGGACAATACCTGATTGAGTCGATATAGCCTCATCGCTCTTGATTTGTTCCCCTCACAAGCAGTTAGATATCTGCTGAATCTTTCACTCGATACTGCAATCAAGAATTTTGAATAGTCCATTGTCTTGTATTTCAGAAATATTTAATATATTTGCAATGTTTATTCCCGGTAGCCCCTGAAGCAATTCAAGCTATCGGGTTTCGTTTTTTTGCGAAGACTGCTTTGGAGAAGCCTTCGAGTGGCAAAGTTAAGCAATCTCTTTCGTAAACAAAATCGCTAACGGATTTCTTGTTAATTAGTGATTTTTGAGAGCGACCCCTACAGAACCCCGTCAATCCACTCCAGGAACATGCCCTGCCAGAGGGAGGTTTCTGGATTTTGTTTTGAGGCGGTGGCGCCGAAGCCGTGGCCGCCGGTGCGGTACTGGACATAGATGTGCTGCACTCTTGAACTGGTCAGTGCGGCGTCCAGAAGCTCAGAGTTCTGATACATCACGATGGGGTCGTCGATGCAGTTGAGAAGGAATACCGGCGGGCAGTCTTCGGGGATGTTCTTTTCGAGTGAAAACTCATCCAGGATGCTCTGGGAGCGTCTTTCACGGGCATTGAGCAGACCACGCCTGGAGCGCTTGTGCACATACGGGCCGTTCATGGTGACGACCGGGTAGATCGGTGCCACGAAGTCAGGCCGTTCGTCACGCGAGGTCCAGAACTCGGCCGCGCTCATCACCAGATGGCCTCCGGCGGAGAATCCCATGGCCCCGACGGCGTCCGAAGCCACATTGTACTCCCCTGCATTGGTGCGGACATGCCTTATCGCGCTGAAAATGCTCCGGTACATCTTTTCGTGATGACTGGTCCCCGGATTGTACCGCAGCACAAACGCCGCGATTCCGTTGGACTGCAGCCACATGGCCACATCATAGCCTTCCGTCGGCTCGTCAAGCCAGTGGTAACTGCCTCCGGGACATACGATGACGGCCTTGGTCGGAGTGTCCATACCGTCCGGAATGAACGGTGTGAGCGTCACCCCGCCGGCCAGGACGACATGCTCCCTTGCCCTCAGTTCGTGTGAAATCTTGCCCCACACGGCGGTGCAGGACAGCAGGGAAATCAATATTATTGCAAGGGGCCGTCTCATTTTCCCAGTACGTAATGGAGGTTGTCAGGAATGCGCTGACAGCGCGTCGCGGTAAGATGTTTCTCCTCGTCCTGTTCGTATGCGGTGATGTCAAGGTCAGGCCGTGACAGGGCCAGCAGCAGGGCATAGCAGCCATATCCGGCATCGTGGATTTCCACCTTGTCCTGTCCGGCATAACCGCCGTCAATCTCATCATAGACAGACTTTTTCAGCACGGAGCGGCATTCCCTGGCGGCGTCGATGCCTTTGTAGAGATATTGATATTTCACCCACTGGGCATTGTAGGAGGCCGTTTCGCGCTCACGGCGGATACGCGCATACTCGTCCAGATAGAGGTGGTGGAAATGGCGTGTCACTGCCCTTTCGTCCCAGCCGTCAGGTGTCAGGGCCTGCATTTCGTCAAGGCTCACACGGCGGCCTACCTCGAGATACATTCCGGTCTTGCGGAGCATGAAATCCTTTTTCGGCAGGGCATATCCGAACCCGTGGATGTAAAGTGGAAGCACGTCTATGCCCAGTTCGCGGGCCATGGTGAACGCGCCCCGGTGGAAACGCATTATCGAACAGTCCCCGCTGCGTGTGCCTTCCGGATAGACCAGTACGGAATAGCCGCGCGCGACAAGGTCCCTCAGGCGCGGCATGTTGGCCTCCATTCCGTCCGATGCCGGATAGAACTCGGCCCGGTGGATCAGGGCACCGTAGAAGAAATTGTTCCAGACCCAGTCGTTTGTCAGGATGACGACCTTCGGCGTGAGCATCATCACAGCCATGACGTCCAGGTGGGACTGGTGGTTGCTGATGAATATGGCTGGCCTGGAGAAATCCTCTCCGTGCGGGTTGGACCAGGAGAATCTTGTGCCCGGGACATGGTTGATTATGAAGCGGGACAGGCCCTGCAGGAACTTGTGGTAGCGCAGGCGCCTTTTCTCTGTATTTGGCAGCAACGCATTGGAAATCAGCACGACAGGCGTGATGAAAAGGCAGGCCAGCAGGAAGAATGTCATCGCTCCGGCAGAACACATAAGCCTTCCGATAGTGACAGGGACCTCACGCACGGCGCCTTTCTTGCGGGTCAGCCGGCGGAATACCAGAGGCGGCAGGTAATATGCCATCACGACGACCGCAAACATTCCGACCATTGTCACCTCGGCGAGTGACCGCATCGCAGGGTGACGTGCCACGATGAGGGCTCCGATGCCGATGAGCATGATGAGGGCCGACAGGGCCACGCAGTTCTTGTATGAGGTCAGAATCTTCTTGCCGCAGGCGTGCTCGTACATCAGTCCTTCGGTGATGAAGATGGTGTAGTCGTCTCCCATGCCGAATATGAATGTGGCCAGAATGATGTTCACGATGTTGAACTGAAGGCCGGTGAGCTGCATTATTCCGAGTATCCACACCCAGCCGACGGCAAGGGGCAGGAATGACATTATGCTGAGTTCGAGCGAGCCGAATGACAGCCAGAGGAAGAAGAACACGATGAGGCTGCATATCCACCCGACATTGTCGAAATCCTCGCTCAGGAGGCTCACAAGGCGCGAGCTGACATCGCTGGAATCGAAGCAGAAACAGCCTTCGGGGGCATCTGTCATGATGCTTTCCTTGGTCTGGGCGGCCTGCTCCTGGGGCACCTTGACATATCCGACGACGGTGTGTCCGTCTTCGCCGTGCAGCAGCATCGACTGCCCCAGAGTGCTTGCTACGGGCTCGAACCAGTCAATGTCCTGTGGGGCGAAATCACTGTGCAGCAATGCGTTGAACGGGTCAAATGCTGTCTTGGCAAAGCCTTCGGCCGCTGCCCCGCGGGCAAGTTCGCCCTCAAGGTCCGGATGGCGGTCGAGGAAGTCTTTCCAGGCTCCGAGGCGTATTTCCTGCTGCCTGCGGGACGGGACGAAATCGCAGACCGCGCTGTATCCGAACTGTTCTGCCTTCCGGAGGGCCTCTTCTGCCTCCGGGGCCTCTGCGACTGCGTATATGTTGTCCAGGGCACCGCCCTCGCCGCCCAGCGAGGAGAGAATCTCGAATCCGCGTGACTGCTCCGGGGTCATGTAGTTGATATGGTGCATGTCCGAGTCAAAGGAAATGCGCCTGCTGCAGACCAGGAAAATTGCGGTGAGGATGAGGAATGCGGCGAATGCGGCCTTGCGCATGAGCGGTCCGGCGTTGATGTGACGGTCAAAGTCCAGACGTATGGTGTTGGTGGCCTTCTCGCTGCGCCCGGTGGCGAGTACCGGCAGGAAAATGAGCACGAAAATGATGGTTCCGACCAGCATCAGGGCCCCTACAAGCCCGAAATCGTGCAGGGCGTCGGCCTTGACCAGCAGCAGGGCCAGGAACGCTCCGACAGTGGTTATGTTGCCCACAAGCAGCGGGTTGACCTGTTCACGCAGGGCCTTGCGCTTGTCCGGTTCGTATTTGAGGTGGTCGATGTAGTGCAGGGGATAATTGACGGCGATGCCCAGAATCATTGCCCCTATGCCCAGGACGATGATGGATATGGTGCTCTTGAAGACAGCGATCAGACCCAGTGAGAAGAGGGCTCCGCAGATGATGCTCACCGCGATCCAGAACACATCGGCAAATCGGCGGTAGGAAAGGAAAAGGATGACGCAGATCAGCAGCAGGGCCAGGCTGACGGCCAGGATGCTGTCCTTCTTGATCTGGCTGGCGTTTTCCACGGCCACGACGGGCCCGCCGGTGAAGGAAATGTCGACCCCGGGACATTCGTCCTCTGTCATCGAGACGGCCCGGTCTATCATCGTGACAAGTTCGGCATTGCGTCCGGACTCGCTTTCTCCGAACGGCGAGGACAGGAATGCGACGCCCGTGTGCCCGTCAGCGGTGAAGATGTATCCGTCCTGGATGTTGCCGCTTTCGGAAGGGTTGAGGCCGCGCATCCTCTCCAGGACCGGGCTGAACAGCCCCAGCGGGTCGCTGCGCAGATAACGCGATGTCACTGCCGACGACAGAGAGGCCAGGGAAGCCTTGTCTGAGGCCAGTCTTGATGCGATAAAGCCAGGCTCTGCAAGCAGGGAGTCGGCACGCGCAATGTCTTGTTCTGTAATGAAATATGGATAATTCTCGCTGATGAATCCCAGTACGTCCAGCACCTGTGCCTGGTCCGTGCAGACCTGCAGGTCACTGACGATTCCGGCCGTGTCGGTGTCTGCCCATTTCCCGGCGAAGCAGTCCATCGCGTCCATGATGTCGCCGGCCTCGTCTTCGGCCAGGAGGGTGTCCTTGACGGAGAAGAAGACAGCGACCCTGTCCTGTCCTCCGAGTTTCCGGTAAACGCTCTGGTACTTCGCCCCCATCTCGTCCTGAGGCAGGAAGGCGGAGATGTCTTCCTGATAGTCCATTCTGGTCACCAGGATGCCGCACAGGACGACAAGTATGCCCAGAATTGTCCCGGCCAGCCACTTGCGCGCGGACAGCCAGTCGTATATGTTCAGGAAGAAGTCTTTCATTTCACCGACAAATATAGGCAATAATCAGCAGTTTTTAAGTATATTTGTAGTTCATACCCCGGTCTCGGCCAGAACAAAAGACAAATGATTGATATAGAATACCGTACCCCCGAAGAGATAAAAGAGTTCCAGGAAGGGCTCCTGCACGAAGCCCTGCTGTACCTGCAGGCCCATTCTCCGTACTACCGGAGGGTGTTTGACAAATACGGGATCGACCCGTGCGGCATACGCCACCTCGAGGACCTTGTCAAGATACCTTTCACCGAAAAGAAGGACCTGCAGCTGTTCAACGAGGATTTCTTATGCTGCCCGAAGTCGAAGATAGTGGATTATGTGACCACATCCGGCACGCTGGGTGACCCTGTCACGTTCGGATGCACCGAAAAGGACCTCCAGAGGCTGGCATATAATGAGAAGAAATCCTTCGAATGCGCCGGCGTCAAGCCCGGTGACATTGTCCAGCTGATGACCACGCTCGACAAGCGGTTCATGGCCGGAATGGCATATTTTCTCGGCGTGCGCGAACTCGGTGCCAGCATCATCCGTGTCGGCAACGGCATCCCCGAACTCCAGTGGGACACCATCAGGCGCCTCAAGCCCGACACTGTCATGTGCGTCCCGTCATTCATCCTGCGGCTTGTCCAGTATGCGGAGGAACACAATATCGACTACCGTTCCAGCAGCATCAGGCGCATCATCGGCATCGGCGAGGGCCTGCGTGACCAGGACTTCGAACTCAATCTGCTGGGCCGCAAGATCAAGGAGAAATGGGATGTGGACCTGTTCGCGACCTATTCGTCCACCGAGATGGGCGCCACGTTCCCGGAGTGCCCGTACGGCCAGGGCGGGCACGTGCATCCGGAACTCATCATTGTCGAGATCATAGGCGAGGACAATATGCCCGTGCCGGACGGCCAGACAGGCGAAATCGTTGTCACCACGCTCGGTGTCGAAGGCATGCCGCTGCTGCGTTTCCGTACGGGTGACATCGCCGCAAAGCGCACCGAACAGTGCCGGTGCGGGCGCTGGTCATACCGCCTGACCCCGCTCGTGGGCCGCAAGAACAATATGATCAAGCTCAAGGGCACCACACTCTATCCGCCTGCAGTCAACGATGTGCTGGACAATGCGGAATATGTTGAAAATTATGTAGTTGTAGTGCAGGACAGCGAGGCCGGGACGGACGAGGTCGTCGTCAAGGTCGGCCTCAAGGACAACGCACCGGACGATGTGGTGAAAGACCTCAAGGACCGTTTCCGCTCACGTATCCGCGTGGCCCCGGAGGTCGAGGTCCTTCCGCGCGAAGACATCCAGAAGATCAATTTCCCGGCAAAAACCCGCAAGCCGGTCAAATTCATAGACAAGCGAAAGAAATAGATTATGCAGAAAGAACCGAAATTTGACGATATAAGACCGTACTACGAGGAAGAAATCCCCGCTGCAATGCATCGCATCGCCGACAACGGCGCTTTCCCGCTCCTTGCCAGCTACGTGTTCCCTGACAGGGACGTGGAGCAGGTCAGGGAGATGATGAAGACCTTCACAACGGTGGACGAGTTCCAGAAAATCGTGATGTACCGTGTCAACGAAGAGGTCATCAAGAAGAGCACTGACGGCTTTGTCTGCGAGGGTTTCGAGAAACTGGAGAAGGGCAGGCAGTATCTTTTCGTGTCCAACCACAGGGACATCATGCTGGACGCCAGCCTTCTGCAGAATGCACTGGTGGACCACGGCCTGGAGACCTCCGAGATCACGTTCGGGGCCAACCTGATGTCCAACCAGCTTATCGTGGACATAGGAAAGTCCAACAAGATGTTCCGCGTCGAGAGAGGGGGCAATCCTCGCTCATTCTATTTCAGTTCGCTGCACCTTTCCGACTACATCAGGTACACCATCAAGGAGAAGAAGCAGTCCGTGTGGATCGCCCAGCGCAACGGGCGCACCAAGGACGGCAATGACGCCACGGACCAGGGCATCATCAAGATGTTCGGGATGAGCCGTCCGGATGACAAGGTGGAGGCTCTGGCCGAACTCAACATTGTCCCGGTGTCAGTGTCGTACGAGTGGGAGCCGTGCGATGTCCTGAAGGTGCTCGAACTGTACGAGACATCCCAGAGGGCATATACCAAGAAGCCGGGCGAGGACCTCAACAGCATCCTGACAGGCATCATTTCGCCGAAGGGCAGGGTGCATTTCCAGATATGCGAGCCAATCCGCCGGGACGAACTGGAAGCCCTGGGAGAGTTTACCAGTTCACGTTTCAACCGCGAGGTGGCCTCCCTTATCGACCGCCGTATCCGCCTGGCATACAGGCTGTTCCCGAACAACTACATCGCCCATGACCTGCGTTACGGCCAGAACCGCCACAAGGCGCAGTACACGCGTGAGCAGAAGCAGGCCTTCATCGACCACTGCCTGGCACTGGGCAAATACGAGAATTATGACCAGGACGCCCTGCGCGAACTGGTGCTCGGTATCTATTCCAACCCTGTAGACAACAAGAGATTATACGAATTATGATGAAAAGATTTATGATTGTCATCGCGGCGTTGATGCTGGCCCTTGTGCCCGCTGCCGCAGATGAGGGAATGTGGCTGCTTCCGTTGCTCCAGCAGCTCAATGCCAAAGCCCTGGCAGAGGCCGGATGCCATCTGACACCTGACCAGATTTATTCCATAAACCATTCCTCGCTCAAGGATGCCATCGTGCAGTTTGACGGGGGATGCACGGCCGAGATTGTCTCCGACGAGGGCCTTCTTTTCACGAACCACCATTGTGGATATGACCCTATCCAGAAACTCAGCACCGTCGAGCATGACTACCTCAAGGACGGCTACTGGGCAATGACGCGCAGCGAGGAACTGCCTTGTCCGGGTGTCGAGGTCAAATTCCTCATCAGCATGACCGATGTCACGAAAAGGATGCTGAAAGCCAAGGACAAGGATGCCGAAGAGACCAGAATTGTCGCTGAATCCGAAAGGCTCAGGCCGGACTGCGAGGCTTCGGTCGTGTCATTCTATGATGACAATTATTACTACCTGATCCTCGAGAAGACATACAAGGACATCCGCTTTGTGGGCGCCCCGCCTTCATCGATAGGCAAGTTTGGCGGCGACACCGACAACTGGGAATGGCCTCGCCACACCGGCGATTTCTCGATGTTCCGCATCTATGCCGGTCCGGACAACGAGCCGGCCGAATACTCCCCTGCCAATGTGCCTTTCACTCCTGCACAGTCCCTCAAGGTGTCCCTCAAGGGCGTTGAGCACGGCGATTTCACCATGGTGATAGGTTTTCCGGGCGCAACCACGCGTTATATGACTTCGCCGGAACTGGACCTCGAACTTGGCAAGAATTCCATCGCCATCACCTGCCGTGACATCCGCCAGGAGATTATGATGGACGCAATGGAGAGCGACCCTGCCATCAAGATCCAGTATGCCAGCAAATATGCCCAGTCTTCCAATGGCTGGAAGAAATGGAAGGGCGAGGCAGAGGCAGTGGAGAAACTCGGAGTGCTCGAGCGTACCAAGGAGCAGGAAGAGGATTTCAACCAGTGGGTCGGCGCCAAGAAGAGCCGCATCAAGAAGTACGGCGGAGTCGTGGATTCGCTGCACTCGGCAGTCAAGAGCAGCACCCTGCCGGAGGAACTGTTCACGCTTGGTTATGAGACACTTTATCAGATCGAACTCGGAACACTGGCCCTGGAGTTCATAAACGGACTCGGTGTAGAAGGTGACATGACGGCAGCATTCGAGGAAGTCAAGGATGAGTACAAGAGCTTCAATCCGGAAGTGGACAAGGCGATTGCGGCCGCAATGTTGAAGGCCTACCGTTATTTCGCCTTCCCTGAACTCTATCCGGAAAACATAACGGACGACTTCGAGCACCTTGACATAGACGCGTATGTGGACTCGCTTTATGCCGGCAGCGCGTTCTCCTCGGCCGACAAGCTCGAGCGCGAGATCCAGCACAATCCGGAATTCCTTGCCAGCGACCCGGCCCTCGACCTTGTCAGGGACATTTATGCAATCGTCATATCGACCTATCAGTATCTGGACGAGTCCGGTGCCCCTCTCAAGAAATACAGGTCGCTCTATACGCAGGGCCTCATGGAGTGGCACAAGGACAGGGCATTCTATCCGGACGCCAACTTCACCATGCGCCTGACATACGGCCATGTGGGCGGATATCACATCAAGGACGGGGTTGACTATATGCATTATACCACTGCGCTTGGCGTGATGGAGAAATACAAACCCGGCGATTATGAGTTTGACGTACCTGAAAAGTTGCTGCAACTCATCGTCAATGAGGATTTCGGCGAATATGCGATGGACAATGGCGAGATGCCGTGCTGCTTCCTCAGCAACAACGACATCACTGGAGGCAATTCCGGCAGTCCGGTGCTCAACGCGGACGGCGAACTGGTCGGTCTGGCGTTTGACGGCAACTGGGAGTCGATGTCCAGCGACATCATGTTCGAGCCTGAACTTCAGCGCTGCATCAATGTGGACATACGTTATGTCCTCTTCATAATAGACAAATTCGGCGGGGCGGGACACCTCCTCGACGAGATGAACATAGTCAGATAATGAATAAAGAAGAAGTTTTGAAATACCTGACCGAGGTCCAGCACCCTGCCAAGAATGACAGGAACCTGGTCGAGCTCGGCATGGTGGAGAATATTGAGGTTGGGAATGCGTCGGTGACGGTCACACTGGCTTTCAGCAAGCACCGCGACCCGCTGGCAGAATACCTTATCGGTGCCGCAAAGGCTTCACTGATACGCAACTGCCCGAAAGGGACGGCTGTCGAGATCAAGACCGTCGTCAAGGAAGAGGCTCCGAAAAAGAAACCGGGACTTGATCTCGGCGTGGAGGAACTCGCAAATGTCAAACACGTCATAGGCATCGCCTCGGGCAAGGGCGGCGTGGGCAAGTCCACTGTCGCTGTCAACCTGGCCGTTGCGCTGGCACGTCTTGGCTACAAGGTGGGTCTGGCAGATGCGGACGTGTATGGCCCGTCGGTGCCGAAGATGACCGGAACGGAGAGCGAAGTGCCCGAGGCTTATCAGGAGGATGGGAAGGAGATCATATATCCTCTCCAGAAATATGGCGTCAAATGGATGTCCATCGGTTATTTCGCAAAGCCTGACCAGGCTCTGATATGGCGTGGTCCGATGGCCTGCAACGCATTGAAACAGATGATATTGCAGGTAAGGTGGGGCGAGCTTGACTTCCTCCTCATCGACATGCCTCCGGGAACAGGCGACATCCACATCAGCCTGGTGCACGACATCCCGTTCGACGGGGCTGTCATTGTCAGCACACCGCAGGCCGTGGCACTTGCCGACGTGGAAAAGGGCGTCAACATGTTCCGTAACGAGAGCATCAGGAAGACCATTTACGGCCTTGTTGAGAACATGGCTTGGTTCACTCCGGAAGAGTTGCCGGACAACAGGTATTATATTTTCGGACGTGACGGAGGTGCCGGGATGGCGAAGAAATATGGCATTCCTTTGCTGGGCCAGGTACCTATCGTGCAGAGTATCCGCGAGGGCGGTGACAACGGCGAACCTGTTGCCCTTGGCTCACGTCCGGACTCACTGGCGTTCGTCGAAATAGCCCGCACCCTTGCGGAGAATGTCGGATAGAAAGGTCATAATCATCGGCAGCGGCCTTGGGGGTCTCGAATGCGGCCTCCTGCTGGAGCGTCGTGGCTATGATGTCACTGTGCTGGAGCAGGACTGTGCCATCGGCGGATGCCTGAGGAGTTACCGGCGGGGTGACCTGGTCCTTGACACCGGGATACATTGCGTGGGCGACCTGGATGAAGGCGGCGAACTGCGCGGGATCTTTGACGAACTCGGTCTTGGTGGTCTTCCTTGGGAAAGGATGGCTGGCGAAGAGGTTGTCATCGGCAGTGACAGATTTTTCCTGCCTTCAGGTCATGATGCCCTCTCGGATGCCCTGAAAGGATATTTCCCTTCTTCTGCGGCAGATATTGACCGGTACCTGACGGTGCTTGGCGAGGCTCCGGACCATCCCGAATGGATGGAGCGCAGCGCGTACGAGTTCTTGTGCTCCACAGTGTCGGACCCGATGCTCAGAAACGTTCTTTCGGGCACGTCGCTCAAGATGCATCTGGATGCCGAAACGCTTCCTTTGTATGTGTTCGCGCGAATCAACGGTTCGTTCGTGCGCAGCATCTGGAGGCTTCCGGGCGGCGGACAGCAGATTGCGGACACCCTCGCAGAGCAGATAAAGGCCCTTGGCGGAGAGGTGCGCACGGGAGAGAAAGTGACGGAACTCGTCACTTCGGAAGGCCGGGTAGTTGAGGTCCGGACAGCCTCCGGGATGCGCTGCAAGGCAGATTTTGTCATTTCAGACGCCCATCCGGCAGTGACGGTCCCGCTCGCGTCGGGCGGGCTCCGAAGGGTCTATGCCGGGAGGATGAAGTCGCTGCGCAACAGTTTCGGGATGTTCACGGCATCTTTGAGGCTGCGTGAAGGAATGGTCCCGTACCTTGACAGGAATGTGTATGTGCACGATGCCGGTGCCGACCTGTGGCATCCGCGAACGGACTGTCCGGAAAGCGTGATGGTTTGTTTCGGCAACGGGCGGGACGGATTTGCCCGCAGCGTCGACCTTCTGGCTCCGTGCCCGGCCGATGTGCCTGACAGAGAGGCGTTTGCAAAGACCTTGACAGACAAGGTGTCGGGCCTTTTCCCGTCCCTTGAAGGCGCTGTCGAGGCAGTTTATACAAGTACCCCGAGGACCTGGGAGCGTTACACGGCGACCCCTGACGGTTCGGCATACGGGGTGATGAAAGATTGGAACAACAACATTGTGACGGTGCTCAGCCCCCGCACCCCGCTGGAAAACCTTTTCCTGACGGGACAGAGTCTGGCCCTTCACGGCGTCCTGGGCGTGTCAAAAACCGCCTGGCGTACAGTAAAAGAAATAAACCATTTCATAACAGGTTCTAAATGAAACATGCTCTTGTAACTGGCGGAAGCCGCGGCATCGGACGCGCAGTATGCGTCAAACTGGCCTCTATGGGCTATAATGTGCTTATCAACTTTGTCTCCAATGCGGCCAAGGCAGAGGAGACACTTGCCATGGTGGAGGCTGCCGGCGGGACAGGCGAACTGCTGAAATTCGATGTGTCGGACCGTGTGGCAAGTGAGGAGGCCATCACCGCCTGGCAGGAGGCCCATCCGGGCGAATATATAGAGGTGCTGGTCAACAATGCCGGCATCCGTCATGATGCACTGATGATCTGGATGGAGCCCGGTGACTGGGACAGCGTGGTCGGGACAGGGCTTGGCGGCTTCTTCAATGTGACCCGCTGCGTGCTCAAGCCGATGCTTGTCAAAAAGCACGGACGCATTGTCAACATGGCATCCCTGTCAGGTCTTAAAGGACTGCCCGGACAGGCGAACTATTCGGCCGCAAAGGGTGGAATGATCGCGGCTACAAAGGCACTGGCGCAGGAAATCGGCCGCAAGGGCGTGACCGTGAACGCAGTGGCTCCGGGCTTCGTGCGCACCGACATGGTGGAGGGTCTTGACGAGGCCGAACTCAAAAAGAACATCCCGCTCAACCGTTTCGGAGAGCCCGAGGAGGTTGCCGCCCTGGTGGGCTTCCTCGTTTCTGACGAGGCCGGCTACATCACCGGAGAGTGCATCAATATCAATGGGGGGCTCTATTCTTAGACCACAATTCAATAAAATCGCAAAAAAGTTTGCAGATTAAAAATTCGTGCGTATATTTGCAGTCCCAAACCAAAGGGACCGGTTCGCCGGATACATTGCGGAAATAGCTCAGTTGGTAGAGCACGACCTTGCCAAGGTCGGGGTCGCGAGTTCGAGTCTCGTTTTCCGCTCAAAAATTAAAGCTCCAGCAACGCTGGGGCTTGTTTTTTGACAGTTTCTATTGTCGGTCGAGCAAAGAAAGTCATATAATATCTTATAGATTCGAAAGAGACATACAAAGCCCCCAGGGCCAACAACAAAAGAATATAACAATGAACAGGATAGCAACAGCAATGTTGACGCTCGCCGCAGGAATCATGGCAGCGTCTTGTCAAAAGGAGGCTCAGCAGGAAACCAAGTCCTTCGAGCCTATGACCATCAACGCCGTGTCTGAGGGTATCGGAACAGCGACCAAGACCGAAATGGCTTACAAGTATGACATTCTGTGGAGCGAGGATGACCGGATCTACGTTACCGACGGAACCTCCAATGACACCTTCACACTCAGCGACGGAGCCGGCACCACCAAGGGCACTTTCACCCAGGACGGCACAGCATCTTTCACCAGCGAGGTCCAGGCATATTATCCCGCAGCTATGGTTAAGGACGGTGACCTCGTATGGCCCGCAACCCAGACCAATGACCAGACCATCCCGATGTACTGCAGCAAGACCGTCTCCGGCAACGTCGAGGACTTCAATTTTGCAAGCCTCGGTTCCGTGCTTCAGATAGTGTTCACCACGCCCCAATCTGATGTTACCCTCCAGTCCATCGAAATAATGGACGCCACCGCAACCATGAGCGGCACTTTCGAAGTCGATGAGGACGGCAAGGCCGATATCACAGCGACCGACAAGGCCGGCATCACCCTGAATCTTGGTGACGGTGTGAGTGTCAGCAACAAGATTGCATACTTCAACATTGCCGTACCTGCCGGAAACTATAAGGACCTCACCCTCATCTTCACAGCCGCGAACGGGACAAAATGCGTGATGAAAAACGGCAAAATCGACATCGCGCACAACACCGTAGGCAGACTCACCCTTACTGGCAGGATCTTCAAATATGACTGCCCGGACGGTGCGCTTCCCGGCGTGTTCAGCGTCAGCGCAACAAAGCAGGTTTACTTCTCCAAGGGCAACTTGTGGGCCGACAATGACAATGCGTTGCATTTCGAATCCAACCAGTATGACTTCAACAGCTCATATGAAAGCAGCCACGTGTCCCATTTCACATGGTCCAGCACTGTTACGGCTGCGGTAAGTGACAATAACAGCGGCGACTATCTCTTCTGCGACGAGAACCATAAGGTTTCAGTTGACGGCAGCGATGGAATCTATTATGCACTTACACCGGAAGAGTGGCACTATCTGTTCTGCAACCATTCTTATTCCGAGATAGCAACAGTAAATGGAGTGATAGGATATATAGTGGCACCGGACGGTTTTACCGGCGAAATTGCAGACTCATATGCAAATGGCGCCGCACTGGCTGCGGACAACCTTGTCTTCTTCCCTGCCGCAGGCGGCCGCGTTGGTTACGAAGTGTCCAATCCGGAAGGGGACGCCTACTATTGGACGTCTTCCGCACTCAAGAGCGACGGCGCGTGCATTGTGTGTTTCTCCGCCAGCAGCAACTATCAGGAATACATCGACAACCGTTATTACGGCCACAGTATCCGTCTCGTCACGAACGTGAAATAACAGGATCAATCTAAACCAGGCAGATACACAATATCGATGGCAATGTATAGAACAATCACATGCTCCCGGTGTGTTTTTTCATATTTGTGACAAATATTATCCATACATTTGCAAAATCGTTATGGCATATATGAAAAATTCCTTCTTCAAGGCCTGTCTTACGGTCGTTTCCTTATCTTTTGCAGTCTCATGCAGCTATCAGCCAGCCATTTCCAACCCGCTTGACATCAAAATGGGAGATCCCTATGTCCTGCTTGCTTCCGACGGTTACTACTATATGTACGGAACGACGGAAGAGGACGGTTACAGCGCCTACCGCTCGACCGACCTTGCCAATTGGGAGAGCATCGGCCGCGTATACGAAGGTCATGCCGATGGTTCGTGGACAGAATCCTGCTTCTGGGCTCCGGAAGTGTATGAGCGTGACGGGAAGTTCTACATGTTCTTCAGCTCCAACTGGAACGACAATCCGACAGGCGAGCTCGAGAATTTCCGTATCGGTGTAGCCGTCGCGGATTCTCCTGCAGGCCCATTCAGGGATCTGTACGACAGGCCTGTCTTCGACCCCGGTTACCCTGTCATCGATGCTGATGTGTTCTTTGATGAGGACGGAAGATGCTACCTTTACTATTCAAGATGCTGCTACAAGCATGCTGTAAAAAGCGAAATTTCGGAATGGGCGCGTGAAAATGGCCTTTTCGACGAGATTGAGGAAAGCTGGGTCTACGGCGTCGAGCTCATGCCGGACTTCAGCGGAGTAATCGGCGAGCCGGTGCTTATGCTTTGCCCTCCTTCATCGATGAGCGATGCTCAGAGCGAGTGGGAAAGCCGTTCCGTAACTTGTGGAGAAGCAGGCCGTCGCTGGACAGAGGGCTCATTTCTCATCAAAAAGGATGGGGTGTACTACATGATGTATTCCGCAAACTTCTTTGGTGGCGAGCACTACGCCATAGGATACGCGACAGCAGCCTCTCCTCTAGGTCCTTACACCAAATCGTCCGACAATCCCGTGCTTGAGAAATGCTCTGTGCCGGGTGGCGAAATCACAGGCGTCGGCCATAACAGCGCAGTCCGTTCGAAAGACGGAAAGACGCTTTACTGCGTATATCACGGCCGCACGAAGGCGACTGGGACCGACAGGGTCGTGTTCATCAGCAGGATGGACATCAAGGATGGCCATCTTTCCATCACGAAACCTGTTCTGAAAGCAGCGTCGTATTAAACGCTCTGCGACGTTTGCACCTCCCCCAGACCGCCGCTAAGGCCGTCAAGAAATTAGTGAAAAACCGTTAGACATGCCCCTCAGATGCCGTTTCATACTTTTTCTGCCACTCCTGTTGGTGGCGGTGGGTGCGTCGGCCAGAGCGACATCCTTGTTCCGGACAAGTTCTTCAAGGCCGTGCTTGTGCCGTACAAAGACTTGTACCTCGGGATCATCATGGACAATGCTGAGACCACGCAGGGCAAGTTGAAGGATTTCGCCGTGACAATCAATGAATTGGAAAAATTGACAGGCCATAAGCAGCAATGTCACGCCGGACATCAAGGCACTGGGCGAGGTACCTATCACCATAGGGGCACCTCGCCCAAGGTCTGTTTGATAACTTTCTCATATTCAGCAAGTTGTTGGTTTTGGTGCGGGCCAGGTGTCCGTACAGAAGGGGGTACCTCGCCCAGAGGCTAGGGCTGGTAGTTAAGCGTCTCCGCGATAATGTGCGAGAAGTGCTAAAAAGCCGGTCTGTGATTTTCGCCACAAAAAGGTTATATTTGCGATGAATGGTAAATTAGCCAACTGATTATGGACGAAAACAAGATCAACGACATTTCTGAACTGAAGTCGTACGAAAAGCATTTCTCTGAGCCGGGGTTCTGGGGAAAGATAGGAAAGGTCGCGTTGAAGGCCGGGCGGGATGTCGTACGGCTGGCCCTTATTCTGTTTTATCTGTTGAAGTCACCGAATGTGTCCACAAAGGACAAGGCTATCATCGTGGGGGCGCTGGGCTATTTCATTCTGCCGATCGACCTGATTCCGGACGCGCTTCCAATGCTCGGGTTCACGGATGACTTTGCCGCACTGGCACTTGCCTACAAGGCCATAAGCAGCAATGTCACGCCGGACATCACCGCCCAGGCCGACGCCAAACTGGGCAAGTGGTTCGATTAGCCTGTCTGTCACAAGATTGAAGTTTTTTTTTGTATCTTGCGCATCAGTAATCAAATAATAACCCCAAAAGTTATGGAAACAGAGAACAATTTCATCCCCGAGGCTCGCAAGACGAACCTTCTGTCAATTGGTAAATGGACCAAGTTCCTGGGCATTTTGTACGGAGTGATGATTCCTGCCTTGTTTATTGGAGGCGTGGTGTTCACCGTGCTCGGTGCACTCGGCTCTATAGGTGACGAGTCTTATACCTTCCTCATCATCGGACCAATCTACATAGTTGTGGCCGTTATCCTCATATTCCCGACACTATACACATTGAGAGGAGCGAACAATTTCCTGGCAGCAACCCGCAATGACGATGAGGCCAAATTCGATGAAGGCCTTGCCAATTACAAGTCCCTCGCCAAATTTTACGGAATATATGTCATTGTCTCAATGGCAGTTGCCGTTGTCGGTGGTCTGGTCGCTGCAATTCTGATAGCAGTATTTGCCTGATAGGCTTTTTGTTGAGGCATGAAGAAATCCCAGTGGCTGAAATACACGCTTTCGTTCCTTCTGGCAGGCGTTCTGGTCTATTTTGCATTCCGCAAGGTGGACTGGACGTCGTTCTGGGATGGGTTGAGGCAGACCCGGTGGGGCTTTATGGGCCTGTATGTCATCGTGTCCGTGGCGGCGCTGGTTTTCCGGGCCCTGCGGTGGCAGTCCATCCTGCGCCCGCTGGACGCCTCTGTGAGCGGACTTCTGGTCTGGGATGCGGACAATATAGGCAATCTGGTCAACATCGTCCTGCCGTCGGCCGGGGAATTCACGCGCTGCGGCATCGTGTCCGGCAAAAAGGCCTCCTACGACAAGGTGTTCGGCACGGTGGCCTGCGAGAGGGTCTGTGACACGCTGGCCGTGTTCGTGATATTCTTCGCGACATTCATCATTGACGCCGGCACGTTCAGGACATTTTTTGTGGACAACATCTGGCAGCCGCTCGCAGGCAGGCTCGGCGGGGCCGTGTGGTGGATCGGAGGCGGCGTGGTCATCCTGCTTGCAGCGGCCGTGATTGCCATTTTCCGTCTGCGCGGCACCAACCGTTTCTGCGGCAAGGTGGCGGGCATCTTCACCGGACTTGGAGAGGGCTTTGCCAGCATTGCCAGGATGGAACGCAAATGGACGTTCGTGCTGTACACCATCCTTATCTGGGTGATGTATTTCTTCATGTCATACTTTGTCATGAAGGCCGTGCCGGCAACGTCCACCCTTCCGCTGGCGGCCGCGCTGTTCATAACAGCCGTGGGCAACATCGCTTCCATCATCCCTGTGCCGGGAGGTGTCGGCGCCTACCATTACCTTGTGGCCCTGACCATCCAGGGGATTTATTTCCTGCCTTGGGACACGGGCATCCTCTATGCAACGCTCAATCACGAATCGCACGCCGTCCTGGTCCTTGTGCTGGGTCTGGTGTCGTTCGTTGCGTGGACATTACGTAAAAAACGAATTTAAATGGAAAAAGTGACTGTATTGCCGGTTGAGAAACTGATCAATGGATGGATCGACCCATCATTCCTCCCGGCCGGAAAAGACAAATATTACATCAGAAACCGTCAGGTGCGTGCCCCGAAAGGTGGTTGGAGGCACCTGCGCAGCGAAGAGATCGAGCAACTGGTCCGCAATGCCAACACGGCATCGAGCTGGGACACCATCTGGGTCACGGACGAGTTCGAGCCTTCATTGATAAAGAACAGCCATTTCCGCGGCACGGTCAGGATAGGGCGCCTTGTGAGCAATGGCTTGCAGTTCCACGACCTGCGCCTGCCGACGGGCATCACCAACTCTTCGGTGCATTCCTGCGACATCGGCGACGACTGCGCCATCCATGACGTGCATTATCTGAGCCACTACATCATCGGCAGCAGGTGCATGCTCTTCAACATCCACGAAATGTCGGCCACCGACCACAGCAAGTTCGGCAACGGCGTCATCAAGGACGGCGAACCGGAGGCCGTGCGTGTCGTCATCGAGGTGATGAACGAGGCGGGCTGCCGTGCGGTCTATCCTTTCGACGGAATGACGACGGCCGATGCCTACATGTGGGCAAAATATATCGACAACGCACCTCTCCAGGCCCGCCTGAAGGAGATCACCCAGTCCAGTGTGGACCATCACAGGGGATATTACGGCACGGTCGGGGACGGATGCGTCATCAAGACCTCCAGCATCATCAAGGATGCCAAGATAGGGCCTGCCTGCTACATCAAGGGCGCGTCCAAACTGAAGAACATCACCATCAATTCATCGGAAAAAGAGCCTTCCCAGATAGGTGAGAACGTGATTTTGGTGAACGGAATTGTCGGTCTGGGATGCCGCATCTTTTATGGCTGCACGGCTGTCAAGTTTGTTGTGGGCAACAACTGCAACCTTAAATACGGTGCGCGCGTCATCAATTCCATTCTGGGCGACAACAGCACCATTTCCTGCTGTGAGGTGCTCAACAACCTGATTTTCCCTGCCCACGAGCAGCACCACAACAACTCGTTCCTCATCGCGTCCGTCGTGATGGGGCAGAGCAACATGGCCGCCGGCGCGACGCTGGGTTCCAACCACAACAGCCGCACCAATGACAATGAGATTGTGGCGGGAAGGGGATTCTGGCCGGGTCTGTGCACGTCGGTCAAGCATTCAAGCCGTTTTGCGTGCTACACGCTGCTGTCAAAGGGCTCGTACCAGTACGAACTGGACATTCCCCTGCCGTTCAGCATGGTCGGCAACAACGAAAAGGACGGCTGCCTGGAGATCATTCCGGCGTTCTGGTGGCTGTATGACATGTATGCCCTTGCCCGCAATTCATGGAAATATAAAAATCGCGACAAGCGCCTGACCAAGGTGCAGAATATCGAGTTCGAAACATATGCACCGGACAGCATGGAGGAGGCCATCAAGGCCCGCAAACTGTTGGAAATATGGACGGCAAAGGCCTGGCTGCGCAGTCAGGGAGAATGTGTGGACGGTCTGTCCGACAAGGCCCTGCGCGAAAAGGGCGCCTCCATTCTGGACGGTCCGCAGGAAGTGGTCGATGCCCTTGAGGTGCTGGGAGAAGGCATCGAGCGCAGTCACCGTCCGGTCCGTATCAAGAAGGTATGGAAGGCATACCGTGCCTACGGGGACATGATTGTACATTATGCCGTCATCAATGCGCAGCGTTACATTGATGCCAATCCCGGCGAGACGCTTCGCGGCCTGTCCGAGCATCTGCGCAGCCGGCGTCACCGTGACTGGGTCAATCTTGGAGGCCAGTTGATGATGACTTCCGACCTGGAGCGCATCCAGAACGACATATGTGAAGGCAAACTCAACACATGGAAGGAAATTCACAAGCGCTACAACGACATCTGGAAACGCTATCCGCAGGACAAACTCCGCCACGCCTACCTGTCCCTGTGCTATCTTTACAAGACCGATGTCATGGATGCGGCGCTCTGGCAGAGGGCCATTGACGACGAGTTGAGGATTGCCGGCCATATCTGCGATGCAGTATATCAGTCACGCAGCAAGGACTATGACAACCCGTTCCGCCGCGCCACCTTCCGCAACGAAGAGGAAATGCTCGCCGCCGTCGGCAGCATCGAGGACAACGATTTTATCCGCATGGTCCGTGAAGACACCGTCCGTGCAGTGCGGGGGCTTGAAGAGTTAAAGGGAAAAATATAAAGAAAAGGTAATGATATGAGAAAGACAATCGTTTCAACATTGTATATCGGTCTGGCACTTGCCTTGGGCGCATCATGCAGCAGAATCGAGGTGGACGCCCCTTCTGACCGGGGCCTTGGCGGGACAGTCATCACGGCCGTTGCCGGGCAGATCGGTGCCGGGACCAAGGTGGAGATGGCATATTGCTACGAGGCCCGCTGGCAAGCGGATGACCAGATCCATGTGAAGCAGGGCACTACAACAGACACTTTCACGCTTACCGGAGGCGAAGGCACGACAAAGGGCACGTTCCAGGGGACAAAGAGCATGACGGGCGAGATAGAGGCGTTCTATCCTGTGTCTGTGGGAAAGACCATGACATGGCCCGAAGTCCAGACCAACAGCCAGCCTGCACCGATGTACGCCCACCAGAGCATCACGGGCGCGGAGGGCGAGACCGTCAATTTCTCCAGCCTCGGCGCAATGCTGCAGATTGTCTTCAACAGCACCGTTGAGAATATCACTCTCCAGTCTATCGAGTTGAAGGACGGAGGCAGGAACCTGAGCGGTGCGTTCGCAGTCGACGAGAATGGCCGTGCGGTCATCAGTGCAACCGACGGAAAGGGTGTAGTACTCGACCTTGGTGCAGGCAAAGCCCTCGGAAAGGGAGCGAATTTCTTCTATCTGTCCATTCCGGCCGGGACATACAATGACCTGACCATTTCCTTCTATACCAACGACAGGCGCGTCTGCACGATGCATTCCACCACATTCCCTGAGGTCGAGAGCAACACCGTATGCCGGCTCACATTGACAGGGACGAAGTTCGAGCAAAGGAACTTGTCCATCTCCGGAAAGTTCAATGTCGGGGGTGGCAGAACTGTCAAGTTCGCGAAGGGCAACCTGTTCTGGAACGGCGATTCCTTTGATTTCGAAGACAGCCAGTTCGACTACCCTGTGACCTTTGATGAGTCTCATGTAGGACATTTCTTCTGGAGCAACGATGCAGAGGTGGCCAGGGCCGGTTCTTTCGATGCGTCCGGCAGCGGCGAACATGACGTGCTCTTCACCAACGCCACCGAGTCCACCCCGAACCCGGATTTCACGGTGAACGGGGTCAAGGGTGATTTCCGCACCCTGTCGGCGCTGGAATGGGATTATCTGCTTGACAACCAGGCCCACAAATATGTTACAGTCGGCGACCGGAGTGGAATAGCCATTGCCCCGGACACCTTCACGGCCGGTCTTGAAGATAGTTACGATGCTGCTACCTGGGCTGCGCTCGAGGCTGCAGGTGTCGTTTTTCTCCCGTCTGCAAGCTATCGGTTCGGCGGCAAAATCTACAGCAAAGGTGACACCGGCTACCTCGAGGGCGGAAGGTACTGGTCGTCTGCGCCGTGGACCTACCAGGGAGCCCAGGCTGTTGTCTGGTTTGCAACCATAAAGGATTGCTCGTGTGCAGATTTGACCAGGGACGATGGTTGCTGTATCAGGCTTGTGGAAGATATGGTCTATGCAACGGGAGTCAGTCTGGACAAGACCACACTGACTATGTATGCCCATCAGAATGCGGTTCTGACCGCAACGGTGCTGCCAGGCAATGCGCCGGACAAGACTGTGCTCTGGACAAGCGACAACACCGATGTCGCCACTGTTGACGGTAACGGCAAGGTGAGTGCGGTCTCAGCCGGCACTGCCACAATCACCGCCACTACTGCCGACCGGGGAAGGACTGCAAGCTGCACCGTCACTGTGGTGTCTGTGTCCGCAGGCCGATTCACTGTTGATTCTCAGGGAACGACTGTGCGTTTTGCACTGGGTAACCTGTACTGGGACGGCGACTCCTTCGAGTTCGAAGTCAGCCAGCTCGCCTACCCGACCGGTTTTAATGCTTCCCATGTCGGACATTTCTTCTGGAGCAACAATGCAGAAACAGCAAGGGCGGCGTCATACAGCGATCCGGGAAGAACAGGCAGTGACGTGCTCTTCACTAATGCCACCGAATCGACTCCGAACCCTGACTTCACGGTCGCCGGCGTTACGGGCGAATACCGCACTCTGTCTCAGCTGGAATGGCAATATCTGCTCGACAACAACAAGAAGGCTCTGGTGACGGTCGAGGGCAGGAAATGCCTTGCGATTGCACCGGACGGTTATGCGGGCTCAATCAGCGGGACATACGATGCGGAGGGCCGGATGACGGCAGAGTCTGCCGGTATGGTGTTCCTTCCGGCCGCAGGCAAGAGGGACGGTTCATCCATTGATTTTGTCGAGGATTCAGGCCGTTATTGGACATCTTCGCCATGGAATACCAATGCCCAGTCAATGATCTTCTACGAAACAGTGCGGACCTATAGCGACAGGGGCCGTGACAACGCCAAATCCATCAGGCTCGTCAAGAACGACTGATCGGCGAAGGGCGGAAAGAGGCAGGCCGGAGGACGTCTTCGCCGACGGTGTCGTCTCGACCCCTTTCTTCCGCTCGCCTTCGGCTCCGCGGAATTCATTCCCACTCCCGAGCCGTGGGCGGCACGGTCTCCGGACCTGCCTGACCACGACGGGAGAAGGGGCATAAAAAAGCCGTGACGATTGCCACGGCTGTATTCAAGACTTTAGAAAAGCGAGGCTATGATGTCTTCCGGCAGGCCAGTATACTTAATGACCACATCTAATGAAAGACCGTCCTTTAGCATTTTCCGGGCGGTTTCCTTGAGAGCCAGGGATTTGCCTTCCTCTCGTCCTTCCTTTCGTCCTTCCTCTCGTCCTTCCTCTCTACCAACGATGAGCCCCTCGGCTCTCCCCTCAGCCCGGCCCTTGGCCTCATGGTCCTCAATCATGCAGTTTATGTCCCATTTTGTGATCATATCGTTGACGTATATCGTTGCTTCCTCTTTGGTGAAGGCTGCTGTCTCCGACGCCTCGAAGAACGCCCTGAACGGTTCCTGTTCATCAAGTCCCTCAGGGATTTCGTTGAGCAGCCCTGCCTTCGAGAGCAAAAATAACCATTTTTCCGTATCGTTCGC
>JAZRVQ010000041.1:0-77621 GCA_045599265.1 Candidatus Cryptobacteroides sp. | reverse complement strand
ATATCGGAGATTCGCAAGCCGGTAAGACAGGAGAAAAGGGAGGCTGCACGTAGTACGGGAGGGTCGCAGGGCGTATTGTAGAGTTTCTTCAATTCGTCCATTGTAAGGTATTCTCTGCGTGTTTCTTTGGCTTCTATCTTATCGAGGTTGTCGTTGATGTTTTCTTTGAGATAGCCTTCTTTGTATGCCTGGGCGAGGAATGCACGGAATGTGCTCCAATATGAGGATGCGGAGTTCTGTGAAATCTTGAGTGTTTTGCTCTTGATGCGTTTGGCGGAGAGGAGGTAGTCCCGGAATCCGTTGCAAAGGTCGACTGTGAGGTCACCGAACGTGCATTTACCTTTCGTGTGGAGTTTGAAATGTTCGTAGACTATGAGCCATTTCTTGTCGTGGGCGGGCAGGAGGGATTCGAAGTATTCAAGTGCGCTGGTCTTGAATTTGCCTTTGTCGATGAATCCGTATTGCTCGTTGATGAGAGAGAGTTCGCGCTGTGCCCTGATGGCTTCGGCCTGTTTCATCTTTGCCGCATTGATCTTGCGTTCGTACGGGGTGCGGGGGCTCTTCATTATGTAGATGCCCAGGTATTCTCGCCGGCTTTCTTCTCCTGTGCGTGGGTTCTTGATGGCGGGGTAAAAGTCAAGGTAGAGAGAGACTTTTCCGCTCGGGTATTCGCGCTTGCGAAGTGTTACTTTTATGCTGCTCATAGTCAATTCAATTTTTCAAGTCTGTATGCCAATGCCTTATCTACCTCTTCTTTCGGTAAATATACGAAATTTCCTCGTTTGATGCGTGTTATTCCGCTATCCCGGAGTACGCAGAAGAGGTGGTTGCGTGAAATCTGGTACCTTTCCATAATCTGGCCGATGGTGTAGTATTCGTCAAGGTCGATGTTTGTGCCACGGGCTTCATCCCAGTGCGTCTTCGATACGTAGGTGACATTGTTCTTTTTCTTCTTGGGGATTTTGTGGTCTTTGATGAAGTCGCAGATGGATTCAGTACGCAACCCGGTGGTCTGGCGAAGTTCATCGAAGGTGTACCATTCCGTGATGGTCTGGTATTCCTGATTGCTGAACAGGCGGTGCATAGTGTCTCGGTCATAAAAGCCGAGTGTGCCGATCATGTGAGTTTTGACTCCGCGCTTTTTGAGGGTGGAGTAGAACCAGCTATATGTAACGTCGTACTTTTCCATTACTTGTTCACGTGTCATCCATTTGCCCAGGTTGTCGGTCATTTCCGGGGCTGTGGTGTTTATGCCGGTACTTCTGCCTTCAGATGCTTTATCAAGGTCAGCTCTGGCAATTCGGACAGTTCGGTCGGTGAATCGTTTGAGCTGGATTTCATTGTCCCGTATTATCTTATATAAGGTATTCCGGGACATTTGCATCAGCCTTGCGGCATCAGAGAGAGTCAGGAAGTCTTTGTCGAGCAGGGCGAGCCTTTGCCGTTCTCTGACTTCAAGTGTGGTGTTGTTCAGTCGCTCGTCTCTTTTCCTGTGCTTGTAGGCCAGTTTGGAGCAGCGGTCTGAGCAGTAGTGTGTGGTGGGCATCAGGGTGATGAACTCCTTTCCACATTCCTCACAAATTTTGTGATAGCTGTTCTGAGTGCACATTGTGTTGTACTTAAGCAGCATTCACTGTTATTTGGTGTTCATTGTTGTTCAAGATTGTTCACTGTTGTTCAATCACTTGAGTGGTTGGGCAGGGAGGTCTATGAATACAATGAACTTGTACCGGCACGGTACAAATGCGGTACAAATTTAAGCAAATAACGGTAGAAATGCATTAAAAACTAACTAAATTAAACATTCAATCAGAGCCTCTAATTGACTGAAGATTAGTTAATTCTTAATGGATGGCGATTTTTGCCAATGGATGTTACTTTCCGATGCAAAACCTCCCGAATATCTCTCCCAGCACTTCGTCTGTGGTGATGTCGCCGGTGATGGAGCCGAGGTGATGGATGGCCTGGCGGAGGTCTTGGGAGACGAGGTCGCCGGGGAGGCCTGCGGTGAGGGCGTCAAGGGCGCGGGTGAGGGCGGAGGAGGTGTTCTTGAGGGCCTGGAGGTGGCGGAGGCTGGTTACGAGGGTTTCGCCCTGGTTTTCGTTTGCGTATTTGTTGTGGAGTGCGGAGCCGGCACGGGACAGTTCGTCACGGAGCTGGTCTATGCCGGTGCCTTTGAGGGCTGATATCTCAAGTACCGGTGTGCCGTCCGGGAGCCCTGCCAGGATGTCTTTCTTGATGTCGCACCGGGATGGGCGGTCGGTGCCGGCTGTCTTGTCTGTCTTGTTAAGGCAGAGTATGAGTTTCTGGGTGGCGGGGTCGATGTTGCCGAGTATGGTCTCGATGTCATGCTTGATGACTGTGAGGGGGAGTGTGGCGTCGACTACGCCTAATATGATGGTGGCGCCTGTGATGCTGCGTATTGTCCTTTCTATGCCGATTTTTTCGATGGTCTCGTCGGTCTGGCGTATTCCTGCGGTGTCGATGAAGCGGAAGTTGTGGCCGTCAAGGTTGATGACTTCTTCGATGGTGTCGCGTGTGGTGCCCGGTATGTCGGAAGTGATGGCTCTTTCTTCGCCGAGGATGGTGTTGAGCAGTGTGCTCTTGCCACTGTTGGTAGAGCCGGCGATGGCGGTCGGGATGCCGTTCTTGATGGCGTTGCCTGCACGGAATGAGCCGACGAGTCTGTCACAGTGCGCAATTGCGATGGTGATGAGGTCACGGAGCTGGGTGCGGTCTGCAAACTCGACTTCTTCTTCGCTGAAGTCCAGTTCGAGTTCCATGAGGGAGGTGATCTTGAGGAGGGCGTCTCTCATCCCGGCGAGTTCGCGTGAGAATCCGCCTTTCATCTGGCTGATGGCGATGCGGTGTGATGCTTCGGAGGATGATGAGATAACGTCGGCGACGGCTTCGGCCTGTGCCAGGTCCATTTTGCCGTTTATATATGCGCGCTTGGTGAATTCGCCTGGTCCCGCGAGTGTGCATCCTTCCTCCATGAGGCGTTCGATGATGCGGCCTGCGATGTATCTGGACGCATGGCAGGAGAGTTCGATGGAGTCTTCGCCGGTGTATGAATGAGGGGTCCGGAAGATGCTGACAAGGACTTCGTCGATGAGGCGGCCGTCTTTTTCGCTGACTGTGCCGAAACGGATGGTGTAGCCGTCCGATGCGGAGACTGGCCGTCCGGTGCATTTGATGACCTTGTCGGCGATGCTGAATGTGTCGGGACCGCTGACTCTTATTATACTGATTGCGCCTGTCCCCGGTATGGTCGCAGGCGCACAGATTGTTGAATTCAGATCAAGCATTGCCCGTTATCAGAATGTGTCGTAGTACTTTGCCTCTTTCGGGCTCACCTTGTTCATGTTGTCGAGGAGGTCTTCGTTGGTCTTGAACTCGTCCATGAGCTGGAGCATGAAGTTCATTGCCTCTGTAGGGTTCATCTCGGCGAGAAGCTTGCGCAGTATCCAGATGCGGCCGGCCTGGTCTTTCGGGTAGAGAAGGTCGTCGCGGCGTGTGCCTGAGAGTGTGATGCCCACTGCAGGGAATATGCGCCTGTTGGACAGGGTGCGGTCGAGCTGGAGCTCCATGTTGCCTGTACCCTTGAACTCTTCGAAGATGACGTCGTCCATCTTGGAACCGGTCTCTGTGAGGGCTGTGGCGATGATGGTGAGCGAGCCGCCTCCTTCGATGTTGCGGGCTGCTCCGAAGAAGCGTTTAGGCTTCTGGAGGGCATTGGCATCCACACCGCCGGAGAGGACTTTGCCTGATGCCGGCTGTACTGTGTTGTATGCACGTGCAAGGCGTGTGATGGAGTCAAGGAGGATGACCACGTCGTGTCCGCACTCAACGAGTCTGCGGGCCTTTTCGATGACCATGTTGGCTACCTTGACATGTCTGTCTGCCGGTTCGTCGAAGGTCGATGCCACGACTTCTGCCTTTACGCTGCGTGCCATGTCGGTGACCTCTTCAGGACGTTCGTCGATGAGGAGCACAATCTCGTATACCTCAGGGTGGTTGTCGGCAATTGCGTTTGCGATGCTCTTCAGGAGCATTGTCTTACCGGTCTTCGGCTGTGCGACGATGAGTCCGCGCTGACCCTTTCCGATAGGTGCGAAAAGGTCCACGATGCGGCATGACAGGTCTGATGAGTGGCCGTGTCCGAGCAGATTGAACTTCTCGTCCGGGAAGAGCGGTGTGAGGAAGTCGAACGGCACACGGTCGCGGATAAACTCAGGACTGCGTCCGTTGATGGTGTTGATCTTGACGAGAGGGAAGTACTTGTCGCCTTCTTTCGGAGGACGGATCTCACCCATTATGGTGTCGCCGGTCTTGAGGGCGTTGTATTTGATCTGCTGCTGTGAGACGTAGATGTCGTCCGGTGAGTTAAGGTAGTTGTAGTCCGATGAACGGAGGAATCCATATCCGTCCGGCATGATCTCGAGGACGCCTGTCGCCTCAACCGTGCCTTCGAACACGATCTTTGGCTGCTGCTGGCGCTGTTCCTGCTGGCGTGGCTGGTTGTTCTGACGCTGCTCCTGGCCATTCTGCTGCTTCTGCTGAGGCTGCTGAGGGGCCTGCTGGTTGTTGTTCTGCTGCCTGTTCTGCTGCTGGCCGCCCTCCTGCTGGAAACGTCCGCCCGGACGCTCTCTCTTGCGGAGCTCTTCCACTGACGGGATATCAGGATTCTTCTTTTCCGCTGGAGCCTCTTCCACTTCTGCCTTTTCGGCCTGTGCATCCGGCTTTATCCTCTGCCTTTTCTGTTTCTGTCTTGGCTGCTGACCGTTGTTCTTGTCTGCGGCCTCTGCATTTGCTGCAGGTTTCTGGGCCGGCTTCTCTTCCACCGCCTCTTTCACTGCCTCTTCCGGATTTGCCTCTGCCACAGGCTGTGCCGGGTCTTTCTGCTCCTGAGGCTTTGCCTTTGGCTTGCGGCCGCGCTTTGGCTTGTCGGCCGGTTTGTTATCCTCCTCTGTCTTTACAGGCTCTGCAGGGGTCTCTGCTGCAGGCTCAGTCTTTGGCGCTTCTTGCTTCTGCTCCTTGTTTTCCTGCTTGCGAGGCTTTCTTGTACGTTTAGGCTTTTCGTCCAGTGTATTCTTGGCCTTGATCTTTGCTTCTTCGTCCATGATTGCATAGACAAGGTCTTCAGTGCCAAGTTTCTTGGCTCCTTTGATTTCGAGTCCGCTTGCCAGTGTCAAAAGTTCTTCCACAGGCTTTGCGCTCAATTCTTCTTTACGATTCATAAATAATATATGTGTATTTCTTGATTTTTGTTGTCCGGGGGTGGACAATACCGCAACGCGGTCAGGCATTCCGAATGGAACGATGCAAATATATGAATTAATTTGTAATAATCAAACTAGTTGTCCCAGTATGAACTGCTCTTCTTGAATTTGAGCAGGTCGGCGAGGGCGGCCGCATTGGCGGCTATGCGGAAACTGTATGATTCCCATTGTCCGGAAGGGACCCATGACACCGCAATGTTGAAGCAGTGCAGGTCGTATGATGCGGACAGCTGGGTGGTGGTCATCTTCAGGGCCATGAGGTCAAAACCGGTCGACAGGTTGATGGACAGCTTGCGGGTGATCTTGACATTGCCGCTTACGCCCAGTGTCTGGGTGTGGCGGTGTTTGGTGATGAGCTGGCCGTTGGTGTATTGGTATGACTTCGAGTAACTGTATGAATAGTTGAAGTTGACCGACCACGGCGAGTTGGGGTTGACATAGTAAAGCCAGCCTCCAGGGATGTATTCACCTGTCACAGGATGGTAATAGATGCGGTAATAGTCACTTGCCGCGCCCTTTGTGCCGCCTCCGCCGCTCTGGCCGTCATTTCCCTTGATGGTGCCGTCACCGGAGATGGAGTAGGAGAGTGATGCGCTGGCGTTGGTGAGTCTGAGCAGGCCCTGTCCCTGGGTGACTGCGAACTTGTTGTATTTCTGGCCGCGCTCGTTGACTGCGTATGGGTCGAAGTTGGCGTTTGCGCTGATGCCCAGTTTGCCGAAGATGGATGTTGACATTGAAATGCCGAGATTGTTCATCCTCAGCGAGTCTGCAAGGAAGTTGTATCCGGTATTGAGGTTGAGCTGGTCGATGAGCTTGACTTTCTTGGTGCCGGTGCCGGTGGTGTCACGCAGGTCACGCACCTTGGCCTCGAAGTTGTTGCCGATGGAGAGGCTGATTGTGCCGGACTTGCCTCTGCCCGGTGCGGAATATACCTGGCCGGCGTAGATGTTGTAATCCTGCTCCTTCAACTTTCCCGTCTGGTCGACATATTCAAGATGGCGCCATCCATTGAAAGGCTTGCCCTTTTCCGGACTGTACGAGAATGACAGGGACGGCGATATGACGTGCCGGATCGCCTGCAACTTGTGATGCTTTCCGAAATTGAACATACCGTAGATACGGGTGCTGGCAGAGCAGCTGAACGAGTAGTTCTGCGATACTCCGAAATGTCCGAATGCCTTGCCCTTGACATCCTCCACGGCCTGTGCGGTGACCATTGTCGTCTCGCCTGTTTCCGGGTCGGTGTATGGCACCTGGAGCGGTGCTCCCGTCTCCTTGTCCATGACATCGACCAGCTGCTTGGTCGTCTGTCTGAAGAACCAGTTCATGCCGTACGTCACGCTTGGCGCGAAATTGATGTACTTGAACAGGGTGAAGCTGGGCAGGCCGATCTGGAAGTTGTGTGTCATACCGTTCTGGAACTTGTCCAGGAATGACGGGTCCTTGAGGTTGAACTCGGATGCCTTGAAATTGATTCGGTTCTGGAGCGTGGTGCTGTATCCGAATGAAATCTTTTCGTAGAACTTCTCCTTGCCCACGCGGCTCTTCTTCTTGAACGGGTAGAATCTGGTGACGGAGAATGTCACGTTAGGCAGTGTGAACGAGTACGAACTGTCCCTGGAGTTCTGGCTGTGCAGGGCGTTGACAGAAAGGTTGAATTTGCCGTTCCAGTTGCGGGAATAGGAAATTGAAGATGATATCTGGTTCTGCAGGGCCTCGCTTACGCTCCTGGAGTTGTATTTGCTGTTGGACGGGCTGGAAAAGTTGACCGACGCGCTGAATGTCGTTCCCGGACGTGACTTGGAGTCCTGGGAATGGCTCCACCTGACAGAGAAGTTCTTGGTCTGGAAGAAATCAGGTGCGCCGCGCTCTCCTGTCTGGTCGTTGGAATAGGTTATTGCGATGTTTCCGCTGAACTTGTAGTTGACCTTGTAGCGGGAGTTCAGGTCTACAGCCCAAGAACCCATTGTATATATGTCTCCCGTGAGCGATATGTCGAAATAGTCGCCTATGACAAAGTACATTCCGGCATCGCGCAGATAGAATCCTCGGGAGTTCTCCTCACCGAACGACGGCATCAGGAATCCTGTGGCGCGGTCCGGACGTTTCGGGATGAATCCGAATGGAAGTCCGATCGGGAGAGGTACATCCTCGATGACAGGGTATGCAGGGCCGAAAACGGTCTTCTGGGATGGTTTGGTGATGACCTTGGCCGCTGTCAGGGCAAGATAATAATGAGGGTGCTCGCAGTCGCAGACGGTGTATTTGCCCTTGGTGATGTTGATGGAGTTGTCAGGCATCATCTTGATGTTCTGGCCGTGCAGGGTGCCGTCGGCCTCCTGTGTGATCATGTTGGTAATGCGGGCCTTGCGGGTATCAAAGTTGTAGCGCAGTTCCTCCATCGTGTAGGTCTTGCCGCTGTCTTCCATCGTAGGGTTGCCCTTGACTTCTCCTGTGTTCGGGTCTTTTGTGCCTCGGGCGAAGAGTGTCGAAGATGTCAGGTCGTACTCCATGTAGTCGGCAGTGAGCTTCATTGTGCCGTATGTCACGCTGACGTCGCCATAGTAGTAGATAATCCGCTTCCCGTTGCTGAAATCCTCGATGATGGAGTCCTTGGCGCCGGAAAATGCCGGTCTTTCGAGCGAAGATGCCCTGAGGAGCCTGATGGAGTCCGCCTTCGCGAGCGAGTCGGCTGCGTGCTTGACCTTCAGCGAGTCCAGGGTGGCCTGTGCGGCAGAGTCGAGCGGAGCCTTGGCTGTTGTGTCAACTGCCTCGACCTCAGCGGCACTGCCCCTTCTTGCACGTCTGTTCTGTGCCGAAAGGTCTGTCTGCAACAACAGAACCATCAGCGCCGGTACAGCGGCGTATGCAATGATTTTCTTTATTGTTTTGCAGACTGACATCTAATGTTTTTGCGTTATTTTGCGTGTCAATTTTCTCTTTTGAGAGAAATTTGCTAAATTTGCCGAACTACAAAAGTACGGATATTTTCAGTAATTACCAAATGCGCGTACGCGAAAAGAGCATACTGGCGGCCTTGATTTCGCTTTTCGTTCTTGTCCCTGCAACGGCTCAGGAACGGAATGTCAAGCTGACCACTGTCGTCCTTGACGCCGGCCATGGGGGCTCGGACCCGGGCGCTGTCAGCAAGGATGGCCGGGTCAGCGAAAAGGACCTCACCCTCGCCATCTGCGAGAAGGTCGGTGCCCGTATCGCAGAGTCTTATCCTGATGTGAAAGTCATCTGCACCAGAACGGACGACCGTTTCGTCACTCTGGGCGCACGCGCCGATATTGCTAACAGAAATCAGGCCAATCTCTTTATTTCTTTCCATATAAATTCGTTCGACACCACGACTCCTGACGGTTTCTCTTCCCACATAATGGGGGAGTCCTCCAAAAAGGACGTCGATCTGTTCGCGTACAATATGAACGTCTGCAAGAGGGAGAACGGCGTTATTCTGCTGGAGGATGACTATTCGACGACTTATCAGGGTTTCGACCCGAACGATCCTGAGTCGTTCATATTCTTCCATCTGATGCAGAACGCATATTACGAGCAGAGTCTTCTCTTCGCTGCCGATGTCAACCGGCAGGTTAGGGAGGATGGCCTGTTCCGCCATGACAGGGGCATCCATCAGGACCCGTTCTATGTCCTGTGGAAAACTTCGATGCCGGCGGTGCTGATCGAGTCCGGTTTTATATCCAATCCTGAGGATTTGAAATTTTTGACCAAAGAAAACGGCATCGACAAAATAGCCGATTCGGTCTTCAAAGCTTTCTCTATTTTCAAGGAAAGATATGATGAAAGCACCGACTGAATGCATCCTGAACAAGATAATTGTTAATAACTCAATCTGGAATAATTCTAAATAAGAAAGGTCCTGATAATAAGCGGTTTTAACGGTTTTGTGCTATTGTAAAGTATTGTTTTTCAACGATTTGTAATTTTGAATTTCTTGCCTGTCAGGTGCGTTTCTTCATAAACAAGAAATTTTAAAAAACAATAGCAAAAATTTTTTTTTGTTAATTTTTTTTCCTCACTTTTGTAGTCCCAAAACGAAAAAACTGTTCATTTCCGAAAATAAATTGATTTTATCTTTTTGAATGGATACTGAAAGGCACATACAAATATGGAACAACTGCCTCCGCGTTATCGAAAATATCGTGGAGCCGGATCAGTTCACCGTATGGTTCAAGCCTCTCAAGGCAGTGGCCATAAAGGACAACTGCATCACCATAGAAGTGCCTACAGATTTTTTCAGGGAATATCTCGAGACTTACTTCCTCGATCTTCTCACCAAGGTGCTCAAGAGGGAGATTGGCGCCGATGCCAAACTTTTCTACAAGATCAAGCCTGTCCAGAAACAGGACCCGATGGTCTTCCCGGCATCACACGCCAATCCTCCTGCAAACAAGGCCATCTCCGTTTCGACATATTCACCGGCATCCAACCCCGGCCCGTTCGTTTACCCGGGTCTCAAGAGACTTACGGTCAACCCTCAGCTCAACAGGGTGTATTGCTTCGACAATCTTATAGAAGGGGATTGCAACAAGATGGCCGTCACTGCCGGTCAGAACATTTCGTCCACACCTGGCAGGACAGCCTTCAACCCTCTCTTCATATTCGGCGGTCCTGGACTCGGCAAGACCCACATTGCCCAGGCGATCGGTATCTCCATCAAGGAGAAGAATCCTGACTGTGTCGTTCTGTACGTGCCTGCCAACAGGTTCAAGACTCAGTATATGGATGCCGTCAATGTCAAGAACAAACTGAATGACTTCCTTGCATTCTATATGAAGATGGACGTGCTCATCGTGGATGACATCCAGGAACTTTCGTCTCCGGGTACCCAGAATGCGTTCTTTCATATCTTCAACCATCTGCACCAGAACGGCAAACAGCTGATTTTCACTTCCGACCGTCCTCCTGTAGAGCTCCAGAACTTCGAGGAAAGACTTCTGTCCCGACTGAAGTGGGGACTTTCGGTCGAGCTCCAGGCTCCTGATTTCGCTACAAGACTTGCCATGCTCAGGTCACGCTGCATCCGCGAGGGTGTCTCACTCAATGACGAGGTGCTTGTCTATCTTGCCACGAGGATCAAGAGCAATTTCCGTGAGCTTGAAGGCGCCCTCATCTCTCTCATCGCCAATGCGACTCTCACCCATACCGAGGTTACTGTCGAACTGGCCGAGAAGATCACGGGCAAGATTGTCTCTGACGAGAAGAACGACCTTACGATCGACAAGGTCCAGAAGACTGTGTGTGAATATTTCAACATCACCAGAGAGACTCTTCTCTCCCAGTCAAGGAAACGCCAGATCGTACAGGCCAGGCAGATTGCGATGTTCCTCAGCAGGAACCTCATCAACTGCTCGCTCTCTACCATCGGTTCCGAGACCGGCGGCAAGGACCACGCCACAGTGCTCCATGCATGCAGCACTGTCCAGGATCTCATCGAGACAGACAGGATGTTCAAGCAGTATGTCACCGACATCGAGAAGATGCTTGTGTCTACAAGAAGGAGATAGTTCTTTTATCCAGCAAAACATAGTGTGTGTGGAGCGCAGCCCTTTGGGGTTGCGTTTCTTTTTTTGATTGATTATATTTGTGGAAATTTGTAATTTCAGAGATATGAATTCAACCAAGGTACTGGAAATCTTCAAGGAAATAACCACCGTGCCGCGCGAATCCGGACACGAGGAAAAGATAATCAAATGGCTACAGGACTTCGCGGCAAAGAATGGTCTGCAGTGCAAGACCGACAAGGCCGGCAACGTACTGATAATCAGAGAGGCTGCTCCCGGCAAGGAGAATGTCCCTGCCATCGTTCTCCAGAGCCATAGCGATATGGTCTGCGAGAAGAATGCCGGCTCCGGACATGATTTTCTGAAGGACCCTATCCCGTACGTGATCAAGGACGGATGGATGGTTGCTCCTGAGACAACCCTGGGTGCGGACTGCGGTATAGGCATGGCCTGTGCCCTCGAACTCCTGACCGGAGATGACTGTTGCGGACGTCTCGAGGCTTTGTTCACTGTCTCGGAGGAGACTGGTCTTGACGGGGCGATGGCACTCCGGAAGGGTTTCTTTACCGGCAAGTATCTTATCAATCTGGACTCCGAGGACGAGGGCCAGATCTTTGTCGGCTGTGCAGGTGGTCTGGACACCACTGCCAAATTCTCATACAAGAGCGTATCTGTCCGTGAGGGCTGGCTCATCTGCTCTGTCCAGGTGACTGGTGCCATGGGCGGGCACAGCGGCGATGACATCAATCGTGGCCGTGCCAATGCCGTGCAGCTTCTCGGTGGTCTCCTTTATGATTTGATACCGCTTGATTATCAGCTTGTAAGCATCGATGGCGGCAACAAGCGCAACGCTATCGCCCGTGAGGCAAAGGCAGAGATTGCGCTTCCGGAGAGCAAGGTGCAGGACTTCCTTGACGTCGTCGACAATTTCCGCGAGCAGGTGCTCGAGGAATACGGCAACATAGAGAAAGACATTCAGGTCAGAAGCCTTATCGGGCTCCGTGACGGCGGCATGTCAGCATTCGACAAGTCGACGGCAAGACGCCTTGTCAAGGCCCTTGCAAGCTGCCCGCATGGCGTCCTTGCAATGAGCCAGAGCATCGAGAATTTTGTCGAGACCAGTACAAACCTTGCCTCTGTCAAGATGACCGAACCGGGCATTGTACGCATCGGCACAAGCCAGCGCAGCTGTGTCACTTCTGCAAGAAGGGCTGCCGGCAGAAAGGTAGAGGCCTGCTTTGTACAGGCCGGAGCCGATGTCAAGCATGAATCGGAATATCCTGGTTGGGCTCCTGCCTTGAAGTCCGGTCTGCGCGATGCCTGCGTCGCTTCCTACAAGAAGTTGTTCGGACAGGATCCAAAGGTCCTTGCCATCCACGCCGGTCTCGAATGCGGCCTCTTCACCGAGAAATATCCTGACCTGGACATGATCTCGATAGGACCTACACTCCGTGGCGTGCATGCTCCCGGAGAAAGGCTGGACCTTGCTTCTCTTGACAAGTTCACAGCATTACTTACCGATCTTGTAGTCAATTTCAAATGAGTCGAGTAAAGATAGCTCCATCGATTCTTGCCGCTGATTTTCTCAATCTCGGCAGGGACATAGAAATTATCAACAGACATGCCGACATCATCCATTTCGATGTGATGGACGGTTTGTTCGTGCCCAACATTTCGTTCGGTTTCCCGGTTGTCGGGCCTGTAGCCAAGATTGCCCGCAAGCCGCTGGATGTCCACCTGATGATTGTCCATCCGGAACGCTATGTCGAGCGTTTTGCCCAGTCCGGCGCGTCGATGATAAGTTTCCATATCGAGGCCGTGCATGACCCGGAGCCTGTGATCGGACTGATCAAGAATGCACACAAGAAGGCCGGTATCGTGCTCAATCCCGACACGCCTGTGGAGAAGGTCTTCCCGTATCTTGACCTCTGTGACTATGTGCTGATCATGTCTGTCTATGCCGGATTTGGCGGGCAGAAGCTTATCGAGGCCACCTATGACCGTGTGCGTGCGCTGCGTGCCGAAATCGATTCGCGTAAACTGAACTGCCGTATCGAAGTCGACGGGGGAGTCACACTCGAGAATGCCGCTGCGCTGAGAGAGGCCGGTGTCGACATCATCGTTGCCGGCAGCACTGTGTTCCGTGCCGAAGATCCTGCCGCCGCAATCGCGTCACTGCGCAAGTAGGGCTTCCAGAGCGTCTCCGAAAATTTTGATGAATTCCCTTAATTCTCCTTGCAGGTCGTCGCATGACTTTCCTGTGAGGAGTTTTATTGATGTGGGGTTTGGTATCCAGTCCGGGAATGAGGTCTGGTTGACATTCAGTCCGACCCCGATGACGCTGTGATGGATGCTGCCGGACCTGACGTGGTGGCGTATCAGCAGGCCGCATATCTTCATGTCTCCGACATAGATGTCGTTGGGGAGTTTGATGCGGCTTTCTATGCCTTTCAGGGCAAGGTAGTCCATGACACTGCGGGCAGTCATGTCGCTGATGTCCTTCTGGCGTGATGCGTCAAACCCGTTTTCATACCTGACGGTTATCGTGAATGTCAGGTTTGCGCCGCTCCGGCTGTGCCATTTATGGTCTCCCTGACCTTGTCCGTCTGTCTGACTCAACGCCGCAATGACTGACAAATTGTCGCACATGCTGCCTTCGCGCAGACGCCTTTCGGCCTCTTTGTTGGTCGAATCCAGCTCTTTTTGCCAAATAATCACGCAGTTGTCTGTCATTGGAGTATTTTTTGTATATTTGTATTCGCAAAAATAGCAATTTATCGAAAATGAACGAAAACATTCTCCAGGTCATAGCAGACGCCATGCTTGAAAAGAAGGGCAAAGACGTAGTTTCATTGAACCTTACAAAGATCGGCACAGCGATATCGGACCATTTCATTGTATGCAACGCTGACAGCACAACCAACGTCATGGCAATAGCGGACAATATAGAGGACCGTGTGTATGAGCACTGCAAGCGCAGTGTCGTGCGCACCCAGGGCAAAGAGAACGCATTGTGGATCATCCAGGACTACGGCGACGTGGTCGTACATGTGTTCCAGACCCCGTACAGGGCATTCTATCGCCTTGAGGACCTTTGGGCAGATGCCGAAAAGACAGAATATAAAGACGAAGACTGATGGCAGAAAAACAGAATAACGGCGGACCTAAAAAGAAGAAGGTCGTCATCAATTTATCCTGGCTGTACATAATCCTCCTCGGCGTCATTATTTTCATGATGTTCGGTTCGGGAGGCAATACAGCCAATCCCCAGAAGATCGAATGGGATGAAGTGAAGACAATGTTCACTTCAGGCGATATAAAGGAAATTGTATTCATCAGGAATGATTTCGAAGGCAGGATCACCATCAAGCCGGAGAAGCTGGAAAAGTATTCCAGCCGCTTTGGCGGTCAGGTGCCGAAGAAGTCGCCTCATTTCACCTTCCTTGTATCCGGCAGCTTCAATGCCGAGGAAATGTTTGGTGCACTCAATACGGAACTTCCTGACGGACAGAAGGTCAAAGTTGTCATCGACAAGAACGACCGTTCCTGGACCAAGGTCATCGACTGGATCCTCTTCCCGCTTCTGCTTATCCTTATGTGGGTGTTCATGTTCCGCGGTATCCGTGGCGCGGGACAGGGCGGAGCTGGTGGCGGCATCTTCAGTGTCGGCAAATCTACCGGCAAACTGGCCGAGAAAGGCACTGTCAATGTGACATTCAAGGATGTCGCAGGTCTGTACGGCGCCAAGGAAGAAGTGGTAGAGATTGTGGATTTCCTCAAGAACCCGAAGAAATACACTGCTCTTGGCGGTAAGATTCCAAAGGGCGCTCTCCTTGTAGGCCCTCCGGGTACCGGCAAGACTCTCCTTGCCAAGGCTGTGGCAGGTGAGGCCAATGTTCCTTTCTTCAGCATCAGCGGGTCTGACTTCGTGGAGATGTTTGTCGGTGTGGGTGCTTCCCGCGTACGCGACCTCTTCAAGCAGGCCAAGGAAAAGGCTCCTTGCATTGTCTTCATCGACGAGATCGATGCAGTCGGAAGAGCCAGAGGCAAGAATGCCGGATTCTCATCCAATGACGAGCGTGAAAATACTCTGAACCAGCTCCTTACAGAGATGGACGGATTTGATTCGAACAGCGGCGTCATCATCCTTGCGGCTACCAACCGTGCCGATATCCTGGACAAGGCTCTCATGCGTGCCGGACGTTTTGACCGTCAGATACATGTCGAGCTTCCTGACCTGAACGAGCGCAAGGAAATCTTCCAGGTACACACCTCCAAGCTCAAGCTTGACCCTGATTTCGACCTCGATCTCATAGCCAAGCATACCCCTGGATTCAGTGGTGCCGATATCGCGAATGTCTGCAACGAGGCGGCCCTTACCGCTGCACGCGGCAACAAGAAATCCATCGGCAATGATGATTTCGTGGCTGCTGTAGACCGTATCGTGGGCGGCATCGAACGCAAGAAGACCATCATGAGCCAGGAAGAGAAGCGCCTTATCGCTTATCACGAGGCCGGTCACACTGTTGCAGGCTGGCTGCTGCCTTATGCAAGCCCAGTCCTCAAGGTCACCGTAATACCTCGCGGACAGGCCCTGGGCATCACCTGGAACCTTCCGGATGAGTATGTCATTCAGGACAAGGACCACATGATGGACGAACTTTGTGTCCTCATGGGCGGCAGGGTAGCGGAGGAAATCATCCGCGGTGTGCCTTGCACTGGTGCCCTCAATGACCTTGAAAGGCTCACCAAGATGGCTTATGCAATGGTGACTTATTATGGCATGAGCGACAAGGTAGGCAACATTTCATTCTATGACAGCACCGGAGCCAGAGGCTACGACCTTACAAAGCCTTACAGCGAGAAGACTGCCGAACTCATCGACTCTGAAGTCAATGACCTTGTAGAGGAAATCCATCGCCGTACAATGGAGATTCTCACCCAGCATCGTGACGAGTTCGAAGCCGTTGCAACCGCTCTCATCGACAAGGAAGTCATCTTTGCCGACGACCTTGAGAAGATCCTTGGCCCTAAGGCCGGTGTGCATGGGCAGGACAGACTTGAGCCTGCCGCCGCTGCACAGGATGAGACTCCTGCCGATAAACCTGAAACCCAAACTATCGAAAACAACGAATCCAATGAAGAATCTGCTGACTAGGACGCTGTTCGGTCTCCTTTATCTTGCTGTGATGGTGGCTTGCCTGCTGCTCAGCAAATACCTTTTCCTCATCCTTATGCTGGCCGTCATGGCTTTTATGATGAATGAGTTCCATTCTATGCACATCGGATCATCATTCCCGGTGCAGCAGTTCCTTGCCTTGCTTACCGGTGTGACGTTCTTTGTCCTCCTCTTCCTTGAGAAGGTGTATATCCTCGACCCGGGCGTGCTTGTCATTGGATTTGTTCCTCTTTTCATTCAGTTTGGAAGCCTTCTTTTCTTAAAGGACAGGACCGAACTCGACAAAGTGTTCGTCACATTTGCCTCTGTCCTCTATATCGCACTGCCTCTCACTTTGTTCAATATGCTGGTTTTCAGGAATTATGTCTATCATGGCGAACTACTGCTCAGCATTTTTGTGCTTGTGTGGATGTCTGACATCGGAGCTTATGTTTTCGGCATGCTCCTCGGCCAGAAATATGGTCCGAAACTCTGCCCGACCATCTCTCCTAAAAAGTCATGGATCGGTGTGGCCGGCGGTGTGGTGGTGACAATAGGCTCAGCCTTGCTGCTCCATCGCTTCAGCTTCCTTCCTTTCAATGGATGGCATTGCGCCGCACTTGCAGTGATAGTCTGCTTCTCAGGCATAGTCGGTGACCTTGTCGAGTCTGTTTGGAAGCGTCATTGCGACATCAAGGATTCCGGCAATGTCATACCGGGACACGGTGGAATGATGGACCGTTTTGACAGCGCGCTGTTCGCTGTCCCTGCATGTGCTGTCTACCTGTACTGTGCAGGTTTGATGTAAGATAGATTGTTCTTCTCCAAATTTGTTCTATCTTTGTCACGATATGAAAAAGATGAAAATACATAAGGACGGGCGAGGAACCATCATCACCATCTGGTTCATCTGCCTTGCTGTCATTGTGATAGCCGTATCCTTCATAGACCCCAAATTTGTCTGGATACCTCTTGTGATCCTTATGGGATTCATGATGATGTTCATCATGTTCTTTTTCCGTGTACCTGTCAGGGGCAATATCGCCGGCGAGAATGTCGTCACCTCAGTTGCCGACGGGGAAGTGGTGATAGTGGAGAAAGTGTTCGAGCCTGAATATCTCAAATGCGAATGCATGCAGGTTTCGGTGTATATGAGTTTCTTCAACGTGCATGTCAATTACTGGCCCGTTTCCGGCACCAATACATATTACAAGTACCATCCGGGACGTTACCTGCTTGCGTGGATGCCGAAAGCTTCCGAACTCAACGAACATGCGTCGCTGGCAGTGAAGAATGAATACGGAGAAGTGTTCTTCAAGCAGATGGCCGGCACTTTTGCCCGCAGGATCGTCACATACGACGAGGTAGGCCAGCCTGTAGAGAAGGCCACCCAGTGCGGTATCATCAAGTTCGGCTCAAGGATCGACATGTTCCTTCCGCTCGATGCCGACATCAATGTGGAGGTGGGCGACGAGGTCCGCGCCTGCGAATCTGTCATTGCAAGGCTCTAAGCCTTATTTACAGACCATTATATCGAGAATCATGCTGTCGGCTGTCTGCATGCCGACAGAGCCTATGCGCCCGAGATTGCGTATGGTTTTCTCTATGTCGTTCTCGATGATGCCGTCGTTTTCCGATATGCAGATGTTGTCGAGGGCAAGCACCGCTGACTGTATCGAACTTGACACTCCGCTTGCGACCTTGAGTGCACAGCCCACCTTGGCACCGTCACAGACCATTCCGGTGATATTCCCGATCATGTTCTTGATTGCCGAGCAGACCTGTCCGTATGAACCGCCGCGCAGATATACGATTCCGCAGGATGACCCCGTGGATGCGATAACGCAGCCGCACAGTGCTGAAAGTTTGCCCAGATAGCCCTTGATGTGTATCGCTACAAGATGGCTCAGCACCAGCGCGCGGGCGAGCTGCTCATCATCCACGCCATATTTTTCGGCGTATGCGATGACTGGCATGGTGACCGTTATTCCCTGGTTTCCGCTGCCGGAATTGCTCATTGCAGGAAGTGTGCAGCCGGCCATCCTGGCATCGGATGCAGCGGCAGTGAGCGACATTGCATACCCGAGGAATTCTGTGCCGTAAACGCCTCTGTTCTCACTGGAATTGATTGTTTTGCCGACCTTCAGCCCGTAATCCCCGTCGAGTCCTTCCTTTGCAAGTGTGAGGTTGAGATCCCTGGATGCGAGAATAAACTGGATGTCCTGGTACGGGACAGTGCATGCAAAGTCATAAATGTCCTTGACAGTCAGTTCTGTGGCCAGGCTTTTCTGCTCCGGCTTGTTCTCTATGCCCTTTACTACAAAATCGTCTCCGCCGGTAATGTATTTATTGTCAATCAGAGTGGCGACAATGTTGTCATGGTCATCCTCGATCAGCGCGCTGGCCTTGTGAGGACCGCACTTGATGGTTGCCTTGACATATAGTTTCTTTGTAGTGTCGGCAAGTTTGATCCCGACCTTCTTGAGCGCGACCATCTCCTTGGCCTTGTCGATGGCGTCCTCGCTCAGGTCGTGAAGCACCTCCAGCCCATATTTTGATTTTCCGCATACCGAACCGAGCGCAGCGGCGATATGAAGCCCGACCATTCCGGTTCCAGGAATGCCTACACCCATGCCGTTCTTGAGGATGTTTGCACTGACTTCCACCTCTATGGAAGCATTGGCCGCGGTGCAGTAGTCACAGATATGTCCGGCCCTGTCAGGGTCCTTGCCCCTGCCTTCGCGAAGGATTTCAGAAGCCTTGGCCACTGCCAGCGCTACAGCAATAGGTTCTGTACATCCAAGTGCAGGTTTGACCTCTCTCTTGATGAGTTCTATGATTTCGGATTCTCGTGCTGTCATTTTTTGCTCGTTTCGTTATCAAAGAAATGTAATGTTGCCGATATTATGTCCTTTGCGGAGTCATGGTCGGTGATAGCCTCGACAGGGAAACCAAGACATACGGTTCTGTATTTCTCGGTATTGTTGTATATGCCGGCTGTGAGTCCGCTGGCCGCATATTTGAAGACCGGTCGTGCAGATGACGATGCGGGCTTGATTGCGTCGCTTGTCTCGACAGAATAAATGTCTTTGTCGGGCTGGTTGTTGAAACAGAATGTCATCAGGTCTTCATCAAGCCTCATGTTCCTGTCCCGGCCTGTCCATGTGATTTTGTTTTCACTGCAATATGTGTCGATGTACTTGTAACCAAGTACGTCGGCTGCAAATCTTGCTGCCTTGGTGGCATATTCTTCATTGGTGCCGAGCGGATATATGCTGCCTGCCAGATCAATGCCTATATGTGCACCTGACACAAGGAAATCGACTCCTGATGATGTCCATTCGGTTATCATATCCATCATTTCCCCGGAGAATACAGTGTAGTCCGCGCCTCCGTGCGTTCCGTGAGGCGATGTCACCTGCTTGCCGCAGATAAGGTCAACGGCGAAGTATCCGGAATTGTCGGATCTGCCGGCGCAGAATGATGATGAACTTGTCGACGAGAATGAATATCCGGCTTCCAGAATCATGCGCCCGTGTACAGAGACATAATCAAAGGTGTTCCCGCTGATTATCTCTCCGGCATGGTCGAGCATTGAAGCTCCAAATCCAGGAGTCTCGTCGCTGATGTATTCAACGTTGCGGCCGAATTCATATGTCTCGCCAATGAATCCGGCGTATGGTCCATACTGCACTCCGCTGTCAATTCTGTTGCGGAAACCGCATGAAAGCGGGTCTTCGTCGAATGCCGGAGCCGCCAGTCTCGTGAAATTGTTGACAACAAGCACTTTCCTGTCAGTCTTGTCTGAAAGGCCGCATGAAAGGATTTCTGACGGGAAGCTCAGCCCTCCCTGATTGGCGGCCACCACCTTGTAACTGTATATATGTCCGGTCTCTATCTTCAATGTCAGCTCTGTTCCCGAAGCAGCGGTGCCGTTGTCCCATCCTCCTTCATCAATTCTTGTATAGACAATATATGATTCGGGAACTGCCGTAGGCTCGAGCGGGTCTTCGACGGCCGTCCAGGACAGGGTTACGGACTTGTCTTGTCCGAGCGCTGCACTGAAATCCTTGACCGGGAGTGGCTGGACTGTATATTCGGTGCCGTAACGGTTGCTCAGATATTTGAGTATTCCCTTATAGACGGCACGGCATACGGAGAACCTGAATTCCGGGTCCATGCCATATTTCATGTCTTCATAATTCTGGTGCGACAGCAATTCAAGAAGCATAGAAGGCACATCCGGCTGCCTTGATTCGGCATAGATGCGGTCCCATGTCTGTCTTCTTCTCCACTGGGGATTGAATCCGGCCCTGATGTCCTCTACGACCTGTGTCTGCACCATGTCGGCCAGCTCTCTGTTGGTCAGTCTGTCGCTTCCGTCGGGGAATTCGCGTTTGCGGTCCTTCTTTGCAGTATATATTGCCAGTGTCCCGACAATTGTGTCACCATGGAAAATACCGGCATCAGTATGGAAGCCGAGGGAAAGGTCGAGCGGAACCCCCTTGGAAAGCATCCAGTTGACCCAGAGGCCCCTGCTCTTGTAGTCATCCTTGTAGTCGTCTTCACCTTTGTGAGGTGAATAGACGTCCTTCGGCGCACCGGCCCACTGGAGCCAGTATCTTGACCCTTCAGCAAATCTGGGCATTCCTGATGCGGACACACTGCCCAGTGAGTCTGCAAAGTCCCTGCGCCCGATATTTCCTTTTCCTCCTCCGAACCGGACTGCATCTGCACAGACCGTGTTGCCGTTGGATTCGAGCAGCACATATCCATCTGAACCATTCCCGAATTCGAACGTGCCGAGATATACCCATGTGGATCCGGACATTCTCTGGTTGACCTTGAAGTGTGTGTCTCCACCAAGATGGTGTACTGTATATGCTGCGGAAGAGGTGTTGTCGGACGATGCCTTGTAGGAAACATACACTGCGTATCGTCCTCTTTCCGGTATTTCGGGAATCCATTTTGCAGTACCGCCAGACGAAGTGCGGACAGTGCCGAGCGAGAACGGATTGATGCCGCTGGCATAAACTGATGCCGTGTCGGCAAATCCCTTGCCTGCGTTCTCCCATCTCCCTGTTTCTATATATCTGCCTGTACCGGTATATCCTGCACCGTCATTGTCAACGATGACCTCGTTCTCCTGCCAATCCCTTTCTCTTGGCATGAGGACATTGGCGCCGGCGTTCTCGAGCATCGGGACAAGATAGGGGATTACGTAGGTCTGGGTGTACAGATCCTCTACTGTCTGGAACAGTGGCGCTCTCTGCCATTGCCATCCAGAACCATCCGCGTAGTACATGCCGTGGCTCTGCCACAGTGCAATATGCCTTCCTGACAGGCCTTTATTGAATGCAGGTCTGTCCAGCACGGTCACGAGCGGTGTCACGGAAGGACTTTTAGTCCGGAAGCGTCTGCTTGTCGGCCGTCCATCGTTTCCCGGAACCGGAAGGGCGTACTCTTCGAGTGGATTGCCGGAACAGGTGACGCTGCCGAGCTTGCAGTTTTCGTATGCCTTGGGAAAGTTTGCCCTGAATTCTTCCTTGAACCACTTTATGTCTTCTTCCCTCCATGGGAAGTCGCCCAGCGTTTCCGAAAAGTTGAAATCAATCTTGTCGCCGTTCCTGGTCGCTTTCTTGATCTCAAGCCGTGAATATACTCCCATCCGGGCGTATATCTTTTCGGTCATTGTGTTGCATACCGGGCTGAAATCACGCACAACCGTTTTCTGGGCATTTGCGCTGACTGACATAAGCACCGCTGCAAGAACGAATGACAATATGAATCCGGTCCTTCTCATCTGTTCCGTTTTTTGACTGCGTACAATCCTGTCAGCATTGTGCCTGTGGCAAGTCCCAGAGCGTCTGCCACGAAATCAAATATGTCTTTGCTTCTGTATGTTGTCATGCCTTGCGCGATCTCAATTCCGCCTGCAATGACACAACCCGTCACGAACATTATTGCGCAGAACAGTGCCAGACCGGACTTTTTACCTGTCCCGGTGTAGAATGACAGGAAAGTCAGTGGCACAAACGGGAGGAACATCATGAAATGCGCCACCTTGTCGGCAGGAATATTGAACAGATTCCTCGGTATGTCATTGCTCGGTTCGAAATGACCGAAACAGAGATACATCACGGCCAGGAAATAGGCCGCAAGCAGGATTCGAAAAATTATGACGGGTTTGACTTTCATGCTACAACGCCTGCATATCATGGAGTTTCTTATAGTAGCCGTCGCGGGCAATCAGTTCTTCGTGCTTGCCGCGCTCGACTATCCTGCCTTCATGGAGCACACATATTTCGTCTGCATTCTTGATGGTGCTCAGACGGTGTGCGATGGCGATGGTGGTCCTTGTGGAAGTGAGCCTGTCAAGTGCTTCCTGGACAAGTTTCTCCGACTCGGTGTCAAGTGCCGATGTCGCCTCGTCAAGGATAAGGACAGGCGGGTTCTTGAGTATGGCCCTGGCAATGCTGATGCGCTGGCGCTGACCACCGGAGAGTTTGCCGCCCCGGTCGCCGATCATTGTGTCATAGCCCTGCTCCTTCTCCATTATGAAGTCATGCGCATTGGCAATCTTTGCCGCTGCAACGACCTCTTCCATTGTTGCATTCTCGACACCGAAGGCGATGTTGTTGAAGATGGTGTCATTGAACAGGATGGCCTCCTGGTTGACGTTTCCGATCAGTGAGCGGAGTTCCTTGATTCCGACGTCCCTGATGTCCTTGCCGTCGATCTTGACTGCGCCTGATGTCACGTCGTGATAGCGCGGAATCAGGTCGACCAGAGTGGACTTTCCACTCCCTGACTGGCCTACAATGGCGATTGTCTTGCCTTTCGGAATGGTGAGGCAGATGTCCTGGAGTACATCTTTGGCCGCTCCCTGATATCTGAAATCAACATTCTCGAATGTGATGTTGTCATTGAATGTGCCGATCCTGACAGGATCCGCTTTCTCCTTGATATTGTTTTCTGCAAGCAGAATCTTGTCGATTCTTTCCACCGATGCCAGACCCTTCGGTATGCTGTATGTGGCCTTTGCGAAATCTTTCAGAGGCTGGAGCACACTGTAAAGGATGACCATATAATAAATGAATGTCGGGGCCTGGATGAAATTGTCACCTCTGAGAATAAGTGTGCCGCCGAACCAGAGCACGACCATGACCATGATGGTGCCGAGGAATTCGCTTACCGGATGTGCTGAAGCCTGCCTTGTGGCAACCTTGCCGAATATGCTGCGATAATCATCACATGTGTCGGCAAAGCGGTCCTTCATCTTGTCTTCGGCATTGAACGCTTTGATGACCCTGAGACCTCCAAGAGTTTCGTCCAGCTGGCTCATGGTGTCGCTCCATCTGTTCTGTGCTGCGAGGGAGGTCCTCTTGAGTGTCTTGCCGATCGCGCTCATTCCCCAGACCATCAGCGGAACCACTGTGACGGTGAAGAGAGTCAGTTTCCAGTTGATATAGACCAGCGTGGCGAAATACATGATGATGAGGATAGGGTTCTTGATCAACATGTCCAGCACGCTGCCGATGCTGTTCTCCACTTCGTTCACGTCACCGCTCATCCTTGCAACAATGTCGCCCTTGCGCTCGTCTGAGAAGAATCCGATAGGGAGGGAAAGCAGTTTGTTATAAACTTGTGTGCGGATGTCTCTTACAATGCCTGTGCGCAACGGGATCATGACTGCCGCCGCTCCGAAATAGCATGCACACTTGATGGCCGCTGTCACGCCGAGAAAGACGCCCAGTATCATCAGTACATAAGAGCCGCTGTGCGTTTCCATCAGGCCGGTGACATAGTAGTTAAGGTTGTTCTGAATCACGTCGATGGTCAGGTTGTCTGCGCTCATCGGTATGTATTCATAGACCTTGATGTCCATCTCGAACAGTATCTGCAGAATCGGGATGATAAGCCCGAATGAGAATATGCAGAACGCCGCTGACAATATGTTCAGTATTACAGACCCGGCAAGGTAGGACCTGTATGGCTTTACAAAGCGTTTGAGGACATTCCAGAACTGTTTCATATCTGAAGAAATTTCTCTATCCAGTGGAACATGAAGATGACACGCCTCCTGAGGACCGGGTAGTTGAGCGTGTCAGCCGTGTCCGAGGGCTTGTTGGTCTTGTAGGTTATGCCGGAAGTGAAGAGCACGGCAGGTTTGCCGTTGGCGACAAACACCTTCTGGTCTGCAACTTTCTTGTAGAACACCTCGGTGAATTTGTCGCTCCCGTAGTAGTCGAACGCAAGTTCCAGACCTGTCCCGTACGTGCCGTTCACATCGCGTGCAAAAGAACGGTGATTCTTTGCGACGGAATTGTTGCCAAGCATTATGAGATAATCTTCCCTGCCCGAAGGTAGAGGGGCAAGGCTGCTCCCGACCTGGTCAATGTTGATCATGAGTCTTATCTGACTTGGCTTGATGTGCTTGTTTGAGACCGGATCGACAAGGTATCCACCCTTGATGTCATCCCACAGTGCCGCCGACCCTGCAAGGCTGAGTTCCTTTGCGTCAAATGCGACAAACAGGATGTTGCTGGTGAATGTGATGCCTTTTGAACGCATGTAACTGAACATCCTGGCCATGGCCAGCATCGAGGCGACTCCGGAACCGTTGGCATCCGCCCCGGGGTACACAGTGTCTTTCAGCTTGCCGATATGGTCGTAGTGGGCTCCGATGATGATATATGAGTCGCGGTTATAATATTTCGAGCCCTCAAGCATGCCTATCACATTGTGGCACCTGACATTGCCCGGAGCACGGAAATGTTCGAACCAAGATGAACACACTTTCTTGAGTCCGGCCTTCTCGAACTGGTCCGCAATCCAGAAATTTGCCTCTATTGCGCCTGTCGTCCCGGTTGCACGTCCCTTGCAGATGTCGCTTGACAGAAATGCCACGTCGCGCCTCAGGGAGTTCTCGCTGACGAGGTTTTCCACCTCGCGGGACCTTTTGTTCTGCGACATTGCGGACAACCCTGTGCAAAGAATGGCACAGGCTGTGCATATGAAGCATAGTATTTGTGTTTTAATGCGCATTTGTGTATATTTGCCGACCGCGTTCCGGACGCGATTAACCCCCAAATTTAAGCAAAATAGCTGTAATACCGAAATATTAATGTCCAAAGCCACGAAAATAATCATAATGTGTGCCGTGCTGTTGATGTCTGCAACATTCAACGGCCGTGCACAGTATGACAAGGATGTTTTCTATTTCCGTGGCAGACAGTCGCTTGCCGACGGCAAATACAGCCAGGCCATCGAGCAGTTCAACATTCTTGCCCAGCTCGACACGACTGACTACTGGACTTTCTTTTTCAGGGGCATCGCCAAATACAATCTCGGCGACCTCCGCGGTGCCAACACCGACTTCAACACTTCGGTCCGGCTCAATCCGGTCTTCACCAACGGCTATCATTACCGTGCCATCACACTCAGCCGTTTCGGCAAATATGACGAGGCCCTGACGGACCTGGAAAAGGCCATTTCACTGCGCCCTGGCTATTACGGACTATATTACAGCAGGGGAGTGACCTATTTCCTCTCCCAGCAGTTCGGCAAGGCAGTGACCGATTTCGACAAATATATCCGTCACGAGCCTAAAGACCCGTCCGCATATCTCAACAGGGGCGCGTCATATCTTTATCTCGGCGACACCCTCAAGGCTGTCAATGATTACAACAAAGCAATCAAACTGGACCGTTTCGACCCGGAAGGCTATATACGCCGTGGGCGTCTTTATGCCGCATCAGGCAATGTGGATTCGGCCTTGAAAGACCTTGACAAGGCCATCGAACTGGACTCGACCGCCACTTTTGCATATTTCAACAGGGCCCTGCTCCGCTATGAAAAGAATGATTACAACAATGCCATGAGCGACCTCAATGCCGTGCTCCGGCGTGAGCCCGGCAACGCATTGACATTGTTCAACCGGGCCCTCATTTACAACCAGGTAGGTGAATACAATGCTGCGCTGGAAGATCTTGACAGGGTCATCAATATCAATCCTGAAAACGTCCTTGCCTACTTCAACCGGGCGGCCGTATATATTTCACTGGAACGTTATGACGATGCAGTTGCAGATTATGACAGGACCATCGAACTGTATCCGGATTTTGCAAAGGCATATATGAACCGTTCATATGTCGAACGCATACTTGGCAGGATGAAGGCTTCGCGCGAAGACTATTACACTGCGCAGAATATCGTCAAGGAATATCGTTCAAAGAATGCAGCTGGTGAGGCTTCATTCGCCGACACGACAAAGAAATACAATGCACTTCTTGCACTGGACGCACCTTTTGCAAAGAATAATTTTGATGATGAACTTCTCCAGCACCGCGACATCGATATCCGTCTCAAACCTCTGTACAAGTTTGTGCTCGACCCGGACAAGGATATGGCAAATTATGCGCTTTCACGCGAGTATGAGAATCTTCTTGTCGCCAGATTCGAGTCGTCTTCCATTGTGCCGATTTCTGTGTCGTCAGCAAGCAAGGGTCTGACTGACAAGCAGATGGAATATATCAATGAGTTGCTTTATTCCCAGACGGGCGATGCTGCTTCCACGGAGTTCCTCAAATCGATTTATGAGGGCACCGAAAAGCGCTACAATACGTCACTTGCCCATCTTGACGCTGCGATCGAAATGGCAGAATCATCGTCCGACCGATATGAGAAACTCTACTCTGCGTTCTATCTGATGAACCGTTCCGTGCTGAGAGCCGAGGTCATCGAATTCATCGCTTCGATGGAGAGCAATGTGCAGGTGCTCACCATGGATGACACGCGTACCACCAGGGCCAGGGTCAAGGAACAGGTCGACCAGCAGTATGACTATTCCGAGGCAATCGATGACATGGAGCAGGCGGCTGCGATTGTGGGTGACATTCCATACATATATTTCAATCTCGGGAACCTTTACTGCCTGTCGGCCGAGCACATCAAGTCCATTGAGAACTACACCAAGGCCATTGCACTCTATCCATATATGGGTGATGCATATTATAACCGGGGTCTTGTACTTATATATCTGAAAGATAAGGAGAAGGGCTGTATCGACTTGTCCACTGCCGGTGAACTGGGCGTCCCTGAAGCGTATGGCGTCATAACCAAATACTGCGAAGAGGAGGGGATAGAGTGATGAAGTTCATAAGTTTCTCGAGCGGAAGTTCAGGCAATTGCTATTTTATTGGCTGCGATGGTCCTGACGGAAGGAATCATGGACTTCTTATCGATGCCGGAGTCAGTCTTCGCCGTCTTAAATCTTACCTTGCCGACCTCGATATGGATTTCGGGTGTATCAGCGGAATACTGGTAACACACGACCATCTGGACCATATCAGGCATCTGGGAGCATATTGCAAGCATCTCAAAATACCGGTATGGGCGACGCCCGAACTGCATATTGCGCTGGCCCGTCATACATTCACGCGAGACTGGATCGATGGATGCAGAAATGTCCTGTCAAATGGTGAGAACCTTATTGATGTTTTCTCAGTAAGATATTTCCAGGTCCCTCACGATGCCACACAGACCGTCGGTTTCTGCATCGAGCATGATGGTCACCGTTATGTCCACATTACGGATTGCGGCCACATGACAGGCGAGGCCGAGAAGATATGCCGCATTGCCGACACTCTTGTCATCGAGTCCAATTATGACCTGCCGATGCTCCTGACCGGACCTTATCCGGAGGAACTGCGTCAGCGTATCAGAAACGGCCATGGACATATGTCAAATGATGATTGTGCCGAGACCCTTCAGCGCATCTGGCATCCCGGCCTGAGATATGTCTTCCTTTGTCATCTCAGTGAGAACAACAATACTCCGGAACTTGCCTGGTCAACCTCTTCCGAGGCCTTGTCGCAGGTCAGGGGGTTTGATGTGTCGAAGACTTCCCTGAGATGTCTGCCGCGCAGGCAGCCATCTCCGCTGTTCACTCTTTGACGTCGGCCTCGTGCCTTGCCTTGGTGCCGTCAGACCACATCCCGGCCGCCCTCTTGCACCGGCACACGTCGCATGTGCCGCATTCTTTGGATTCTGTCTGGCCGAAATAGCGCACAAGATACCTGCTCCTGCATTCCATGTCTTCCCGTGCGGCTTCCGTCGTGTCGGTCGCGATGTAGTCCAGCATTGCCTGCAGTCTGCCCTGGAATGACTCCATGAGTCTTCTGTAGCGCTCCGGACTCAGGCGGACGTCCTTGGGATAGAGCCTGTTGTGCTGGAGGAAGATAACCGTGGCAGTGTCGGCCGGAATGTATTTCACGATATGCTCGAGGGACATGAAATAAAGCACCTGACGCAGTTTCGGTACATCGATGTCGCACTTTGCCGCAATGCCCTGTTCGTCGATCATTTCCGGGTATGAGAAGATGGCTGAATATTTGCGCATCAGGGCTTCGAGGACAGGCTTCATGTCCTTGTCGCGAAGGTCGGTTTCGTACAGGTCGCGACGTTCCACAGCAATCTGGACACGTGCCGGAATGTCAGTGTCTTCTGCAAATGACCAATGTCCCTCACGCTCAATGTATTTGATTGCATAATAAGCACTTGAACGGTTCAATTTGAACTGTTTGCAGAACTCCTCGAGAGAGAATTTGAGCTGCCTGCCTTCGCCTGCTTCGTATGGTATGTTGTAGAATTGGTGGACCTTGTGATATATGCTTTCGATGTATTCGAGTGACGGGAAAGTGACAGACTCGATCTGTCTCAGCCTCTGTATGTCACGGCCGCACCAGAGCAGGACCGCGTATGAGCGTTGGCCGTCACGTCCGGCACGGCCCGCTTCCTGGAAATAGGCCTCAGGACTCTCCGGAAGGTCGTAATGGATGACAAAGCGCACATCTGGCTTGTCGATGCCCATGCCGAATGCATTTGTACAGACCATCACGCGTATCTTGTCCTGCCTCCAGTCCTCCTGCCGCGTCGACCTTTCCGCACTGCTGAGCCCGGCATGGTAGAATGATGCGTCTATACCCTGACTTTTCAGGAAATCTGACAGTTCGGCGCACCTTGCCCGGCTGCGTACATATATGATTCCGGTACCGGCCACATTTCGGCATATATCCAGCATCTTGCCGAGTTTGTCTTCGCAGTGGCGCACAATATAACTTAGATTGTCCCTCTCGAAACTGCTCTTGACCAGCCTGAAACGGTTCTGCATGCCATCAGGAGTGAGCCGTTCCATTATGTCCTGCGCTACTTCCGGAGTGGCAGTGGCGGTGAGAGCGATCACCGGGGCATCGATTATCTGCCGTATCTTGCCGATCTCCAGATAATCCGGTCTGAAATCATAACCCCACTGACTGATACAGTGCGCCTCGTCAATGACTATGTAATTGATTTTCAAGACTTGAAGATAACTCTGGAACAGTCTGGTCCTGAGTCGTTCAGGCGAAATGTACAGGAATTTGTAGTCTCCGTATGCAGCGTTGTTGAATGCAGTGTCTACTTCGCGGCGGTTCATCCCGGCATGGACTGCGATGGCCCTTATCCCTCTTGAAGAGAGATTGCGCACCTGGTCTTTCATCAACGAGATAAGGGGAGTGACGACCAGTGCAGTGCCTTCCATCATCATGGCCGGTACCTGGAAGCAGACAGATTTGCCTCCGCCGGTGGGGAGCATGGCAAGTACATCGTCACCCTCCAGCGCTGATATCACGACCTCCTCCTGGCTGAGCCTGAAAGACTCGTAGCCCCAATACTCTTTCAGCGTTTCCAGCGCCCTTTCCCTGACATTTCCCTCAAACATTGTCGTTATTATAATTTCCTGTTACAAAATTAACAAAAAATGATTATTTTTGTGCGCGCCAATTAAGGCCTGTTTGAAATATTGTCAAATTCTATAACAAAATTCAATTATGAGCAACATTTGTTTATGTAAGTATGGCATCAAAGACGTCAAGGAAGTACTTTACAATCCTACGTATGAGGTGCTTTTCAACGAAGAGACCAAACCTGAACTGACTGGCTTCGAGAAAGCCCAGGAGACCGAGCTCGGTGCTCTCAATGTGATGACCGGTATCTACACCGGCCGTTCTCCTAAGGACAAGTACATCGTCATGGACGAGAACTCCAAGAACACAGTATGGTGGGACTCTGAGGAATATCATAACGACAACCATCCTATGTCTGAGGATGTTTGGGCAGAAGTCAAGAAACTTGCCATCGAGCAGCTCTGCGGCAAGAAACTCTACGTAGTTGACGGTTTCTGCGGCACGAACGAGGACACCAGAATGAAGGTACGCTTCATCATGGAGGTCGCTTGGCAGGCACATTTCGTTACCAACATGTTCATCCGTCCAAAGAACCAGAAGGACTTTGACCAGGAGCCTGATTTCGTAGTTTACTGCGCTTCAAAGGCAAAGGTGGAGAAGTTCCAGGAACTCGGTCTCCGCTCTGACACCTGCGTTGCTTTCAACGTATCCAGCAAGGAGCAGGTCATCCTCAACACTTGGTACGGTGGCGAGATGAAGAAGGGTATGTTCTCAATGATGAACTACTTCCTTCCTCTCAAGGGCATCGCTGCAATGCACTGCTCAGCCAACACTGACATGAACCACGAGAACACCGCCATCTTCTTCGGTCTCTCCGGAACTGGCAAGACCACTCTCTCAACCGACCCTAAGCGTCTCCTCATCGGTGACGACGAGCATGGCTGGGACGACCACGGTGTCTTCAACTTCGAGGGCGGCTGCTATGCAAAGGTCATCAAACTCGACAAGGAAAGCGAGCCTGATATCTACAACGCCATCCATCGCGACGCTCTCCTTGAGAACGTGACAGTAGATGAGAACGGTGTCATCGATTTCAACGACAAGAGCGTTACCGAGAACACCCGCGTTTCTTATCCTATCTACCACATCAAGAACATCGTACGTCCGCTCAGCGCAGGTCCTGCAGCAAAGCAGGTGATCTTCCTCTCAGCTGATGCATTCGGCGTTCTCCCTCCAGTGTCTATCCTCACTCCTGAGCAGACCAAGTACTACTTCCTCAGCGGCTTCACAGCAAAACTTGCAGGTACAGAGCGCGGTATCACTGAGCCTACTCCTACCTTCACAGCTTGCTTCGGCCAGGCATTCCTTGAGCTTCACCCTACAAAGTATGCTGAAGAACTCGTCAAGAGAATGGAGCAGAGCGGTGCAAAGGCATATCTCGTAAACACAGGCTGGAACGGTACAGGCAAGCGTATCAGCATCCGCGACACCCGCGGCATCATCGACGCTATCCTCGACCACTCTATCGATGCAGCCCCTACCAAGCAGATCCCTTACTTCAACTTCACAGTTCCTACAGAACTCAAGGGTGTTGACACAGGCATCCTCGATCCTCGCGACACCTATGCAGATCCTGCACAGTGGGAAGAGAAGGCAAAGGACCTCGCAGGCCGCTTCATCAAGAACTTCCACAAATACGAGTCCAACGACGCTGGCAAGGCTCTCGTAGCAGCCGGCCCTCAGCTCTAATAAATTTGATTTAAATAAGAAGCCTGACTCATCGAGCCAGGCTTCTTATGTTTATTTGCACCACTGGTCAAGCCAGTCGAAATAGGTGCGGTGCCAGAATAGTGCGTTCTGAGGCTTGAGGATCCAGTGGTTCTCGTCCGGGAAGATGACCATCTTGGAAGGGACACCCATCATCTGGGCAGCGTTGAATGCGGCCATTCCCTCATCGACTGGAACCCTGAAATCGGAGCCGCCATGCATTACAAGAAGCGGTGTGTGCCACTTGGTCACGTACTGATGAGGAGAATTGGCATAATGTCTCTTTGCCAGCGGGGCATTGCTCCAAGGTGAGCCGGCCTGCTGGATGCCGCCGAAGGTGATGCCGTCACCTGCAGGACCGACTGGAGCATTGTCGGTGCCGACGGCAGGGTCAGCTGCATATTCCTTGAGACCGCCGTTGTCCCAGTTCGCAAACCACATTTCTTCAGTAGTATAGTACATGTGCTCCTCGTTGAAGATGCCTGCATGTGCGATGAAGCAGTCGAATGTGTCCTCGTGGTTTCCGCAGAGGAAATATACGCTGTAACCGCCGTAAGAAGCGCCGCAGGCTGCCATCTTGCCTACGTAAGATTCCTTCTTGAGTTCTCTTGCCGCACTGAGATAGTCCTGGATGTTCAGGCCGCTGTAGTCGCCGCTGATCTGTTCGCACCATGGCTGGCCGAATGCAGTCGTGCCACGACGGTTTGGCAGGATGACGATGTAGCCCTGCTCTGCCATCATCCTGTAGCACCAGCGATAACTCCAACTCTGCGAATTGGTGCCCTGAGGTCCTCCAAGGCAGATTGTGATGGCCGGATAGACCTTGGACTTGTCAAACTGAGGAGGGTAGAGCACCCATGTCAGCATATCCTGTCCATCGACGGTCTTTATCATCCTGGCCTCCATTTCCGGCTCAACAAGCTGGCCTAGGATCGAGCCGTTCTCATTGCTGATCTGAGTTGACTGACCATCCCGGATTGCGACCAGTTCGGTCGGAAAATTCATGCTTTCCCAGGTTGCAAGAATAAGGTCATCCTTGATGAAGAACGGGGTCGAGTAATCATGCCAGTCATTGTCAAATGTTATTCTTGAAATGCTCCAGAACTCATTCCCGCCCTCGGATACAAGGTCAGCACGGAAAATGGCCTGAAGACCTTCGGCAAGCGAGTTGAACCAGATAGTCTTGCCGTCCTCTGTCCATGCCGGAGAAGCCACATTGTATTTGAAGCCTTCGCTTATGCACTGCACGTCCTTGACGCTCACGACATTCTGGCCGTCCTCAACGGGGTCGTAATTGTCAAGATGGGCAAGCATCAACCTCTGCTGGTCAGCTTCGTATCCGTCTCGTGCCATGGATATGAAGGCAAGTGAATGGCCGTCAGGAGACCATACGGGGTCAGTGTCATAACCGCCGCCATCGGTGACTTGGACAGTCGCCCCGGTAAGGATGTCATAAATATATATTTCGGTGTTGGTCGAGAATGCGTATTTCTTGCCGGTCTTCTTGCGGCATGAATATGCAATGTGACGGCCGTCAGGTGCCCAGCAGAGCTGTTCGATGCCGCTGAACGGCTCGGTAGGGAGTTCGAATTCCGCCTCGTCTGAGCCGAGAATGTCAAGGCTGTTGTCTGCTGTTATTGAATTTTCTGCGGTCGGGTCGAAAACCGCTACAAAGGTGTGTGGGATTTCAGTCACCCAGTGGTCCCAGTGACGGTGCATCAGGTCTGTAGCCTGGTATGCATTGGCATCCGGACAGTCCTCATAAAGGTCTTTCGGAGTCTTGACGGGCCCCGGGACAGTGCTGATATACATGATCTGACCATTGTCCGGAGCAATCTTGAATTCGCTGATGCCTGCAGGTATGTCACTGATCTTCACGGCCTTCTTCAATCCCTTCTTAGTGAGTTTTGCCGTATAGATCTGTCCGCCCTGGATGTAAGCGATGTTCTCGCTGTCTATCCATCTTGCGTTGCTGACGCTCTTGCCTTCATGGGTTATCTGTCTGCGGTCAGAACCGTCAATGTTGCAGATGAACAGGTTCCTGCAGGAACGGTTCTCTTCGATGGATGTGTAGCTTACTCCATAAAGGATGGTTTCACCGTCGGGGGAGACCTGAGGGTCGCTGATGCGGCCCAGGGCGAGCAGCGCTTCAGGTGTCATCTTGCCGTCAAGGACGATTTCGGATGCCGGAATCTCTCCCTGCTCCTGCTTGTCTGGTTTTGATGTGATGAGTTTCAACATTGAGTAAAATGCAAATGTCAGGATTATCGTGCAGATAAGGCCGATTATCCAGGAGATTGTTTTTTTCATTATTATGTTTATTAATATTTGTTCACTGTTGATTTCAATATTTCAACAAATCTGTCCCTCAATGAATCCGGGGCCAGTATTTCCACCTTGTCGCCACGCGCCATCAGGTCCATTATCAATTTGGCGTTCGGATAGACCTTGACTGAAAATACCGTGCCGTCAGGGCCTTCCTCCACGATTTTCTGGCTTTTGTGGATGGGCAGGTCAAGGAAATATTTGACCTCTCCCGGCACGGCCTTGAACCGGACCTCCTCCACATCCTGGCCATGGTCCGGCAGATAGACCCCGTAACAGTTACCGAAGAGGACATCGACGTCGAAATCGTCCGGCATCTTGAATGTCTTGCCTGTCACGTCCAGCTCCGTGATGCGGTCAAGCCCGTAAACGCGTACACTTGACCGTTCGGCACACCATCCTACCAGATACCATCTCTTGTCTGCCTCTTTGAGTGCGTATGGATATATTGTATAATGGGATGCTTCCTCGCTGCCGTATTTGAGATAGGCGATCTGGACAATCTGGTTGCCCTGCATAGCCTCCATCAGGGGAGTGAGGTGACGCCTGCCCGATGGAATGTCCTCGACCGAAATGCGTCCGCTCAGACGGTCCTTGCTCTGCGCCAGCAGGTTGTTGACCGTGAAGGTGTTTATGAGCCATCCGGCGGCCGAGTCTCCGTCTGCGACATCCTCGCTATACCGGATGAAATATCTGTTTGTGCGCCTGTCACATTCGATGTGGATGCCGAACAGGTCGTAAACGGCCTCCCGGTGATTGTTGAATGAACGCCGGGCATAGTCACTGTCCCAACGGTCATACCATCTGTCAGACAGTTCTTCCAGTGTGAGTCCATGCTGACCGGCCTTGATGAATGTCTGGACAAGCCAGATATATTTTTGAAGGAGTTCTGCAACCATATCAACTTATCTTGCTGTAGTCCTTGATGTTATACTTTTCTTTTCTCATTTCGGCGGCAAGGCGTGCATTGACAGGCTGGGTCAATGACGGGTCAGATGCGAGTACCTTGTCGGCGTATGCCCTGGCCTCATTGAGAAGGAGCCCGTCCCTTGCAAGCGAGGCAATGTTCAACTGCACTGGAAGGCCACTCTGCTGCGTGCCCTCGATGTCGCCGGGGCCTCTCATCTTCATGTCTTCCTCGGCAAGCTCGAATCCGTTCTCGGTGGCGCACATAAGCTCAATCCTGTGCTTGCTCTCCTTGCTCAGTTTCTGGCCCGACATGAGGATACAGTATGATTTTTCGCTGCCCCGGCCGACTCTGCCGCGAAGCTGGTGCAACTGGCTGAGTCCGAAGCGCTCGGCACTTTCGATGACCATGACAGATGCGTTGGGAACATCGACCCCGACCTCGATTACAGATGTAGCGACAAGGATATTTGCACGGCCTTCCGCAAATGCGGTCATGTTGAAATTCTTTTCGTCGTTGCTCTGCTGCCCATGTACGATCGCAACTGTGTAAGGCGGGAACGGGAATGCGGCTCGGATGTCCTCATATCCCTGCTCGAGGTTCTTGTAGTCCATCTTCTCGCTCTCGAAGATGAGGGGATAGACTACGAATATCTGCCTTCCAAGCGCAATCTGCTGCTTCATGAAATTGTGCAGTCCGAGGCGCTTGCTCTCGAATGCGTGTATTGTCTGGACAGGCTTTCGTCCAGGAGGAAGTTCGTCGATGACAGAAACGTCAAGGTCGCCATAGACGGTCATTGCCAATGTACGCGGGATAGGGGTTGCCGTCATCACAAGTACATGTGGCGGAAGCTCGCAGGAGGTTTTCTGCCACAGCTTGGCACGCTGCTCGACTCCGAAGCGATGCTGTTCGTCGATGATGGCAAGACCAAGATTCCTGAACTGGACATTGTCTTCGATGAGGGCGTGCGTGCCCACAATGATCCCGATGCTGCCGTCCTCGAGCCCGGCGTGTATTTCGCGCCTTTCGCCGACCTTGCTGCTGCCGGTAAGGAGAGCGCACCTGACCCCTGCCGGTGCAAGATATTTCTGCAGGTTCTTGTAGTGCTGCTGGGCCAGGACTTCGGTCGGTGCCATTATGCATGCCTGGTAGCCGTTTCCGATGGCGATCAACGAGGTAAGCACGGCAACGATAGTCTTGCCGCTGCCCACGTCTCCCTGCAGAAGCCGGTTCATCTGATGGCCGCTTCTCATGTCTTCCCGTATCTCGGTTATGACGCGCTTCTGTGCATTTGTAAGCGGGAACGGCAGGGAATTGTAGCAGTCGTTGAATGCCTGTCCCACCTTAGGCATGACAATGCCTTGCGCTCCGTGGCTGCGGATGTATTTCTGCTTGAGAAGCGAAAGCTGGAGCAGGAAAAGTTCCTCGAACTTGAGCCTGTACGATGCCTTGTCCAGGGAGTTCTGGTTCGGAGGAAAATGTATGTCACGTATGGCGGTGCGTATGTCCACAAGGCCTTTTTCACGCAGGACATATTCGGGCAGAGTCTCCGGAATCTCCTGCAGGCATGCATTGAGAGCGGAGGCCATGATCTTGTTCATCACTTTGCCGGTGATGCCGCTGTTCTTGAGTTTTTCTGTGCTCGGATAGACACCGGTCAGGTTCCCGGCTCCCTGGCTGACTGCCTTCTCGACGCTGTCCACCTCCGGATGAACGATGTTGAATCGTCCGTTGAAGGCCTGCGGCTTGCCGAAAAATATCCATTCCGTGCCGGGACGCAGTCTTTCATACATCCATTTGACGCCCTTGAAGAAGACCATCTCCATTTGGCCGGACGAGTCTTCGACCCAGACCGACACCCTGCGGACCATGTTGAACTTGATCTGTGTCCTCTGGTCGAGCGGAATCTTGTCGTTTGAATAAAGGTCCACCTTGACCACACGGGCCCGGATCTGCACAGACGCCGAGTCTGAGACAATGTCGGCTATGCGCATCACGCTGCTCCTGTCGATGTATCTGAAAGGGTAGAGATGCAGGAGGTCGCCGAATGTGCTGACTCCCAGTTCGTTTTTCAGGAGCAGCGCTCTTTTCGGTCCCACACCCGGCAGGTACTGTATGTCCGTGTCAATTCCGCTGTTGTACATATTATAGCAAAAATATCAAAATTTGATTATATTTGCAATAATATAACATTTTGAATTTTATGGCACGCAAACTTATAGTAGGCATTACCCAGGGAGATGGTAATGGTATCGGATACGAAGTCATCATCAAGGCACTTGCAGATGAGAGGATTCTGGACATGTTCACACCTGTCATTTACGGGTCTTCCAAGATTTTCGGATTCTACAAGAAAAACATCCACAACATCGACAATATCAACACCAACGTCATCACTTCGGCAAAGGACATACATCCTAAAAGGGTGAATATCATCAACTGCCTTCCCGACAATGTGTTCGTGGAGCCTGGTCAGCCTACCAGCGAGTCCGCCAAATCGGCAATGACGGCGCTTGAATGGGCGGTCAAGGACATCAAGGCAGGCGACATCGACGTACTTGTAACCGCACCGTTCAACAAGCGTGCGATGGTGAAAGAGGGGTTCGGATATGCCGGTCACACCGAGTATCTTGAAAACGAATTCGGTGTGGATGAGGTCGCGATGATGATGGTCAGCGATGCATTGAAGGTGGCTGTCGTCACCGGACATATTCCTCTCAAGGATGTCCAGAAATCAATCTCAACCGAAAAGATTGTGAAGAAACTCCATATTATGAAGGCGTCTCTGCAGAGGGATTTCATGGTGGGTGAGCCGAAGATTGCCGTGCTTGGCCTGAACCCTCACTGCGGTGACGGCGGACTGCTCGGTGAAGAGGAACAGGAGATCATACTCCCTGCTGTGCAGCAGGCACAGAAAGAGGGGATACTTGCCTACGGTCCATATTCTCCCGACGGTTTTTTCGGTATGGGCAACTACCAGAAATTCGACGCCGTACTTGCAATGTACCATGACCAGGGCCTTATCCCGTTCAAGGCGCTTGCCTTCGAGAGCGGTGTCAACTTCACGGCCGGACTTCCTGTCGTAAGGACTTCACCGGACCACGGGACTGCATACGAAATGGCGGGACGCGACGAGGCGGACCCTCATTCGATGATTGCCTCGATCTTCTGTGCGATAGACGTTTTCAACAACCGTATTGCATACGATGAGTTACAGGCTGGCAAACTGAAAATTGAAATGCCTGACACCGAAATCAAGCCTCGTGGTGGCCGTATCATCGAATAATGCCTGACACCAAACCGCTCATATATCTGTATACGGACGGGGCAGCCAGCGGCAATCCCGGACCGGGCGGTTATGGCATTGTGCTCAAATGTGCAGGCCTGGTAAAGGAAATGTCCGGCGGTTTCAGGCTGACCACCAACAACCGTATGGAACTGATGGCCGTGATAGTGGGCCTGGAAGCTATTAAATGGGACGGGGCAGACGTCATTGTGGTCAGTGACTCTTCATACGTAGTCAAGGCAATCAACGAAGGATGGCTGCAGAACTGGGTCAGGACAGGGTTCAAGAAAAAGAAAAACGTGGACCTTTGGCTGCGTCTGCTGCCTCTGCTACAGAAACACCATGTGCGTTTTCAGTGGATCAAGGGACATGCCGGTTTCCCTGAAAACGAGCGCTGTGACGCCCTGGCAGTCGATGCCGGAGCCGGTGCGGTCGGAAGGGGAGAGACACTGCCCGAGGACACGGGGTTCAATCCCGAGGAACTGCTGCTCCGGCAGTGACGGCAAATATTAAGGCTGACATTCTGTCAGTCTTTTTTTTGTTGCATATTGTTTGTATATTTGCGAGATTGAAGTTTTGAATAATTAATCATAAAAATATATGGCAAAATCTACCCAGAGTACCTCTCTGAAACTGTTCCAGAAGATATTCGGTACCAAGCAGGAACGCGACAAAAATCGTTTCAGGCACTATGTCGATGACACCCTCAAGGCATATGCGGAAATCGACAAACTTTCCAATGACGAACTAAGAGCCCGCTCTGCGGCTCTGCGCCAGCTGATAAAAGACAAGACCGCTGACAAAGAGGCCAGAATGGCGGCAATCAAGGAAGAACTTGAGAAGGATATTCCAGTCGACCAGAAGGTTAAACTCGCATCAGAGGCTGACAAACTCACTCTCGAAATCGACGACCAGATCGAGAATATCCTTGATGAAATCCTACCGGAGGCTTTTGCTATCATCAAATCCACGGCGCGGCGTTTCAATGAGAGCGAATTCATCAGAGTGACTGCTAGCGATTTTGACCGTGACCTGGCTGCAAAGGGCAAGGATTTCGTACACATCGAAGGTGACGAGGCAGTCTGGCAGAATCACTGGATTGCTGGTGGCAACGAGATCAAGTGGGACATGGTCCACTATGACTGTCAGCTGTACGGTGGCGCAGTCCTTACATACAGCCGCAAGAATGAGGCAAAGACCCAAAGTGAAAGAAACCGCGAAGGCAACATCGCCGAGATGGCTACCGGTGAAGGAAAGACCCTCGTTGCGACACTCCCGGTATTTCTCAATGCACTTGCTGGAAAGGGCGTGCATGTCGTGACTGTCAATGACTACCTGTCCAAACGAGACTCTGAATGGATGGGACCTCTTTACCAGTTCCACGGCCTTTCAGTCGACTGTATAGATAAGCATCAGCCAAATTCTGACGAACGCAAGAGGGCTTATGCCTGCGACATCACGTTCGGTACCAACAACGAATTCGGTTTCGACTATCTGCGTGACAACATGGCCCATGACAAGAAGGACCAGGTGCAGGGCAAACTTCATTACGCAATCGTCGATGAGGCCGACTCCGTGCTTATTGATGATGCACGTACTCCTCTCATCATTTCCGGTCCTGTTCCGAAGGGTGAGGACCAGCAGTTCGAAGAGTACAATCCTTATGTACAGAAGATCTACGAGCTCCAGCGCAGGCTCTCCATCGAGATCCTGAATGATGCCAAGAAGACCATTGCGGCAGGAGACCTCAAGGAAGGTGGGAAACTCCTCCTGCGTGCCTACAAGGCCAATCCGAAATACAATCCTATCATCAAGTTCCTCTCCGAGCAGGGTATGAAGAAACTCTGTCAGGACACAGAGGACTTCTATCTGCAGGACAATGAGAAGGAGATGCACATTGTCACAGACCCTCTCTACTACGTTGTGGACGAAAAGCAGCATACCTCCGTGCTTACTGACAAGGGCCGTGACTACCTCTGCTCGCTCGTGAATGACTCATCATTCTTCGTTATTCCTGATGTCGGTGCCACAATCGCCGAGATCGAGAAATCCGACCTTTCATTTGCAGAGAAACAGACCAGAAAAGACGAAGTCATGGCAGACTTCTCCATCAAGTCCGAGCGTGTCCATACCGTCAACCAGCTCATCAAGGCATACACTCTCTTCATCAAGGAGGTCGATTACGTGATTATCGAAGGCAAGGTCAAGATTGTCGATGAACAGACCGGCCGTATCATGGAAGGACGCCGCTGGAGCGATGGACTCCATCAGGCTGTGGAGGCCAAGGAAGGAGTGAAGATCGAGGCTGCGACACAGACATTCGCTACCATCACTCTCCAGAACTATTTCCGTATGTATCACAAACTTACCGGTATGACCGGTACTGCGGAGACAGAGGCTGGCGAGTTCTGGTCCATCTACAAGCTCGATGTCGTCGTCATCACGACCAACCGTCCTATCGCCCGTGTTGACCAGGATGACCTCATCTACAAGACAAGGGCCGCTAAGAGAAGGGCAGTGGTGAAGGAAGTGCAGAGACTCGTCGCCGAGGGACGTCCGGTCCTGATAGGTACGACCAGTGTCGAAAGTTCCGAGAGTTTCAGCCGCGACCTCAGGATGCGCGGTATTCCTCACCAGGTCCTCAATGCAAAGGAACATGCCCGTGAGGCAGAAGTCGTTGCACATGCAGGCCGTCCCGGTACTGTCACTATCGCAACCAACATGGCCGGTCGTGGTACCGATATCAAGCTTACTCCTGAAGTCAAGGAGGCAGGTGGTCTTGCCATCATCGGTACAGAACGCCACGAAAGCCGCCGTGTCGACCGCCAGCTGCGTGGTCGTGCCGGTCGTCAGGGTGACCCGGGTAGTTCAAGATTCTACATCTCTCTTGAGGATGACCTCATGCGTCTGTTCGGCTCTGAAAGAATTGCCAGCGTTGTTGATAAACTGGGAATGGGCGAGGACGAGGCTCTTGAAGCACCTATGCTTTCAAATGCCATAGAGAAAGCCCAGAAGAAGAAAGAGGAGATCAACTTCGGTTCCCGCAAGAGACTGCTCGAATACGATGACGTGATGAACTCCCAGAGAACTGTTGTCTACAGCAAGCGCCAGAACGCACTTTCCGGTGAAAGAATAGAGATCGATGTCCTCAACATGATGCAGGACACTGCCGAAATCCTTGCCGACAACATGGACAACTTCGATTATCAGGGATTCAGCGAGTATGTTATGTCGTCACTGTCCATCGACCTTGGATTCGATGAGGAAACATACGACAAGGGCAACAAGAGGACCATTGCAGAGGCTCTGTACAGGAATATGCTCGAGGTCTACAACAGACGTATGGACACCCTCTCACAGAAGACTCTTCCTATCATCAAGGACGTTTATGAGAACCAGGGTGACCGTTACATCAATATCGCCATTCCTGTAACCGACGGTATCAAGATGCTCACAATCTCCGTCAACCTCAAGAAGGCTGTGGAGAGCAACGGCAAGGAGATTGCCAAGACCATCAGCAAGATTGTTTCACTGTGGAAGATTGACGATTACTGGCAACAGCATCTGCGTGACATGGACGATCTCAAGCAGTCAGTCCAGAACGCTTCCTATGAGCAGAAGGACCCTATCCTTATCTACAAGCTTGAGAGTTACAACCTCTTCCACGACATGCTGGACAATCTCAACAAGGACATCCTCTCATTCCTTCTCCGTGCCCAGATTGCACTCCGCGATGCAAGTTCGGTAAAGGCTCCGGCCCAGCAGAGAAGGCAGGACAATACCAATATGAGGACAAGCCGTACAGACCTTGTCACCAACAGCGGCGAGCCGAAGAGCAACATGCCAGTGCGTGTCGACAAGCAGGTCGGACGCAACGACCCATGCCCTTGCGGTTCAGGCCTCAAGTTCAAGAACTGCCACGGCAAGGGCCTGTAGTCCAGTTATTTGATTCTTAGATTTTTCTCGATATAGATGAGCAGATCCGAAAGGTTCTGCTCATCTTTTGCTATGACAGAAATGATGGCAAGGATTCCTTGCTTGATTTCGATGCACATGACGCGGATAGGTGATTCGTCTTCCATGTAAGCCTCGAATCCGAATGCCTTGCGGTTGTTGAACTTCCATTCAACAATAGGGTCTTCTTCGTCGTCATCGTCAAATCCGACCATCTCGGCATAGTTTGAAAGGGCCTGGTCGGCGGCAGTCGTGTCTTCCGGCATGGCACCGACAGAAATGTCTATGAAGCCATCCTCGTTGAGTCCGACACCGGGAAGGTGGCATTCCATGTGCGTTACCGTCCCGCCTTCTTCGTTTTCGAATATATCAGTCTCGCTGGTCCATTTTTCAGGCAGCGGAAGTGTGATTGAATATGCCATGTCTATAGTTTATTGATTGCCTCTACAAGCCTGTCGGCCTGCCCGTCAGTTGTTGACCAGCTTGTGCAGAAACGCACTGCCGTATGTTGCTCATCTATGATTTTCCATACTTCGAATGCAAAATCATCCTCAAAGTACCGGATCTGTTCATTTGTGAGAATAGGGAACTGCTGGTTGGTAGGACTGGCTACAAGGAACCTGAATCCTTTGTCAGCGAATGCCCTGCGTATTTTCGCAGCCTGACAGTCAGCATTTTCTGACAGCTTGAAATAGAGTCCGTCACGGAACAGTTCGGCAAACTGGATGCCGAGCAGACGGCCCTTGGCAAGCATTCCGCCACCCTGCTTGATGCTGTATCTGAAGTCCTTGATGAGTTCCTTGTCCTTCATCACGACGGCCTCGCCGAATAGTGCTCCCTGCTTGGTGCCGCCTATATAGAATATGTCTGCAAGTTGGGCAATCTCCTTGATGTCGATGTCACATTCTTCGCACATCAGGCCATAACCGAGACGTGCCCCATCAATGTACAGAGGCAGGTCAAATCTGTGACAGACCTCGCTGATTGCAGTCAGATCTGCCTTGCTGTAAATGGTGCCCAGTTCGGTCGGGAAGGAGATGTACACCATCCCAGGCTGAACGATATGCTCATGGCTTTCGTCAGAGAAATGAGCCATCACATAGTCCTCGATCTGTGCTGCGTCTATCTTTCCGTCGATGGCAGGCAATGCCAGGACCTTGTGGCCTCCATGCTCGATGGCACCGGTCTCGTGGGCATTGATATGCCCGGTCTCTGCACAGATTACGCCCTGATACGGCCTCAGGATAGAAGATATGACAGTCGCATTGGTCTGTGTGCCGCCTACAAGGAACTGCACATACGCGTTTTTGTCAAGACCACAGACATCCTTGATGATGTTCCTTGCCTCCTCGCAGAACCCGTCCTCGCCATACCCTATGGTCTGGGCAAGGTTGGTCTCCATGAGTTTCTGCATTATGGAAGGATGTGCTCCCTCACAATAATCGCTGGTAAAGTATGTTTTCATGTTACTCCATTTTGCGGATCCTGACATCGCAGACGTCTTTCAGGGCCTCTGCCAGACTTTCAACGTCGGTGCGGACATCCACACCTCCGAAATGGTAAGGGTAGAATATGGCTGGTTTTATGGCCCTTACGACGCGCTCTGCCTGTTCGGTTGTCATTGTGTATGGCTGGTTGACAGGCAGGAAGGCAATGTCAATGCCTTTGAGGGCCATCACGTCTTCATTGTCCTCAGTGTCGCCGGCCACATAGATGGATGTGCCGCCGAGCGTGATGATGTATCCGCAGTCTTCGCGATCCTTTGGATGGAAGTTTACATGACCTTCTGTGATGTTGTATGCAGGAACTGCAAGTACAGTGACAGCACAGTCATCCTCGCTCTTGTCTTCGCCATAGAACGGCCTGATGCCTTCCCCGGGTTTCATCGGGGCGATGTTGTTCTCGAACGCCTCGGCGGTAGTACAGTCGGTTGCAATAAGGCATTTCATCCTTTCGAGGTTCTCGATGGTCTCGAGGTCGAAATGGTCTCCGTGTGAATGTGTCACGAGAATGAGGTCAGCCTTCGGTTCCTTGCTGAAATCCACATTCTCTCCGACTGGGTCCACATAGATCTGATGCCCGTTCCAGGCAAGACCGACCGATGCGTGGGAGTAGAATGTCAATGTAATTTCAGAACCGTCTTTTGCGACAATCTTGTCCTGCTGGTATGCAGGTTCAGCGGCTTTCTTGCAGCCAAAAATCGAGAAAAGTCCCATAATGATCAAAACGTACTTCATATAATCAGTTTTACAATCTTTTCGAGCATAGCAGCGTCCGTGTCATCGAAACAGGCAAGTTCGCGGCTGTCTATGTCAAGCACGGCAACCGTCCTTCCGTCCTGACGGACCGGCACCACAATCTCGCTGCGGCTTTCGCTGCTGCAGGCGATATGTCCCGGAAATTCCTTCACATCGGGCACGACGACAGTCCGGTCCTCCTTCCATGCCGTCCCGCATACACCACGCCCGTATGGAATGTGCATGCACGCAACCGGCCCCTGGAATGGCCCTAGAAGCAGTTCCTGCCCATACACCCTGTAGAATCCGGTCCACCAGAATCCCATTGTCCTGTGCACCTCTGCGGCAATGTTGGCCATGACCGATATAGTGTCGGTTTCGCCTTCAACGAGTGCCGTGAGCCTTTTCAGCAAGGCATCATATTTATCCTGTTTGTCCATCATAATGCCTGTAAGTCCCTGAAATGGTCAATGATATGGTCAGGCGCGACTTCTTCCAGCATTTCGCGCTTGTGATTGCCCCATGTGACGCCACAGACAGCGCAGCCGGCACCCTGTCCCATCATAAGGTCGAAAGTCGTGTCACCGACAACAAGGGTATCTTCCGGCTTGAATCCGTATTCATTCATAATGAAGATGGCCAGGTCTGGAGCCGGTTTGGGCCTTGCCACTCCGTTGCCGCTGAATATGCCTTTGAAGAAAGGGGCAATGCCGTTGGACTCCGAAAGGGCGACAAGTGAATTCATGCTTCTGGATGACGCTATGGCTAGGTTGAGTCCCTGATTGTACAGCACCTCCAGAGTGTCACGCACTCCGTCAAAAAGGGTTATCATGTCCATAGCCTTGGCATGGAAAATCTCCCTGTATGTTGCGCAGCACAGGTCGGCCTGTCCGTCTGATATGCCGGGGCAGGCGACAAGGAAGGTCTGTTTGAGTGGAAGACCTATCGTTGATGTGATGACTTCGTCTGAAGGCACTTCCATGCCGAGCCTGGTCAGCGCTGCCTTGAATGTCATCAATATACCGGCATTGGTGTCTGCCAGCGTGCCGTCAAAGTCGAATATTATGTTCTTGTATTTCATTATTTCAGATTGACTTTCAATTCATTGCCGTTGTATTCAACTGTCCTTGCACCGTCCTTGCCTGCAACCTTGACAGTGAATCTGCGTGATGCCGCCATGCCCTCATATCCGCCGCTGCGTGCCCCGATGGTGAGGACATTCTTCTTGTCGTTCCACTTGAAGGTTATTGTTGAATACAGGCCTTTCTCGTAATTGTAGTTGTCGCCCTCATCCTCATAGAGGGTGAATGTACCGTCCGCACCCGGATATACTCTGATTTCAAGGTCTGCGCCGAGACTGGCCTGTGCATACTGGACATCAGGTCCGACAGGCACGATGCTTCCGCCGCGTGCATACAGCGGGCATTTGTCAAGCGGGGCCGGTGCCTTGACCGTCTGTCCACCATTGAATCTGTCGCCTGTGTACCAGTCATACCATACGGCTCCGGATGGGAGATAGACCTCACGGTCGGCCTTGATGCTCCAGTCTGCAGCTTCGTCGCTCCACCGCCTGTCCTCGCAGGTGAATTTGGCCTCTGTGACAGGAGCGACCAGCAATGAACGCCCGAACATGAACTCGTCATTGATATCCCAAACATTTTTGTCAGCCTTGAAATCCATGACAAGCGCCCTCATGAAACTGTCACTGTTGGATGTGACCTGCCATGACGTGCTGTAAATATAAGGAATGAGACTGTAACGCATCCTGATTGTCCCGGCGATTGCGTCATAGACCGGCTCGCCCGGTTTGCCGAACTCCCGGATCTCGCGCCTTGAAGACTCACCGTGACTGCGCATCATCGGGCAGAACAGACCGAACTGCAACCACCTGACATACAGTTCCTGGAAAAGGGGATTCTGCGCACAAGTGGCGGTCTGACCGGGTTTGTTGTATGTGCCGGGGAAGAATCCTCCGATGTCGGAATTGACATTCGGGTTGCCGGTCATAGTATAGTTAAGGCAGAGTGGAATCTGCTTGCGGAACGAGTCCCAGCTGCTTACCACATCGCCCGACCATGTGTTGGCGCCTGTCCTCTGCTGGCCTGCAAAATATGAACGGGTCAGAATGAACACGCGCTTGTGGTCACTCGTTGCCCTCTGGTGGTCATACACTCCTTCGACAATCATAAGAGGGAAGATGTTGCGCACGCTGCGGAAACTGCCCATCGAGGTCATTTCATCGAAATCGCCCTCCACGTACATGTGGTCAGGGTCAGTCGAATCCATCCACCATGCGTCTATGTCCATATTGTGAAGTCTGGTGAGGTGTTTCCAATAAATGTCGCGCGCCTCGCTGCTGTACACGTCAAGGCAGCGGACACCGGAAGGGTAGTCCATCCTTGGCGGCCAGCCTGCAACGCCGGATTGCGGCCATGTGCTGAAATTCATCATCAGGCCCTTTTCGGCCAATTCCTTGAACTGCTTGGTCTCCGGACCGAATGACTGCCATATCGATATGGAAATGTGTGCATTCTGGGCATGGACCTCATCAATCATCGCCTGAGGATTGTAGAAACTGTCGTTCAGGAATTCCATCGCGTTCCAGTTGTAGTTGCTGCCCCAGTACTGCCAGTCCTGGATAATGCCGTCAATCGGGATGCCGGCATTTCGGTATCCATGCAGGGCGTCAAGCAGTTCGTCCTGGCTCTTGTATCTCTCGCGGCTCTGATGGAACCCGTATGTCCACAGCGGAAGCATCGGGACCTCGCCGGTGAGAGTGCGCATTCCCTTTATTACGCCGTCTGCATCGCCGCCATAAATGAAATAATAATCAATCATTTCTCCGACCTGCGATGAGAGGGTCAGCGTATTGCCGTCATCGCTGATGTTGGTGGGGGAGTAATTGTCCCAGTAGATGCCGTAACCCTTGACGGACTGGAAGAAATTGCAATAATCCTCAGTATTGTTCTGGACCATTTCGCGGTTCTCGCCCCTCTGCGACATCTTGCCGTTCTGGAGCATTCCAAGACCGTATATCGGCTCTTCGGATGGAATCATCCATCCCTGGGTGGCAACATAGTATCCCTTGTCAACCCCTTCTGTGATGGCCTGCAATGAGGATTCCGCCTCGCGCAACAGCACCTTGCCCCTGCTGTCAGTGAATGTGAGCGCGCCTGTTTTCGGGTCAGTCTTTACCTTGACGGCAGGGTTCTTGACTGCAGCCGGAGTAGCAGTGACGACAACGCTGTTCCTTTCCGGAGAGGAGGCCAGACCGGATGGGTATTTGACGATACGGACTATTTCCGGTGTGTAGTAGGTGATTTCAGTTTTCGTCCGGGCGCCGAGCGAAATTGAAAGCAGCGATGCCAGAAGGAAGGCGGTGGTACGGTATTTCATATTATGCAGTTTTACCAAGTTGCACTTAACATACAAATATATGAAAATAATGTTATATTTGCAGCGCAAATCGGGGATGTTTTGGTTTTGACAGCATCAGACATCGGACGGTAAGCACGCCGGGAGTCAGTGCCCCTCCCGTTAATCTCAGACGCGAAAAACTAGTTGGCAACAACTCTTATGCACTCGCTGCCTAATTTGCCGAGCAAATTAGCTTAATCCGGTCCGCCAAGGCTGCGGGCCCGACGAGTATCCTCCCTGCTTTATGCCCGTTCAGTCAGGATCAGAGGGTATCATCAAAACGGGACGCACAAGGTAATGTCTCTGATCCCTTGCCAAGACATAGAGAATAAGGGTCCGGTGGCCTGTCCTCCGGCAGCCTGACCCCGACAATCAAAGAAGGAATAAGCGTGTAGAAAGCTGCCTGGTGCGGTGTTTGGACGGCGGTTCGAGTCCGCCCATCTCCACAAGAGAATAGACCGGAACTTCCGGTCTATTCTCGTTGTGGAGATAAACTCTTTTCAATCAATGGAGGGGGAAACCCCTCCAAACTACCCCCGGGTCGCTGCGCTCCGAAATTAAATGTGCCTGTCTATTCTCGTTGTGGAGATAAACTCTTTTCAATCAATGGAGGGGAAGACCCCTCCAAACTACCCCCGGGTCGCTGCGCTCCGAAATTAATTTGTATCTTTGCGGACAATATGAGACCATTGTCAAGGAATACTGAACCATCGTGGATTGTTTCGCTTGTACCGATTGCGGTGCTTGTGGGGCTGATGGCGCTGGTGATAAAATATTTCGGTGCAGATGCACTGGGAGGGGGAAGTCAGGTTGCTCTGATAGCCGCGACTGGAATAACGATAGCGATATCGATACTTATCTACGGATGCCCGTGGGAAAGGCTTGAAGAAGCCATCAAGGACAACGTCCGCAGTATCGGAACGGCCGTGATGATTCTTCTGATGATCGGCACAATCGGAGGCAGCTGGATGATAAGCGGCATTGTGCCGACCTTTATCTGTTACGGCATCAAATGCATTTCGCCAACCATATTCCTGTTTGCAGTCTGCTTTATCTGCGCGCTGGTTTCACTGGTCACGGGCAGTTCCTGGACAACAATAGCGACAATCGGTGTGGCAATGATTGCAATCGGCAATGCTCTGGGCTATTCAGAGGCATGGACAGCCGGAGCGATCATTTCCGGAGCATATTTCGGCGACAAGATATCACCGCTTTCCGACACGACGGTCCTGGCATCGTCAAGTTCAGACACGCCGCTATTCACACACATCAGGTATATGATGATAACGACCATACCGTCATTTGTCATCGCTCTGACCGTGTTCCTGCTGGTCAGCATATTCCACAAGGCCCCGTCTGTTGCACAGACAGACATGGTCGTGACATCTTTGAAGGCCAATTTCAACATTACCCCATGGGTCATGATCGTGCCTGTACTGACTATCTGGATGATTGTCAAGAAGGTGCCAGCAATGCTCACCTTGCTCCTGTCATCCCTTATGGCTGGTACCCTTGCCCTGATTGCCCAGCCGGAAGTCGTGATGAACGTTGCCGGTCCGGGGTATGACCACCTTTCTTTCGAGGCAGCCTTCAAGGGCACGATGCTGACATATTTCGGTGACACCGGAGTTGACTGCGGTGACCCTGCCCTTAACGAACTCGTTGCCACGCACGGTATGAACGGCATGCTTCCGACCATCTTCCTTATCATCTGCGCAGCGACATTTGGCGGCACATTGAAGGGGAGCGGCATGATACAGAGCCTCACTGACAGCCTTACACATCACATCAAGACCCGCACTGGTCTTGTCGCCGCATCTGTTGGTACAGGTGTGTTCTCCAACATGGCAACCGGCGACCAGTATCTGTCCATAATCCTGATATGTAGCCTTTACAAGAAACTGTATGCACAACTTGGATTCGAAAACCGCCTGCTGAGCCGCACAGCCGAGGACTCCGCCACTGTCACATCCGTGCTCATCCCGTGGAACTCATGCGGCATGACCCAGTCAACGGTTCTTCACGTACCGACATTGGAATACCTGCCATACTGCTTCTTCAACCTGATCAGTCCGTTCATGTCCATATTAATAGCGGCCATCGGTTTCCGCATATTTAGAAAGGATCCGGACAATGGCACGGAATTGGTATAATCAATACCCGGACTAATTTATTCTAAAACCAGATGAAAAGATTCGCAATTATTCTCGCGGTGCTCGCACTCGCTTTTTCGGCTCAGTCATACGGCCAGAACATCAAGGGTACATGGACAACCTCGGACAAGATTCCGTTTGTAGGCCACATGTATCAGGATCTTTCCTTCAAGGCAAAGGACGAAGGACAGGTGGAGAACAAACTCAATGTCAATATTGATTTCAGTCTCTTCGGCCTCAAGGTCGCCGGTAATATAAATTTCTCAGTGACAGGCGATTTCAAATATGACGGCAACACTCTGGCCATCGAATGGGACGGCGAGACCGGCAAACTTCACTTTGATGACCTGAACATCACATTGGGTTCCGATCCGGAAAGAGAGAAAGAAATCAAGGACTATCTCCAGCAGCTGCTTGACAAGATCACTTCGGAACTGGAAGCTGAATTTGACGGTGAAGAGTATTATGATTCTGTAATTTTCAAGGACGACAAGCTTATTCTTGGCGACGGCGATGATAAAACAGTTTACAAGAAAAAATAGGAGATTAAAATAAAATCACTATATTTGCAGCGTCAAAAGACAAAGCACGGGGGATTAGCTCAGTTGGTAGAGCACCTGCTTTGCAAGCAGGGGGTCAAGAGTTCGAATCTCTTATTCTCCACAAAAACCGACCAAATGGCCGGTTTTTTTTGTCGAACTAAGAGATAAATGGATCAGCGCTCACCGGAGCGTCTGCTAGATCCTGTAAAACTTCATGTCAAAGCGCAGTCCGCCTTCTTTCCTGATGGAAGCGGAAATGGTGCCCTTGTGGAAAGCGATGGCATTCTTGACTATGGAGAGCCCCAGGCCTGAACCTTCCGTTGTCCCAGGCATGCCCGGGATGCTGTAGAATCTTTCGAAGATGCGGCCGAGCTGGGATTCGCTTACACCTGCTCCGTTGTCATAATATACCAGTTCGAGATGGTCCACATGGCGGCTTGCCTCGATGTGTATCTCGGCGCCTCTCCCCGCATATTTGACAGAATTCTCGACGAGATTGCGTATCACGGCATACATCAGGCTGCGGTTGCCGTTCATCATGGTCTGGTCAGGGACGCAGTGCACAATCTTCATGTCCTCCTTGCGGAGCGCATTCTCGAATTCGTCACTCACCTCGTTGACGATGTTGCAGAGGTCCATTGGTTCGATGCGGAACTGCTCCGGCGCTTCCTCCAGTTTGGTTATGATGGCGACGTCGCGTATCAGTTCCGACAGACGGATGGACTGTGCATAAGAACGGTCGATGAACAGATTCTTCCTGTCCTCCGTTATGTCCGGATTCTCGATGATAGTCTCAAGATAGCCCCTGATGCTGGTCACCGGGGTCTTGAGTTCGTGCGCAATGTTGCTGGTCAGGGAGTGCTTCAATTCCTTTGCAGCATTCTCGGATGCAGTTCGGAGCCCGTTTTCGTATCTGCGTGAGTAGATGATGGCAAGCAGCAAGAGCACGGCAAACAGGAGGATGATGCCGACCATGAGCACCCAGTCAGGCCTGAAATACTTTTCAAGACTGACCTCGAACGGCAGGGCTGCTCTGATTATCTGGCCGTCATAGTCTTTTGCGAAATAGAGGTATTTCTGATTGGCTGTTTCCGACTGCCTTATGGCGTAACCGTCACCGTCCGTCAGCGCATCCCGGATCTCCGGTCTTTCGATATGGTTGTCCAGTGAAGTCAGCGGTTCGAACGAATCGTAAGTGACAGTACCGTCATGGTTCAGGACTGTGATCCTGATGTCGTCGGGAAGGCTTGTCTCAATCTTCGATGCTGAGTCACCGGCTGCGTTTATGATGTCTGTATATGACTCCAGACGTGACTGGAGTACGGATCTTTTCCAGTTGCGCTCGCTGCCAAGCTCAACGGCAACCAGCACGGCGGCGCCTATGCAGAAGATAGCTGCAAGACTGCCGAGAAGTTTGAATTTGTAACTCATACGTAATAGCCGAAACCTGTTTTGTTCTGGATTATGTTTCTTTCTTCCCCGAGTTTGGAACGCAACCTGGCGATATGTACGTCAACTGTCCTTTCAAGCACATAAGGTGCATCCTTCCACAGCCTGGAGATAATGTCCGCACGCGAAAAGCACTGCCCCTTGTTGGAGACGAGCAGTTCGAGGATTTCAAATTCCTTGCGTGACAGGTCCAGTGTCCGTCCGTTGACCGAGGCGGTCTTGAGGAGTCTGTCCACAACGATGCCGCCGGCAGTGACTATGTCGGACTTGACCGACCTTGCGAGCACGGCCTTGATGCGAGCAAGCACCTCGTTTATGGAAAAAGGTTTTGAAATATAGTCGTCTCCTCCTGCGCTGAAACCGGTCAGCAGGTCGTTCTCTGCTGTCCGCGCTGTAAGGAATATCACCGGGATGTCATTGCCGGAGGAACGGAGATTCTTTGCGAACTGGTATCCCGATATTCCGGGGAGCATGACGTCAAGAAGTATCAGTGACGCGTCTTTTACAAGATTGTCCGCCACTTCTGCTGAAGCGGCGCCAAGTACGGAATATCCGGCATTCTCCACATTGAAGGAGAGTATCTCGCGGATGTCCGCATCGTCTTCTACTATCAGGATCGTCTTCATTTTGTTACAAAGATATAGGATAATTGTTAAGATTCGGTTAAATCTTTCTTCCACGGTTTGAAGACATTCATTTTTACCTCACTTTTGCACCCGAAAAACAATCAATTATGGGTACTGGCGTTATCATTTCTGCTGTTCTTACACTTATCGCAGGTATCGGAATCTTCCTTATTGCCTGCCAGATGATGAGTTCCAATCTCGAGTCCGCGAGTTCGGCAAGGCTCAAGTCTCTTTTCTCCAAGGCTTCCCGCAGCCGCCTTCTGGGAGTGGGCATCGGCACGGTCGGCACGGCGGCCATACAGAGTTCCGGCGCGACAACGGTGATGGTCATCGGTTTCGTCAATGCCGGGATAATGTCACTGACGCAGGCCGCCACCATCATTTATGGTGCAAACATCGGTACAACCGTCACTGCGCAGATTGTGGCGCTCGGAATGTTCGGAGGCGGGAGTTCAATATCAACGACAATCATATTTTCCGCATTTGCCGGTATCGGTGCATTTCTTGCGCTGTTCGCCAAAAAGGACATGGGCAGGAGGATAGGAGGCATCCTTGCCGGTTTTGGAATGCTGTTCGTCGGACTCAGCATGATGAGTGGCTCGATGAGCGACTTTGCCCGTCAGGATGGTGTAAAAATGTTTCTTTCCGGGATTGGCAACCCAATCCTGCTTGTCCTTATCGGAGCAGTTTTCACTGCAATAATCCAGAGTTCTTCAGTGATGACGTCCGTTGCGATTGCCATGCTCTGTGTCGGACTCATATCACTGGACCAGGGCATATACATCACCATGGGTTCCAATATCGGTTCGTGCATTGTCGCCATCATTGCCGGAATGACCTCCGGGACCAACGCCAAGCGCACATCGCTTATCCACCTTTTCTTCAATGTGAGCGGTGTGGTTGTGTTCCTTCTTGCCGGTTTTGTCATACGTCTCTCGACAGGTGGCACGACCTTCGGCTCAATCTTCCAGTCCATGTTCCCTGACGCCCCTCAGGAGCAATTGGCGATGTTCCACACCATCTTCAATGTCATCACCGTCATCCTTATCCTTCCGCTTACCGATGCCCTGGTGAAACTGGTGTGCAGAATCATCCCGGACGATGTGCAGCAGGAGGGGAGATACAGGACAAGGTTCTACTTCATAGACAGGAACATGCTCAAGACTCCGCCGATTGCCGTGCTTCAGACAAAGAACGAAATTGTGAACATGGCCACTCTTGCAATGCGCAACTTCAACCTCTCGCTTGACATGGTGTCCAGCCTCGACTTGGGCAAACTGGAAGAGTTCAACCATACAGAGGAAGAACTTGACTGGCTGAATAACGAAATCGTCGCATTTGTGGTCAATCTCTCAAGCCGTCGTGGGCTAGGTGAAAAGGACCATCTCTACCTTTCCGGAACATACCGCACTGTCAGGGATATCGAACGTATTGGTGACTATGCCGAGAACATTACTGAATATGCACGATACCTTAAAGACACGGACTCGTCATTTACCGACAAGGCGCTTGCAGAAATACATGAACTGCGCAGACTCCTTGGTGAACTGTATGAATACGCGCTCAAGGCTTACAACGACGAGGATTTCGGTGCCCTTGGCAAGGCCAACATCGTCGAGGAGGAAATCGACGATTATACCAAGAAGATGGAGGACAACCACATTGCCAGACTCTCCGAGGGCATCTGTTCGCCGGCTGTCGGTGCTCAGTATCTGTCTCTCAGTTCCAATGCCGAGCGCGTCGGCGACCACCTCATCAACGTGGCGAAAACTATACGGACATTGAAGAATCGTCAGTAATGCCCGATAAATAACAACAAAGCAGGCCGGCGATTTGTCGGCCTGCTCAGTTTAATTTACTGTGTTTATCGGCGTGCGGTCACTGCTGCGCGGGTGCGTGGGGCAGGGGCTGCTGACGGCTCGATGCGGCGGGAGTTGAACTGCTTGAGTTCGAGCGGAGTCTCGAAATATCTGCCGGCCTTTGTAGCAGGGGCATTGCTCATATCTGAATAGCCGAGCGAACCGGAGTAAGTTCCACTATACTTGCCTTTCTCGAATTCATCCTCGAAATTGTAGCTGATACTGTACTGGTTGCCGGACTTGGAGATGGTCACCTTGCCCTTGGTGGCTCCGATATATACCTTGCTGGCGTCAGCAGGGAAGTACCAGTTGCCATAATAGTTGCCGTCACCGTCGTCGATGTAGCCGCAGAGTGCACTGCCAGGAGTGAGCGCTTCCTTGATGGTGTTCTCATTGAACTCCTTTGTCAGCACGTTGAACGTGCCCACAATGTCCTTGTCTGTATCTTTTGTGATGACCTCGAGCTGAAGTTCAGCGCCGGTGCTGTGGTCACGGTCATCAAAGTCCATATTCTTCTCGCCGATACGGATCACCCAGTCACTGTAACCGGTCGCGTCACTGTTGCCATAGATCTGGCCATAATATTCAATCCGGCCATGATCCCACTTGTCAGAGTGATAATCATATTTGATTTCGGTGTCTGGATCATCTGGATCAACATTGATGTCGGTATAACTGAAGAATCCGAAATAATTGAATGTGTATTCCTGGTTGTCGGCAATCACGTCGGCCTGAATCTGATATTTAGGATTGTTGCCGGTGGCGTAGGAGATGTTGACGTTGCCTGCAGTGATGTACTTGTAGACCGGTTTGCCATCCTTGCCGCAGAAATAAATGTACGAACCTACGAGTTTGCCGTCCTGGTCCAGACCGCCCTTGAGGAATGCACCGGCCTGGTCATCATTTCTTGCAGGACCGTAATCGCCCGGGGTGATGGTGTGGTCCTTGTTGATCACGACATTCATGTCGAGCCAGAGGCACACGCCCTTGCCTGAAATGCCCTGTTCGGTCGCATTGGCATTGTCAGTGCAGAGAAATACTGTGAAGATGTCATACAGACCTTTCCAATCTCCGTAATAGAATGAACCTGCATCATTGAATTCGTTGAACTCGTAAATTTCGGTTTCAGGCGGAGGGGTAGGAATATTAGGCTGTCTTCTCTTGTGGCATCCGGTTATGACAACAGATGCGAGAACGAGAGCAATAGCTGCATAAATGATTCTTTTCATATCTGATATAATTTTAATGCTTGATCTTCTCTAGCACAATTTATGCTAGAATAAGTGCAAAATTAATAAATATATCTAATTTTGCGTTTATGTCAGTAAAAAACACAAAAAAGAACCTTATCATAGCCACCGCACTCATTGCAATTGTCACGGGCGGTGGATTTTATGGATGGCACAGAATGGGGCTTCTTGCCCAGCCGGTCGCACCCGACGCTGCCGTTGAAAAACCGCAGAAACTTTTTTCGGATCCCGCATCAAAACATCTTGAAGCCGGAAAAAACATAGGCATTGCCAATGTCTTGAACGACAGGAAAATATCTCCGAAAGAAAAGAAGCAGCTCGAACACATCAAGACCTGCAAGTACTACACTGTGGACAAGATGATGTTCTCCAATCCTTACCTTACGTCCGGAGCCAAGACGCTTCTTGAGGAAATTGCAGTCAATTTTGCGGACTCGCTCAAGGCCAGAGAACTGGTGTCATCCAAGATTGTAGTTACAAATGCATTGATGACCAAGGAGGATATTGCAAACCTCAAGGCTGCCGGCAACGAATCGGCAACTGTAGAATGTGGATATTGCTATGGCACTACCTTCGACATCTCCAACGAGATCTTCACCAGGAAAGCAGGGGACAGTGTGACACCTGAACAGTTGGCCCAGGTTCTTGCAGAAGTGCTCAGAGACGAAAAATCACAAGGACGCTGCCTTGTGACTTTTGATGGAGGGAGACATATCTTCACCGTGACATCACTGATCGCACGATAATTCAAGCCATCTCATCTCCTTTTCTTCAGACTCGGCAATGATTTCACCGACCCGCTCGGATGCCTTCTGAAGTTCGTCGAAAGGAAGGTTGCCAGACGAAAGCCGCTCCTCGAGTGCAGCTTTTTCCTTTGCCAGATCAGCGAGGTCTTTCTCCAGCTGCTCAAGTTCGCGCTGTTCCTTCCATTTCAGCTTGCGAGGGGCGTCAGGATTGACTGCCGGGGTCGGTTTGTAATCCTTCTTGACAATCTTCTCTGCAGCCTCCTGTTTTTGGGATTTTTCGTAATCCTTTATGAATGAGCGGTATTCGGAGAAGTTGCCGATAAAGTCTTTGACCACTCCGTCACCGCAGAACACCAGCAGATGGTCCACCAGACGGTCAAGGAAGTGCCTGTCATGCGAAACAATTATCAAAGTGCCCTGGAACTCCTTGAGATACTCTTCCAGGATATTCAGGGTCACGATGTCAAGGTCATTGGTAGGCTCGTCAAGAATAAGCACGTTGGGCTGTTTCATCAATATCGTGAGCAGGTAGAGCCTTCTTTTCTCGCCTCCGCTGAGCTTGCTGATACGGTTGTTGAGCATATCGTGCGGAAAGAGGAACTTACCAAGGAGGAAAGTGTCATTGACGGTTTCGAGTACAGTCTGGTCCTCATCGAAGCTGATACCTTCCTGACGATAATATCCGACTTTGATGCTTTCTCCACGTTCGACGGATCCGTCAATACGTGCCGAACCGTCAGGATTCTGAATGTTGCCTGTGATTAGATTGATGAACGTGCTCTTTCCTGAACCGTTCCTGCCGACAACACCAACCTTCTCGCCGCGCTGAAAATTGTAGGTAAAATGGTCAAGGTAGCAGTCATTGCCGTAATGGAATGACAGGTCCTTGCAGTCTATTATCTTGGTACCGAGCCTGTTGCCGCTTTCGAGTCTTGTGCCGGTGGCGCTGCGTGCGTTCTGGTTGACCTTCAGGTCGTCGAGGCTGACCTGTTTGCGGGAATAAACTTGTTCGGCACGGTCTTTCAGTTCGTGGAACGCGTCGATGCGGTATTTGGCCTTGCCTGAACGGGCGCATGGCGTGGCATGTATCCATTCAAGTTCGCGGCGCAGAATGTTCCTGACCTTATCAGTCTCGGCATTGTAGTTTGCGATGCGTTCTTCACGTTTTTCCAGATAATTCTGGTAATTTCCCTTATAGATATAGATGTTGCCGCGTTCCAGTTCCATCACGGTATTGCACACACGGTCAAGGAAATACCGGTCATGGGTAACCATGAAAAGCGTGCATCTGCTGCGTCCGAGAAATGATTCCAGATACTCGATGGCATCGATGTCCAGATGGTTGGTAGGCTCGTCCATAATGTAGAAATCGGCCTCGGTGGAGAGCATCTGCGACAGGGCGACGCGCTTGATCTCACCTCCGGAGAGTTCCTTCATCCTGCGGGATATGTCCCCGAGCCTGAAATTGGTCAGGAAGGTCTTGACACGGATTTCATACTGCAGCATGTGTTCGTTGTCAAGATGGGAAGTGAAATCGCTGCTGGAGGCCATTATCTGGTCGAATATGGACAGCTCCGGGTCGAAATCATATTCCTGCTCCAGAAAGGCGATGCGTATGTCCTTCAGGAACATTATCTTGCCGCCGGAATCACTCTTGTCCTGGCCGGCAAGGATGCGCATGAGAGAAGTCTTGCCGGTGCCGTTCGGTGCAATGAGGGCAATCTTGTCACCTTCATTGATGTTGAATCCTATGTTCTCGAACAGAACTTTCGGCCCGTAGGACTTGCTGATGTTTTCTATCTGTAGGTAGGACGCCATTACCTGAAGAATTTGTCCACTTCCTTGACTGATGCAGGGGAGGAGAATACAACCACACGGTCATACGGTTCGATCTTAGTGTCGCCGACTGCAATGAATGCTTCCTGACCCCGGATGACACCACCGATGACTGCATCTTTCGGGAATCCCATTTCCTTCAATGTACACCGGGTGATCTTGGATTCCGGGGCGACGATATATTCAAGCACCTCGGCGTTCGTGCCGCTCATGTATTTGATGAAGCGCACCTTGTTGGAAAGGGTAAACTTGAAGATGCGGCCTGCGGTTATGAGTTTCTTGTTGATAACGGCATCGACACCCATGCCTTCGGCAAGACGTATATATTCCAGATTCTCGACCTCGGCGATTGTGCGGCTGATGCCAAGTTTCTTCGCTGCGACGCAGGCAAGGATGTTGGTCTCGCTGTTGCCCGTCACGGCGACAAAAGCATCATAGTCCTTGATGCCCTCATCCTGCAGGAAATCAGTGTTGCGGCCGTCACCGTTGACAACCATCACACTGCTGCCGAATCTCTCGCTGAGTTCCTTGCAGCGCTCCCTGTCCAGGTCGATGATTTTGACAGACTCAAACTGTTTCTCCACCTGCTTGGCCACCATTTCGCCGATTTTTCCGCCACCAAGTATCATCAGGCGGTCAACCTCGATGTTTTCCTTGCCCAGATAATCCATTATGACTGGTATGCCTTCACGCTTGGCGATAATGAAGACCAAGTCGTGATATTTGAACTTCATGTCAAATTTAGGCATGATGGTCTCATTGCCTCTGGAGACTGCAACGACTCGAATGTCGAGATGCTTCTCGGCAAGGGACGTTGCAAGTTCCTGAAGTTTCATGTCGATGAGAGGGGATTCTTCCTCAAGTCTGAACGAGGCAATCTGGAGTTTACCCCGGCCGAAGTCCATCGAGTCTGTAGAGGCCGTACGCTTGAGAAGGTCCACAATCTCTCCTGCAGCAATCTTCTCGGGATAGAACAGCAGGTCGATACCCATCTCTGTAAAAAGGTACTTGTTGTCAAAAGAAAGGTATTCCTCGTTGTTGATGCGTGCCGTGACCTTCTTGCTGCCGAGTTTCTTTGCAAGGATGGCAGAAACGATGTTGACGTCCTGAGAAGCATCGGGATTGACGGCGATGAAAAGGTCTGCCTTCTCAGCCCCGGCAGCCTGAAGTGTGACAATCGATGAGGAATTGCCCGGAACTGTAACAATGTCAGCTGCTTCAGACAATTTGTTGAGACGTTCCTCTGAAGAGTCGATCACAGTTATGTCGTTTGCTTCCGAAGAAAGCATCTTGGCAAGGTGAGAACCAACTTCACCGGCACCGGCAATAATGATTTTCATATGGTAATATCCCTTAAATATTCAAATACGTCGTCTTTGTACGCGGCCTCGAGAAGTATGACCGACTGATCGATCATGCCCTTGAGCGACACACGCTCTTTCCTTTTACGTCCTGTATCTATGTCAAAAAAGACCCGCCCGGCAGGGCAATCCTGTTCAACTTCGTTGACAAGCAATGCACGCATCTCTGATTTGTCCACGCTGCTTTTCAGGGCACGGTATTCACGGTGGGCATCATGGACAGCCTTGCGGTACTCCTTCTGGCCCTTGAAAAGATATACAACCGAAGAGCACCAATCAAGGAACAGGCGCACTTTGATACGCAGTCCGGCAGATGAAATGGCATCATCGACACAGGCGTCAAGAAGTTTGTCCTGCAGGAATTCGCTCATCGAATCATATACTTCCATACAGTTCAGGAAGCCGTCTGTGCTGACCTCCATATCGTCTGTCTGTGTGCTGAGGACATAGTACAGGTTCTGAAGGGCAATTGTGAATGCAAGGTTGTTGCGAAGCATCAGCAGATTGTTGCGGTAATTGAGGAAGAGTTTCCGAGGACTGTCCTGAGGCAGAGTGCCGCCTCCGACATGCCATACAAGACTGCGTGGTACAACATTGACCTTGTAGCCGCTCAGACGGATCCTCCAGCAGAGGTCGATCTCCTCCATGTGCGCAAAGAACCTCCCGTCAAAGCCACCCAGTTCATGCCAGAGCCAGGAACGGACCATCAGACAAGCCCCGGTGCCCCACATCACATCGGCAGGCAAATCATATTGGCCTTCATCCAGCTCCGTGCGCTTGAGCACACGGCCTCGACAGAAAGGATAACCGAAATGGTCAAGCATTCCGCCAGCAGCACCGGCATATTCAAAACGGTCACGGTCAGTATAGCTGTGCAGTTTAGGCACGCACACCCCGCAGTCTTCGTGCAGGTCCATCCATTCCTCGAGAGGGTAGAGCCAGTCTCCCTGAACCTCGATGTCAGAATTGATCAGGAGATAATATTCCGCTTCGTCACCTATCTCTTCGAATGCCTTGTTGTATCCGCCGGTGAAGCCATAATTCTTGTCCAGGACAATGGTACGCAGGTCCGGAAAGAATTCTTCCAGATATTGCAGCGACCCATCTGTGGATGCATTGTCGGCAACAATGACCCGGGCGTCGTAATCCTTGACGGACTCGACAAGACCAGGCAGGAAGCGGCGCAGAAAGTCCTTGCCGTTCCAGTTCAATATGACAATTGCCGTTTTCATTCTTGCAGTTTATGCAATGTAACTTGCAAATATAATAAATATTATCGTCAGCTAAGCTCATTACAAATGATTTGACCCTAAAATCGGCCCTGTAATGGCCTGTATGTGGGAAAATCAAATAAAAAGGCCATGCAATTTCAGCAAAATGCTGCGGACAGTCAAACAAAAATATCAAAAAATCGCTGTTTCAGCACCGTGAGCGGCCGATTTTGCAAAATAAGCAAGTGCTGAATTCTGAATGAGTTTTTTATAGGACAACTTTGCAGCGTAAACAAACCAAACAGGTTGATATGAAAAAGTTATCATTAATCATGGCAGTGTTGACGGCAATGACCGTATCCTGCAAGAAAGCGTCAGGTCCGGACGGAACAACGGACATCAGGCCCACTTCATTGACAATCAATGTGTGCGGCAATTCAACTAAATCAACGGTAGATGACACTGCGAACGAGGCCAAACTCAACAATGTCCAATGCTTTGTCTTCAAGGGAGATGTCATCGACGGTTACGGGAAATCGACCGGGTCGGCATCAGTCAGTGTTGAAGCTACATGTGGAGTCAGAGACATTTACGTGTTCGTGAATGCGCCTGACCTGTCGGCCTACATTTCCAAGACGGCATTGCTGGACGCGACATCATCTCTGACCGCAGACAACAATTCATCCAACTTCGTGATGATGGGCAAGGCAGCAGCTGTGACCGTAACCACCAATTATTCAAGGACTATCAATGTGGACAGATACGCCGCAAGGGTGAAGATTGGCCAGATTGTAAATGACTTCTCCAACGAAGCATTGAAAGCCAAGACATTCAAGGTCACGAGGGTTTACCTGACATCTGTCGTGGACAAGGTGAAATATAATCTTGGCGCAGCATCGGCACCCGGCTGGCTTTCTGCGGAGTTTGCAGGCAACGGGGCAATCAGCACAGGCAACGTATTGCTGACCAGTACAAACTACACTTCGGGCTCGTCCCTGTCATTCTACTGTTACCCGAACAGCACCGTCAGCGAAACATCAGGTGCATGTCCCACAAGACTTGTTGTTGAATGCAAGGTGGGTGACCAGTTCTATACTTATCCCATACCGCTCGGTGGTCTCGACACAGACGGACAGATGAAAGATTCGGCAATCGAGAACAATCATTCATATGAAATCACGAAGTTGACGCTTAAACGTCTGGGCAACCTGTCGGACGGCGACAATGTCGTGGACGACGGAGAGAATGACCCTGTCAAAGGATCTGATGTGGCAATCAGCATTGTTGTGAAAGACTGGGAGCAAATCCTTGTCGGCAATAGTGGAGAAGTGATTATCTGATATGCGGCTTAGAATAACCATACTTTCACTGCTGACTTTCCTTCTGCTCTCGTGCTCCAGGACGGATAGGGCTGGGGATATGTTTACAACAGTCAGGCTGTCCATTTCGAATGATTTGGTCTTGGATACAAAGTCTGCCATCGTTGACAGCGAGTCTGCAGTCGGCGAGATAGTGTTTGTCGCATATTCAATTGATGATGGTAAATGCCTATGGGCCGGAAAAGGAGACGGGGCAGAGTTCAGGTGCCAGATGGGTGGTTCACTGAGAATCGTTGCTCTATGCAACTATCACGACCTTCTGGACATGCCTATATCTGGCGAAAGTATGGAAATTCTTGACAACGAGACACTCGAATGGGATGATGTACTTTTATTCATGGCTCTTAAGAAATTAATACCGATGTATGGCGAGATCGAGTTCACGCCATCAGCGAACCGTGAGAGTGTCTCTATTGCCGTAAGCAGAATCTGCAACAAAATATACATTACAGGTACAGTCAGTGCGTCAGGTGATGTCAGAGCAGAGGGGGTGGATTTTGATGGACCTGACAGACTGTCTGTTCTTTTGAGTCATTCTCCATCAATCATTTATCTGAACGGGATACCGGTCCCTGACTGTGAATTGTTGCCGGACATTCAAGTTAGTGCGGATTTGTGTGATGATCTTTTCGCCACAGGGCACTCAGGTGCATACTTTCCGGCAGGTGAAGACAATGTGCTCGTGCTTCAATTCGAACATGACAACAGGACATGGCACTATCCTGTACCACTTGATGGAGAAGGTGCCAATCTGGAATACAACATTAACGGGATTACACTTGGCCATTTTGTCGACTGGGATGATGAATGGTCAAGGAATGATGTCGGAATCAAAATATCGGAATGGAAACAGAACCATTCAATTCACGAAACAATATGATGCGGAGAATATGGATGGCAGGATTGCCTGTATTGTCGGTGATCTTGACCCTGCCATCATGCAATGTGTTTGAGCCACAGGCAAATGATGCCGAAGGCATGGAAAAGGTAACAATCAGTGTAGATGTGACCCCGTTGTCAATGACAAGGACGGTCACCATCGCAAATGCTACTTTGGGCAATGTTGAAGACCGGGTCGCAAATGTGACAATCGGCATATATGATGGAATGACCAAAGAACTGATTCATGCAGAGCACATTGCAGACAATAGAAAGTTGACAGTCCTGCTTATAAAGGACCATCCATATTCAGCTGTTGCGATTGCCAATCTCCAGAACCAGACAGCGAATCTTCCGGTCAGATATGAAAGTATCGAAGGCATGGATGTCCTTCTGCCGTCATCGTGGAACGATATCGAGTACATTCCAATGTCAGGCAGGCTCGACGATTTTATTCCAGGGGACAACATCATCATACCGGTGGAAAGACTTTTCGCCAAGGTTAATCTGACATTGCAGATAAGTGATCTGGGCAAGACCGGTGTAACGAATTTCCCCGGTGAAATAAGTGTCAGAAACATCAACAGGAGACTGATGCCGTTCAATCCCGACGGATGTGCCGCACTCTCGCAGGATGACATCATCGATTTTGGTGACCATGCGTCTGCCGACCAGACCATTCAGACTTTTGACCATGACAACAGCGAGCAGATATTCACACTGTATGTGCCGGCAAATATGAAGGGGACTCTGCTGCCGGACAATACTGACCCATATCTCAAAAACGAGACGACGCTGGTCAGGACAAGGCACAGTGCAGCCCTTATTGCGACCCTGACTTATCTTGACTATACCTGCTCGGTCGATACGACTCCTGATGCACTTCCATTTTCCGGTGGACTGCATTACAGGTTCTATCTTGGCGCGGACAATATTACCAACTTTGACGTGGAGGCCAATACCCAATACAATGTAATGCTGACACTGCTGCTCGATACGGCCATCACAGAGGCAGACTGGAAGGTTGAGCACGATGGTGACTGGAACGATCTCAGGACATGGAGATGGAGGTCGGGAACCACTGCTGGCACGTGGTCAGCAGCGACACTTCTACCTGTGACAACATTGCAGGCAGGCAATTTCGAAATGGTCGGATTCAGCCTTGGGAACAAGTGGAACCCAGGTTCCGGCAGCAATGGTGTCCTATATTACAACAGGACATCACAATATGGTGCCGAGTCGTATTCCGGGTGGAAATGGACAGAATCGACCCAAAAATTCCTGGATCGCAGCGGTCTCGAAATCAGCTGGAACAAGTCCAAATCTATCATGTACATCAACGCTGTGAATGCATGCATATTCGGACAGGTCAGTCTGGATGCAACCGACTGGGATGAGAGTCACCGCTTCAGCATACCGATCGAGATAATATCGGACAGGACATATCTCGAAGAAGACACAGACTGCTATATTGGTCAAGAGAAAGACTTTTATATCAAGGGCTTCTCAGGGACCGGAAGCGCATACAGCATATTTGCACCTGACGGCTGGTTCGGTCCGCAGGGCGCATTCACTCAATCATCATCCGAAATGGCATGCCTCAGGATGAAATTCACACAGACGGGAACAAAAAGATTTACCGTGACAAAGAACAGTACAGGGGAGACATTCACATTCATTGTCACTTCAAATTACCCCTTGCTGAAGATTGACAATGAGACGAATGGCATTGAGGTCCACGTAGATGGAAGAGCATCGTCTGTGTCATATTCCCTTTACAGGACAGACGGGGTGACCAGACTGCCAAGGTCATCTTTCAGCGATGACCCAACATATGGATTCCGCCTTGTTGAACCGGTATTCGCGATTGACAACGACTCCCATTATGGATTAAGCATATCGACGAATGCAAATTCGTATGGATATAATTTGGTCGAACTCTATGTGGACAATGTGGACAATCTCAACACTTCATTTGACAGAAGCGTCACTTCGCTCAGATGCAGTACAGGACCAGTCTCCGGCCCGGTTGTCGCCATTTACACAAAACCGCTGGTCGAAGCGGGCAACTACGATTTCGGCACCATCAGATTCAACTCCGGAGCACCGGTATCGACAGGCAGCGGACGGTATGTCAAGACTCTTGAAAATGGCGTGCGTTTCTGTCTGGCTGGTGCAAGATACGACACAGACATATTCAGCGAATCCGGGCAGATCGGGTTGAATGCGTACATCGAGTTCGGAAACGGAATTGACACCGACAAGGGTCAACTGCAATGGCAGGGTGGCAGCATTCCCGGCCTGGATGTCCTGAGGATGGGTCTGGGACAAGGCCAGTTCACGATATGTTGCGGCGTCATGAATGACCGTGCGGGAAAGCGGTACAGGGATATTGTCGGACATGGGGTATTGGAGCAAGTGTTAGATGAACGTTTCGAAGCATACAGCCGTGCCTTGCCGGTGTCGGACCTTGCCATCGGCGCATCATTCAGGAAGGAATTGCATGATGGGTTGCAAAGCCACGACTATATTATCACCGGAACCAAATATTGGGATGAGACAGAATCGAAATACCATGTGGTAAGTTATCTCCCCGACGGCCCGTCCATAATGACATATCTTCCGGACGGATATTCGTTCTACGACGGTGTCGACAAGCATGGTGTCCATTACTGCATGTCATCATATTGTTTTGCAGACACCAAAGAAAAATACAGTTTCGGGTTTGAGGAATGGAGAGATTTCGGAGATTGGTACATGCTCTCAAATGATTTGTTCAACCCCGCCGTACATTCAAGCACACTGATACAGATCAAGAAATACTTGGCTAATTATGAGTATCTGAGGCAGATCCCATCGATGGCAGGCGAAGTGAACGCTACCAGAATGGCTTCAATGGCTGAATTCGCTGATACTGTTTACATAAGCAAGACTAACGTCGGTGAGAAGGATATCAAGGTTATGACATCATTTCCGGACTACATAATCGGACGGTCAAGAAGGTCAAGTGCCAATTATGTGGGAAGGTATTTCTATACCTGCAATGTCAACACATCCTGCGTCCTTGCAATGCTGGGCACAGAAGACAGCGGCTACAGCGAAATGTCGGAAGGGAAGTGCGGAATCAGTCCGGGGACGGGGGACACACTGGCAAACATTTTCTTAAGCATAGACACCGGTGGGGACAATTCTTACAATTATATCTATGCCGTGCAGAAACTTGACGAGTGGCTCAGGAAAATCGGGATACGTTCAGAGGATATCCACAATCAATGACGAGTTATTCATCGTGGCCGCAATGTCCGCAGCCACCCTCGCCATGCTTGCATTCGCCACCACATTCTCCTCCGCCGCATTCACCGTCACATCCGTCTTCTTTGTGGCCGTGACATCCGTGGCAGTGGTGTCCGCATCCGTGTGGATGAAGTCCCTCTGCCAGTTCCTGATCGGTAGCCTCGAGGACAGATACAATCTCTCCCGAGAAATTCAAGGTTTTGTCAGCCATAGGGTGATTGATGTCTACCTTGACAAAAAGTTCACTGGCCTCGACGACCTTGCCCGGTACAACTCCGCCGTTGGAGTTCATAAGAGGAATGACTGTGCCGGGAACCATAAGGTCTTCGCGCATCTTGCCGTCTATCTCAAATGCAGCGACAGGAAGTTCGATAACCAGTTCAGGGTTGTATAAGCCATAGCCCTCATCCGGCGTCAATGTGAATGCGAATGAATCGCCTTCCTGAAGGCCTTCGATGTTGGATTCAAACTTTGGAAGCAGCGAACCCGTGCCCTGGATGAACTGGAGTGGTCTTTCCTTTACAGTATGGTCGACTACCTGACCATCAACGACGAGTTCGTATATAAGTTCAACGACTTTATTGTTTTCGATTTTCATATCTTGTCTAATTAACTTTGCAAAGGTAGGGATTTAGATTGAAAAATGCACATCCTTGAAGAAAAGGGAAGGCACCTGCCATCTGGAACATCCTCTGGCATCGTCAGCGGCAAGAACCAGATTGGTCCACAGGTCCTTCATGTTTCCTGTGATGACCATTTCCCTGATAGGAGTCTGATATGTTTTGGCACCCTTGATCACAAAGCCTTCAACACCGTATGAGAAATCTCCGGTGGCCGAGTTACAGTTGCCCCCGTTGAATCCGGTCACGAGGATGCCTGTACCAGCGGCATCAAGCAAATCCTGGAGAGAAGCACCCTTTCTTGAAGGCATCACTGTAGGCACGGAAGGGCCTTCAATGGTCTGGCGCAGTCCCAGTTTGCCTGAATTGTAGGTGTCGATGAAGTACATTTTGACCACTCCGTTCTCGATGACCTGACGGTCCATTGTGGCAACGCCCTCGGTGTCGAAGAGTCTGGCTCCCGGATGCCCTGTCATGCGCGCATGGTCTGCAAGTGAGAATGTTTCGCCGAACATTTTGCTGCCGACACTGCCAAGCAGGAATGAGTTCTTTTGCTGTATATTGCTGGCATACAGGGCGTTGATGATAGGGGAGACAAGCCTGCTGGCCACACTGCGGTCAACTACCATGTTCTTCAGACCGGAACGGATCTTTCCAGGCCCGATGGACATCACGGCTCTTTTCAGTGCAATGTCAGATGCATCGAAGCGCAGCTTTTCGATGAAAGGTGAGCTGTCCCACCAGAATCCACTCAGTTTGTTTCCGTCATGATCCTGAATGGTGACCTCGCTGCTAACTGTGAACTCGGTCTCTGTGTGACGGCCCTCGAACCCATTGCTGTCAACGATGAAATTGTCATCGATATTGTCGCTGTATTCAGCCTCTACACTGACAATCCTGAACTTTGCCTCAGATCCTGCATCTGGTCTGGAAAGCCGGTCCGCAAAGTCAAGACGTTTCTCCGACGTGATATCGAAATATGAATCGTCAAACAAACCGGCCTCCCTGCCATCTTTTGCATCGGATGCGCATATTTCATTGTCCGGCAGCCTGTGGAGGGTGTCGGGGGCAAGCAGTCCGGTTGCAGTGACGGCCTTGCGGACAAAGATTGTCAGTTCTTCGATGTCAAGCCTGTTTGTGGAGAAAGTTCCATACCTGCCATCAACAAAAACATGCAGGAAAATGCTCTGGTCAGCGCTGTGGCTGACTTTGTCCAGTTCACCATTGAGCATTGACACCGTGTCTGTCACGCTCTTGCTCAGTGACACGCGCACCTGTGATGCACCGGCATTCAAGGCAATGCCGACACATTTGCGTGCAAGTTCCATTTTATTGATGAAATCGTTCATTTACCGTCCTCCTACTGTCAAAGATGAAACAAGCACTGTCGGTATCCCACACGAAACCGGTACAGACTGTTCCTTGCCGCAGGTCCAGGTCCCATTGTCAACCTTCAGGTCAGGCGCGACCATCGTTATGTCGGCAAGAGCTCTTGGACCATTGCCGATGACATTGATGTCCTTTACCGGCATTGTCAACCTGCCATTCTCGATGAGATAGCCACTCTTCACATAGAAAGTGAAATCTCCTTCGCCGATCTTGACCTGTCCGTTGCTGAATTCGTCAACAAAGATGCCTTTCTTGACATTGGATATTATGTCATCTGATGAAGCAGCATAGACTGACGTACACGGACGGGCGTTTTCCATATATGTGGCACGCATACGAGGTATTGGATTGAAACGGAATGATTCCCTTCTGCCGTTGCCAGTCGGAGTCACTCCGAAATGGGCGGCACTGATGCGGTCGTGAAGATAAGATTCAAGGACCCCGTCACGGACCATGAAGGTCTTCTCTGTGACTATGCCTTCATCATCATAAAGGCTTGTGCCACGGTTGCCTGGCAAGGTGCCATCATCCACAATATCAATGCCTTCGGCACATACTCTTTCACCGATCCTTCCACTGAAGACCGACTGGCCCTTGCGGTTGAAATCTGCCTCGAAAGCATGGCCCATGGCTTCGTGAAGAAGTATCCCCGAAGCGCCGGCAGCCATCACGACTGGCATCTGTCCTCCCTTCGGCCTTTGGGCTTCGAACAGGGCATCGATTCCAGAGGTGGCATCACGGACGATTTCGTCGAGCAAACTGTCATTAATAGTCTCGGGGCCAAGACGGAAACTTCTGGACGCCGTCTTCTGGACCGTTTCTCCGTTTGACTGGTATATCACCGAAGCAACCAGGCTGTAAAGCGGCCTGCTGTCTGTGCAGCATTGCCTATGCGAATTGTACATCAGCACTTCGCTTGTGCTCCATGCCAGACGTTCGACAACCTTGACGATTCTGGAGTCGGAAGACTTTATCTGCCCCTCAAGTCTCAGCAGCAATGGCATCCATGCAGCCACATCAACGTTTTCCCAATTGTCAAGAATGTCAGGATAATCGGCAGCGTGAGTATGAGTTTTCTTTACGCACATCGGGAAAGACTTGCCTTTCCCGATAGATATACTTGCTGCTGCACGGGCGGCAAGAAGCATGTCCGGCATGGCGGTGCTTTCGGAATAGGCATATCCGGTCTTGTCACCGGAAAGGACACGGATTCCCACACCCCAATCGCTGTGGAACCCGCCGTCACCGACCTGCGAGTCTTTGAGGAACAGATTGTTGAATGTGGTGTTTTCGAAATATAAATCAGCATAGTCTCCGCCGGTGCGCAGAGCTTCTGCAATGAGAATGTCAAGGTCATTCCTTGACACTCCGAACAGGTCCAGATATGAATTGAGATCGGATTTCATTTTTAAATAATGTCGGGCATAGTTGCGATGTAACGCACCAGGTCCAGCGTATCCTGATTCTTGATGTTGATTGTTTCTTTCATTCTTGTCTCGTGCGAAAGTGTGCCATCCTCCGAGATATGTATTTCATCGACGGAACTGTTCACTCCGTCTGCGATGACACTGAACGGAGGGTTGGAATTGTCGGCCAGGATCCACCTGTCACAGATGGGGATATAGTCCTCAAAGAAATATTTGATTCCACGGTAATATCTGCGCCTGACTGTCGCGGGAGGGATGTTGTGACCACCGGCTGCAACACGTGCAGCTACCCTTTCGATAGCAAGGTCCACCGAATTGAGCCACAGGTATATTACTGTGACATGATAACCCTCATCGCGGGCTCGCTGAATGGTCTTGATGAGCGACCTTGTGGCAAGGGTGGTCTCGATGCCGAAATCGACCCTCCGGTCCAGCAGCATGCGAGTCTTCTTGACCATGAACCGGCTTGCGCCTATGGCGGCCTTTTCCGGTTCGAAAGGGGACAGCGCCTTGGCGAATTCGTCAGAGTTGACGAACTCCCTGCACTCCAGCATTTCGGGCAGAAGTGTGTATGAGGCGGTGGTCTTTCCAGACCCGTTGCATCCTGACACTATATACAATTTCGGCATTACTTTTCTTTTGTGCCTCCGGTTACACCATACCCGAATAAGGCAAAATCGCCCCTGCACGGGTCTCCGGGGAATATTTCCCTGAATGAATCAGTGATTTCCAGTGCGGTGACAATGTCTTTCTGCCTGCGGGATGTCAATCCCAACTGCGATGCCTGCGTATATACATGCACGTCAAGAGGTATCACAAGACTGTCAGGGTCAGTGTTCTTCCATAATCCCAGGTCTACCTTGCCATCGTCCCTTACGAGCCAGCGGCGAAGCATGTTGATCTTCTTGTCTGGAGCCTTCTTGTCTTCTTTCTGGCCAAAGACCAATGTGCGGAACTGTGACTGGGTAAACCCTTCCAGCGTGTCGCAAGCATCGAAATGGACCTTCAATCTGCCAAAAATAGTCGCCAGTTCGGACCATTTGACTGTACGATGAACGCTGACCGGGTCATTGCGGTACTGTCCACGCATGACGTAATCATATGGTTTCCAGTCCATTTCATCAAGAACGCGTTTGGTGTCACGGACAATCATTGCCCTGCGGCCCCATGCAAGATGTGCAGCTATGACAGAGGCAACCTCCACATCCTTGACAGAGGCCTGACCGCTCGTGGCCAGTGATGCGAAATACCTTGGGAAACTGATTGGGTCTTCCTGAAAATACGCGGGGTCATTATATGTACGCTCCCATAGGAGCAGGGTCTCTTTCAATGCACTGTCCATATCTATACAGGATCGACATCAATAGTGATGTGACCGTCATATTTATTTTCTGTTTCAAATTTCTTGACCGCTTCTGAGATTTTCTCCTTGAGCGGAACAAGGCCTCGGTTGCGGGCAAGGGAGAGACGGATCGACCTGACAGAACGCTCTTTGTCCTTGAAATTATTGTCCGGTGCAAACGGGCCGACAATACTGGAATCGCCTGAAGGAACACTATCACCAAGGGCTTCATACAGACTGTCACACAACTTTCTGGCTATCCTTTCGGCACGGTCTTCGAAACTGTCATGGACATCTATATTGATAAGTCTGAAATAAGGTGGATAACGGAAATCGAGACGTTCGGACAACATGTCCGTTTCCTTTCCTGCCAGACGCGCATACACTGGATGGTCAGGTCTGGATGTCTGAATGACAAAGACACCGGACTTTTCACGGCGCCCGCACCTTCCACGGAACTGCTCCAGCAGTTGCCATGCCTTTTCGTCGGCACGGAAATCCTGCTGGCCGACCAGGGTGTCTGCCTGAATCACTGCAACCAGCGAAAGGCCGGCAAAATCGAATCCTTTCGTCACAATCTGAGTCCCGACAAGGATGTCTATCTTCCTGTCGGCGAAATCCCTTATGATCTGTTCTTCCTTGCCTTTTATCTGTGACACGTCACTGTCCAGACGTGCAACTCTGGCATCGGGCCATAATGCCGCTGCCTCTTCCTCAATCTTCTGCACACCTGCGCCTATGCCGCGAAGGGCGCCGCCGCACTCCTTGCAGTACCCGACAAAGCGTGTCGAATATCCACAATGATGACACACAGCCCGCCCATTGACATGCATAGAAAGCGCCACATTACATTTAGGGCAGCGTGGGATGCTGCCACATTCCACACATTGAAGGACAGGGGAGTATGACCTCCTTGCACGCAAAATCATCACCTGGCCGCCCTGGGAGAGGGTTTCGTTCACCCTGTTTATGAGCTTGCGTGAGAAATTCCCGTGCATGCCGCCTTTCTTTGCCTCTGCTATGGTATTGATGACCTCGATCTCTGTTTCTCCAGAATAATGGTATTTTTCCTTGAGTTCAACAAGGGCAAATTTGCCGTTCATTGCATTGAAACGGGACTCAAGCGAAGGAGTGGCCGAGCCAAGAATGACATTGGCAGAATTGACGGATGCGAGCATGATTGCGGTCTCGCGGGCATTGTATCGTGGAGCAGGCGAGTCCTGTTTGTATGACTGATCATGCTCTTCATCGACAATCACAAGTCCCAGATTGCGATGGGGGAGAAACAGTGCGCTCCTTGTGCCAAGGACAATGTATGGCGTTCCGGAAGCAACTCTTGAGGCTACCTCGCCACGTTTGGCAGATGTCATGTGTGAATGGAACACGAGGAGCGATTCACCGAAATATCCCCTGAGACGCTCTTCCAACTGGCGGCTGATTGCGATTTCGGGAAGAAGATAAAGTACGTTGCGTCCCTCAAGGAGTGTCCCACGGGCACATTTGGTATATATCTCTGTCTTGCCCGAACCGGTAACACCGTCGAGAAGGACTGTCTTGCCGGCAGCAAAAGCAGTGCAGATCCGGTCAAATGCCCTTGCCTGAGCATCAGAAAGCACGAACTTGTCATCAGGCAAGCAAAGTGCCCCCGGGTTGATGATGCTTTCAAGTTCGGAACGGGCCGAATCAAGCACGGCCTGATATTTCTGCCTTGTCACATCGTTCCTGGCCCTGGAAAGGAGGGACTCATTCTTTTCGATACGGACGCGGATGCGTTCGACCTTGCGCTGACCGATCTGCTCGTGTACGAACTTTTCTGCCGGGAAGGCAGTCTTGAACACCTCGCCGACCGTGCACATGTAATATGACGAAATCAGTTCCCAGAATTCAATTTCCTGCTTGGCAACCCTTTCCAGGCCAGACTCGATGGAAATGATGTCCAAAACCTTGGATTCGGGAACAGATGCAGGAAGAGACCGGCAGACACGGTAAACCACTCCGATATAGACACGTCCGGAAAACTTGACCCTTACCTTGTCGCCAGGACATATTCCGTCAAAGCCGGACCTGTAAAATGGGATCCAGCCCAATTTGAGGGGAAGTATGACCTGAACGAACATATCTGCAGAAAGTATATCACAAAGATAATATATAAAACAAAAAGAGACTTCTTTTGAAGTCTCTTTTTGTGGTGCCACCGGGAATTGAACCAGGGACACAAGGATTTTCAGTCCTTTGCTCTACCAACTGAGCTATGGCACCATTATTCCGTTTTGGGATTGCAAATATAGGGATAAATTTACAAATACCAAAAAAATGTTTAAATTTGTAGAACTAAAACTAACACATTATGGCAAACATCAACGATTTCATCAAACAGCAGGTGGCTTCTGCAGCAGGAAACTTCGAAATCCCGGCAAACCTCAAGGAAAAAGTTCTCGGCGGACTTGGCAACTCAATTCTTGGCAGTCTTACTCAGACAGTCACCAAGGCTGACGGTATAGACCAGATAAAGAACCTCGTTACAGGCAAGGTAAGCGCAGACAAGAGTCCTATCACAGCCCTCGCTGGAAACATTTTCTCAAAAGACATTCTCAGCAAACTTAACCTTGGCGGTGACCTTAAGACCAAACTCGCAGGTGTCATCCCTTCAGTTATGGGAAAACTCTCTTCCATCATCAAAGACCAGGACGGCGACGGCGACATCGACTTCCAGGACCTTATCCTCACACTCAAGGGCGGTGCAGGCAAGAAGGGTGCAGGTCTTCTTGGAATGCTTGGCGGATTCTTGAAGAAATAAGTTTTAAAGACAGTTGAAAAAAATGGGACTCGATCGAGTCCCATTTTTTATTCAACTGTTAAATTTTCATCCACGTATGTGATCAGTTCGTCGAGGCCTTCCTCGCTACGGTGCGAGATGATTGCCATCACGAAGACACCCTCACGTGGCTCGACACATATCATCACCACCGGCGAACCTTCGTCATCCTGTGCGTCATAATACCATCCGGTAGCGCCGAGGAACGGAATGTCGAAAACAGGGATTTCTTCGTCTTCATTTTCGACACCGATCACTTCAATGTATGAATTGATGCATTCTTCTTTTGCATCAGAGTCTTCAGGCGTATTGCCGACATAAAGTTCGATCGAGCAGCCACTCTGCTCGTTGTCAGCATACCAGGCAAGGACATCCTCACCGTTTTCATCGATCAATTCCTGTTCGATAGACCATCCCTTTCCAAGGGGCAAGTTGATTTTGTAGGCCATATTATTGTTTGATAGAATGTGTCAATATTTGAAGCTTGAACCACCTACGAACTCGCGCAGGAGCGATGTAGGCGGGATTTCTTTGTCGGAAACAGGCGTAAAGTATGACAGGAACTTCATGAGCCTGTATGCTTCGCTGTATTCAGGACAGTTCTTCGGCACTGTGGAGAGTATCTGCTCGGCATGGTTCCTCAGCACAGCAAATTCGATGAGATAGGCGGAGTTGAAAAGCACGTCAGCCGTCTCCTGGAACGGATATATCCACTTGACTTCGGCACGGCGCACATTCGGCCACTGCGAAATGGTCTGGCGTGCCGTGAACGCACCCTTGTTGTAGTCCCTGACAATACGGCGAAGCAGACGGTTGTCGCTTGTCGGTATGCAGTTGTGCTCATCAAGAGGAATACTTGTAATGGTGTTTATGAATATCTTGTATTGGCATGAACGGTCAACTGTCGGTATAAGGCCCGGATTAAGCGCGTGGATGCCTTCAATGAGGAGTACGGTGCCAGGTTCGAGGCGTATCCTATGCCCGTTGTATTCGCGCAGTCCTGTGACAAAATTGTATTCTGGTATTTCAACCTCCTCGCCATCAAGCAGTCTGAGGACGTCTTTCTCGAGGTAGGCATGGTCAACTGTGTCAAATCCGTCAAAGTCATAACTGCCATCCGGGAATTTCGGGGTATCCTCTCTGTTGACGAAATAATCATCGGTGGAGAAGAATACAGGACGGAGTCCGCATGCGAGCAGCTGGACAGAGAGGCGCTTGGTGACTGTGGTCTTGCCGCTGCTGCTCGGACCGGTGATCAGTACGATGCGTACAGGGTTGGTCTTGTCATTGTAGCGACGGTATATCTCCTCGGCAATCTGCACAATTTTCTTTTCCTGAAGCGCTTCTGAGACCATAATGAGCTCGCTGGCATGTCCCTTGGCGCAGGCAATGTTGACGTCGCCGACATTCTTGAGTCCGATAATCTTGTTCCAGCGGAGTGTCTCCTGGAGTGAGTCGAATGTCTTGGGCTGCTCGATGAACGGCGCAAGTTCTTCAGGATGGTGGCGTGAGGGAACACGCAGAAGCATGCCGTCACGGAAGAGTGAGAGACTCCAGACTTTGAGGTAGCCTGCAGAAGGGACCAATGCGTCATAGTAAAGGTCGGGAGTGCCGTCAAGTGTGTAGTAGCTCACATAGACATTCCCTTCTGTCTCGAGAAGGTTGACCTTGTCCTCATATCCCATTTTGCGGAATACCTTGATGGCGTCCTCGGTATGGACCTCATGACGTCTGAACGGGATGTCCTTTTCGACGATTTCCCTCATTCTGTCAGAAATACGCTTGACGTCATCTTCGCATATTGCCGAGCCGTCCGCCTTGCGCACTTCGCAGAAATATCCTTTTGAGATGGGTCTTCGCAGCGAAACGGAGCTGTCCGGAAAAATGTCCCTGATTGCCTTGCATAGCAGGAAACAGAGTGAACGGCAATAAACACCGCGCCCTGTATAGGTACGATAGTCCAGGAACTTGACGTCCCGGTTGTTGAAGACCCTGAATTTCAGACCTTCGGAGACGTTGTTGACCTTTGCTGAAATTATAGGATATGGCTGGTCGAATTCGAATTGTTCAAGAATTTCAAGCAGGGTGGAACCCTCTGTGAACTCTTTGTAAGTCCCTGTGTTCTTGCAGTATACTTTTATCATGACAATATGATTTACTCTTCTGGTTCGTCTTTCAAAGCCTGGACATATCCGGGAATGGAGGATCCGCATCCCTTGTGGAGGTTTTTGATTTCATTCGTATATCCCAGCACTTTGCCATCCGGAGTTATGCAGGCATAATAGTCTGTCAGTTCCTGATAACCGCCCTGGTAACGGACTGTCGCAGTGAATTTGTAGTCATAATATGCAATGTCGGAAAGATGCTCCGGCCCGAGATCCGCCTTGAGGGAATCAAGGAATTCGATGACGGCGAGACCTTTGTATATCTCATCGCTCTTGAGGTTTGCGTTGGTCATCTTCTTCTCCCTTACATACTTCTCGTAATGACGTTTGTTGACCTCATTCTTTGTCTCGAAAAGGGCAATTCTGTTGTCAATCTCTGTCCCAAGCGTAGTTGAGTCGATCTTTTCAAACCTGGAATAGTTGACCTTGGTTATGGTTGGAATAGTCTCGGCGAACTTGTCATTGAGGGCTTTCTGCTCAAGTGTCGGCTCAGCAGGGGAGCAGCAGACAACACAAAGCGCTGAGAAACAGATTGAAAGGTATTTTTTCATTGCAAGTTTATTTGTATGTTTGCAAATATAGAAATTATAACGATGAAACACAATTCAGAATTGCTGATTGCAGCCATTGTGGCGACAATTATTTCAGGATGCGGTACAACGTCCAGGACAATGGGCATCCAGAGTGCCGGGGACCCGGAAATCAATGTTGGGTACGGAACCGTCAAACAAAGCGACCTGGCCTACGCAGTGACAAGCAACGTCATTGAGGACAACCAGATGAGCGGCTACACCAGTATTTTTGAATATATGCGCGGAAGGGTGCCGGGCCTTGAAATCGGTGCAACTGCACCTGGTACCATGCCTACAATAAGGATACGCGGCATCAACTCGATCAATGCAAGCACTCAGCCTATTTTTATCGTGGATGGTATGGAGACATACGACATTTCGAACATCAATCCAAATGACGTGAAGTCCGTAGATGTCCTGAAAGATGCATCCACATCGATATATGGCGTACGCGGCGCCAACGGCGTGATCATCATCACCACAAAGAGCGGATACGAGGCGGCCAGAAGAGAGGCGGAAGCAGCACGGCAGGCCAAGCTCGAAAGAAGGGAAGCCAAGAAGTCTGCCAAGAAATAATTGCAGAATAGAAAATTTAATCTATCTTTGCAGACGGAATGGGGTATTAGCTCAGTTGGTAGAGCGTTTGAATGGCATTCAAAAGGTCAGGGGTCCGATTCCCCTATGCTCCACAAATAAAGGTCATAGATGTATCTCTATGGCCTTTTTTATTTCGCCTCGGATAGAATGTTAAGATAACATATTGATTATTAATAAATTGTATTTTAACAATGTCCGAGGTGTCCCCCGTAATTGGAGACCTCGGAGATAGGGGAGTTCAAGATATTGAGCCATGACTTCAATGATGGAATCTGGCGTGTAAGATGGACGGTTATTTGAAAACAGGCAAGCGAGTCAGTCACTTCCATTTAGTCATTCTAAAAAAATAACTTGGTAATCTTTATGTATCTTGTTTAGTCTTTTTAATAGGCTGTTAAGTTAAACAAATTTTTATGGTCACGATTTCAAGCTGCATTTCTGAGTATCCGCACTCGTTTGGCCGCAAGGTTTTCGGGGAGATTCTGTCTGCCCCAGGCCTTGAGGTCTGCACTGTGCGTGCG
>JAZRVQ010000040.1:0-67335 GCA_045599265.1 Candidatus Cryptobacteroides sp. | reverse complement strand
TCGGAGGTGATAGGCAGTATCGGATATCTCCCGGCATCGGCATCAAACCTTGACATTGAGGAAGACGAGTGCGAGATAGGCTATTGGATTGCGAAGCCGTACTGGAACAAAGGCATCTGCACGGAGGCGCTGCAGGCCGTGGTGGATTACTGCTTTAACGTCAAGGGATTTTCCGTTCTCTGGAGCGATTATTTTCCGGAGAATCCGGCCTCCGGCCGTGTGATGGAGAAATGCGGATTCGTTGATACAGGCGAGGAAGTGCTCTGCCCGGGTCTGGAAATCGGTGGTGATAAGCCTGTCAGGGTAACGAGACTGGATTATTGATTATGTCATTTCAATAATTCGTGGATTTGCCCTACATGCAGTGTCAGGTGGTCAAGGTATCCGCGGATCATTGCATCAAGGGTCACTTGATTGCCTTCGAAATCCAACCAGTAGTTGTTGAGTTTGGACTGGTCTACAGACTTGATTACCTGAATGATGTGGATGTTGGCACTGCGCCATAACTGTACAAGGTTATGCCAGTCCTCATGCTGGTAATTCTGCAGATGTATCCAGAGGTCGTTGTCCTGGGTGTAATCCGGGAACACTAGCAGACCGCGGTCTCCTCTGCCATCCGGCAGTGAATATCCCACACGTGGGGCGTACTGCAGCCGCACCATTCTTTGCTGGTTGTTGCTTGCAGAGTCTATCATGTGCCCTACAAGCATCTTGATACTGCGGTTCTGGCAGTTCAGCCTTTCAGTAATGACATCCTCAGGGAGACTCATCAGAATAGGGGTCTCCTTTTCCACAACGGCAAGAATGCCATCGGTAATTTCCGAATAATCAATCATCTCTTTTCTTAGATTTTGAGCATGTGAAAATCATCTCTGACTGAGAATGGCTTTGCGTTCCTCCTCTGGGAATTTCTCTATGGCATAGCGGAGCATGGTGCGTGGCATCCTCCGGATATGGCAGTCGATCCATTGGCGCAGTCTGACTTTATCGCGCTTCCCGGCATCACGAAGGAGCCACCCGACCGCCTTCTGGAGCAGGTCGTGAAGAGGTGCCGGTTTGTCAAGGAAGAGTTCCGAGATGGCATAGGTGTCATCAAGCTCCCCCCGGCGGAGGAATGCCATTGTGGAGACTATGCCTATCCGCTGCTCCCAGATTGTGGAACCGTCGCGTGCAAGGCTGTAAAGAATACTCCTGTCCTTGTCAAGCAGCCACTTGCCAAGAATTTCATAGCAGCTCAGGTCGACCAAGTCCCAGTTGTTAATCGAACGGGTATGGCTCAGGTAGAAGTTGACGCAGCGTTTCTGCAATGAGGCGTCCTTAGCCGCGTGGGAGTATATCTGCACGAGAGCAAGAAGTGCGGCTAACCTGACCTCGTGGTATTCGCTGCAAATGCACTCTTCCAGATCTTCCCACGAAGTCTCTCTCCAACAACTTTTCACGATTTCCCTGGTTGTCGGAACCTTGATCCCGAGGAAGCGGTCTCCCTCTCCGTACTGCCCCGGGCCGGTCTTGAAGAAGCGTGAAAGTCCGGCGACCTTTTCGGGGTCGGCGCTGAGGATTATTTCTGAAAGCAGTCTATTCATCCGGTGCATCAGTTTGTGGTGGTACTGAAGTATATTACAGCAGTTTCTTGTCCGTTGCTGTCTTGACGAGTTCGGCTGAGTTGGACACGTCGAAAATGGCGAAGAGTTTCTTCTTGTACCACTTGATTGTTTCGGGACTAAGGCACATGGAAGAGGCGATTTGGGCGTTGGTGTAGCCTTTGGCGATGAGTCCCAAAATCTCCTTCTCGCGGGGTTTCATCTTGATTTCAGTGCGTTCAGGTGCCTCGCTTATGGCTTCCAGGGCATCTTCCATCATGTTTGTGAGTTCCTGTTTCTCGATGGACGTCCGTTTCAATCTCTTCAGGGCATACCATGTCGCACACGCCATCATGGTCATGGCGGCGAGCATGACAATCATGATCCAGAGCCGCCTTTTCTGAAGCGCCAGAACCTGGCTTGTGTAGTCAAGGCTTTCCATCCTGAACTGGAGTTCCTCGTCTTCGTGGCCGGCGAAATAGAGGTTGGCTTCGCGCAGGCAGCGCATGGCCTTTGCAGTCTTCCTCATCTCCATGTAGACGCTGCCAAGCCCCTTGTAGGCGGTCGCCACAAACAGGGAATCTCCGGTCAGAAGCGCGTAGTCCAGACTTTTCTGATAGTATTTCTCGGCCTGGGCGAGTTCTCCATCGTAGCGCATCGTTTCGCCCATATTGTAATACAGGTCCGCGCTGCTCTCGTTCCAGGAGTGGCTCTTGAAGATCTCCGCGGCTTTCTCATAATATTCCATGGCCACGGAAGTGGAGTCCATCATGCTGTACAGGTTCCCCAGAGTTCCGTACATCTGGGAAAGCGCGTCGTCGGCCGCATCCTGACCCTGCATCTTTTCAGCCGCCTTCATCGCGATGCTGTAGTAGAAAGCGGCACTGTCGTACTGCTCCCTGTACCAGAAATGCTGGCCTATGTTTTTTGCCGCAAGCTGTTCATAATGAAGCCATTCAAAGCGCTCCGAGATGTCCAGCAGCATCCTTGCATAGTACTCGCTCTTGACCCGGTTGGTCTGGCTGAAACCGTACATCAGTTCCTCCAGGTCTGCGGCGACAGTCATGAGGTCTTCTTCGCCGGCGCCGGTGATGTCATCGGCCGTCCATCGGGCCATCACGGTCTCGAGAGAGTCCACGTTATGGCCACGGTGGTCAACATAAGCTGCTGCCGGAATGCCTGAGCATGCCGACAGCAGCAGTATGAAAATTCTTTTCAGCACGGATTTACATTGACAGGACCTTGCTCTCTTCCACGCTGTTGATCACAGGAGCAGAGTAGAACTCGCCCATGACGAATGTGATGACAGAGTTCAGATGCGTCATGGCTGCGGATATCTGGCTCTTCATTATCGTGTAAGAAGGGTCTGTCTTGTCGGAGAAGGCGGCCTCAAGCTCGGCATCCACGTCTCCCAGTTCCTTGAACGAGGCGATTGGCTTCTCCAGAGTGGACTGAACCTTGTCCATCCATTTGGTGAGATAGGACATATTGTATTCCCGGATGATGGCGTTTTCCTGCTGTCTGCCCTTTACCCAGAAAGGCGGGAATTCGATTTCCGCATAGAGGTCGTTGTATTCAGGAAGTCCTTTGATGTAATCCCAGGCGCGTTTGTCGATGTCCTTCTCGATGTCGAATACTTTCTTGTATGCATCCGAGCCGATCCACGAATCCACCGATTCGTTGTAAAGAGCAGCCAGACCTTTCATGAATGCCGACTGGCTGGTGAAAAACTGCATTTCAGCCACATAATCCTGTGCTTCTGTCACCAGATTGTCGATTTTGTCGGTGAGGGCGTCGATGTCGGCCTCCTGCTCTTCGGAATAGTTCATGTCGAAGGCCTGTGCATTGCCGCCAGTCATCTGGAGTTCTCCGCTGGTGATGGCCGCCATCAGAAATTCCTCCATCTGTTTTTCAGTGGCCTTTTCCGGGTCGATGCCGTGTTTCTTCATCAATGCCATGATCTGCATTGCATTGCCGCCCATTCCGGCTCCCATTCCGGCGCTCATGGCACTGCCTGCACGTTTTGGCGCGGCGGCTGAGTTGGCCTGGATTGTACTGAATACCATGGCAAGGGAGATGGACGCATTGGAGAATTCCTGGATGGAAGCGTTGAATGACGGATCCAGGTTGATGATCTGGTCGGCAGTCGGGAATGATGGTATGAGTTTCACGACATCAGCCACGGTGCTGACTTCCGGATTCTGGACTGCATCCGTTGCATCCAGTTCATTGTTGTGGTACACGTCCTTGCGGTAGGCGATGTCAGCCAGACCGTCGACGAATTCCTTGATGCTTTCTTCGTTGTTCTGTGCCCCTGATTCAAGTGTGAAAGTGAGGGCGAGCAGCGCTGTCGCGCTTATTGCAATTATCTTTTTCATGATTGCGAATATACAAATAATATTGTTTTGTGATGACAAAATCATCAACTACGCACTGATTTCCCCCCGAATGGGGGGCATGGTGAAATGGAATAATCAGTATATTTGTCAAAATTGTAATGTCATGATTCGAAAAATATTGTCACTGGCTATCGGCCTGACTGTCAGCCTTGTCGTTTCAGCGCAGCCCAACAGCGTGTCAAAACCGCTTGCTGATGCATTCAACGCGCATAAGTGCTATATGAAACTTGCGGGGACCCAGACTTCACAGGGATTCTCGATGAAGATGAATATTGAGATCGCTCTCAGGGGCGAGGCCTGTATGAGCAGGACGGACATGTCCGGCTATTCGATGGTCGTGCTCTCGGACGGGACCAACAACTTCATGCTCGATGAGGCGAAGAAGACATACCGGGCCATGCCGAATAACGGTGAAACGCCGATACCGGGCTCCAATCTGAAATTTGTGCGTCACGGAAAATGTACGCTGAACGGCCAGAATTATATTTTCGACGAGTATAAGGACAATGACGGCGTTGTACTTACCTGCTATTACAATTCCAGCAAAGTGGCTGCGATAGAGATTGTCAAGGGGTCGGACAAACTTGGTCCGATGAACCTTCTCTCATTCTCGTCAGCGATTCCTTCGAAAATGTATTTCTGCCTCGGAGCGGATTGGAAGGGGAGCGCCGGGCCGGTGCCGCCAAGATGTTCAGTCCCTTGGCACGAGACCGAGACTCCTGTGGAACTGGCATGCGGAACAGGCAGCGCCGCGATCAGCGTCACCGGAAAGGTTGAGGCAGAGACTGGCGAGACCGCCCTGGCGCAGGAGACCGTGAAGCCTGACGAGTACAGCGAAAGCGGAGTGTATCTTGCTGTTGATGAACTCATTGAGGAGATGAAGGGAATGAGTGACCTCGAGAAGGAAAATTACCTTCTTGTCGGTTCAGGGGAGGTCGCATACGATATCGCACAGGGAAAGGTGACGGCAAAGACCGTCGAAAAGGCTGTGGCAAGGTGCGTTCTCTGCCCGCATTCCATAACATACCTGAATGCCGGTACGGCTGTGCGTGAGGTTTCCGGACCGCAGAAGGCGATCCCGTTCTTTGAGAGCGCGGAGAAACTGAGCCCGGGCAATCCGGTTGTCGCGACCTCTCTCTTTGACTGCTACATCGAGCTCGGCAACATCCAGAAAGCCGAAACTGTGGCAAGGACGGCGACCGCAAAGACTCCGGACAGCGGAATGCTCTGGCAGAAACTTGCCGCAATCTGCTGGCGCAAACAGAATTACAGTGAGTCGGCACGTGCACTGTGCAAGAGTATGTCCCTTGGATATTTCGACGATATCAGCGCCGGACTCTGCCTGCTTCTCTACGACCATGCCGCCGGCCAGATGACAAATAATCCATTGGGGTGCGATTTCTACTCAGTGTTGAAGGAGATTTTCACTGACGAGAACGTTGCAAATCTGGAAAAAGCCGCCGCAGTCGGTCACGACAACATTGTTCCAAAGCCTGCGAAAGAGTACAGCAACGCCTGGAATACGCATTTCGGCAACCTCGAATATGCACATGAAGCCCTTTCCGAGATGGGGGATGGCTATGGCGAAGAGGACAAGAAATTGCGCGACAGGGCAAGCAAGACCCTTGAGGAGTCTGATGCCCAGATATACCTCATGATGGGTCTCAACCCGATGCTCTACTCATTCCTTTGCAGCCAGAAAACCGGCGGGAAAGAGGGCGCTGCCCTGAATCTTCCGGATGCACGCGAGTTCTGGGCCAACTATATGCTTATGCTTTACTATCAGTCCATGATAGGCTGGGTCTCCGGCGGCCAGGGCAACTTCAAACTTCCATCCCGTGCGTCGGCAGACAAGCAGATGGAGTCGGTAAGCAATGCGGCATGCAAGCAGATTGAGTCATACGGCAAGGATCGTGACGCTGAATGGGAGTCCAGGTCTCCGAAGATCAAGGGCGGGCTGGCTCCCCTGATGATGCTCCAGTATGAGCTGAGTATCAAATATGGCCAGTTGACATATAACACGACCAAGGTCTGGAAAAACAATATCATATCCATAGAAAGGGCTTACTATGGCAAGGAGATACGGCCTCTTCTCGATGAGTATTATGAGAAGACGTCCCGCCTGGTCCAGTACATATCAGACACCCGCATCCAGACATATTTCCTTGACTCGATGATGAGCACGATGTATGGAGCGAAGAGGGACATCATGATTATGGCAGCCGCATGTGGCAGCGAAATTAACTCTGAAGCAGAGGCTGTCGAAATGTGGGAGAAGGCACTGGCCGAACTCAAGAATGCAGTCTGGAAGTCCGAACGCGACCAGTACAGGGAGCACAAGCGTGAGCTCCAGCTGCTGGATGCATACGTGCTGCGCGATTATGACGAAAAGGAGAAGCACGACAACGGCGTCCAGGTGGTCATCGGCACTTCTGCTATATGTGGAACGGAGATCCGTTTCCGCTTTGGCACCGACGGCATCAGCATGGAGTCCACGGACAAGAGGACAGGACATACCACCGTCTGGGGCTCTGACGGATTCTATACCAGGGACAATTACCTGATGGCCTATGATTCACAGCAGGCCCATCTCCAGAAGGCCTATTTCGAACATCAGCAGAAGCAGGAATTCGCCAAGGCCGTTCTCAGCGCGATTGCTGGTCTGCTTCCTCCTCTCGCAAGCAAGGGTATGGATGCGTTTTCGAATCTGGAGAAAGCCGGCAAGTTCAAGGACGACGGCAAGACCACTACGGTAAAAGAGGCTATCGTTACAACCGATGCGAACGGCCATCTCATCCATGGACATGGAATGACCAAGTCATCCAATTATGCCGGAGGCAGCGTCACCATGACCACAACGCATTCCTTCGTGGCCGGCCGCCACTCACGCCGTGACTATCTCGGCGTCAACTCCGACGGCCCTCTCGGCGTCGGCGTCAGCTACGGCGCCTACAGCCAGACAACCGGGATGAAGTGATTCGATATCACTTCATTCCGAACTTTGACGCCATATTGAATGTGCGGCATTCTCTTATCTGATTGATAAGACTTTCAGTTTCATCAAACTCTTCGTCAGACCATATTCCACAAAAGTCGAAGGCGGAGGGTTTGCAGTTTTCTATGGTATTATTCTCCTGATCTTTCATGGCTGTTCTTTTTTTGCAAAAATACACTGTTTGCTATAAAGAGCAAATTTATTTTTGATGTGATTCTATGCGATCTTTGAAGCCAATAGTATAAGCCCATGCGGCCAGAACAAAGTCAATCACATGCGAATCAATTTCAGGATACTTAGGCTTACTGCAGGATAATTTCTCAATAATTAAAAAATAATGAGTTGTTTCAAATCAAATGGTTATATTTGAAAGTCGGATTGACCGACAATAACATATTGCGAAAATGTTTATTCCTTCCCTGTTGAGAATCTGGCCGATTTTCCACAATACTACGAAAGAAAGTGAACTTTCCGCTCGCTACTTGATTTTGATGTCAACAGATTTGTTGTGCTTCATATCAGGCGGGTGTAGAGCACGGTCGTCTTATTCTAGTATTGCGCCTGGCCAGAGCATTCAACAGGAAAAAGCGGAAACGGCTTCACATCTTTGTGTCTATGCATATTGGTCATCAAATCAGAAAAGTTCTTGTAGAAAAGGGCACGACGGTAACGGAATTTTCCCGACTGATAAACTGTTCAAGGGAAAATGCCCATAGGTTACTAAACAAACCTGATATGGATACAGGCCTATTAAGGAGCATATCAAAAGTTTTGAATCATGATTTTTTTATGGACATAAGCGATTGTGACCAATTATGTCACAGTGACGAAATTGGTCACATGTCAGGACGCTAATGGTAGAGAATAATCCTCAAATTTGTGAAAATGAATTTTATACACTATCTCCCGAATTCTGTAATTTTAAAACAAAAAACTATGAAACCAAAAACTAAACTTGTGGCGTGTGTCGTCATTTTATCCTTATCTATTACTTCTTTATTTCTCATAAAATCTTATTTAACAACGCCAGATGTCTTAACTGCAAATGCCAAGGTTTTAGAGACGTGCGTTAATGAAATATCTTCATCAGCAGTAATGTGCTCTCAAAAAATAGCGCCCGGTAATTACACGATGAAGAATTGTAATAATTGCAATGGAGGCTTTGGGAAATATCCAATGGAATTTGTTGCATTTTGTAACTTATAATAAATAGAGATGTACATGTTTCGTCCTACGTATTGCCTCCTATTTTTAGCCTTACTTTCGTCTTGCTCTAATTCCAGCATTATCAAAGCTGGTAAGGTTGAGTTTAAAGAACCTGGCAAAGTAATAGAAGTCGAGTTGGACTCAACTTTCAACTCTGATGTTCTTGGTGTGCAAGCTTGTTTTGACTTGCAAATAGTTTCGGATACCGTGTTGGTAATTCAGGTAAATCCTACTGACTCTTTATATTTTTTTGAGGCATGGTCAACTCGTGGTTTTGATAAATTGGGATCCTTTGGCCGTAAAGGACGTGGCCCCGGGGAATTGTTGACAACGCGTATCTGTAAAACAGAATCTCGAAGTAAGGATTTAATCATTGAGAACCCTTCGTCCGAATCGACGTGTTCAGTTGATGTTTTGGAATCCATTCATAACTCCACAATCATAGCTGTTGACAGTTGTTCTTTTGATCGTGCCTTATATTCTGCTCCACTGTCGGATAATTGCCGTTTTACTATTGAAATGGAGGACGATATATTAGCCGCTTATTCTTATGATGACATCTCAAGAAGAGAGATTGAATTTTTCCAAACCGTAGATGCAAACCGTTACATTACACATTTGAGTGTCTTGCTGTCATCTAATTCGGCGCGGGCAAAGGTCGCACTTGCTATGTTGCTTTTCCCTCAGATAGCTGTTATTGATGTACATAGTGGAAATGTGAAAAATATTGCAGTTGACCGGGCTTTCAAGGATTGGAAGAATGTTTTGGCCAGTATGCTTGGCCCAAATTCAGTAGAGTATTATTCAGGGCTATGCACATCTGAAAATTATATTTTTGCCACTTATAGCGGCGTCTCAATAAAGGACAGAACAAATGGTGCCGAAAACTCAATGGTTCACATATTTGATTGGGATGGCAATTTTCTTTTCGCTGTCAAAGTGAAGGAAAGCCTCGGGCATGTGACGTATGATTCTCTTTCGAAGTATTTATATGCAGTAGATTCATCCAATGACAGAATTGTCCGTTATGATTTATCTGGATGTCTCCTTGACTGAATTATGTGTCATAAGATTAAATTTTTATTTATTTTTCTGTTGCTGAATGTTGTTTATGGGTGCTCGAGCAATGCTATAAAAAGCGAATTGAAAGTATTGTTTGATTCAAAAATAGAAATCCCAGATAAAATAATACGCTTTGAAGGAGCTCTGGCCGTTTGCTCTTATGATTCTTTATTTTTGAAGCCCTGCCTGATTTCATATATAGATTCCACGGGGTGTCCTTTATGTAGAATTCATAATTTAACGAGATTTTCTGATATAGTGGAAGAATCCGAGAAATCAGGGGCATTTAACATAATGTTTATTGTCGGGCCAAAGCAAGTTGATAGTTTTGATGTTGTTCAAGAATTGATGACTGAAGAGAACAATTATGTAATCTATTATGACATTAATTCTGAATTTCTCAAAATGAACAAAGCAATACCCAAAGATATCAGATTTCACACGATGTTGTTGGATGAGAACAGATATCCATTGTAAGTTGGTGATCCTTCCAATGAAAACATAAAAATCTTATTCGACAAGGTGTTAAACCTACCTTCTTCTATAACTGATAAACCGTAGTCTTCCTAGCATTCTTTCTTATGTTAAGATTAGGAGGTCAGAAATCATGAAGCCCGGGATAATCGTGTGTCTTGCAGGTCTATCCCGAGTTTTTTGATTTCTTATTATTTTTCTCTTGTTGGCCAGGATGAACAAAGTGATTGTTTTTTTAATTAAACTTGTTTTGGCGTTGATACTCGCTCTTTCTTTAGCGAGTTTCTTTTTCTTAGATTGGTTTTGCGTGAAGGGGAAATCAATGAATCCTACTTTTGTCCAAGGAGAACATATCTTTATCAATAAAACACTGATAGGTCCTAGAATATATTCATATTTCAATCCAATATCATTAGAATCTAAATCTGTACGGTTGCCCGGAATTCGAAAACTGCAAGTCGGGGATATTGTAGCTTTCAATTATCCTTATGGAGAGGATGGAGAATCATCCGACGGCTGTGTGCTTGTTAAACGATGTGCCGCGGTGTCTGGCGATACTATTACAATATCGAAAGGGTATTACCATAATTGTCATGCCAGTTATATCGGAGTTCCACAGGCAATTCAACAGAATTTATCATTAGCATCAATAAACAGCGATATATCTAGAGACGCGGTTCGTGCTTTTGCTTTTGCCAGAAACGTTGTTGATTGGACTATATTGGATTTCGGACCATTATATGTACCGGGGAAAGGCGATGAAATTCTTTTTGATGAAGTTAATTTGTCGCTCTATGGGCGTCTCGTGAAATATGAAACGGGAGAAGATCCTAAAATTGGGAGTCGGTATTGTTTCAAATACAATTATGCCTTTTTAGTGGGTGATAATGTGTTTGACTCTTATGATAGTCGATATATAGGATTAATTCCGGAATGTTTTATAATCGGCATTGTGATATAGTTTTTTAGTTTTTTTTATATTTGTAACTATGTCATTTCTCAATATAGCATGAAAAGGATTGTTTGTATTTTATCAGCCAGTATCTTTTTGTCAGCAGTGATTTGCTCCTGCCAGAGAACGCCGGGCAATTTGTTTATGTCAGGTGCAGAATTGAGATATGCTGATTTCTCAGAAGTCAAATCTATAGACATATCTCCAAGTAGAGAGTTTATCACTGAAGACTTGCGTGGTCTGTATGCTATTAATTCTAAGGTGGACAATTGCCTGATACTAAGTTTCTCCGGAAGGGATTATGAGTACTCCCTATTCGACATCAATGAGGGGAAGACCGTCGTGGATTTTTTGAAACATGGCAGGGGCCCCAATGAGACTGTATCTGTCACTGGAGTTACGCAAATTGTAAATTATCATGGAGTCAAAGCGATAGTAGTTGACAGTACCCCTGATTTCAAGGTTAAGTTGATAGATTTTGAATCATTGAAATCAACAGGTAAAGAGGTGGTCCTTAAAGAATTCAGAGATGACAGGCATCAAGGCGATTGTTTATTCACTATGATAACTGATGACGGGATACTTGTTAAAACAGCATATGATAAAGATATTTTTTCGTTCAAATTGCTTGACAGCCTGAATTTCCATACTCAAAGAACATATAAAGTTTTTGGCGAGGGCTCATATCTGATGAACTTTAATTACCTGGGTGCATATTCTGCGCTTAATGTGGGCGCAGATATAATGGCTTTGGCAATGAACCACTTAGATAAAATAAACTTTCTGGATTTGTCGGGTGACCATCATTTCAGCACCACGGTCGACAAGCGATGCAGAAAAGACAATATGAGTCAAATACGAAGTGGCAGTATTTGCAAACATGTTTATTACAAATGTTTAACTTCTACTGAGGAATATCTGTATGCACTATATGTCAATGAACCGTATGATGTTGTGTACGATAGGTCATATGAACCGCTTCTTCAGGTTTTTGACTGGGATGGTAATCCTGTTGCACAGTACCATATACACGAACCGTTGATTTCCATAGCAGTGAGCGAAGATGGCGGCGTTTTATATGGCACATCAGATGATGAGGTGATCTACGAGTACAAGTTATAAAATCGACATTAATTGCTATATTTGAGGAATGGATATAAAAAGAAGGATCAGCAGTTTTGTCACTTTTGTGGCATTGATGATGGCTAATGCAGCCTTTGTATGTGCGCAACCGGTTGCGGACATAATTTCGATGGCACGTGACAGGTCTGTTCAGGCCATTCAGGCCAGATCTTCCTTTGTGAGCGACTACTGGGCGTGGAGAGCTTATCAGGCGAGCCGGCTTCCTTCTTTGTCCCTATATGGCGAATTGGGCAATTTTAACAGATTTCTCAACCTTCTGCAGGACCCTGGTACGGGTTCCATGGTGTACACCACCAGTTACAACATGCAGAACACAATAGGGCTGATGGCCTCGCAGAACATCACGTTCACCGGTGGAACAGTTTCGCTGTACTCGGACCTTTCCCGAATAGACCAGTTCGGAACCAATGCAGGCAAGACTTGGTATGCACAGCCTGTGGCACTTGCCTATACTCAGCCAATCTTCTCATATAATCAGTTCAAATGGGACAAACTCATATCCCCAAAGGAATATGAAAAGGCAAAGCGGGCATATCTTGAAGCTATGGAGGAAATCAGCCTTCAGACGGTCCAATATTACTATGACCTGTTGCTCGCCCAACGCACATACGAGTATGCTGTTGCCAATTATGGCAATACAAGCCGCATGCTTGAAATTGCCAGAGAGAGATTGAGCATAGGCTCCGTGACAAGGGATGAGTATCTTCAACTGGAACTCAGACAATTGAATGACAGTCTGGCTATAAATGACAATATGGTCGCTCTTAAAAAGGCGCGAATGCAATTGAACTCGCTGCTCGGACTGGACGAGACACAAATCATTGAACCGTGTCTGGACAATAATCTTCCCGAAGTAATCATGGACTATGATTTTGTGTTGTCAAAATGTAATACAAATTCTTCGTTCAATCTTGCCAACAGCATAGATATTCTCAATTCTGAGGCCGCAGTGGCCAAAGCCAAAGCTGACCGTGGCATCACAATGCAATTGGTAGCTCGTTTTGGCCTTACCAATACGGCAAATGAACTGGCGGCGACCTACGGAAACCTACTGGATCAGGAGGTCGTAGGTCTTTCATTCAACATCCCGATTTTCGATTGGGGAATGGGAAAAGGCAAAGTAAAAAAAGCGGAGGCTGCTGCTGAAGTTGTTCGTGCCAGGGTATTGCAGGCCGAAAATGACAAACGGGTGAGTCTGTTTACCGCTGTAGGGCAGTTCAATAATCAAAGACAGCAGTGCTATGTTTCCGGACGTGCTGCAGCGATAGCTGAAGAGAGGTTTGGCTTGATAATGGATAATTTTCTATCTGGTAAGGCAACCGTTATCGACTTGAACACGGCCCGCAGCGAGAATGATTCTGCTCAGCAGAAATACATACAGGACATATCATCATTCTGGATTTATTACTATACTCTTCGGAAGTTGACGCTGTATGATTTTATTGAAGGAGAGGATATCTCGGTGTCATATGATGAAATGGTTAACTGACATGAATAATACAGCTTTATTTGCCTCGGTCATTGTTCTGCCGATGCTTGTCGTGTCATGCTTCAACGGCGGGCGACCGAAAGATTTTGCCGAAGTCAAACAGGAATACACGCCTGTTGTCAACGAGGTGGATGTGATTACTATCAAGGAAGAAAACTTCCCTTTGCAACTGCTTTCCAATGGCAAACTTTCGGCTTCTAAACGCAGTGCGCTGTGTTTTCGCCAAAGCGGCATCGTCGCCAAAGTATATGTCTCCAATGGGTCCAGGGTGTCGGCTGGACAAGTCATAGCAGAGTTGGAGAACAGTGATCAGCAAGCTGCGATAAGTGCTGCAACGCTTGAACTTGAAAGAACGGCTCTTGATTTGCAGGACGCTCTGATAGGACTCGGATATCCTCTTGACAAGCAGGATTCCATTCCGAAGGAAGTGATGAATACAGCTTCAATACGCTCTGGATACAGAGCTGCCAAAAACAACCTTGCACAGGCCAAGAGGATGTTGGAAGGCACAATCCTGCGCGCTCCTTTTTCCGGACGCGTTGCCAACATTAAGGTGAAGCAGTGGGAGCCATCGGGCTCTGAACCATTCTGTACTGTATTGAGTGACAACGAATTTGATGTTTCATTCACTATCCTTGAGTCCGAACATGACTTTATTGCCCAGGGGCAGCGCGTTAGCGTGTCAACCTTCTCCGGAGGAGCACCGGTCAGCGGGCGCATCGTTTCTGTCAATCCGGCAGTGGATAAAAATGGACAGATAGACGTGACTGCCCGCATACGGGCGGCGGACGGAATGCTCGATGGGATGAACGTAAAGGTCACGGTTGATAAAATGATAAGCAGTCAACTCGTGGTGCCTAAAAGCGCAGTAGTGATGCGGGACGGCCTTGAGGTACTCTTTCGATTTGATGGAGAAAATAAGGCTGAATGGGTGTATGTCAACACTTTGTTTGCCAATAGTACCAGTTATGCCGTGCGCGCCAATGCTGACAGAGGCGCAACGTTGAAGGCAGGAGATATGATTATCATTAATGGCAACCTTAATCTGGCAGATGGCTCTCACGTTAAGCTGAAGGAACAAAGGTAATTCTATGCTGAAGAGAATTCTGGACAGACCAGTATCCGTTACTATGGTACTTCTGGTTTTTGTTGTGCTGGGCATCGTGGGGATGTGCAGACTGCCGGTATCCCTGATTCCTGATGTTGACATTCCATATGTGACGGTTCAAGTAAATAACCGCACAATGTCAGCCCGGGAACTTGACGAGTCGATTGTTCAACCGCTCCGCCAAAATCTGGAACAGATCAGTCATCTCAAGGAAATATCTTCGGAGTCCCGTGACGGTTCTGCTTCAATTACTCTTAATTTCGACGAGGATTGTGATATAGATTATTTCTTCATTGAGGTCAACGAGAAGGTTGACAGGGCATTGTCTTCCCTGCCTAAGATGGACCGCCCCAAGGTTTTCAAGGCCAAAGCAAGTGATATACCAGCTTTTTTTATAGACATAAGCCTGAAGGAGATAAACGGGGCTTCGGCAGCTGGAGATACATGTTTGTTCCCAGTAAGCGACAAGTTCAGGGATATGAGCAAATTCGCGACTGACGTGCTCGCAAAGCGCGTAGAGCAACTGTCTGAAGTCGCTATGGTCGATGTGAGCGGAACGAGTTCGGACGAAATTCTTGTAATTCCCGATGAAAACGCTTTGCGCAGGATAGGAATCTCAGTGTCTGAATTCGAGACTTGTATTGCTTCCTCCAACGTAACCCTTTCCAACCTCACCATACGAGATGGAGAATATCATTACAATGTCAAGTTCAAGTCTTTTGCCAAGACGGCTAATGACATAGCCAACCTGTATTTCAGGGTGGGAGACCGGGTGATGCAGATAAAGGACGTGGCACGTGTCATTGAGCATACTGCTCCGAGAAACGGTCTCGTGACTTCTGACGGGAAGGATGCGGTGGCCTTTGCTGTCATAAAGCAGAGCGAAGCTAGGATGGCAAATCTCAGAAATAGCATAGACAGGCTTATGAAGGCTTTTTCTGAAGAGTACCCTGAACTTGATTTCAAAGTCTCCAGAAACCAGACTGAACTCCTGGACTATTCGATTCGCAATCTGCTTCTCAATATTATTGTCGCAATTCTGCTTGACTGTCTGGTTATTTTCCTCTTCATGAAAGATTTGCGTTCTCCTTTACTTGTGTCGTTGACGATTCCGGTGTCTCTGGCCATATCTTTCTTCGTGTTCTTCCTCGTAGGCGTTTCTATCAACATTATCTCATTGTCCGGCCTTTTGCTGGGTGTTGGAATGATGGTTGACAATACTATAATTCTTACTGACAATATTACTGCCCATTGGTGTCGAGGGGTTCCTCTACGCGATGCAGTGACAGAGGGGACATCTGAAGTTCGCGGTGCAATGCTGAGTTCAGTACTTACGACTTGTGCAGTATTCATGCCCCTGATTTTTATGAATGGGCTTACGGGAGCACTTTTCTTCGATCAGGCTATCACCATCACTGTTGTCCTGCTCGTATCTTACCTTGTATCTATTATAGTAATCCCAGTCTATTATTGGAGGCTTTACAGACATTTGCCTGCATTTAAGCCTGTCCGTTTCCTTACGCTGTTGGAAATTGACAGAGCAACCAGGATGTATGACATTATCATCAGCTGGTTCATGAAAAACAAGTGGACAGCATGGGCTATACCATTGGCCTGTACTGCTGCCATAGCGATTTGCTTGTCATTTATGCCTAAAGAAAAAATACCTCCTATTACATATACTGATGCTATTCTTAACATTGACTGGAACGAGCACATCACTCTTGAGGAGAACCGGCGCAGGGTGTCATCCCTTGAAGTGTCTTTGAAAGACGTGTGCTGTCAGAGCACGGCGTTGATTGGTGTGCAGCAATTTGTTCTGAGACATAGTGGGGATATATCGTTCAACGAGGCGTCTTTTTATTTCAAGTGTAGGACTGCGGAGGATTTGGCTATTGCAAAGAATCGCCTATCCACGTTTATTTCTGTTTCTTATCCTTCTGCTATTGTTTCATACACCACTTCCGGTAATGTGTTCGATATTGTATTTTCGGAGCGGGAACCAGAACTTGTAGCCCGTCTGCGTCAGACTGGAACTTCAAGAATTGAGGTCAATGCTCTTTCAGAAGTTCTATCTGCAATAAGAAACGCCGTACCTGAGACAGATATCGAAAACCTGACTTTGAAAACGGACATACTTTATACATCAGACCCGGAACTGATGGCTTTGTATGGCGTTTCATTCAGCGATTTGAGTTCCGCACTTACTAATTCCATGAACGGTAATTGTGTGTTTGAAATTGTGCAAGGTACACGTTCTGTGCCCGTGGTTATGGGTACTGACATTCGTCAGATGGAAAAGATACTCTCTGAAACTACCATATCAGTCAGGAAAAATGACGGATCTGTCTTGGAAATACCGGCTGGTGCCGTTATGCATCAAAGTTCGGAACAGGACCTCAAGACTCTGGTTTCAGGATCTGAGGGTGCATATTATCCGGTAAATCTTGATGTGCAGTCCAGAAATGTCAAGGATGTAATTTCAAGGGTAGAGGATGCAGTTCATAATAACGGCAATTTTGATGTAAAATTCAGTGGGGCCTGGTTCAGCAACAAGGATATGCTCCGACAGATGGCATTCGTCCTTGTGATAGCCATATTACTGCTTTTTCTCATTCTCGCCTCACAGTTTGAATCGCTCCTGCAGCCTTCAATAATCCTGTCAGAAGTGGTTGTAGATATTGCCGTGAGCCTTTCAGCACTTTGGATATTGGGCGTTAGCATCAACATTATGAGCTTGATCGGTCTCGTGGTAATATGTGGCATAGTCATAAATGATTCCATATTGAAAATCGATACCATAAACCGGTTGCGCAGACATGGCATGGACATTGAGACCGCAATAAAAGAGGCCGGCCATAGGAGATTCAAGCCCATAATAATGACCTCAGTCACGACCATTCTTGCTGTGGCCCCTTTCCTGTCAAGAGGCAATATGGGGGACGATCTGCAATATCCAATGGCACTCGTAATAATTGTGGGAATGACAATCGGCACAATTGTAAGCCTGTTCTTCGTCCCTACCATCTATTCCGCAATTTATAGGAAACGGGAGTAACATGGTGGCGAGGCGTGGCATATCATCATTTTCAGTTTTGCTATTGACGGCGGTTATTGCTGTTACGGGCTTTGCGTGTCTCTCCCAACTGAGGGTACAATATGCGCCGAAGGCACCAGGCAACACTGTGAGTGTGTACTGCAATTATCCGGGAGCATCTCCCAGGGTTGTTGAATCAGAAGTGATATCTAAGATTGAATCAGTGCTTGCAACAATAGGAAACTGTACAGATGTTAGTTCTGTGTCACACAATGGGTATGGTTATGTCACTCTAAAGACTGGTCGTCGTGCTAATGTGGATGCAATACGCTTTGAAGCTGCCTCATTGATTCGAAACCTTTGGACTTCTCTGCCCGAGGGATGTTCTTTCCCTGTCATACTTGCTAATGGTGAAACCGGAAGTGTCGGTCATACCACAGCCATATCGTTCAACATCTTTGGCTCTCTGCCGTCCGGGGAGATTGCAAGGTATGTGAATGACATGATTGTACATCCATTGTCAACGATTGATGGGGTGAACAGTGTCAGCTTCTATGGTGACAATCCTTATGAATGGGTAATTACATTCGATTCCGACCGTGCATCTTCTTTGGGTATAACTGTCTCACAAATTGCTGGTGCTATTGTCGACTGTTATGGCGAGAATATTATCGGAATGACCCATTCAAGTGACCGCGTTTATGCCGTTAAACTCAGAAACGGGCATACAATGCAGGGTGCGGATTTCTCGGATATCCCTGTCGCCAATGTGGAAGGACGGATCATACACCTCGGTGAAATAGCAACCTTCAGTTATCAGGAGTCTCTCCCGACATCATATTACAGAATTAATGGACTGAACACTCTAGAACTTGTGGTCACTGCTGCTGAAGACGCAAATCTTCTGAATGTTGTGACAAAAGTCAAGGCTGAAATGCAGAATTTGTCGGAGTTTTTTCCTGAAGAACTGTCAGTCCGTGTAAGTTATGACAGTTCAAAATATATTTATGAAGAACTTAACAAGGTTTATTTGCGCACAGGTTTGTGCATACTCATCCTCCTGCTGTTCGTGTTCTTGGTAAACCGTTCCTGGAGATATATGACAGTGATGGCTCTGACTCTGATTGTGGATATCTTAATCTCTGTTGTGCTGTACTTCCTGACTGGCCTGTCTATCCATATCTATACTCTGGCGGGAATAACGGTTTCGCTGGGTATTATAATAGACAACAGCATAGTGATGATAGACCATTGGACCAGATGCCATAACCGTAGTGTCTTCCTTGCACTCTTAAGTGCAGTCCTTACCACCGTGGCTGCTCTCCTTGTCGTGCTCATGCTGCCTGAGAAGGACAAGCAGAATTTGGCTGATTTCACCTACGTGATAGTCATTAACCTGTGTGTGTCCCTTGCGGTGGCCTATCTGTTCGTACCTGCGTTGCTTGAATACCTGCCTGTTGAGGGCGGAAAACAAGCACAGAAATCTCTGAAAAGTCTTAGACGTATAGCCCAATGGAATGGTCTGTACGAACGATATATAAACTGGGGTATTGCTCACCGATGGGTGCTGGTCCTGGGATTCCTCCTGGCCTTTGGATTACCCACCTGCCTTCTACCTGATATCTCGCCAAACACAAATAACGATGTAGAAATGGGATGTTTAAAATCTTCTTTAGTAAAGATTGCCCAGAAGAGTCGTTATGCAAACAATAAAGACAAGGTGGACAGGGTGCTCGGTTCATCGTTTGGCCTTTTTAACAATGCGCTTAACCGCTCCAATTTTTATCGCGAACCAGAACGTGAGCGCCTGTCCATCAATGCAGGTATGCCAGAGGGGTGTACTGCACAACAATTGAACGAAGTTATGCGCAGTATGGAGAATTATCTTGCGCATTTTGACGAAATAGAAATATTCGAGACAGAAATTTCATCATCAAGAGATGGTAAAATTACCGTCTATTTCACTCCGGAAAGTGAACGCACATGGATACCCCATCGCATAAAGTCTGACATAATTTCGATGGCTGTCAATTTTGGAGGAGCTAACTGGACTGTCGCAGGTCTTGATGATTACTATTTCAACAACAATATAATCAGCGACTATCGGTCCAACTGTATTGTACTAACGGGGTACAATATTGATGAACTCATGGAATACGGAGAAGTCCTTGTTGACTGGCTTGGTGAAAATAGCAGGGTGCGGAATGCGGAAATATGGGGTGAAGGATACTATGACCGCCCTGTCACTGAATTTTTGATAGATTACGATTTCGAAGCTATGTCGACAATGGGACTGAACCCATATGTGTACTTCCCATCTTTGAGTTCTACTTTGTATGACGGGCGGATAATGCGGATAAAGGAAGGTCCCTGCTATGCCGACGTTCGGCTTGTATCATCATCAAAGGACATTTTTGACGCCTGGCATTTTGACAATGATGCTGTGAACATCGGCAGCTGCAAGGTGAAACTTTCAGAGGTCGGAAGCATAATAAAGCACAATGGTGGCTTTCCAATCAAACGTCATAACCAGGAATATACCATTTCAGTGAGATATGATTTCATCGGTTCCAACAAAATCAGCGACAAGTTTATGGACGATGCCGTACACTATATGAACAATGAGATATTTCCGACGGGTTACAAAGCAAAGTCATATGAGTACAGATGGCTTTATGAAAATAAAAGCAAGTACGCAAGCCTTATCCTGCTTATCATAGCAATTATCTTTGTCATTTGTTCTGTGCATTTCAATTCAATAAAGTACCCATTTGTCATCATTTGGATGATTCCTATATCTTTCATCGGAGTGTTTTTGGCGTTTGGATTGACTGACTTCACGTTTGACAAGGGTGGATTTGCTGCATTCGTGATGTTAAGCGGCATTACCGTAAATGCTGGTATATACATCGTTTCGGAATTGATTAATGAGCCGGAGCGAAGGTTTGATGTCCAACGATATATCCGTGCTTTTGACAAAAAAATCCGGCCGATATCGCTTACTGTCCTCTCAACGGCACTTGGGTTGGTCCCATTCCTTTTCGACGGCCCCAAGGCAGTATTCTGGTTCCCATTTGCGGTGGGAACTATTTCTGGTCTTGTCTTCTCCGTAATTGCGTTTGTACTATATCTCCCAGTTTTTGCCTGCAGTAAAACGTCTGCTTCAGATTGACCCCCTTACTGCCTGTGAGGCATGAGGTCTTCAAGTTCCATGGATTACGGTCACTGACCTACCTGAAATCCGCCATCCAGCGGATCATGAGTTCGAGGACTTCGGGAGCGAAGGTCTCCTGGATCTCGCGGTATTCTGCGACAGTGCCTGTGCTGCAGTGCTGGAAAAGGTGGTTGAGGCCGGCGGCGGGCACGGTCATGTTCTTGGGGCATTCCGGCAGGGCGCTGCGAATTGCATCCAGATTGACCTCACAGTCCACCTGATTGTCCTTGGTGCCGTTGAGGGCCAGGACAGGACATTTGATGGAGCCGAGCATCGGGCGGACATCGATGGTAAGGAACTGCTTCATGTACGGGCTCTGGATCTGGTTCAGGACCGCCAGGAAGTTGGACTTCAGGATTTCCGGAAGGTCAAGGGCATCGACCTGAGGCATTGCGCCTCCGTGGGTGATGACATGGAATGCCGTGCCGATGGCGTCGCAGTATGTGTCGATGTCTTTCTGCTGGAAACCTGACGCCGCAAGAGCGATGCGGTTCTGCCAAATCAGGGTTTCGGCTCCGGAAACGGCCATTCCGGCAAGGCTGATGGCAAAGTCAACCTGGCCGCCGGCTGCCAGCATCAGGGCTATCGTGCCGCCTTCGCTGTGTCCGATGATGCCGACCTTGTCAAATCTGTCCCTGAGAAATCCTATCCCCGAAAGTGCGTCATTCTTGAAATCTTCGGTGGTCGCCGCTGCGAAATCACCAGTGGATCCGCCTGCGCCGCGGTCGTCATAACGCAGTGTGGCGATGCCCTCGCGGGCAAATGCATCGGCAATCACTGCAAATGGCTTGTGCTCGAATATCTCTTCATCCCTGTTCTGTCTGCCACTTCCGGTTACCATCAGCAGGATCGGAGTCTGGCGCGAAAAGCCTTCCGGAAGCGTCAGGGTGCCTTTCAGGGTCACATCCCCATTTGTGAATGCAACTTCCTCTGTGGAATATGGGAATGGCCCTTTCGGGGTCTGCGGACGGAGCAGTTTCGGTTCGCCTGGAGTAAGTGTAAGGGGCAGGGAAGCTCTCATCTGCGTGAATGTGCCGACAATGCGTTTTCCCATCCAGAGTCCTTCGTAACTTGCCCCGATGGACGGAATGCTGATCTTGACATTGCCCATGTCGCCGCGTTCGACCTGTGCCGGTATCCCGCGTACCCCCTGGTCAGGAGAGTCCATGGCAGGGTTTTCACCGTCCAGATGGAACACCAGTGAAAGTTTTGTGCCCTGCACATCAAGGCTTCCGGACCATGTGCCGGTCTGTGCAGATGCTGAAATGCTGCAAAGCAGCGACGCCGCAATGATGAGTAGTGTCTTTTTCATAAGATATATTTACCTGTCCGTGTCTGTATCCGCAAAAATCAGGCCCTATGCTCCCGGAGTGATGCTCTCGATCTTGAGCTTCATCGTCCCTGCCGGCGCGTGGACCTCGGCGATGTCTCCGATATGCTTGCCCATAAGCGCCTGGCCTATAGGGGATTTGAGTGACAGTTTGCCGGCCTCGAGATTCATCTCGTGCGGGCTCACAATGGTGTAGGTCATCCTGGCATTGTTGGCCAGATTGGTGAACTCCACCCTGCTCAGAAGGGTCACCTGGTCCTTGGGCAGATTGGCCGTGTCGATGACTCTCGAATGCTCCAGGATCTTCTGCAGGAAGCGAATCCTGCTGATGGTCTTTGCCTGGGCAGTCCTGGCTGCACGGTATCCGCAGTTCTCGCTCAGGTCTCCCTGGGCACGCGCCTCCGAAAGGTCATCCTTGACCTTCGGATACACCACGGTGATCAGATTGTTAAGTTCCGCGGCGATCTCGTCATATCTTTCTTTAGACAGGTACTCCATAGCCAGATTGTTTTCCGGCTGCAAATATACAAAACTATCTCATTCGTGCTGCAGCGTCCGAACCTGCACCGGTGCCTTTGTACTTGTTGGAGGCGGTGTTGAAATTGTAGCGGACGGAGAGTTTGACCCTCTGGCTGTCCATGATGTTGGTCTGCTGGATAAAATGGCTGCCGCAGTCGGTGTTGACGTAGTAGTTGGCAAGCCCGGCAAGGTCGCTGCCTTCAAGCCTGAGCACGAGAGCATTGTCCAGGAAGGTCTTCTGCACTGCCGCGGTGAGATTGAAGAAGTGGTTGTATACCAATGCGTTGGATGCATATCCGGGGCTGTGGTATTCGCCACCGAGCTCGACCTGCCAGTTGTGCTTGAAACGGAATGTGTTGAACAGCTGGGCAATCCACATCGGCTTGTCGTTGAACGAAACGGACCTTATTCCGTCCGGTTCCCTGACATCAGGGCAGTCGAGGGTGAGCCACTGCTGCTGGACTCCGGCGGTGTAGTTCATGGTCCAGATCCCGATGGTAGGAGAGGCATTGATGAACCATGCCAGGGTGCGCATCGGCCTGTCAATATTGACCGGGCGTACAATCACGATGCCGCTGTCGTCGTACAGTGAAGACCACTGGGTGATGGCCGAATTGATCCTTGAGTACTGAGTGACCATAGTGAGCCGTTTCCAGTTGACGTTCAGTCCGAAATCATGGTTCTCCTGCGGCTGGAGCTTGTTGTTTCCGCTCTGCAGTATATAGCGGCTGTGGTAGCGCACGTTGCTGCTGAGAGAGTGAAAATCCGGCCTGTGGGTCTTGGCGCTGTAACTTGCCTGCAACTGCACCGGGCCGAACGCATTGGCGTATGACACTGACGGGAACACGTTGTCGTATTTCCTTGAAGGGTCATCCTCGCTTGTGGACAGTTTGTCGTCGTACTGGTAGTTGACGTGCTCATAACGCAGTCCGGCACTGAACTGACCGGCCTTCGGAATATAGAATCCATAACTTGCAAATGCGGCGATATTGTCCTCCCTGACCTCTGTCTCGGAGCATGGCACAGTCGTCTTGGTGATGACATAATTGTCGCTCCTGCGCGTGAAAGTCTCCTCCGTGCCGACCTGCAGGGCACCTTTCCATATAGGATAACTGAGCACGAGCTTGGTCGCGAACATGCGGCTGTCGCTGCCTGACGAAAATTCGATATGGTCGTTCTGGGCCATTTCACTGGTCTCGTCAGTGAATGATTCGTCCGACATTTTCACGCTGAAATAATCGGCATTGAAATCGATGCCCAGTTTGCCCACCGTGCCGTTGTAGTATGTGTTGACCTTTATCGTCCATGGCAGGTCACCGATATGGGATGCACCCTTCGTGTGAAGTCTGTCTATCAGTTCACCTCCACGGTATATGTCGCCGTCGATCGACTGGTCGGTGCTCATTCTTGGCTGGATGTATGCATCCACCCTGACTCCTGTGGAATGGTTGTCGTTTATCTGCCAGTTGAGGCCTCCGTTGATGTCGGTCTCCACCTGCTGCTGCCAGTAGCGGAGCACATCTACCTGCTTGAATCCCGGATCCCCGAAGGTCTCCTGGAGCATGTCGCTATCCTGCGTGCTGGTGAACTGGAATGCGTTCACGCCTGCAAAGACATCAAGCCCGTTGTGACGGTAATTGGCGTTGACATACCCTGACGGGTCATTTGTCTTCTTGCGGAGTGACTGCTCGTCGGTCAGGCCGGCATTGAATCCGAAACCGTCTCCCTGATGCCTGATGGTCCTGATGCGCACCACCGAGCGTATAGATGCGTCGTACTGTGCACCGGGATTGGTGATGACCTCTACGCTCTGTATTTCGGTGCTCTGCAGTATCTGCAGTTCGGTCGCATCCGTTACCTTGCGGCCGTTGATATAGAAAAGAGGGGAGCCCTTGCCCAGCACTTCTATTCCGTCCTGGCCCTTGATCAGGCCAGGTATCTTGGACAGCACGTCATTTGCGGTTCCGGCATTTTCGAGCACCGAACCCCTTACGGACGTCTGCAGGCCCTGGTCGGTAAGTTTGGTTTTCGGCATCACGGCCGACACGACTGCCTCGCCGAGCATCTCGGAGGACAGTTCCATCCTGATGGTCCCGCACGATGCCTGGTCGGCATAGACCGTCCTGTATCCTATCATCGCAACCATGAGGACTGCATCCCTGGCTTCCGAGGCAAGTGCGAATGTGCCGTCCTCTGCTGTTGTCGTTCCTGCCACAATGGTCGAATCCGGCATTGAAACCAACGCCACGGTCGCGTACGGCATAGCCTCGCCGTTCTCGTCAAGCACGACTCCTTTCCAATCTGTTCCCTGACGGCTTGCCGATGCGGAAAATGCCGCTGCCGCCAGAACAATCATACAAACGATAAACTTCTTCATATCTTCGTTTCATTTCCGGATGCAAAGATATGTAAAAAATAGTACCTTGCAATACAAAGTACTAAAAATGTTACAGTATTTTGGGAGAATGAGTCGGTTTGCGGGCAAATTGTCTCAATCCAGTTTTGAATTGATGAAATCTCAGCAGTTATCCCAGCGTCTTGAGTATGGCTCAAGCACTTTGAGAGGCACATGCAGTCTGGCGGCGGTCTTTTGCCAGTCCTTTATGGCGTCGCGAACCTCTTCGATTATTTCGCCGGCTTCCTTCCGTTCGAGCATATAACTCTCGCACGCATTGAGCAAAGCATTGATATCCGATTCCTCGGTATACTGGTCTATGAGCAAGCACTGGTGCGTCTTCGTGCCAGGATTGATGTCATAGGCAGGGGAGAGTGTCCAGCCTTTGGCAGTAAGGAGGAAACCGTGATTGCGAAAATGGTCGTCAGTGTTGCCGAACAGGACATTGAAGGCGACCCGTCGGTACAGTTCGCGGAGATTCTGCCGTGCATCGACACAGCCGCGGAGAATGAAATCAACTATATCCAGATAGCCGTTGCCGGTGCTGCTGCCGGCCCCGTCGTCGAGCCCGAGCAATGACATCGCGGATGCGAAGTGTATGCGTCTGCCTCCGGCGGTGCGGTCAAAACGCTCGGAGAGCAGCAGGTCACGGCTTTTAGATATGCTGATGGTACTGGTCTTTGCTACCTTGATGCCTGCCGACGTGGCAAGACGGTGGGAGAAATGCTCGATAAGTTCGGTATTCTCCAGATCCTTCTTCGATGGGAACTTGGCTACATAGAGCGTACCGTCCGAGTCAATGACATTAGCCTTCGGACGCGCTCCTCCGAGTGAGGAGCCAGGGTCGATAAGTTGGTCAAGCCAGCGTTGATCCGGAAGTTCGTTCCGCTCTTCAGCCGCCTCGATCTCATGACATGCTTCGTATAATGCTCCGAGTCTCTCGACCGGAGGCACGAGAAGCCTGTCGCTTGTATTGATGAATTCATCGCTGTCATCGCTCTTGTAGCGAATGCCACCTATTCTGGTGAAATCTTCGATGCCGACAATGTAGTCGTAATTCGTGAGCAGGCGTACATCCCTGCGTTCTGCCTTGGCAAGAATACGCTCCCTGCGGTCAAGAAGCAGACGGCCCCATCTGTCAGGGAATGAGTCCTTGACGAACCCGAACACATTGCCGCCCCCGCGAGGATGCTGCAGGGAAGTGATATTCATAAGGTCCCCGCTCAGAATTATGCCGCCGTTCGACTTCAGCCAATCGCTGGAGTACTTGAAGGAGAAGTGGTCATTGCCCCGGACTCGTTCGTAGCCCAGAGTGCCGATTTCCTGCGGCACTGCGAGGAAATCGAAATCTGCATATACGGTGATCTCTTTCATTTCTTCAGCAATTCAGCGTCCTGCAACTGCCTTCCAAGCGCGTCGTCAGCGGCCAGGAGGGTGATGTCCTTCTCAAGATTGAGAGCATACAGCACACGGGCATAGATGCCCATGGAAACCGTAGAGTCTCCATGCTCGACTTTCGAGATGGAAAGCCTGTTAACCGTAGCCCTTTCGGCTATGTCCTGCATTGACAGATGCCTGCGCTTGCGGGCCAGCTTGATCTGCTCGCCCATCTGCTTCATGGCCTGATCCAAAGCCCTCGGCATCACCTTTCCGAATGTATCCTTGCCCATATGCTTGTTATTTATTGTGTACAAAAGTAAGGAAAATTGTTTACTATAACAAACATTTGTTTGATTTTTTTGCGAAAGTCAACCTATCCACCCGTCCAGGAACGCCATCTGCTCCGGGGTGTGGAACCAGTGCTCGCCGCCTCCTCAGGCGAGCCGTACTGGCCGTGGATGTAGATGAGGGTGGGGTTATCTTGATGCTTTCTTCTTGTCAAGGTCCGCGAAATACTCATCATACTTGCCGCTTTGCACATCATTGAGCATTATTGTGACTGTTGGCAGTAATGCCGGCAAATCTTGCTGAAGAATTGAAAGAATCTCAGGTTCTTCTACTGAAAGGTAATCGTGAACCAGTATCGCGCGCATTCCCTTTATTGCTTTCCATGGAACAGAACTATACTTCGGAAGTAATTCACCCTTAGTATAATTGTCTATTTGAAGGAAAGCCTCTGCCGTATTCTGAATGCAAAGACATGATGATCTGAATAAAATCATTCCTTCCGTTGTGGCACCGAAATACGTCTCATCCTTGACATCCTTGGTAGTTTCGATAGCAAATGAAATCTCGTCTTTTGCAGACTTCAGCAGCAATTCAATTCTCTGTTTATACATATATCACATCATTAAGGACATTCGACTTGAAATCAGGATCCATTTTCGCGGACAACGAGATCACGTCCACTTCTCTGTCGAGCATTGTCTCAAGCTCGTCCTTGATAGCAGCACGTGTCATATAACTTGGAGTATCAAGAAGCACACAGACATCAACGTCGCTGTCGAGGGTCTGCTCACCACGGGAGTAACTTCCGAACAGTCCGATCTTCTCAATGCCATACTTTTCAGAATTCTCTGCTTTGAATTTTCTGAGTACGTTCAGCACTTCGACGAGCGACAATTCCTTCCGGATCGGTTTGAGTTCAATGACAGGGGAGAGATTGAGTGCGGACAAAATCTCTTCGATAGTGGTCAATGACCTGCACAGGCCGTTTTCTATGCGTGATATCTGACTTTTGTTCAGTCCTATCATAGCTCCGAGTTCATCCTGCGACAAACCGCGGGACTTGCGGACAGACTTGATGGCTGAGCCGAATGAGGTGCTTACATTATTCATATCCCAATAATTTGTTGCGAAAATATGCAACATTATTGAAATATGCAACAAATCAGAGGGTTTTTCTAATCCACCCGTCCAGGACTGCAAAATTGTTTTTTATACAAATTCCAATTGTTTTATTTGCCAATTCAAAATATAAGTAGTATCTTTGCACTGTCAAACAATAAAAGTGGGAGCGCACCACGATAAAAACGTTTTCTATGTTTATGGCAAAGATTCTTTCATTTGAGACCACAAATCGTGGCACAATTCAGATCAAGGTTGAATCCTCTAAAGGTGATGTGTACATCATTGGCTTCAGTTCCATTGTTTCTGCTCAGGATTCAGTCTATTATCCTACTCTCATTTGCAGCATAATGGATGATTACGACAAAATGCCGGAAGGCGATTTGTTCTCATTCATATCAATGCAAATGGCCAGGGCCAAGATGGAGCTCCCTCTTTTCCTGATGCCGGATCGTAACGATGAGCGAACCCGCATCGGTAAGAAAATCCGTTCTATTAGGGAAAAGAAAGGCATGGAGGCAAAGATGCTTGCTCGCCTGACAGACATTGATCCCGCAAACCTCAGTAGAATTGAATCTGGTAAATTCTCTGCTGGTTTGGATACGTTGAGCAAGATTGCGATGGCGCTGGACTCCAAGATTGATATTATTCCTAACAAAGCTCCAAAGACTAAAGTGTTCTCTATGGGCCGCAATATTTTGGCACTTTCAACCGGAGATTATTTCCCACTGTGTTCTATTCCTGCATATGGTTTCTTCTATTGGCCGGTTTCATATAATACAGAAATCAGGATTGGAGATATTGTGATTACATACTATGGTGAGAGTTATGGTTCTTGCTTTATTGTTGCCGAAACAAACATCACGAAGGACCAGTTAATTCCTGAAATACCCGAATGCGGATTCCCGGGACCAAACAAAGAATCGGAGTATTTCATGAAACTGAATTATCAAACAGGCCTTTCAGATACCGAACAAACCATAATTGCAAATTCCGCAAGAGCCCAGATACCTGACGGACCTAAGGATATTACTCTTCTCAAAGGTGACATATTGTGATTGTCGTCACAATCATCATCCATCCTACGAATACGTAACGAAAACCGGCCTTGAATCACGGTTGGAGAAGGGCCTCTCTTTAGCCTTTGAGCCAGGGAGGCCTTTCTTGTTGATGCGATACCGATACCTAAGCCCGAGCAACTCCTTGCGCAGTTTCACCTTCGGCTTCGTAAAGGACATACAAGTGTGGTGCTGCGGAGGTGAGAAAGGTAGGGAGTACTATGAAGAAATATATAGATATTTACGTTTGTGTGGCATAAAGGAATTGCCGGCAATATCATAATAATCATTTAGCAATAATAAGTGTTATCCTCGAACGTCCAAGATCCATTGATTTAGTGCGAAAGCCGAACAAGCCTCAACTCCTCAATCAATGTGAGGACCTCGGCTGGGTTAAGTCGTGATTTTCGGAAAAAACGTTAAGGACTATTCATACCATGCCTGGTGGCGTCGGGGCCCGTGGTCGCCCGTGACCTCGTGAACGGGTGTCGGATGATAACGCTGCACCAGCAGCGCGGCCGGGCCGGGTATTTGCGTCAGCAAATACGGAAAGGCAAGTAGGCCGGCTTTCCCCTGTTAGGGGAATATGAAGGGGTAATGATAAAGATGTAGCGCGAAGCGCGGAAGGCCATCGGCGCTCGCCGGGCATGGCAGGATGGAAGACTGCCGTAAGGGCGAAATATCAACGGATTCTAGCTTTTTTGATTGAAAAACCAGATTTTCTCCCAAATTATGCCATATTTTCGCCCTGGAGCTGGCAAGACCTCGCCGCCGGGCCTTCCTCTAGTCTTAGTCCACCTTCGAATCGCAGTATGCGCAGCGTGTCACGCCAGTCTCGCTTGTGTGGAAGAGGGGAGCGACCTTCTCGTGGTTGCAAATGCATTTCACGTTGGTGCAGTGGCGTGCACTGTCCTCGAAGACGTCCTTGTTCTCAGGCATGGTATGGTCAGGGTCGTCTTTCCATCTGAGCAGGCTGTCAATGAGGGCCATCCTGACGAACTTGCCGTTCCCGACCTGGCGGAAATAGGCCGCGCGCGGGTCGTCATCGACCTCGGGAAGAATCTCGTTGACGCGCGGGAGCGGATGCAGAACGGCCATTTGAGGCTTGGCAAGGGCCATTTTGGCGGCATCGAGCACGAAACTGTCCTTGACTCTCTCGAACTCCTCCTCGTCCAGGAAACGCTCTTTCTGGACACGGGTCATGTACAGCACGTCGAGTTCGCCGATGACTTCCTCGATGGTCTTGACCTCGCGGTAGTCGATGCCCTGTCTGTCGCAGACGTCCTCCTTGATGTAGTTCGGCAGGCGGAGTTCGTCGGGGGCGATGAGGACGACCTTGATGTCCTTGTAGCGTGTGAGGGCCTTGATCAATGAATGCACTGTGCGGCCGAATTTGAGGTCTCCGCAGAAACCGATGGTGATGCCGTCGATGTGACCGAGCTCGCGGGTGATCGTGAGCAGGTCGGTCAAGGTCTGGGTAGGGTGGGCGTGAGAGCCGTCACCTGCATTGATAATCGGCACCTTGGACACTCTGGATGTTGTGTATGGTGCTCCTTCGAGTGGATGCCTCATGGCGATGATGTCCACGAAATTGCCCACCACGCGCACTGTGTCCTCAACAGTCTCTCCCTTGCTGACAGAGGAACTGTTGGCATCGGAAAAACCGAGGACATTGCCTCCGAGTTCCATCATAGCCGATGTGAAGCTCAGGCGCGTGCGTGTGCTCGGTTCATAGAAGAGGGTTGCCAGTTTGTGATAGCGGCGGCAGTCGCGGTACTTCTCACGGTTGTCAATGATGTCAAGGGCCAGGGAGATGATTTCGTCGGTCTCCTGCTTGGTCAGGTCCGTAGGGTCGATAAGGTGTTTCATATCTGAGAGTTGTTATTTTATCCAGCTTTCGTCTGACGGGTTGTCGCGGAATCTGAGGATGCGCTCTTTCCACTCAGGGGCGATGTAACCCTGCTCTGCGGCGACTTCGACAAGCGCGTCAAGGTTGGAAAGAGAGTAGTTGACCGTATTCGCGGCGGCGATGCGGTCAAGTCCTTTCTGCATTCCGTATGTGAATATGGACACGATGCCAAGCACGTCGGCACCTGCCTCGCGGAGGGCCTCCACGACCTCGATGCTGCTTCCTCCTGTGGAGATAAGGTCTTCAATGACAACGACTTTGGTGCCGGGCTCCATCCTGCCCTCGATCTTGTTGTTGCGTCCGTGGGTCTTGGCCTCACCGCGGACATAACCCATAGGCATGCCGAGGATTGTGGCTGCGATGGCAGCGTGAGCAATGCCGGCTGTGGACGTGCCCATCAGCATCTCGGCCTCCGGGAATTTCTCCTTCACCTTGTCGGCGATGGCCTGCTCCACGATGACGCGTGCCGACGGTGCCGACAGGATGAGCCTGTTGTCGCAGTAGATCGGGCTCTTGATGCCGCTTGCCCATGTGAACGGTTCCTCCGGTCTGAGGAATACTGCCTTGATGTCAAGGAGTTGCTTTGCTATTGTCTTTTCCATATTATCCCAAAAATTCTTCAATACATCTCTGATATGCTGCCACAGGGTCTTCTGCGGCGGTGACAGGGCGGCCTACGACAATGTAGTCGGAACCGATCTCGCGTGCTCTGGCCGGTGTGGTGATGCGCACCTGGTCGTCGGCTGCCGCATCGGCGAAGCGTATGCCCGGAGTGACTGCGACGAAATCCCTGCCGCATCTTTCCTTCACGAGGGCTGCCTCGAGAGGGGAGCAGACCACTCCGTCAAGACCGGCTTCCCTGGCGTTTGCCGCATAATGGGCGATGGTCTCATTGATGCCTGCATTGATGAGCAGTTCGCTGCGCATTCTTTCCTCGCTGGTCGATGTGAGCTGGGTCACGGCGATGAGGACCGGACGCGTGCCGTCTTCGCGGGTGAGTCCTTCAAGGGCGGCCTTCATCATGTCGATTGTGCCGGCGGCGTGTACGTTGGTCATGTCCACGTCAAGGTTAGACAGGACCTTCATTGTCTTGCGCACGGTGTTCGGTATGTCGTGGAGTTTGAGGTCAAGGAAGATTTTGTGTCCACGCTTCTTGATCTCGCGCACGATGTCAGGACCGGCACCATAATAAAGTTCCATACCAATCTTCACGAAAGGTTTGCGTTCACATCCGGAGAATTTGTCCAGAAAGGCCAGGACCTGCTCCGCGCTGCTGAAGTCACATGCTACGATAACGTCTTTTGCCATATTATTCTATTATTCCAACAATATCTGTAATTCTTTCTATACCAAGGTTTTCCATCAGTCCGGGGAGTGCCTCCACAATCTTTCTGCATGCATACGGGTCACGCAGATTCTCTGCTCCGACCTGCACTGCCGATGCACCGGCCATCATCATCTCGACCACATCCTCGGCCGTTGCCACGCCGCCGCAGCCCATCACAGGGATGGAGCATGCCTTGCTGACCTGGTGGACCATCCTCACCGCAATCGGGAACACGGCCCTGCCGGAAAATCCGCCCATCTTGTTGGCGATGACAGGCTTTCTCCTGCGTATGTCGATCCTCATTCCGAGCACCGTGTTGATAAGGGTAAGGCCGTCTGCTCCGGCGTCCTCACAGGCACGTGCGATGGACACGATGTCAGTCACGTTCGGGCTGAGCTTGATGAATACGGGCTTGCCGCTGACTGCCTTGCGCACAGCGGCAGTGATCTCGGCCGCGCATTGTGGCGACGTGCCGAACGCCATCCCGCCGTTGTGGACGTTGGGACAGGAAATGTTCACCTCGATTATGTCGATGTCAGGGGACTGGGCCGCCTTTTCGCAGCAGTGGACATATTCGTCGATGGAGAATCCGCTGATGTTCGCGATGATGGCCCCGTCATAGATTTCGCGCAGCTGGGGCGCTTTCTCGCCGACAAGGACGTCTATGCCCGGGTTCTGGAGTCCGACTGAATTGATCATGCCTGCAGTGCATTCTGCGATGCGCGGTGTCGGGTTGCCGAAACGCGGCTGCTGTGTGGTGCCCTTGAGGGAGATGCCTCCAAGACAGTTTATGTCATAGACCGGGGCCATTTCGGTACCGAAACCGAACGTTCCGCTGGCCGGAATGACAGGGTTCTTGAGGGCGATGCCGCAAATTGATGTTGTGATATCTACCATACAATGTCCTCCTTCCTGAATACCGGTCCGTCCTTGCATACGCGCTTTGGCCCGTCGGCTGTGTCGAGCGAACATCCGAAACATATTCCGAATCCGCAGCCCATCCTCTCTTCCATGCTTACCTGGCCAGGCAGCTGCGTGCTTTCACACAGTGCCTTGAGCATAGGTTTTGGTCCGCATGCATAGAAATAGTCCGCCCTGATTTTCTTTTTCTTCAGCACGTCGGTGACAAATCCTTTCGTGCCTGCGCTGCCGTCCATAGTCGCGATATAAACGTCTGCACCCAGTGATGCGAACTCTTCGCCGAGCATTATCTCGTCGGCCGTGTTGAATCCCAGTATCACCGTCTGCCTCTTCCCGGCGGCGGCGAGTTCCTTGGAGAGCAGCACGAGCGGGGCAATCCCCACGCCGCCGCCTACAAGCAGGGCCCTGGCCTTGCATTGGGAGACACTGAATCCGTTGCCGAGCCCGGTGAGGATGTTCACCTTGGCCGCGTATTTCAGTGCCGACATGGCCTCAGTACCCTTCCCGACGGTCTTGTATACCAGTGTGAGGGTGTTGGAAGTCCTGTCACATACCGAGATAGGCCTTCTGAGATACATTCCGTCAATGGCGATGTCGACGAACTGTCCACTGCCCGAAATCTCGGACGTGTCGCCCCTGAGCACCATCTTCCATGTCGAAGGTGCAATCTTTTCGTTGCTTTTAACTGAGAAGATCTGCTCTTTCATTACTTGTACTCCTCGTCTATTGTTGATATTCCCAGAGTGATCTCTTCAAGCACGTCGAGGAGCACCTTGACTGTCTCGAGCGCCGTGAAGATGGACACGTTGTTCTCGACGGCAGTGCGGCGGATCTCATATCCGTCCAGATGGGTCGAGCGCTGGTTGACGTCGATGGTGTTGATGATGTAGTTGACATGTCCCTTGCGGAGTGAATCGCAGATGTCGTTGCTGCCCTCGCTGAGTTTCTTCAGGCAACGTGTCTTGATTCCGTGTTCGCGAAGGAAGGCGGCTGTACCGGTGGTTGCCTCGATGTTGAATCCGAGGTTGTAGAATCTGCGCAGCAGAGGCAGGGCCTCTTCCTTGTCCTTGTCGGCGATTGTGGCGAACACGGTGCCGTAGTTGACCACGTTCATGCCCGATGCCTGGAGTGACTTGTACAGGGCACGGGTGAGTGACGCATCATATCCGATGGCCTCGCCGGTGGATTTCATTTCAGGGGACAGGTAGGTGTCGATGCCCTTTATCTTGCCGAACGAGAATGCCGGTGTCTTGACATAGTAGCGTTTCCTTTCAGGGAAATATGTTTCGGTGATTCCGAGTTCCGGCAGGCTGTGGCCGAGCATGACCATGGTGGCAATCTTGGCCATCTGGATGCCTGTGGACTTGGAAAGGAACGGCACGGTGCGGGATGAACGAGGGTTGACCTCGATGACATAGACGTCGTCGTTGCTGTCCACGATGTACTGGATGTTGAACAGTCCGACAATGCCTATTTCGCGTCCCAGACGCACTGTGTAGTCGATGATCTTGTCCTTGACGGCCTGTGAGAGTGAGAAGGACGGATAGACGCTGATAGAGTCTCCGGAGTGGATGCCGGTCTTCTCTACATGCTCCATGATGCCCGGGATGAATACATTCTCGCCGTCACAGATGGCATCGACCTCGGTCTCGCGGCCCATGATATATTTGTCCACGAGGACAGGGGAGTTCTCGTTGATTTCCACCGCATTGTGGAGATAGTGGCGGAGAGTGGCCTCGTTGCCAACAATCATCATCGCACGGCCTCCGAGCACGAAGCTTGGTCGTACAAGCACAGGATATCCGATCTCTTCGGCGGCCTTGACGCCTTCCTCGACGTCGGTGACGGCCTTTGCCTTAGGCTGAGGGATGCCGGTCTTGCGCATGATGGCCTCGAAGAGTTTTCTGTCCTCGGCATTGTCGATGGCCTCGATCTGGGTGCCGATGATTGGCACACCGAACTCTGCGAGCGGCCCGGCAAGGTTGATGGCTGTCTGGCCTCCCAGTGTCACGATGACACCGTCCGGTTTCTCGAGCTTGATGACGTTCATCACGTCCTCGACGGTGAGAGGCTCGAAATAGAGCTTGTCCGAGATTGTGTAGTCCGTCGATACGGTCTCCGGGTTGTTGTTGATGATGATGGCCTCATATCCGGCCTCGCGGATTGCCCAGATGGCATGTACGGTCGAATAGTCAAATTCGACACCCTGCCCGATGCGGATAGGACCTGCTCCGAGCACAAGTATCTTCTTCCTGTCGCTGACCACTGTCTCGTTCTCCTGCTCGTAGGTCGAGTAGAAATAAGGCACGTATGTGTCGAACTCTGCGGCGCAGCTGTCGATGAACTTATAGACAGGGTCGATGCCGAGCGACCAGCGGTATTCGATCATTTCCTTCTCCGACTTGCCCCAGAGCTGGCCGATGAACTTGTCGCTGAATCCCATCCTCTTGGCCTCGTAGAGCGCCTCGCGGTCCATCGGGGCGGCCTTGAGGGCGTTCTCCATGCGGACGATGTTGACAATCTTCTCGAGGAAGAGCATGTCTATCTTTGTGCGGTCATATATGAGCCTGATGTCCACGCCGTTGCGTATTAGCTGGGCGATGGCGAGCAGGTGGTCGTCCGGGAACTTCACGATGTAATTGAGGAGTTCCTGGCTGGACATCGAGTCGAATTTCTTCTTGTAGAGGTGGCATGCTCCGATCTCGAGCGAGCGGATGGCCTTGAGCAGGCTCTCCTCGACCGTGCGGCCAATGCTCATCACCTCTCCGGTGGCCTTCATCTGGGTGCCGAGCTCGTTGATTGCCTCGCTGAACTTGTCGAACGGGAACCTGGCGACCTTGCTCACTACATAGTCTATGGCCGGTTCGCAGCAGGCAGGTGCGCCTGCGATGGTGATCTCGTCAAGCGTGAGTCCCACGGCAATCTTTGCTGTCACGCGTGCGATAGGGAATCCGCTGGCCTTCGAAGCGAGGGCTGACGAACGGGACACGCGCGGGTTGACCTCGATGAGGTAGTAGTTGAATGACAGCGGGTCAAGTGCGAACTGGACGTTGCAGCCGCCTTCTATCTCGAGGGCGCGGATGATCTTGAGCGCGCTGTTGCGGAGCATCTCGTATTCCTTGTCGGCAAGGGTCTGCACCGGTGCCACGACAATCGAGTCGCCCGTGTGGATGCCCACAGGGTCCACATTCTCCATGGAGCAGATGGTGATGGCAGTGTCGTTGGAGTCCCTCATCACCTCGAACTCGATCTCCTTGTATCCCTTGACGCTCTTCTCGACGAGCACCTGGTGGACAGGGGAGAGGGCGAGGGCGTTTCTCATCATCTCGCGGAGTTCTTCCTCGTTGTCTGCAAATCCGCCGCCTGTTCCGCCAAGCGTGAAGGCCGGCCTGAGGACGACGGGATAGCCGATTTCCCCGGCTATCTTTACAGACTCCTCTATGCTGTAGCAGATCTCCGAAGGGATGACAGGCTCGCCGAGCCCGATGCAGAGTTCCTTGAAGAGCTCACGGTCCTCAGCCTTCTCGATGCTCTGGAACGATGTTCCCAGAATCTCGACCTGACACTCGTCCAGGACACCTTTCCTGGCCAGCTTGACAGCCAGGTTGAGACCGGTCTGTCCTCCCAGTCCGGGCACGATGGCGTCGGGGCGCTCGTAACGGATGATTTTTGCAATGTATTCAAGGTCAAGCGGTTCCATATATACCTTGTCGGCGATGTGGGTGTCCGTCATGATTGTGGCCGGGTTGGAGTTGACCAGCACGACTTCATATCCTTCTTCCTTGAGTGCGAGGCAGGCCTGGGTGCCTGCATAGTCAAATTCTGCGGCCTGTCCGATGACGATAGGACCTGACCCGATGACCATCACTTTCTTGATATCTGTTCTCTTAGGCATATCTTATTCCTCCATCCACTTAATGAATCTTTCAAAGAATGAACTTTCCTGCGGGCCGGGTGCTCCTTCAGGGTAGAACTGGCTTGACAGGACCTTGTCCTCTGTACATTTGACACCTTCGACACTGTGGTCCACAACGTCTTCGTACACCACGTTGAGGCCCGTTCCCTCGAGGGAAGCGCGGTCGATGGTGAAGTTGTGGTTGTGCTCCACCGGCTCGATCTTCCCTGTCTCCAGGTCCTTCACCGGACGTCCGCCGTGATGGCCCGCCTTGAGGCGCACTGCCTTCGCTCCGTAGGACATGCAGATGAGCTGGTGCCCGAGCGAGATTCCGCAGACAGGGAGTTTGCCTTTGAGCCCGTTAATGGTGTCTATGATCTCCGGCAGTTCCCGCGGGTCGCCCGGGCCGCTGGATATCATCACGCCGTCAGGATTGAATGCCAGGATCTCTTCGGCGGTGGTGTCGAAAGGAACGACAGTCACGTTGCATCCTCTGGAGAGTATGCTGTCAATGATGCTCAGCTTGACACCGCAGTCAACGACTACGACGTCGAACTTGTGGTGGGGGGTGCGCTTGTACCAGGTCTTGTGACAGGAAGTCTTTGTGACCGGTCGCTTCTCCACAGGAGTGTCTGCAATCAGTTTCAGGGCATCTTCCTTGCTCATCTCGGCCTCGACGATAGCGGCTCTCATGCATCCCTTGTCGCGGATGATGCGTGTGATCATCCTGGTGTCCAGGCCGCTGATGAGAGGTGTGCCGTGGTCTTCCAGTTCTGACGCCAGGGTCTTGGTGAACCTGAAGTTGGACGGGGTGTCGCAGCATTCGCGCACGACCATTCCGGCAGGAGATGCTGTCCTGCTTTCAAAATCTTCGTCAGTGATGCCGTACTGTCCCATAGGCGGGTAGGTCATCACGATGATCTGCTTGTCGTAGGCTGAGTCTGACAGGATTTCCTGATAACCCACCATCGATGTGTTGAACACTATTTCCCCGACGGCGCGGCAAGATGCGCCATGACCGGTACCGAGGAATTCCTCTCCGGTTTCGAGTACAAGTTTTCTGTTGAGATTCTGTGACATATTAGAATTTATAGACTGTTTTTCCTTTGAAAATGTTGAGTATGCAGCGGCCGTACACATCCCATCCTTCGAACGGCGTGGCGTGCCCCTTGGACAGGAACGACGCGCTGTCTATGCGGTATGGCGTGTCAAGGTCGAATATGGCGATGTCGGCGCGCGCACCTGCCTCGATGACGCCGCCACCAAGCGCGAAACGCCTCCTCGGAGCGGTGCACATCAATTCCAGGACGCGTTCGAGGCTGACGATGCCTGTGCGGACGAGTCTGGTGTAGATGACAGGGAATGCTGTTTCCAGGCCGGTGATGCCCATTGCGCTGCCCTGCAGGCCGCGTGACTTCTCCTCGGCCGTGTGGGGGGCATGGTCCGTCGCGATCATGTCCACGGTGCCGTCAAGAATGCCTTCGATGAGGGCGTCCCTGTCCCCGGCGCTGCGCAGAGGCGGGTTCATCTTGAAGCGGCCTTCCTCCCGGAGGTCCGCATCGCAGAGGGTGAGGTAGTGAGGTCCTGTCTCGCAGGTCACGTCCACACCGGCAGCCTTTGCCTTGCGGATGATGTCTACGCTTTCCTTTGTGGAAATGTGGCAGACGTGGTAGGAGCAGCCTGTCTCTGCGGCAAGGCGGACATCGCGTGCAATCTGGCCCCACTCGCTTTCGGAGCAGATGCCCTTGTGACCGTGTGCTGCTGCGTATTCACCGTCGTGGATATATCCTCCACGCAGGAGTGTGTTGTCCTCGCAGTGTGCCGCAATGATGCATTTTTCCGCTGCGGCCAGACGCATCGAGCCGCGCATCACTTCCTCGTCCTGCACGCCGCTTCCATCGTCGGAAAATCCGGCGCAGAGCGGCTTCAAAGCCTTGATGTCAACAGTCTCGAGCCCTTTGCGACCGAGCGTTATGGTGGCGTATGGCCTGACGTCGATGACGGCATCGCGGCGTATTATGGACAGTTCTTCTCCGATATGCTCTGTGGTGTCGGGTGCCGGGTCAAGGTTCGGCATAGGGCAGACGCAGCCATATCCGCCCTTCGCGGCTGCCCGGCTGCCTGTCAGTATGGTCTCCTTGTCCGGACGGCCCGGCTCGCGGAAATGTACATGTACGTCGGCAAATGAATATGTGACAAGCTTCCCTTCGGCATCGATGATTTCGGCGTCAACGCACTCTATGTGCTCTTCCACGCGTTCGATACGGTCCCCGCAGAGCAGAACATCGCATCTGCGTATTCCGTCCTTCGTGGCTACATTGCCTCCGCTTATCAGGGTCTTTTGTTGCATTTGCCTTGTCATTTTAAAAAAAGACGACCATGACAGTCGTCTTATGAAATAATTATCTCGGGTGGACAATTACCTGCAGCTTGCTGTAAGCTCTCTCGGCTTTTGCCAACGCCTTTTCAACCGATTCGTCAGAGGCGAGAATGACCCCGTAACGGCGGTGTCCCTTCACTTCAGGTTTTCCGAACAGTCTTATCTGTACGCCCGGTTCCTCGAGGACTTTCTCCAGATTGTCGAACTCGACCTTGTCGGTGTCGCCCTCGACGACAATGGCCTTGGAGGCGCTTGGCCCGTAGAATCTGATGCTTGGGATAGGGAGGCCGAGGACTGCGCGTGCGTGGAGTGCAAATTCCGAAAGGTCCTGCGATATCATGGTCACCATTCCGGTGTCGTGCGGACGAGGGGAGACTTCGCTGAATATGACATCGTCGCCCTTGATGAACATCTCGACTCCGAAAATTCCGTATCCACCGAGCGCGCCGGTGATCTTGATTGCAATCTCCTTTGCCTTCTTGAGGGCGGTCTCGCTCATTGCCTGAGGCTGCCATGACTCTCTGTAGTCACCTTCCACCTGATGATGTCCGATAGGCTCGAGGGTGGTAGTGCCGCCTGAATGTCTGACGGTAAGGAGTGTGATTTCGTAGTCGAAATCCACGAAACGCTCCACTATGACCCTGCCTGCACCGGCCCTGCCGCCTTCCTGTGCAATCTGCCATGCCTTGTCTATGTCTCCGGCAGTCTTTATTGTGCTCTGGCCGTGGCCTGAAGAACTCATGATCGGCTTGATCACGCATGGAATGCCCACTTCCTCGACGGCGGCCATGAACTGTTCGTGGTTGTCAGCGAAGCGATAGAATGATGTAGGGAGCCCAAGTTCTTCCGCAGCAAGGCGGCGGATGCCCTCACGGTTCATCGTGAGGAATGCGGCCTTGGCTGTAGGGATAACGTTGTAGCCTTCTTTTTCGAGTTGCACGAGGGTTGGTGTGGCGATGGCCTCTACCTCGGGGATGATGATGTCTGGCTTTTCTGTATCGATGATTTCGCGAAGACGTGCTCCGTCGAGCATCGAGAGTGTGTACGACCTGTGGGCCACCTGCATTGCAGGGGCATTCTGATAACGGTCGAGAGCGATTGTTTCAACTCCATAGCGCTGGAGTTCGAGGGTCACTTCCTTGCCGAGTTCGCCAGAACCGCACAGAAGTGCTTTCTTTGAGATTTTTGAGAGGGGAGTTCCGATTTTTACCATGTTGCCGGTTACTTTTCGGACTGCAAATATAGCATATTGTTCTCAAACAATCCCCATCCGGATGCAATTATTTCCACAATTTTATCAACATCGCGGTGTTGAAATGTCGCTAGAAGAACAGCAGCTCACGGTATTTCGGCAAAGTCCAGAGTTCGTCGTCCACCATAAGCTCGATGTCGTCTATCCTCTTGCGGATGTCTTCCAGCATCGGGGCGACGGTGTCGTGGTACGCCACCGCTTTCTCTCTTGCGGACTGGATCCTGTTGGCCACTTTCCTGCGCTCCGTAAGTTCGGCCACCATGCGTCTTATGTCGGACACGTTCGCCGCAATCTCCTTGATGGTCCGGATATTCTCCTTCGAATAACTGTCGCCTTCTTCCTTGCCCAGAACCTGCTCCATCTTGATGACGTTGTCAAGCAGCGAACTCTGATATTTCGTGGCGATCGGGATTATGTGGTTCAGGGCCATGTCGCCGAGCACGCGTCCTTCGATCTGGATCTTCTTGGTGTATGTGCTCCATTTGATTTCGTTACGGGCACGCAGTTCGGCCTCGTTCATGACACCCTGTGACCGGAACATGTCCACGCTTTCCTTGTCGAGATAGCGGTCATACATCACCGGCGCGCTGGTATCGCAGTCGAGACCACGCCTTGCCGCCTCCTCTTTCCACTGCTCCGAATAGCCGTTGCCGTCGAAACGGACGGGCTTGCTGTACCTGATGTATTTGCGCAGTACCTTCACGATGGCGAATTCCTTCTCCTCGCCTTTATCGACGAGTGCGTTGACGTCGTTCCAGAAGAATTCCAGCTGCTCGGCCACTGCCGTGTTGAGGGCAATCATCGCCGACGCGCAGTTGGCCTCGGCCCCGACTGCCCTGAATTCAAACCTGTTGCCGGTGAAGGCGAACGGGGAGGTCCTGTTGCGGTCGGTGTTGTCGATGAGCAGTTCCGGAATCTGCGGGATGTCCAGTTTGAGTTCCCTCTTGCTGAGCAGGCGCACGAAATTGTCCGTGGTCTCCATGTGGTCGAGCACAGACGAGATGTCCGACCCCAGGAAACTGGAAATGATGGCGGGAGGTGCCTCGTTGCCGCCGAGCCGGTGTGCATTGGCGGCTGTCATCACGCTGGCCTTCAGCAGCCCGTTGTGCCTGTATATCGCAGCCAGGGTGTTCACGACGAACGTTATGAACCTGAGGTTGTCCTTGTCCACCCTGGACGGTGCCATCAATGACGCGCCCGTGTCTGTGCCGAGCGACCAGTTGCAGTGCTTGCCCGACCCGTTGACGCCCTTGAACGGCTTCTCGTGCAGCAGCACGCGGAATCCGTGCTTGCGGGCGACCTCCTTCATCAGCGACATCAGAATCATGTTGTGGTCCACCGCAAGGTTGCAGTTCTCATAGATCGGCGCCAGTTCGAACTGGTTCGGTGCCGACTCGTTGTGGCAGGTCTTGGCCGGGATGCCGAGTTTGTGCGCCTCCGTCTCCAGGTCTTTCATAAAGGCGGCAACGCGCTCCGGGATTGCACCGAAATAATGGTCATCCAGCTGCTGGCTCTTCGCGCTTTCGTGGCCCATCAGGGTCCGCCCTGTCATCACCAGGTCCGGCCGCGCCATGAAAAGGTCCTCGTCGACAAGGAAATATTCCTGCTCCCAGCCGAGATATGTATAGACTTTGTGGACGCTCTTGTCGAACAGCCTGCACACCTTTGTCGCCGCCTTGTCGACGGCGCTGATGGATTTGAGCAGCGGGGATTTGTAGTCCAGCGCCTCGCCCGTGTACGCGATGAACACTGTAGGGATACAGAGTGTGTCCTTGATCAGGAATGCCGGCGAGGTCGGGTCCCATGCGCTGTATCCGCGCGCCTCGAAGGTGCTTCTGATGCCTCCGTTCGGGAATGATGACGCGTCCGGTTCCTGCTGGGTGAGCAGTTTGGCGGAGAAGTCTTCGATGACACCTCCCTTGCCGTCAGGCTCGATGAATCCGTCATGCTTTTCGGCGGTGGTCCCTGTGAGAGGGGAAAACCAGTGGGTATAGTGCGTCGCGCCCATGTCCATCGCCCATCTCTTCATTCCGGCGGCAACCTCCTGGATGATTTCCGGCTCCAGCGGGGCTCCGTCCTCCATTACCTGGACCATCTTGGCAAAAATGTCAGTTTTGAGATATTTGAACATTTTTGCCTTGTCGAAAACATTGCATCCGAAATATTCGGAAGGCCTTCCTGTCTGTGCAACCTCCAGGGGTCTCTTGGCGAAGGCCGATTCCACTGCGTCAAATCTTAATCTGCTCATATTTTGAAAATTCTGCCCAAAAATAATGAAATTTCGGAATTTTTGTGCCGAAAAATTAAAATTCGGGCAAAAATCTGGTCTGTTTTCTCGTTTTTTTGCCTCGGAAAATGAGTTTTTGCTTTGGGTTGTCCCGCTTTGTCCCGTACTTTGACACGCCTTTCGCCGCCACCGGCGCAGGCTTGCCGGGCCATTATTTGCCGCTTGGTTCATAATAGACCCATTATAGTAACAAATAGGACATTATCGTGTTGATACAATTCCTACCTTTGCACTGGACTGAAAAACGTTTCAAGCGTTTTCGGGCTGATTAGTTTTTTGTTAAACAGGTGTTTTCCTGGGGGGAAGGGAGATGGCCATCCGGCTGTCTCCCTGTTTTTTATTGAGGGCACGGCCCTCAAACTCCTCACTACGTGCGGCCTCAAGGCCTTGGCTCACGTTCAAAACCCTGTGTTTGAGTAAATGGAAAAGTATGTACCTTTGAGGAGAGAATTAAAGGTATATACACATGTCTGATACATTGTCTATATATCAGTCACTGGCGAGACTGATGTTTCCGAAAGGTTTATTGGATTACTTTACAGTAGTGGGTGTGGAAGAAAAGGATATCCCTCTCAGCGAGCAGCAGGGCGTTGAGACCGGAGAAATCATCTTCCATCTGGACGAGATGGACCAATTGCAGCATCCGGAAGAAGGACACACATACCGTCCGAACGGCTTCTATGAACCATCTAAGGTCAGGGACTTCCCATTGAGGGACAAGAAGGTCACGCTTGTCGTGAGACGTCGCAGATGGATAGACGAGGTCACGGGAAAGAGCATCGGGAACACCTACGATCTGGTTGCGGAGGGGACACGGCACTCGGTTGAGTTCGCCGCTTTTTTAAAAGAATGTTTTGGACAAATTCCCGATATCAGCCTCTTCGCTTGAGAAGTTCTACTACGTCAACGGTCATCAGCTGGAGCGCCAGTACAAGGACCATTTGAGCGACTACCTTGACTGGGCGATATCAGAGATAGGATTGCATGCAGAGAAGTGGCTGGTCTTTCCCGAGAATGTAGGCCCACGTTTGAGTATAGACGAGACTTCGCTGAGCGACGGGGAACTGTACACGATAGTCACCAACAAGGATGCGCACGGCCGTAAGGGAGCATTGGTCGCGATTGTCTACGGCACCAAATCGGAGGATGTGTACACGGCCCTTTGGAACATCCCCGATGACATATGCGATACGGTGGAGGAGATCACTCTCGACCTGTCGTCATCGATGCGCAAGATAGCACGCCTCGCATTCCCGAAAGCCACGCAGGTGATTGACAGGTTCCACGTCCAGAAACTCGCGCTCGATGCCCTGCAGGAGATGCGCATCGACTTCAGGTGGGACGCCATACGTGAGGAGAACAGGCTGATGGCCGAGTCCAGGGCCGCACGGATGCGGGGAGAAGACGTTGAACCTTACGAACCTCCCGTATATGCAAACGGGGACACCATGAAGCAACTCCTTGCCAGAAGCAGATACCTGCTCTTCAAGTCACGGGACAAATGGACGGAATCGCAAAGGGCCAGGGCGAAGATCCTCTTTAACATATACCCCGACCTCGAAACCGCATATGAACTTACGGACGAACTCAGACGCATCTATTCCTCCACAAAACTTAAAGGTGCCGCATACACCAGACTGGCGCAATGGTACAGGCATGTGGAAGAAGCGGGATATGACTCGTTCCAAGTGGTGAAAGAAACCGTGCGCGAGAACTATCCGGATATCCTGAACTTCTTTGATAACCGTTCGACTAATGCCTCCGCCGAATCATTCAACTCCAAAATCAAAAACTTCAGGGCTCAACTCAGGGGTGTGTCCGATGTCAAGTACTTCCTCTTCAGGCTTCAGAACATCTATGCTTAAACACAGGGTTTTCCCCCTGACCCCGGATTGAGCCTTTGAGTACACGCAAATTGCTACGTTTGATGCTCTGAGTGTAGCAATATTTAGGTTTTTGACAAAGAAAAAGGCTCCATCAATTTCTTGATGAAGCCGTGCTCCTCTTGTAGGACTTGAACCTACGACCCCCTGATTAACAGTCAGGTGCTCTAACCAACTGAGCTAAAGAGGAATTTTGTGCCCTTGTTTTGTTTAGGGACTGCAAAGATACGCAAGAATTTCAAGGATGCAAATTTTTTTGGCTTTTTTTTGTATCTTTGTCGAAATAAGAATTCAGGGCGTATGGATATAGAACTTTTGTCAAAAATGGTGAAGGAACTGGTCTTGGACAATGACCGTGTGGCGCTTCCGGGGCTGGGTGCTTTTGTGGCAGGGATTGTCCCCGCATCCTTTTCTGACAGGGGCTATACCATCAATCCACCTTACCGCCGTCTGTCGTTTGTCTCTTCTGACAAGGAGCCGGATGGTTTGCTGGCCGCCTTTTATGCTGGGAAGAACAATATCCCGGAAGATGTCGCCGGGCAGATAGTGACAGAATTCACGGCCAGGATGGGAGAGGCACTGACGCAGCAGCGCATGCTTGTGCTGCCGGGTCTGGGCAAGCTGCGCACGACGCGTGACAGCGGGATTTTCTTCATCCCGGACGAAGACCTTGACATCTATCCGGCCGGCCTCGGTCTCGAGCCTATATCTCTTAAGTCCCACTCCAAGCCGAAGGCGCTGGACTTTTCGGAGTTCGACCTCGCGCCGAAAGCCGTTGAGGCAGAGCCGGTCGCTGAACCTGAACCTGTCGCTGAACCTGAGCCTGTCGCCGAACCGGAGTCAATCTCGGAACCTGTTCCGGAGGAACCTACACCTGCGCCCGAACCTGAGCCTATGCCTGAGCCTGAACCAGTCTCCGAGCCTGAGCCAGAACCTTACGAGGAGCCGGTTCAGATGATTCTGCAGGAGCCGGAGCAGGAGTTCATAGATCCGGAAGGAACAGAAGAACCGACACGGCCGGAACAGACCGTCACGGAGACGGCAGGAAAGGGCAAGGAAAAAGGCAGGAAGAAGGGCGGAAAGACCTTCCTGGTCACCCTGCTGGTCATCATAGGCCTTGCAGTGCTTGCCGCCGTGGCGATGTACCTGCTTTCCATCTATGCGCCTGACATCCTGGACCGCATCCTTTACTCGAAGGAGGAACTTGAAATCATCAATTACAAGTGCTGATGGAGAAGAAGTCGTTCAGGAACATCCATATCGCCTGCTATGATACAGACGAGGCCAGTGTGTTGAAGCCGGCCACGTTCATGGACTATGCCCAGGACCTTGCCGGAGACAATTCAGACATGCTCGGATTCGGATACAATGACCTGATCGCCCACAACTGGGTCTGGGTGATAAGCCGCATGAAAATGGTTTTCCACAGGCTGCCGAGATGGAGTGAGGATGTGGTTCTCTCGACCTGGCACAGAGGCCCGGACGGCCCTTTTTATATACGTGACTACAGGATGACCGACAAGGACGGCAATGACCTGGTATGCGCGACATCTTCGTGGATCATCCTTGACATCGAGGAGCGCAAGGTCGTGAAAAGTGAGTTCGGAACGGCTCCGGAGACAATCTGCGAGGATTTTGCCGTCGAGAAGCCTTGTCAGCGCCTGCGCCTTCCGAAATGGGTCAGGACTGAAGAGCGATATGCACACACGGTCGTGTATTCGGACATTGACCGCAACCGTCACGCCAACAACGCGATGTACATGGTCTGGGCAATGGACGCTCTGGACCGCGCTTTCCTGGCTGCGCACCCTGTCCGCGAGGCGGAGATTGACTTTGTCCGCGAAGCCATGCCCGGCGAGACTGTCACCCTGTCCGTCGGGAAGGACGAGATAAGCGGGGCCTGGTATGTGGCCGGCTCAGTGGGTGACGCACAGTCATTCCTGGTACGTTTTGTTTTTGATTGAAATGATTGAATTGATATATCCGGCTGAGGGTTACGCCCCTGTGATGCCAGCCCCGACAGCGGCTGACCTGCTTGTCAAGAATGAGAACAAGACCCGGGAGGAGAATCTCCCCGTGGTCGAACCGACCGGTCTGGTGGTCGGCATGGCGCGCCGTTCGTATTGCCATTCGGAGGCCAGGCCTCTCCATCCGGTGGTGCATCTTCACATCATCGACCGCCGGGGACGCGTCTATCTTCAGAAACGCGCGCTGACAAAGAAACTCTATCCCGGCCGCTGGGACACAGCCGTCGGGGGACATGTCAGTTATGGCGAGTCCGTCACCGAGGCCCTGTTCCGCGAGTCTTCCGAGGAATTGGGATTCATCGAGTTCAACCCTGTCCATGTGTCCACATACGTCTGGGAGTCTGACTCCGAAAGGGAACTGGTCAATGTGTTCGCTGCTGTCGGAAGCACATTTGTGCTGACTCCGAACCGGGACGAGATATCGGAAGGCCGTTTCTGGTCTCCCGAGGAGATCGACGAGGCCTCTGAGGATGTGTTCACTGTCAACTTCCTTCACGAGTTCGGCTCGCTGAAGGACCAGCTTCTGGCTTTGTTATGATGAGAAAAATCGAACTGCTCCTCTTCTTTATGATTCTGGCCTGCACAGCATTGGATGCGCAGGTCCCGGTGGCCGTTCCCGGTGACAACGGACTGTATGGATATGTCGATCCTTCCACTCACGGGTGGGTTGTTCAGCCGCAGTTTGTCAAGGCCTGGAATTTCAGCGAGGACCGCGCCATGGTGTTTGATGGCGAGAAGTATGGTTTTCTGGACAGGTCATTCAACCTTGTTGTCCCATATATTTATGATGACGCGTACCGTTATTCCAACGGGATGGCCACGGTCTGCCGGAATGGCAGGTGGGGGGCGATCAATATGGCCGGCAAACTGGAGGTCCCGTTCAAATATGCCTGGATGGGCACGTTCAATGACGGTCTGTGCCTTGTGAGCACGGAGAAACCGGTTGACGGGATGTACGGGTCGTTTGGATGGGTCAATTCGATGGGACGCGAAGTCATTGCTCCTCAATATCTTAATACCAACTGGTCCGGTGGTCCTGTGGCATTCGTCATGAACGGGACAGGGCAGTATGAAATAATCGACATCAGGGGTGAGGAAAGTCTCGCCGGACTTTTGAGTTACGCCTACACTCCGTGGAACGGTATTCGCACCTGTTCCAGATTTTCGGTGATGAAGGACGGAAAATGTGGATTTGTGGATGCCTCCGGGACTCTGGTCGTCCCATTCATATATGACGACGTCATTGAGTTTGTGGATGGGCGTGCCGCCGTGCGCCGTGATGGCAGTTGGGGCATAATCGATGAGGCCGGGACGGAGATTCTTCCTTGCGGATATTCATCGGTTCAGAGTTACCGGTATGGCTTTGCTGAAGTCAGGGACGGGGATATGTACGGACTTGTAGACCGTTCGGGGTCGTTTGCGGTTCCGTGCGAGTATGAAGAAATAAATACGCTGGCCAGGGGCCTGTACGCCCTGAAAAAGTCCGGTTACTGGACAGTATTCCGCGCAGACGGCGCTGCAGTTGATTTCGAACGTTATTCTGAAGTCAGTGGCATCGACTCGGAACGTTTCCATGCCTGCAGGGACGGCAGATGGGGTGTTGTAGGCTCTGACGGAACAGTTCTGGTGGACTTCAAGAAGCCTTCCAAGGTCATTGTGGACACGGTTGACGACATGCCGCAGACATCTGCGGCGGGCATGCCTGTCTTTTTCGTCAAGTTCCTTCAGTCATACTCCGGTGATGCTCCGGCCGACGAAGTGTTTATTGCCCGGGCTGCCTCGTCTGTCAATCTTGATCTTGAGATTGGAAGTTTCGACGAGGTCTCATGGGGCATCCCTGTATGGGCCGATGACTTTGGGCGGGGCTTTATCCAGATTGACCGCCAGGCAGGTGAGTCATTCCTTGAAAAATGGTACAGGACACAGTTGACTGCCACTCCGGAATATTGCATCCACAACGAAAAATTTGCCCTGCGCAAGGTTGTCTTCGAAGACAGGGACGGGGGCAGGTGGACAGCCACATTCATACCTGATGACGTGACATGGTAAACGGAAAAATACAGATTTATACCCTTGACGGTTTGCGCCTGGCATCGACCGGGACTCTCCGTCAGATAGGCCTGACTTCGCTGGAAGAATATATATTGCTGATTGACAATACAGTGTCGGTCGAATATGGGGAGGAGTCGGTCGCACGCATGGCCTCTGTCGCTGATGACACCGGTGCTGACATGGTCTATGCCGACGCTTCCGGCCACCCTCTCATCGACTGCCAGAAGGGTGCTCTCAGGGATGATTTCGACTTCGGCAGGATGATCCTGCTGCGCTCGGAGAGTGTCCGCGAAGCACTTGCCGGGATGTCCGTGGACCGCAAATGGGCGGGACTGTATGAGTTGAGGCTGCGCATGGACAGAATCGTGCACATCAACGAGCCCCTGTACAGATTCACGGAAATAGACAGGCGCCTTTCCGGCGAGAAGCAGTTCGACTATGTGGACCCTCGCAACCGTGATGTCCAGGTCGAGATGGAGGAGGTCTGCACGGAACATCTCAAACGCATAGGAGGCTACCTTGCCCCGGAATTTGACATCGTTCCGGACGGCAGACGCAACTGGCCTGTGACCGCATCCGTGGTCATTCCGGTGCTGAACCGTGTCCGTACGGTCGGCGACGCAGTACGCAGTGCATTGGCCCAGGAGACCGATTTTGAATATAATGTCATCGTGGTGGACAACCATTCCACCGACGGCACGACGGAACTTCTGGACGAGATTGCCGCCAGTGACAGACGCCTTGTGCATATCGTCCCGGAAAGCAAGGGCCTCGGTATAGGTGGATGCTGGAACACGGCAGTATGTGACGGACGCTGCGGAAAATATGCAGTCCAGCTGGACAGCGACGATGTCTACAGCGGCACGGACACGCTGTCCAAGGTTGTGGCGAAGTTCCGTGAGGAGGGTTGTGCGATGGTCATCGGGTCCTACCTTATGACGGATTTCGCGATGAATCCAATACCTCCCGGAGTGATTGACCATAAGGAGTGGACAGATGCCAATGGACGCAACAACGCGCTGAGAATCAACGGGCTTGGTGCCCCTCGCGCGTTCATGACTTCTGTTGTGAGAAATATATTGTTCCCGAATACCAGTTACGGCGAGGATTATGCGATGGGTCTTCGCATCAGCCGCGATTACCGTATCGGGCGCATCTGGGACGTACTGTACTGCTGCCGCCGCTGGGAGGGCAATTCCGACGCGGCGCTGAGCCAGGAGAAAGTCAACCGCAACAATCTGTACAAGGACAGGCTCCGCACCTGGGAACTTGAAGCCAGAATCAGAAAAAATGAGCAGAGAGACAATAGATAAGTTCATACACGACCAGTTGTCCCAATGGCCGCTGGCCTGTGAAAATTACCGGGCGCTGAAGAACGTCAGCCTGAGAGAACTCGAGGTGGGCGGGCTTTGCGTGAAAGTGCAGTTCAACCCGGCAAGGATCATTTCTTCCGCCGCCGACACCGACAGGAAGGCTCTCCGGAAGCGTCCTTGCTTCCTGTGCGCCGAAAACCGTCCCAAGGGGCAGATGAACCTGGTCTTCGAGGGCCGCAAGGGCAAGAAATATGACATTCTGGTCAATCCTTTCCCGATTTTCCCGGAACATCTGGTCATCGCGCTCAACACCCATACGGACCAGTCCATCGCCGGAAGGTATGTGGACATTCTCGACCTGGCCCGCACGAATACGGGATATACATTCTTCTATAACGGTCCGCACTGCGGCGCGTCCGCACCGGACCATCATCATTTCCAGGCCTGCGGAAGGCGTCTGATGCCTCTGGAGACCGATGTGGATGCCCTTGTGGCAGCCATCCCGCGCGACAAGGCCGGCAATTATGTGTTCGATCCTGACCGTGAAGGTCCAGGCACCTGGTCTGACACTCTGAAATATCTGACATCCATCCAGGATGCACACCTATACCATTACGACAAGTTCACTCGCGGCATATTTGTCATCCGTTCCCGTACCGTCAAGTCTGCAGCCAAGATGTTCTACCGGCTCCTGGACTGCGCCGACATGCAGGAAGGCGACACCGAGCCTCGTTTCAACCTGGTCACCTGGTACAGCCGCGGGGAATACAAATCCATTGTGATATTCAGGCGCTGCCACCGTTCGCATCATTATTTTGCCGACGGTCCGGACCACCTTGTGATGAGTCCCGGCTGCGCGGATATGGGAGGCTTCTTCATAACTCCACGGCAGGAGGATTTCGAGAAACTCGATGCCAGTCTGATAGGGGAGATGCTGGATGAAGTGTCATTCTCTAAAGAACAGGAAAGGTCTGTGATAGAGAAGCTTACACGCACTCAGCCTCTGCTTTCTGTGGGTGTTCTCTCAGCCGCATCCATTGATTTCGAAATCATTTCGGACGGGGCGGGGAGACAGCGTGCAAGTTATCGTGAGGGCAAGATCGATTATAATGGCGCCCTGTACGACGAACTCATTTTCGATGCCCAGACACCGAGCACCATGCTGGCCGAACCTACTTTCATCCTGTATGACGTCGTCATCGGAGTAGGTTTCCACTGGGAAAGGAAGGAGACGCAGAAATTTGCCGGTTCGCTGAAAATAATCGTCGAAAAGGACCATCTGGTCGCGGTCAATATAATCGGCGTTGAGGATTACCTGCTCAGCGTCATATCATCCGAGATGAAGTCCACCTCGTCAGAGGAGTTCCTCAAGGCACATGCTGTCATTTCCCGCTCCTGGGTGATGGCCCAGATCGAGGCACGCAGAAACAAGAAGCATGTCCCTGTGCCGGAGGGAATTGACGGCACGGCGTCTCTTGTGACCAGACTCGACATTCAGTTCTCAGGCCAGGAAACTGCCACTGAGGGCGAGGAAAGGCACATTGTCAAATGGTATGACCATGATGACCACAAACTTTTCGATGTCTGTGCCGACGACCACTGCCAGCGCTATCAAGGCCTGACACGTGCCGTCGGGGACACCGTGCGCAGGGTCATCGACGCCACCTGGGGCCAGGTGCTCCGGTATGAAGGCAGGATATGCGACGCCCGCTTTTCAAAGTGCTGCGGCGGCGTTATGGAGGTCTTCTCTTCCTGCTGGGCCGATGTGGATTATCCATACCTGCAGGCCCTTCCTGACACTCCGGACCACAATCCGGACGGCGAGGTGTTCTGCAACACTTCCGACAAGGCCATACTCTCTCAGGTGCTCAACAATTATGACCGCGAGACGCCTGACTTCTACCGCTGGGTGCAGGAATATGACCGTGGGGAACTTTCCGGACTCGTCAGGACCCGCTCCGGTGTCGACGTGGGCAACATCATCGCACTCGAACCTCTGACGCGTGGCGGTTCCGGCCGCATCACCGCCCTGCGGATAAGGGGCGACAAGGGCTCGTTCGTGGTTGGCAAGGAATTGGAAATCAGAAAGACACTCTCGACTTCACACCTTAAGAGTTCTGACTTTGACGCTCATTTCGATGGCGAAAAGGTCACTCTGGAAGGCCGTGGCTGGGGACATGGTGTCGGTCTGTGCCAGATAGGTGCAGCCGTGATGGCGGCCAAAGGTTACCGCTATACCGAAATATTGAACCATTATTATCCGGGAGCAAATGTTGAAAAATAGGAACATAAGCCCGTGGCTTTGGGTGCCCACGCTTTATTTTGCGGAGGGCATACCATATTTTGTGGTCAACAATATCTCCGTGTCGGTCTTTACCAGCATGGGCGTGCCGAACGGTGAGATGTCGCTTTTCACCAGCCTTCTCTATCTGCCGTGGGTCATCAAGCCCATCTGGAGCCCTTTCGTGGATGTGATAAAGAGCAAGAGGTGGTGGATTGTGACAATGCAGATTCTGATGACGGCCATGTTTGTCGGCCTGGCGCTCAGCCTTCCGTCACCCGAAGCACAGGCGGTGGGCTCACACTCCGTCCCGATATCCGCCTTCACGGTAACGCTGATTATTTTCTGGATCACAGCCTTTGCTTCGGCGACGCACGACATCGCAGCCGACGGGTTCTATATGCACGCCCTTGATACGCATTCGCAGTCTGTGTTTGTGGGCATCAGGAGTCTGTTCTACCGCATTTCGTCCGTGTTCGGTCAGGGTGTCCTTGTGATGATTGCGGGTAAGTTGATGCTCCGTACAGACGTGACATCGGCCTGGACAATCACGTTGATCCTGACATCGGTCCTTTTCGGGGCCATCTCGCTGTGGCACAGTTTCTCGCTGCCTTCTCCCGAGTCGGACGGCGCTTCGGCCGGTTCAGCCACCGGAAAGTCCGTGTCCGGGATTTTCAGGGGTTTCGGGCAGTCTTTCCTGACATTCTTCAGCAAGAAAGGCGTGGTCATCGCCATCATTTTCATGCTGCTCTACCGTCTTCCGGAAGCGCTTTCGCTCAAGCTGCTCAACCCATTCTTCATTGATCCGCTCGAGCAGGGAGGTCTTGGAAAGGGCATGGATGACTACGGACTTCTGTATGGCACGTCCGGCGTCGTGGCGCTCATTGCCGGAGGGATTCTGGGCGGCCTGGCAACCGGACGGTGGGGGCTGAAAAAATGCCTCTGGCCTATGGCGCTCAGCCTTGCGCTGCCTTGTTCGGTGTACCTTTTTCTGGCCATCGTCCAGCCGTCAAGCCTTTGGCTTATAGGTACATGCGTCGCAGTAGACCAGTTTGGATACGGTTTTGGCTTCACGGCATATATGGTGTACATGATGTATTTCTCACAGGGCGAGTTCAAGACCTCGCACTATGCCATCTGCACGGCGTTCATGGCGCTGAGCATGATGGTTCCCGGTCTGTTTGCGGGTTTCCTGCAGGAGACTCTGGGTTATGTGGGATTCTTCGTCCTTGTGATGGCATGCTGCCTTGCCACTGTGGGTGTGACGTTTTTAATAAAAGTAGATCCTGAATATGGAAAGAAATAAGAAAATTGTATTGTTTGCGTCCCTGCTGGTATGCCTGGCTTCCTGTGCCGGCAGCAACGGACAGGTTAGTAGTGCAGCGCCTCAATACAGCGGGGTGGTCAAGCCCGGCATCGAGGTGCTCCGTGACGGCGGTTTTGAATGTCTGAAGGGCAAACGCGTGGGCCTGGTGACCAATCCGAGCGGCGTGGACAGCCATCTCAATTCGACGATAGACATACTCTTCAATGCACCGGAGGTCAATCTGGTGGCCCTCTATGGCCCGGAGCACGGCGTGCGCGGCAATATCTATGCGGGCGGCTCCATTCCTGACAGTGTCGATGAGACAACGGGACTGCCGGTATATTCATTATATGGCTCCCATCGCACTCCAAGCCAGGAAATGCTGGAAGGAATCGATGTCATGGTGTATGACATTCAGGATGTGGGAACGCGCTCCTACACGTTCATAAGCACGCTTGGCCTTGTTATGAGGGCCTGTGCCCAGGCCGGAAAAGAGGTGGTCGTGCTGGACCGTCCCAACCCGCTGGGTGGCCGCAAGGTCGAGGGCTGCTATGTCGAGCCCGGCTATTTCTCGTTCATCAGCGAGTTCCGCATCCCGTACGTGTATGGTCTGACGGTCGGCGAACTTGCCCGGCTTATCAATGAGGAGGGCCTCAACTGCGGAGAGAAGGGCAATCTGCCTCACGAGACCTGCTCCCTCACGGTCATCCCGATGGAAGGCTGGAACAGGGACATGGTATATGCCGACACCGGACTTCCGTGGATACTGCCTTCTCCGAATATCCCTACCGCATGGTCGGCAATATGTTATCCTTCTGCCGGCATCTGCGGCGAATTCTCCAATTATCTGAGCATTGGTGTCGGCACCACCATCCCATTCCAGGCCTTCGCTGCATCGTGGATCGACCCTGACGCCCTCAAGGCAAGACTGGACAGTTACGACATCCCGGGCGTGGATTTCCGCGTGATTTATTTTCAGCCGAGATTCGGCAGCCAGGAAGGCGAACTTCTCAAAGGTGTAGAATATTTTTATACAGATTATGCCTCTGCAGTGCTTACAATGACACAATTTTACGTCATTCAGGCCGTTTCTGAGCTGTATCCGGACAAATTACCTTTTGAATTGACAAAAAGTATGAATATCTTTGACAAAGTTTGTGGTACGGATTATGTAAGAAAGGTTTTTGGAGCCCGCTACAAAGTCAGCGACCTCGAACCGATATGGCAGAAAGACGTGGCGGAATTCCGGACCATATCAGAGAAATATTATTTATACCAGTAACAAGTACCAATAACAATTAAAACTATAAACGACATGAAAAGAATAATCCTGACTATCTCCACTTGCCTGCTGGCCCTTGCAGTTGCAGCGCCTCAGGCAGACCTGTATGCTCAGTCAAGAGGAGGCGGATCTTCGACTTCAAGGAGTTCTTCGTCCAGTTCTTCTTCGACCTCGCGCAGTTCGTCCAGTGCTTCGACATCACGCAGCAGCTCCAGCAGCAGTTCGTCTTCTGCTTCCCGCAGCAGCTCCAGCACATCCCGCTCCAGCGCTTCGACCAGCACGTCCCGCAGTTCGTCAAGCGCATCGACGTCCCGCAGCAGCTCCAGCACTTCCCGCAGCACTTCGACTGCTCCCTCTTCGACCTCACGCTCTTCTTCAGCATCCAGTACATCCAGAAGCACATCAACTACTTCCAGGACAAGCACTCCCACTACTGCAAGAAGCACCACCAGCAGCCCGTCATACAGTTCTTCAGCTCGTTCGTCATCAACCGGCACGTCAACCACTTCCAGGTCGACCAGCACGACTTCACGCACCAGCACAAGCTCATCGACTGCTGCCAGAAGCTCATCGACAGCACCTGCATCGACATCAAGCAGGACAGCAGTCACCGCACCTTCGACATCATCAGCTGCCCCTGCATCAAGCAGAACATCTGTCACAAGCACCAGACCTTCGGCAGGTGAACCAGCCGAGCCTGTAAAGCCGGTTCAGGTAAAGGCACAGCCTGACTTCAGGCCAGCCCCGAACAGAGTAAGGCCTATGGACCACGACTTCATCCCTTACCACCGTATCGGACGCCCTTACGAACCGATGAACCACTTCTTCGGCTACAGGGTAAGGAGAATCCCTTCACGCGCTTTGCGCATTCCTTTCTGGGACAGAGTATTCTACTGCTATGACGGAGTATATTACCGTCCGTTCGGAGGCTATTATGTAGTCTGCCGTCCGCCTTACTGGACATATTTCGAGAGAAAACTCATCGTCGAGGCAGAACTTGCCCGCGTGAGGTTCGGCTACTATTATTACGCAGCACAGCGTTACGACGCCATCTATCAGAACAACAAGATCATCAACGAGCAGTACGAGACCATCGCACAGAACAACGAGATCATCGCCCAGCAGAACGCCATCATCGCTCAGCAGAACACTGTTGACGAGAAGGGCAGGCTCCTCGCCACTGAGGCATACAAGTTCGCACAGGGCAACCGCCTCGTCCAGAGTTACGCCCACGCAAACGAGAACTACTTCTATCAGGACGGTGTGTTCTATATCGTGGAGAACGGCCAGTACAAGGTCATCATCCCTCCTGCAGGTGCTCAGGTAGAGTACATTCCTGAGGATTACGAAATGGTGACTCTCAGCGACGGCCAGGAATACTTCAAGGTTGATGACACTGTCTACAAGATTGTTGTCGAGGCCGGCATCCCTTACTTCGAGGTAATGGGCCAGCTCTATGAGTAGTCTTGACTGCAGACAATACCGTGAAATAGTGTTGGAAGACCGGGCTTATCTGCCCGATCTTCCAACTTCGTTTCCGGAGGACGACCCGTTCAGGCACACCGTCGAGGTGGAGAAGGACATCCCGGACATCGAGTTCGACGACAAGTTCCCGTACCTGGACGATTCGCCGAAATACAGGTGGAACAATTTTATCCTCTATGCCGGCCTCTTTGCCTTCGCATTCCTTGTCAACAAGGTCCGTTATGGCCTGAAAATCAATAACAGAAGCATTGTGCGCCGGTACAGGAAGGAGTTCCGGGACGGCGCCATCACCGTGTGCAACCACGTTTACCGCTGGGACATGGTGTCGGTGCTGCAGGCCATACGCTGGCGCCGCAGCTGGGTGCCGATCTATTCTGAGCACATGATGGGCAAGGACAAGTGGTTCATGCGCTATGTCGGGGGTATTCCCGTGCCGACGTCGATCAAGGGTTTCAGGGGGTTCAATGCCGCTTTTGACGAGCTGCACCGCCGCCGCCAGTGGATACATGTCTTCCCGGAGTCCTGCAACTGGCATTATTATGTGCCGATCCGTCCTTTCCAGAAGGGCGCTTTCTCGATGTCGTACAAATACAACATGCCCATCCTGCCTTGTGTGATCTCATACAGGCCGAGGACGGGCATATACAAATTGTTTGACAAGCCGGAGGTTCCGCTCATCACGCTGAGTGTGTGCGAACCGATCTTCCCGGATACATCTGCAAGGCGTCAGGACGAGGTGAACCGTCTGCGTGACGAGGCCCATTCCAGGATGTGCCGTGCTGCAGGGATCATTCACAACCCATGGCCTTCAGCAATTGACTGAAATCGACAGGGCCTGTCTTGGGCACTTTGAGGAATTTGAGGCCGGCCGCGACTGCACCACCATCGGTGTCTTCGCGGTCGCCTATCATTATGCACTCCTGCGGGGCTGCTCCGAGGGCGCTGCATACATTGAGGAAGCCTTTCTGACAGGGTTTCAGACCACCCGTCGACGGGGCGTCGAAGATGCCGTCAAAGCGCTGCCGGTCAATGCCCAACGCATCCATTTTCTCCTTCACCATGCCGTAGTCGGAATACACTGCGGTCTTTATGCCCTTTGTCCGCAGGAGGTCCAGGAATTCCGTGACGCCTTCCCTGACATGGTAGTGTTTTTTCAGCACCGCCACCATGTTCGGCATGTAGCGGTCACGGTACCAGTGTTCGGCTTCGGCTATGCTGATGCCCTGCCGTGCGGCGATGAGGCCGAACAGTTCGGCGTACGTGAGGTCTTCGCTTTCGGTCTCGGCACCGGCCATCGCCTTGCGGGCGGCGCGTTCTGCGCTGAGTGTGAACATTCCGGGAATATCTGCCAGAACAAGTCTGAGTGGCAGTTTCCCGGAATCATAGAGAGTTCCGTCAAGGTCGAATATGACGGCCTTCACGCTCATTCCTTGACGAGGGCCTTGAAGCCGGCGTGGCGTTTTTCGTCCTGAAGGAGGAGGTTGAGCTTGAACTGTCCGTCACGGGCGCCCTTGGCAATGCAGTCAGCCTTGAATTTCTCGAATGAGTCTTCGACAAGAAGATGTGCCACAGGGGCGCCCAGACGCAGGGAATCCCTCTTTGTCTCGTATTCGACATTCTTCTTTTTGAGGAGTCCGTCAACGATTTCGCAGAACTGGTCTGCCTGCTCCTGCGTGGTGGCCTGGTCGGCAAATTCGAAATAGAAATGATATGCCGAGATGTCAAGGTCCGCAAATCCGATGAAGAATTTGACTTCCCTGCCTGTTATGGCCTCTGCCTCGTGCACAGCCTCGATGAACTGACGCTCATGGAGTTTCTCTCCTGTCATCGTGACGATTCCGTTCACTTTCTGGATCATGTGGACGGTAGGGGTGCCGCAGAACTTAGGGCCGGCCTCGAGCAGGTCGTTCATGTTGTAGCGGTACAGACCGGCATATGTGGTGACGTATGGGCAGTATCTCTTGCCCGGGACGAGTTCGTGGAGCTGCAGGAACTTAGGGTCCGGGTTCTCGAGGTCTTCCTCGGCGATGAACTCGTAATAGTGAAAGTGCGGGAACAGCACGGTGTTGAGGGTGTCGTCCAGAACGAGTCCGAAACGGCACTCGGAGCTGAAATAGCCGAACTCCTGATGGAGCATCTTCTCAGGGAATGAGCCCTCGAACTTGTCGAGATAGACCTTTGTGTTGCCGCATTTCCAGGTGTTGAGGATCTGCATATCCGGCCAGTAATGCTTAGGAAGGACTGTGCCGTATTGCTCCTTGAGGGCACGGAGCCGGGCTGCACGCTGCGGGTTCGGCTTGATGCAGGCCTCGAGTTCGGCTCGTACCTCGGGCTCGAGGTTTATCTTGTCCGAGATTGTGCCTTTCTCGATGTCCTCGACATACTCGTCATAGAACTTGTTGACATTCTTCTGGAGTTCGACGATGGTCGATGGGTTGGCTGTCACTATAAGCGAGACGCTGTGTTCGATGCCCATCCGCATCAGGACATAATAGCGTGCGTTGTAATCCTTTATGGTATAGACACACTGCGGGTTGGTGTAGAGGGCCTTGACAAAGCCCGGACAGTCACGCTGGGTGACGCCGGACACGGAACCGAACACTGTGCCGTCCGGTGCGCTGCCTTCGACAGCCTTGCCGACAATGGAGAGTATCTTGCCCTTATAGACCTTGTGGCGGTTCTTGATGAAGTTGAACAGCCATACCTTGGTCATCTTGCCATACACGTTCCTGAGGTACTGCTCCGTGATAGGGACCCATTTCGGCTCGGCGGTCGAACCGGAAGTGGTGGCGTACATTACAGGTTTGCCCGGGAAAAGGATGTCACTCTCGCCGTGCTTGTGACGCTCCACGTACGGACGGAAATCCTCGTACTCACTTGGCTTGACATTCTCGGAGTAGAGCTTGAAAAGTTCCTCAGGGGTCTGTGCCTTGAGGATTTCGTCGAAATGGTGCTCCTTGCCATAGACAGTATCCCTGGCGTACTCAAGGATGCCCCGCAAGGTCTTTTCACTGGTTTTTCTTGGGTCTTTGCTTGCTTTTTTGAGGGAGAGGTACTGGAGGCCTCCGGCAGTGCCGAGAAGGAAATTGGCGACCAGCATGTTTTTAGTGCTCATATAGTGTTTTTTGTTTAGGTCGGCCAAAGATAGTACAAATTTGTAAAATGTAAAAGGTTTTACTATAACCTTTCGTACAACAGCTTCAATGTTGCCGGATTTCCGGACGATTCAAGGCGCATAGCGGGACCGTCACGGCGGATGAGCCCGCGCCGGGCCAGGACATCTGCCAGGTGGCGTGCCGCTGCGGGTGCGGGGTCGATAACCTCGACACCGGGTCCGGCCAGGCGGCATATCACGTCCTTGAGGAAAGGGTAGTGGGTGCAGCCGAGCACAATCTTGTCGGCACCTTCGTCAAGCAGCGGACGGAGACTCGCCTCGACTGTCTTTTCGGCCTGTGGCCCGTCGAGTATGCCGCTTTCCACAAGTTCCACAAAGCCCTGCCCGACATGCTCGACGACCTTGATCCCGTCTGCATATTTCTCCTTGGTGTCCAGGTACTTGCTGGCCTTGAGGGTCCCCGCGGTTGCAAGCACTCCGATGACACCGGTCCCGGTCCCCAGGGCCGCCGGCTTGACCGCCGGTTCCATGCCCACGAACGGGATGTCCGGAAACTCGCTGCGGAGTGTGGATATCGCCGCCGCGGTGGCAGTGTTGCAGGCCACCACAATGGCCTCACAACCCTCTGAAAGCAGGAATTCCGTGATGGCTCGCGAGCGTTCGGTTATGAATCCCCGGCTCTTGTCGCCGTACGGACAATTGGCGTTGTCGGAAAAGTAGATGTACTTCTCCGACGGAAGAATCCTGCGTATCTCCCTGTAAACTGAAAGCCCTCCGGCACCTGAGTCAAAAATTCCTATCATATTACCTTCACAAATATACATCTTTTCCGACAAATTTGATTAATTTTGTAAGTTCAACGGAAAACTATGATTACAACCGAGCAGATAAAGGAACTCAAAGCCAGGATTGACACTCTCGAGAAGTGCCTCAATATCGATTCCAAACGCACAGAGGTCGCGCAGAAGACCGAGAAGACGGCAGCGCCGGATTTCTGGAATGACGCCAAGGCGGCGGAGACTTTCCTCAAGGAACTTGCCGGTGTCAAGTTCTGGGTGAACGGTTTCGACAAGGCAGCCGGGGCAGTGTCCGACCTTGACGTGCTGTACGATTTCGCAAAGGAGAGCGGCGCGTCCGACGAGGCGGAGACAGATGAATCCAATGAGCTTGCAGAAGCCTACAAGGCCGCTTTGAAGGACGTCGAGGCCCTTGAACTCCGCAACATGCTCGGTGAGGAAGGGGACAATCTCGGGGCCATCCTGACCATCAATTCAGGTGCCGGCGGCACGGAGTCCAACGACTGGTCGGCGATGCTGATGAGGATGTACATGCGCTGGGCCGAGAGGAATGGCTACAAGACCACCATCACCGAACAGACAGAAGGCGATGAGGTCGGCATCAAGAGCGTCTCCATCGAGGTTGAGGGTGATTTCGCATTCGGCTACCTCAAGGCCGAGAGCGGTGTGCACCGTCTGGTCCGCATTTCACCGTTCAACGCACAGGGCAAGCGCCAGACCACCTTCTCGTCAGTTTTTGTATATCCGCTTGTCGATGACACAATCGAGATAGAGATCAACCCGGCCGACCTCGAATGGGACACCTACCGTTCCAGCGGAGCAGGCGGACAGAATGTCAACAAGGTCGAGACCGGCGTCAGGGTGCGCCATATACCGACCGGCATCGTGGTCGAAAATACCGAGACCCGTTCGCAGCTGGACAACCGCAACAATGCGCTCCGTATCCTCAAATCACGTCTGTACGACCTTGAATTGAAGAAACGCCAGGAAAAGCAGGCCGAGCTTGAGGGCCAGAAACGCAAGATCGAGTGGGGCAGCCAGATCCGTTCGTACGTGCTCCATCCGTACAAGATGGTCAAGGACCTGCGTACCGGTTACGAAACATCCGACACCCAGGGCGTCCTTGACGGCGACATCAACGAGTTCATGAAGGTTTATCTGATGAATAATTAACAACTACACAATATGGCAGAATTCAAATACGCACCGATGTTCCAACTCGGCCAGGACACAACAGAGTATTACAAAATCCCGGGTTCAGAGGCCCTTGTGAGCACATCTGAGTTCGAGGGCAACAAGATTCTCAAGGTTTCAAAGGAAGCACTCACATTGATGGCAAACACCGCTTTCCGCGATGTAAGTTTCCTTCTCCGCCGCTCGCACAACGAGCAGGTCGCAAAGATACTTTCCGACCCTGAGGCATCCGAGAACGACAAATATGTAGCCCTGACATTCCTCCGCAATGCAGAGGTGTCCGCAAAGGGCAAACTCCCTCTCTGCCAGGACACCGGCACCGCCATCATCCACGGCGAGAAGGGCCAGCAGGTCTGGACAGGCTTCTGCGATGAGGAAGCCCTCAGCCTTGGAGTGTTCAAGACATACACCGAGGAGAATCTGCGCTACAGCCAGAATGCCCCTCTCGACATGTACAAGGAAGTCAACACCAAGTGCAACCTCCCTGCCCAGATAGACCTCGAGGCCGCAGAGGGTATGGAATACCGCTTCCTCTGCGTCACAAAGGGCGGAGGCTCGGCCAACAAGACATACCTCTACCAGGAGACCAAGGCCCGCATCCAGAATCCGGGCACACTCGTTCCTTTCCTTGTCGAGAAGATGAAGAGCCTCGGCACTGCAGCCTGCCCTCCATATCACATTGCATTCGTCATCGGCGGCACATCGGCTGAGAAGAATCTCCTGACAGTCAAGCTCGCCAGCACGCATTATTACGATGCACTCCCTACAACTGGTGACGAGACTGGCCGCGCATTCCGCGATGTCGAGCTCGAAAAGCAGCTCCTCGAGGAGGCCTGGAAGATCGGGCTCGGTGCACAGTTCGGCGGCAAGTATATGGCTCATGACGTGCGCGTGGTACGCCTTCCTCGTCACGGAGCAAGCTGCCCGATCGGACTCGGCGTGAGCTGCTCTGCCGACCGCAACATCAAGGCAAAGATCAATGCCGACGGAGTCTGGATCGAGAAGATGGACGACAAGCCTTACGAACTCATCCCTGAGGCACTCCGCGAGGCAGGCGAGGGCGATGCAGTCAAGATCGACCTCAACCAGCCTATGAGCGAGGTCTGCAAGATCCTCAGCAAATATCCTGTCAGCACACGCCTGAGCCTCAACGGCACCATCATTGTCGGCCGTGACATCGCACACGCCAAGCTGAAGGCCCGTCTCGATGCAGGTGAGGACCTTCCTCAGTACATCAAGGACCATCCTATCTACTACGCCGGCCCGGCAAAGACCCCTGCAGGCATGGCCTGTGGCTCGATGGGACCTACCACGGCCAACCGCATGGACCCGTATGTCGATGAATTCCAGGACCATGGCGGCTCCATGATCATGCTCGCAAAGGGCAACCGCACCCAGCAGGTGACCGACGCATGCCGCAAGCACGGCGGTTTCTATCTGGGCAGCATCGGCGGTCCTGCTGCCATCCTCGCCCAGAACAACATCAAGAGCATCGAATGTGTCGAATATCCTGAACTTGGCATGGAAGCCATCTGGAAGATCGAGGTCGAGGATTTCCCTGCATTCATTCTTGTAGATGACAAGGGTAACGATTTCTTCAAGTCCATTTAGTTCCGATAAGTCATGTCAACATCCGAGGGTAAGGTGAAAAAGCCCCTGTGGCGTGCTCTGGGCATTGTGGCCGGTGTCCTTGCCGGCCTGTTCGCAGTGCTCATGGTGGTCGTCCATATCGTGCTTTCCCCGAAAGTCGCCACCAATCTGGTCAACAAATATGCGCCGGAATTCATAGACGGCGACCTCACGTTCGGGGAAGTGAAAGTGTCGATGTTCCGCCATTTCCCGAATCTCACCCTGACCCTCAAGGATGCCGACCTGACATACCCTCATGACCGTTTCGCCGCATACGAGAACGGCAACTACATGATGCGTCAGGGCCGTGCCGAGGAGGCCGACACCCTGGCCCATTTCTGCTCATTCTCTGCTTCGGTCAATGTGATTCCGCTCATTTCCGGGCGCATTTCCATCCCGTTCGTCGAACTCGACCATCCGCGTGTATTCGCCAAATATTACAACAGCGAAAAGTATAACTGGGACATTTTCAAGTTCGGGTCGGATGAAAAGGACACCACATCGACGGGACTTCCGAAAATCAGGATAGGCAAGGTGAGCCTTGTCGATGACCCGCACATCGTGTTCAGCGCTCCGTCCGACACCCTGTTCGCATCGCTTGACGTGCAGGATATCATCTTCAACGGCAGAGTCTCGCTTGACGAACTGGACAAGTCGAAGGGCAAGTTCACAATCGACAGCCTCCGTGTCGCAGGACGCCTCAAGGCTGATACCCTGCTGTTCGGCATGGACCTTCTCAGTGTGAAGGGAAACCGCTCAAAAGTGGACCTGGAGGCACGTGCAAGGACATTTGCCGCAACACGGGCGTTCGGGCGCGTCGCAATCCCGCTGTCTCTCGATGCAACGGCGTCCTTCCCTGAAGATTCTGTCCTCACCGCAGACATCAGCAAGTTCCTGCTCAACGTATCCGGCGTTCCTGTCGAAGCAACGGCACTTGCAAAGATTTATGACGACAGGTATTATCTCAAGGCTGACGGCGGAGTCAAGGGATGTAAGATCGGCAAGGCGATTGACGAGTACGGTCCCCGTTTCTGGGACGGAGCCAAGGACGTCAAGACCGATGCAGTCCTGTATCTGGACGCATCCTGCGACGGTTATTATGTCCCTGCCACCGGCGAGATACCGTCCGCCGATGTGTCGCTGCGCATCCCTCACTCGTATGTGAAATATGCCCCGCTGTCTGACGAGAAGGTCAATCTCGAACTTGCCGCCTCTGCCAGCGCCAAACCTTCCGGTAAAATTGACGCCAAGGTCACAAAACTCAATCTGGACGGTCTGGGATTGATTCTGGCGGCCACCGGCAGTGCAAATGACCTGCTCGGCAAGGATCCGCTGTTGGGACTTGATGCCGACATCGACGCCAATCTCCGTCCTCTGACGGCTGCCCTTCTGGACGGCATCGTCGCTGACGGCAAGGTGAAGGGTGATATAGGTGGCTCGGCGCGCCTGTCTCAGTTGAATCTTGACCTGATCGGCAATGCGGACCTTCACGGCAATCTTTACAGCGACTGCATCGATGTCGACATGCCGGATGATACAATCACAGCCACGGTCAGCAAGGTCGACATCAAACTTGCTTCGGAGTCCAACCAGTCCAGTTCCGACCTGAAAAAGGGGGAGAGGATGCTCACCCTTACCGCCGCGATTGACAGTGTCAGCGCCGATGTGAAGGACAATATCTTCGTGCGTGCCAGCGCATTGGGACTTTCAGCGCACAACTCAGCCGACATTCTTGGAGGCGACGTCAAGAAGAAGGTTCACCCGTTTGGTGGCACATTCACGGCCAAATCCATCACCATGCGCGATGCAGACTCGATGTTTGTGGGGATACGCAATACCAAGGACTCGTTCACGATAAGAGGGAAGGACAGCAACAGGACAGTGCCTGTGCTTGGCGTGAACAGCACCAATTCGGCCGTGTTCTTCAAGTCCGGATTCAACCGCATCGCGGCGCGCAACTTCTCCTTCAATGCCAATGCCTCGATGAATGAGATGGCCCTCCGTATGAAGAACTCCCGCCCAGTTGTCCCGGATTCACTCAAAATGCGTTCGGGCAAACGTATGACACAGACTCAGCGGGCAAGGTATGAAGAAGACCACATGGACGATATCGACCTGTCACTTTCCGGAACGTTCCGTAAATACTATTCCCAGTGGGATATTGCAGGCGGTCTTGACATCGCCAGTGCCAGCATCGTGACGCCATATTTCCCATTGAAGAATGTCATTTCCGATGTCAAGGGCACGTTCTCCAATGACAAGGTGGAACTCAAGAATCTCACCCTCAACAGCGGTGATTCCGACATTTCGGCAACCGGTTCGGTGTCCAACCTTCGAAGCGCTCTGCTCCGCAAGGGCGTAGTCAAGCTGGATCTGGCGCTGTCTTCGGAGGTGCTCAACGCCAACGAACTTCTTGCTGCATACGACACTGGCTCGAAGTTCCAGGATGACCTCGAGGCTAGGGCGCTGGCTGAAAATCTGGATGATGCCTCATACGAAGAGGCAATCGTGACGACAGACCTTTCCGATGCACCTCTGCCTGAGAACACGACGATAATGATTCCGTCCAACGTGGATGCAAAACTGTTCCTGGAGGCCTATCAGATCCTGTATTCGTCCCTTGCCATCGACTGGGTCGAGGCTGATATCGAGATGAGGGACCGCTGCCTGCAGATCACCAACACCTGTGCGACGTCGAATATGGGTGATATCTATTTCGAGGGCTTCTATTCCACCAAGACGCGTGACAACGTCAAGGCCGGTTTCTACCTCAACCTCGTGGACATCACAGCCGAGAAGGTAATCGACCTGATGCCTGCCGTGGACAGCATCCTTCCTATGCTCAAGTCATTCTCCGGAATGCTTGACTGCACTCTTGCCGCCACGACATCCATCGACGACCGTTTCAATGTCCTGCTTCCGACACTTGACGGTGTGCTCAGAATCTCCGGAAAGAATCTTGAGATTGACGAGAACGAGGACATCTACAAACTCGCGAAGACGCTCATGTTCCGCAACAAGAAGAAGGTGCATGTGGACAAGATGTCTGTCGAGGGTCTGGTCGCCGACAGCAAGGTGGAGGTGTTCCCATTTGTGCTTGATATTGACCGTTACAGGCTGGCCCTCAGCGGCATACAGAATATGGACACTTCGTTCAAATATCACGTTTCCGTCATAAAGTCGCCGATATGGTTCAAGTTCGGAGTCGATCTGTCCGGAGATTTCGATGACTGGAAGTGGAGACTGGGACGGGCCAAGTACAGGAATGTGCGCAAGGTGCCTGTATTCTCGTCCGTCATCGACGAGACTACGCTGGACCTGATGAATTCTATCCAGCACATCTTCGACAAGGGTGTCGAGGTTGCGGTTCAGGAGAACCAGTCGCATAAGTCGATATCTGACTACAAGGAGAACACTGGATACGTAGCGGCTGTGGATATTCCTCTTGACACCACCCACCTGTTTGACAGCAAGAAGATGCAGCGCATCGAGGAGATCAGCGACATAGTCGATTCACTCGGAGTCGATATCGATTCCCTTGCCGTCGGTGCAGTGGATTCGCTCACCCTTGTCAAGCTCAATTCTCTCGGTGTCACAGCCAAGGATATCGATGAACTTGCCGCTCTCAAGAAAGAAGAGGATGACGATTAGGACCTGTTGGCAATTCAAGAAAAATTGATAACTTTGCGGTCCAATTCTGCGGGCGTGTTGTAATTGGTAGCCAAGCCAGACTTAGGATCTGGTGCCTCGTGCGTATGGGTTCGAGTCCCTTCGCCCGCACCTTACTTCGGAAGCCATCCCTGCCGGGTGGCTTTCTTCGTCCCGTGCGGGCGGCGGGACTGCTATTATTGAATGGAGGGGCGTACCCCTCCAAACCTCCCTGCCGTCGGCTTCGCCTCCGAAATATCCTTGAATTATATTATTGCTCTTGCAAAAATCAACTTATATGTTTATTTTTGCAAAAATCATTGATATGGAAAGAGACCTTTTGATTGAGTTGTTGGAAGAGGGGGACAAGGTCACTCTCTACTCGCCTAGATTCGTTTGAGAAGATTATACGGAGTTTGAGAAGTTTTTACTGGCACACAAGGAAAAATATCCGCAAGATCTCGCTCAAATAATATATAGGCTTGATATTGCCAAGAGGGACGGCCCCGAAGACCGACATTTCCGCTATGAAGGGACTCGGTCCGATAGAGTTATGGCTCTTCCGTCTTATCTTGAGAGTACGAAACTGAGGGTATATCTCCTT
>JAZRVQ010000039.1:0-18691 GCA_045599265.1 Candidatus Cryptobacteroides sp. | reverse complement strand
TGGCCTCCGAATCCTCCCTGAGGACCCTGCTGTGCCTGTGCGGCCTTGGCCATGTCTTCAGAGGCTGCGTGCCATGCGGCCTCGAGCTCGGCGTTGTAGCGGTCGATGTCGGCGATGTTCTTGGCCTCGACAGCCTTCTTGAGTTCTTCGTTGGCCTTCTCGATGGCCTCTTTCTTGTCGGCAGGAATCTTGTCTCCGTATTCCTTGAGGTTCTTGGCTGTCTGGAAACACATCGCGTCGGCGTTGTTGATTTTGTCGATACGCTCCTTCTCTGCCTTGTCGGCATCTTCGTTGGCCTTGGCTTCGTCGCGCATTCTCTGGATCTCGGCGTCAGAAAGACCTGACGATGCCTCGATGCGGATGTTCTGCTGCTTGCCTGTGGCCTTGTCCTGTGCGGATACGTTGAGGATACCGTTGGCGTCGATGTCGAATGTCACCTCGATCTGAGGGATTCCACGAGGTGCCGGTGCGATGCCGTCGAGGTGGAATTCGCCGATGAGCTTGTTGTCCTTGGCCATTGGGCGCTCGCCCTGGAGTACGCGGATCTCTACAGAAGGCTGGTTGTCAGCTGCAGTTGAGAATACCTGGCTCTTCTTGGTAGGAATGGTGGTGTTGGACTCGATGAGCTTGGTCATCACGCCGCCGAGAGTCTCGATACCGAGTGACAGCGGAGTCACGTCGAGAAGGAGGACGTCCTTCACGTCACCTGCAAGCACACCGCCCTGGATGGCTGCTCCGATGGCAACGACTTCGTCCGGGTTGACGCTCTTGTTAGGCTCCTTGCCGAAGAATCTCTTTACGATCTCCTGGATGGCAGGGATACGGGTCGAACCGCCGACGAGAAGCACTTCGTCAATCTGTGAAGGCTGGAGACCTGCGTCGCTGAGGGCCTTGCGGCAAGGCTCGACGGTCTTCTGGATGAGCTCGTCTGCAAGCTGCTCGAACTTGGCCCTGGTGAGTGTCTTCACAAGGTGCTTGGGAACTCCGTCAACAGGCATGATGTATGGAAGGTTGATCTCGGCCTGGGTCTGGCTTGAGAGTTCGATCTTGGCCTTTTCGGCAGCCTCTTTGAGTCTCTGGAGTGCCATAGGGTCCTTCTTGAGGTCGATTCCGCCGTTCTCGAATGCGAATTCGCGTGCAAGCCAGTCGATGATGACCTGGTCGAAGTCGTCACCTCCGAGGTGGGTGTCACCGTTGGTGGAGAGAACCTCGAACACACCGTCGCCGAGTTCCATGATGGAGATATCGAATGTACCGCCGCCGAGGTCATACACAGCGACCTTCATGTTCTTGTTCTTCTTGTCGAGACCGTATGCGAGTGCAGCTGCGGTAGGTTCGTTGATGATGCGCTTCACCTCGAGACCGGCAATCTTGCCGGCTTCCTTGGTGGCCTGGCGCTGAGAGTCTGAGAAGTATGCAGGGACAGTGATGACAGCCTCTGTGACTTCCTGACGGAGATATTCCTCTGCGGTCTTCTTCATCTTCTGGAGAATCATGGCGGAGATCTCCTGCGGGCTGTACAGACGTCCGTCGATGTCCACGCGAGGAGTGTTGTTGTCGCCGCGGGCCACTTTGTAAGGCACGCGTGAAATCTCTGTGCTTACGCGGTCATAGGTCTCTCCCATGAATCTCTTGATGGAGAACACGGTCTTGTTAGGGTTTGTGATGGCCTGGCGCTTTGCCGGGCTTCCGATCTTGCGCTCGCCGCCGTCAGTGAATGCGACTACGGACGGGGTGGTGCGCTGTCCTTCGTTGTTGATGATTACGGAAGGCTCGTTTCCTTCCATTACGGCTACACATGAGTTGGTAGTTCCGAGGTCAATACCGATGATTTTTCCCATAATTCTTATTTGTCTTTGTTTATTTTCCGATTTTGTCCTGCATTCTTGCAGACATCAAGGTTTTTAACGAACTTTGTGCCACTCTAAAATCACTGACAATTTGGCAGAAATGGAATACAGAACACTGACAGAAGCTGAATTTGCTGACATGCAGTCACGGATTCTCTACGAAGACAACCATCTTCTCGTCGTAAACAAAAAGGTGGGTGAAATCATCCAGGGCGACAAGACCGGGGACGAATGTCTTGCCGAGTCATACAAGGCCTTCATTGCCCGGCGCGACGGCAAGCCCGGCAAGGTCTTCATGGGCATCCCGCACCGTCTGGACCGTCCTGTCAGCGGCATCTGCATCCTGGCCAAGACAGGCAAGGCGCTGGAACGCCTGGCTGCGATGTTCCGTGACGGCCAGGTACATAAATTCTACTGGGCGCTTGTGTGCGCACAGCCACGCAGCGGTGAGGAGACCCTCGAGGACTGGCTGGGCCGCAACGAAAAGCAGAACAAGGCTTTCGTGACAAAAGAAAAGAAGGGCGAAGCCAAGCTCGCCCGTCTTATCTATAAATATATCGGAAAGACCGATAGATATCATCTTGTGGAGGTGCAGCTGCTCACCGGCCGTCACCATCAGATCCGCTGCCAGCTCTCCAATGCCGGAATGACCATCAAGGGTGACCTGAAATACGGTGCACCCCACAGCAATCCCGATGGAGGAATATGCCTCCATGCACGCCGGATCACGTTTGTCCACCCTGTCAGGAAAGAGGAGATCGTCATCGAGGCCCCGCTTCCTGCATCCTGGCCGCAGCCGGAACTTTTCTAGTCCAGGACTCCGGCGCTGCGCCAGCTGTCAACCAGGGACTTCGCATCGACTGTCGCAAGCGGAAGGTCGATGCCGTACTCTTCCACGAGAGCCTTGGCCAGGTCTTCCACCTCGAATTCCTTTCCGTAGAAGCTTTCCCAGAGGAAAGCGGCTGACTGGTTGAGTGACAGCAGTTTGTTGAAATTCATGTTGCCCAGTCCTGTTGCGGACACTATCTTCTCCCCGCAGAGATTGCGGAGTTTGAATCCATCTTTAAGTTTCATCGTATATTTTTCATTTTGATTGTTTCGTCGCAGAAATCCGCAATCCTTTCGCGGTGAGTGATGAAGATCATCGTCTTGCCGTTCTCGCGTGCGGTAAGTCTTTCGAGCAGGGTGTTCTCGGTCTCAGGGTCGAGTGCCGAGCTGAACTCGTCCAGCAGCAGTATGCTGCCCGGTCTGAGAAGGGCGCGCGCAATGGCGATCCTCTGGGCCTGGCCCTCGCTGAGTCCGCCACCGGCCTCGAAACACTGGGTGTCCAGCCCGTTAGGCAGGTCAAGCACAAAATCGGCTGATGATGTGTGCAGGGCGGCCTTCAGGTCTTCTCCGGATGCTTTCGGGTTGCCCATGAGCAGGTTTTCCCTGACTGTCCCGCTGAACAGGCTGTTGCCCTGCGGCACATAGACAAGGTTGCACCTGGTGGCGCTCCCGGCTTCGTGTGCCTTCCCGTCCTCATTGTATATCATCACCTTGCCGCTGGTCGGTCTGGCCAGTGAGAGCATCAGTTTGATGAGCGTGCTCTTGCCGACGCCCGTCGGACCTACAATGGCGGTGCGGCTGCCCGGCCTGAAGTCGTGGCTGAACCCCTCCAGCACGTTCTCAGTGCCGTCATCGTATTTGAAAGTGACGTTCTCCACCGATATCCCGGCCCTGCTGCCGAGAAATATAGGGTCGGATATTTCCTCTTTCGGAAGCGCGTCAAGTTCGAGCAGACGGTCGATGGATGCAGTGCAGTGGAATATGCCGGGAAGTTCCTCTCCTATGACAATGAGCGGCCTCTGGAGCTGTCCCACAAGCTGCAGGAAGGCTGTCATAAGTCCGTAGGTGACAGTGCCTTTGAAGATGCCGAACACACCCCAGAGGAAGGCGATGGCGTAACCGCAGGAGAGTGTGACGCTCACGATGATCCTGGCCACAAGGGTGAACTTGGTCCTCTTCATCGTGTTGCCGTACAGATCTCCCTGAAGGTCTTCCAGGGTGGCCGAACTGTTGGCGTCGTATTCAAGAGTCTTGATAAGTGTCTGGTGCTGAACGCTTTCCTGCACATGGCTCTGCACGGCGCTGTCGTTCTTCTTGACCTCCAGGGTGAGGCTGCGCAGCTTTCTCATCACAAACTTGCCTCCGAAAATGCCGACAGGGAGCACCACTATCAGTGTCCATGCAAGCGCCGGCTCCAGGATGAGCAGGTAAACAAATGCTGCAATCAGCTGGAGTGCGGTGCCGATAAGGTTCGGTATGGTGTTGCAACATGTCGTCGCTGCTGCGGATGTGTCGTCCTGTATGCGGTTCAGGATGTCACCCGAATGGAATTTCTTCCTTACATCTACACTGAGATGCATGAGGTTATCAAACTGCCTTTGTCTCAGAGAGTTGCGCAACATTACCGATGCTTTGGACTGGAGGAAGTTGCGCCATGCCCCGATGAGGGTGCGCAGCAGTATGAGTCCAATCATTGCCGCGCCGTATGCAATCAGTCCGTCACGTACCGTCTCTATGCCGAACAACTCCATTGCCGCGGTATACCCGGTTGCGATGTCCACCAGTGCCTTGCTGATGAACACATATCCAAGAGCCAGTCCCACCAGCACAATCTGGCAGAAGACCGACAGGTAGAGCGGCAGCCTGTAAGGCTTTATCGCGTTATGGAACCATCGTATATATTTCATTCCGATACGGCTTTATAACAGGTCAATGCGGCGTCGGCATCCGGCAGGCATTCCATGTCCCAGCAGGCCACTGTCGAGATGACTTTCTCGACGGTCTCGTGCTGTCTGTCCACCCATTGTTCGTCCCATTTCATGCATGAACAAGAAGGAAGCAGGCACGCATAGGACTGAAGCATACCGAGCCTGACTGCCTTGTTGTGCGGTGCCCTGACAATCCTGACGATGCCGTGAAGCGGGACCGACTTGTTCTTGTAGCAAGGCGTCTTTCCGCTCCATGGCGTGCCGTAAACGATTGCTTTTCCGTCAATTACGCGCACAACCGGATTGTCGTCGTTGAGCAGTTCCACCTCCGGGATATTCTCCATCCACATCCTGCTGTGCGTGCTTTTTCCGGTGCCGCTCTTGCCCAGGAAGACATATCCCACACCGTCCTTCATCGGACAGGATGCGTGCAGCATCAGGGTGTCGTGCCAGCCCGTGTTGTAGGCGTACATCAGCATCATGGCGTTGCTCACTGCGCTGTCCGCCTCACTGAAACTTGTGTGCGGCTTTATGCAGATGTGACCTTTTGTCCAGACGTTCCTGCCGTCCTTGCAGTCGAATGTGAGCAGCGCTGCGGGCCTTTCGGTCGTGAACGAGAATCCGAATGACCATCCCTCAAATACCCAAAGGAACGGTGCCTCGTCGTTGAGTACCTGGATGAGGCTGCCCGGCTCGGCAAAGTCTCCGACAGCCATTTCAAGGCTGAACAGAGGCTCGGTCTGCTCGTCAGTGATGAACGGAACATACGACCCCAGGAGTCGTGAATTCTCGAATCTGTCCGGCACAATCATCTCAAAAACGTGCCCTGCGACGTTATATTTTGTGGTTTTGCTCATTTTTTGTGTTTTTCCGGCGCTGCCCATAATGCAGCAATTTGCAAATATAACATTTAATTGTGTAATTTTGCAGACGGAGGACCAACAATGGAAACAATCACTCTTGACAATGAAATAATTATGGCCGGGATCCGCCAGCTGATAGGCGAGGGGACGACCGTTCAGCTCCGATGCAAGGGCAACAGCATGAACCCTTTTCTGGTGAGCGGGCGCGACACGCTTATTCTTTCTCCGTTCAGACCGTCTGACCTCGTCCCGGGGGCAGTCGTCCTTGGCAGATCCACTGACGGCAGATTTCTTGTCCACCGCATTGTCTCCAATTCCGGCGGACTCATCACTCTCAATGGTGACGGCAATCCGGTCGAAATGACCGAAAAGATGTATGAGACCGAGGTCATCGCCCTTATGAGTGGCTATATCCATGAAGGTCGCACCGGTTACACAATGGACACCGTAGGTCTTGACGGCAACCCGGTCACGGCCAGCGACGAATGGCTGCGCTATTCATCCAACTGGGCACGCCTCTCTGCCGTCAAGGTTGGCAAATGGACCGGACGCCGGGTGTTCCTCGGCTTCTGGCGCCGTCTCCATCCTTCCCTGATTTTCAGGGCGGGCAGAGAACAATAATCTGTGATTCAGTGATTTACAGGAATCCGCGCATCATTGTGCGAGGCTGGAACATCACGCCGAAACGTATATACTGTTTCGGCGCCTTCGGCATTCCGTTGTTCATGTGCACCATGCCGTCCGGACCCACCACGTCCGGGATATCGGTCAGGATGTCCCTGCATGCATCGTCGTATCCTCTGTGGTACTGCACGAAGAAATAAGGATTGCCGTATTTCCTGCTCAGCCTGACTGATGCCTCGGCAGTAATGTTTGCGATGTTCCTGTTGTAGATAGGGGCCACGTTGACCATGAAGTCAAATGTCTTTTTGGGTGTGGTGTACATCGCCGAAAGGTTGACATAACCGAAATAGCGGTTCATCACCTCCCAGGTCCTGGTATCCCCGTAGTATCCGTCTCCGAAACGCAGTGTCGCCTGCAGGTTCAGATTGCACGGAAAATAATGTGTGTATGTCACGAAACCATAATTGACGCTGCGCGAAAGGAGGTCGTCACGCCCGTTTGAACGGTGTTCGTAACCGTACAGGATGTCATTGGTGACCTTCCCTGTGGCCTTGTTCGTGATAGGGAAGTAGGTGTATATTCCCGGCATGTAAGTATTGTCGTAGATCGGGCTCGAATATGCGTAAATGTTCCAGAACGAACGCTGTGTGAATCCGATGAAAAAGTCGAATTTCAGGCCCCACAGGTCTCTGAAAAGGCTTGCCCTGACACTGTACTGGAACTTGATGTCGGCGGTCTGGCCGCTTATCTTCTCCCCGGGCTGGAAGCCGGTGCAGAGATATACAGGCCTGAATATGTCGATTATATGGTGCTCGCCTTCGGCGCCGACGAAGTTGGTTCCGCCACGCCATGGCCTGTCTGCATCTATTATCTTGATATTCTCATTCTCCGCCGGATTGGTGTCGTCACGATGGAAATCCTGGCCCAGCGCGCTCACGCAGGTCAGTGCCGATGCCATCCAAATGGCCAGAAATGTCAAAATCCTTTTCATGTCGGTACTACATCAAAAGTCCGCTTATATCCTTCCCTGAGGCCAGTCCTTCACGGATTTCGGTCGATGAAACCGTCACCAGAGGGGCGTCCATCAGTTCGATGCTGTAGTCTGCGTCTTCTTCCAGAAGGTCAGCCTTGATGGCCTCCAGGTCGAATCCTTCCCTCGGGAACACGGCCACGCCGTAGTCCTTCAGGATGTGCTGGTACTCCCTCCAGCGCCTTATGTCCGCAATCTGGTCTCCTCCCATCACAAGGGTGAAACTGTCCGGCTCTTCCTTCCAGTAATTTCCTGCATTCAGAGCATCCAGAGTGCGGTATGTGTATGATGGCAGGGGAAGGTGGTACTCGATGTCGCACACCTCCACCTTGCCTTCCAGTTCCGGATGTCTCCCAACTGCTGCCACAGCGGCATCAAGCCTCTCGGTGCCGTCGCTCTCGATATCCTTGAGGGGATTCTTTGGCGATACCACCAGCAGCACCTTGTCGAAACGCTCCGCAAGGTGCCTCAGAATGGCCAGATGACCTATGTGCAGGGGATTGAAAGACCCTCCGTAAACCGCTATGTCCATCTATTCTGCCAAAAAATCGTCAATAACTTTCTCAGCCTCGGCGAATGTGACCTCAAGTTTGTCGTTCACCAGATTGTAGTCGAACTTGCCGTAAGCGAATTCGAGCTCCGAACCAGCCTTTGCAAGCCTTTCTTCGATGGCCTCCATCGTGTCCGTGCCGCGTCCGATGAGTCTCTCGCGCAGAACCTCCAGCGAAGGAGGACAGATAAGGATGGATTTGGCCTTGTCGCCGAAATATTTCTTGAGGTTGTATCCTCCCTTTACGTCCACATCGAAGATGATGACGTGCCCCTTGCTCCAGATTCTCTCCACCTCGGACTTGAGAGTGCCGTAGAACTTGTCGTGATAGACTTCCTCGTGCTCGACGAAGGCGTCCTCCTTGATCAGTTCGCGGAACTTTTCCGCCGTCAGGAAGTAATATTCCACACCATCCTGCTCCTCGCCGCGAGGTGCTCTGGACGTTGCTGAAATGGAGAATTCAAACTCAGGATGAAGGCCGAGAAGGTGATTCACGACCGTGCTCTTGCCAGCACCTGACGGTGCTGAAAATATGATTACTTTGCCTGTCATGTAATAAAAAGAAGAGACTGGCGTACCCAGTCTCTTCTTGATTTAAATCAATAAATTATTCAGCCTTGCCGTCTGAGCCGAGTACGTTCACGATCTTGTGGATGTACATCTTCTTCATGTTCTCGCGGGCAGGAGTAAGGTACTGGCGAGGATCGAAGTGACCAGGGTTCTCAGCCATGTGCTTGCGGATGGCTGCAGTCATTGCAAGACGTGAGTCAGAGTCGATGTTGATCTTGCAGACAGCGCTCTTTGCTGCCTCGCGGAGCTGCTCCTCAGGAATACCTACTGCATCCGGAAGCTTGCCGCCGAATGCGTTGATGGTGTCAACCTCGTCCTGTGGGACTGAAGATGAACCGTGGAGAACGATAGGGAAGCCGGGGAGCTTCTTCTCAACCTCGTGGAGAACGTCGAATGCGAGTGGAGGTGGAACGAGCTTTCCGGTCTTAGGGTCGCGTGTGCACTGCTCAGGAGTGAACTTGTATGCACCGTGTGATGTTCCGATGGAGATAGCGAGGGAGTCGCAGCCAGTGCGGGTGGCGAACTCGATGACCTCTTCAGGCTTAGTGTAGTGTGAAACAGCTGATGAAACCTCATCCTCGACACCTGCGAGAACGCCGAGCTCAGCCTCTACAGTCACGTCGAACTGATGAGCATACTCAACGACCTTCTTGGTGAGGGCGATGTTCTCCTCGAATGGAAGAGATGAAGCGTCAATCATTACTGATGAGAAACCGAAGTCAACACAGCTCTTGCAAGTCTCGAAGCTGTCGCCGTGGTCGAGGTGAAGAACGATCTGAGGATTCTCCCAACCGAGCTCCTTTGCATAAGCGACTGCACCCTCTGCCATATAGCGGAGAAGAGTGGCGTGTGCATACTTGCGGGCACCCTTTGAAACCTGAAGGATGACTGGAGACTTTGTCTCAGCTGAAGCCATGATGATGGCCTGGAGCTGTTCCATGTTGTTGAAGTTGAATGCCGGGATGGCATAACCGCCCTTTACTGCCTTGGCGAACATCTCTCTGGTGTTCACAAGACCCAATTCTTTGTAAGATACCATAGTTTATTTAAAAATGTTTTATAGTTTCCGTTTTGTCCAGGCTTTCGCCATAAACCGGGCAAATTTACTTATTTTTATTGGCCTGCGCAAGTTTTTTGCGGTAGGCTTCGACCTTCTTTTGGAAGTCCGCTTTCTTTTTCTTTTCAGCGGCATCCTTTCTGGCCTCGTAGGCAGCGCGCTGAGTCTCAAGGAAATTGTCAGCCATGTCAGGAAATGACTCTCAGTTCTTGGTTCCGATGAAAAGCACAGCTCCCGTGGACTGCTCGTAGATCACGTATGCGAACGGGTCATCCACATAGAACTCGCGTATCGGGTTGACCTGGGGCATGGCGGTGGTGAACTTCATCTCGACGACAGTCACAGCAGCGGCCTCCGTACCCAGATGGTTCACGTCTATGAATGTCTTGTGGCTGACTCTGCTGATCTTCAGTGACTGGTCCGGTCCGGTCATTCTGCTGAAGTCGGCGCAGTCAGAGAATGCATCCACCATTCCCATATTCTGCAGGTCGCCTGTTATGTCCTTGAAATATTCAACCTTGAATTCAGGCATTCTGAACTGCACATCTCCTGAACCGAATTTCAGCGAACGGGAGTAGCTGGTCCAGTCTGATGCCAAGCCATTCAGCGCCTCGCCGACAGTGCATCCGTTCAGAGGTTTGATGACAGCCATCCTGAATGCACCGTTGCCGTATGGCAGGCTTACGGCCTCGAAGGTCTTTGAGTCTTTGCAGTACGGCAGGCTGGCCTTGCCCTGCATGAAATCCATTTTCACATCACCTTTGGCCCCGTGGAAGGTCCGTTTGGCGACGTCCGGGAAGGTGATACCCCATTTGCCGTTGAAATACAATGCATTGATGAGCATCATCATGACATTCGGGTCAGGACTGTCGACGACCTTGTCAATCTTGCCGTGAGTCTTGTCGGAGCACCATTTGTTGATGCGTCCGGGAGTCGAGGAGGCGCCGAAATCAATGTCCGGATATATTTCGGAACTGAACCATTTCCCACAGTCACTGATGAAACTGTCAAGGACCTTGAGGCCCCTTGCTGTCCAGATCGAGTTGGCCACTTCGAAGGTCACGCTCTTGTCGGCCTTGGCCAGGCCTTCCAGCATCTTGAAGTAGAACTGGTCCATTTCCTCGACACTCCTGCCCTCGAACCCGAGCACCTGCGTCATTTCTTCGGACGTCGCCCCGTCAGATCCTGTCGCAGCCATGGAGAGGGCCAGCGAGATGCTCAGAGGCGACATCATCATATCCTTGTCCAGGCTCTGGCTCTGAATGTCAGAGAAAAGCCTGAAACCGAACTGATTGACGTCAGAGGCCATTTCGACCTCAGACTTTGTGAGCTGGATGTCGACGGGAGGTTCGAGTTTCACTTCATTGTCCTTGCCGCTTTTGTTGTTGTCGTCAAGATTTTTGCCGCATCCGGTCAATATGGCCGCGAGCGCAAAAATGCATGCTGTTATTGAAGTCATTCTATTCATGATTGGTCGAATTGGATGTATTACAAATAAAATGCCTTATACCACCGGGCGAATCTGCGGAGACCTTCACGGAGTGTCGTGGAAGGCTTGTAGCCGAAGTCGCGCTCCAGTGCGCTGGTGTCTGCAAATGTCACAGGGACATCGCCCGGCTGCATAGGGACAAGTTCCTTATGAGCCTCGAAATCATAGTCTGCCGGAAGCACTTCGGCGCGGATAAGTTCCTGCTGGAGAATGTCCACGAAGTCCAGAAGGTTCTCCGGACTGCTGTTGCCGATGTTGTAGACTGCGTATGGAGGAACCGGAAGGCCGTCTTCGCCGGTAGCCTTGGCCGGGGCCTTGTGCATCACTCTCCGGACGCCTTCGACAATGTCGTCAACGTAGGTGAAATCCCTCTTGCAGTTGCCGAAATTGAAGATTTTGATTGTTTCGCCCTTCAGAAGTCTGTTGGTGAATCCGAAATATGCCATGTCCGGACGGCCGGCAGGACCATATACGGTGAAGAAACGGAGACCGGTGGATGGAATGTCATACAGCTTGCTGTAGGCGTGTGCCAGAAGTTCGTTGCTCTTCTTGGTGGCGGCGTACAGGCTGACAGGGTTGTCCACCTTGTCGTCGATGGAGTACGGGACCTTTTTGTTGGACCCGTAAACACTTGATGAAGAGGCATATACAAGGTGCTGAACCGGATGGTTGCGGCAGGCCTCGAGGATGTTGTAGAAACCGATCAGGTTGGCCTCGATGTAAGCGTCCGGGTTGGTGATTGAATATCTTACTCCGGCCTGTGCGGCGAGGTTGACGACGATGTCGAACCTTTCCTCTTCGAACAGTCTTTCCAGCAGTGCCTTGTCTGCAAGGTTGCCCTTGACGAACACGAACCTTCCGTCAGGACTGCCGACCTTTTCGCCGTCCACGAAGTCGTTGCCTTCCTTGACTATGCCCAGTTCCGCAAGTCGGAAATATTTCAGGTTGACGTCGTAATAGTTGTTTATGTTGTCGTAGCCAACAATCTGTGTGTCCGGCTCGCTCTCCAGCAGTTTCTTTACAAGATTGCTTCCTATGAATCCGGCTGCGCCGGTTACCAATACCTTCATTATCATTTATTTATCTTGTTATTCCCTTGTATGTTTCCTGGACTTTGCGGTAACTCTCAAGGTTGCCTATGTCGTAGCGGCTGCCCGGCATCTCCATCGCATGGACGGTCGTCTGGCGGCAGAGCCAGGAAATGTATGATCCCGGTGCATCAGTGCCGCATCCGGCCTTGATACCGTCCCCGACAAGCCCTGCGTCCTCGCGCGTGTAATAATAGAAAGGTGGGCAGCACCAGCTGGTTTTCGGCTGTGCAGGCTTCTCTTCCATCCCGATGACACGGTCATCCGCGTCAAAACTTACAATGCCGCGCTTGCTCAATGTTGTCGTGTCTGGCTCGAAATAGCGCATTATGCAGCTGGTGCCTTTCTCCCTGGCGTAGGAAATGAATTTCCTGAGGCTGAAGTCCAGGACATTGTCGCCGGCGATGACCAGCAGGTCTTCATCCAGGCCCAGTTGGTCGATAGCGTACTTGATGTCGCATACCGCACCCAGACGTGTCTCGTTGGTGGATGTCATGTCATCGACCACTGTGATGCCGGGACGGGCCCAGTCCTTGAAAATCTGCGCGAACTTGTGGTTGCTGATGACCACGAATCCGTCGGCCATGTCACCGATATCATCAATCAACCAGTCCAGAATGGTCTTTTCACCGACCTTGAGGAGTGGCTTCGGAAAATTCTCAGTGAGCGGGTAAAGTCTTGTGGCGTACCCGGCCGCCAGTATCACGCATTTCATATTTCAACTCCGTTTGCGCTATGACAGATGACTCCCTGATATTTGCCTTTCAGGGCAGGGAAGGCGGCAAGGTACTCGCTTCCGACCTTTTCGAGAATGCTCTCCCTGTATGCAGGGTCGATCAGGGCCATGCAGCATCCCTTGAATCCCGCACCGCTGAAACGTCCGCCATATATGCCGTCCGTATGTGTCATTATCTCGTACAATGTCTTGAGCTCAGGCGAACCTGTCTCCCAATTGTAGATGCTCGAATGGCCGCTTTCGAAGGAGAGACGGCCGTACTGCTCTATGTCTCCCTTCCTCCATGCCTCTGCTCCGGCCTCGACGCGCTGGAACTCGGTGAACCAGTGCTCCGCCCTCAGCCTCCAGGTTTCCGGAAGGCGGTCCTTATACTGCTGGTAGGTCTCAAACGGGATATCCCTGAGGTTGGTCTCTCCGAACTTGCCGTATTCCATCCCTGCAAATGCCTTCAGCGCGTATGCCGCGCTGCGGGCCTCGTCCACCCTCATGTTGAACTTGCTGCCTGCCAGAGTGCGCTCGACACCGCTGAAGAAAATCGCTATTTCGTAAGGCTTCATGGCCGGATTCTGCGGAATCAGTTCGTAGCTGTCATCCTTGCAGTCCAGATAGAGAAGCTGGTCCTTGCGGCTATATACCTCGCAGCTCTGGTCCAGTTTGCCGCAACTGACGCCCACATAATCGTTCTCGGCCGCCTTGGCAATGAGGATGATCTCTATGTCGCTGAGAGTGATGCCGTTTACCCTGCAGAGTGCGCTGATGAACGCGATGCATACGGCTGCGCTGGAAGAGAGACCTCCGATAGGGAGCGACCCCTCGATGACTCCGCACAGACCCGTGTGCAGAGGGTATCTCTGGGCCAGTTCTATAGTGACTCCACGCAGATAGTCCGCCCAGTCGTCGCACTTGACTTCCGGTGTGCCCTTGATATGCCATTGTGCACGCTTGTCAAACTGCAGCGAGGCAAGTTCGATGACTCCGTTCTGCTTGGGACTGTATGCTATGTGTATGCCTTTGTCGATGGCAAATCCTGTAATCTTGCCCAGATTGTGGTCGCTGTGTGCTCCTATCGGGCAGATGCGGTATGGACAGAAGGCAATTCCTTCCGGACCCCTCTTGTAGATTTCGTAGAATTTGTTTTCGCAGACCATATATTATATTATTCTGTCTTTCATTATGAATTTTCCGTCGCAGATGACGTCCTTGATGCACCTGTTGCCGGCTGCGTACACCCAGTTCGACACGAGTCTGCTGCCTCCGTCGTGCGGGTTGAGGGCTATGTCCGAGAGGTCGACAAGGATGGCATCGGCCAGCTTGCCTTCGGCAATCTCGCCCGAGTCGATGCCGAATGCCTCGGCTCCGTTGCGTGTTGCCCATTTGAGGATTTCCGGGGCAGGAAGCAGTGACGGGTTGCCGAAATTGTCAAGAGTGCCGTCTTCGCGTGCTGTCACGGCCTTGGCCATCAGGGCGGCGAACTTCATCTCCTCATGCATGTCAAGATTGTTGTTGGACGATGCCCCGTCGGTGCCGAGCGTGATGCGGCACCCCGAGTCAATTGCCAGTTCGTATGGGAAACGGCCGCTGCCGAGTTTGAGGTTTGAGCAAGGGCAGTGTGCCACTGTGACGCCGCGCTTTGCAAGTATGTCCCATTCCTCGCGGTCCACGTGCACGCAGTGCGCCGCGATTACGTCCGGACCCAGCAGACCGATCTTGTCAAGATAGCGTACCGGTGTAGTGCCGTGCTCCTTTATGCAGTCTTCGATCTCCTTTCTGGTCTCGCTGATATGGATATGGAGTTTCATTCCGTTGGAACGGGCCATTTCGGTGGCCCGGATGAGTTTCTCCGTGCCGACTGTGTAGATGGCGTGCGGCGCCACTGTGAGCTGTATCCTGCCGCCTGTCGGGTCAGACCAGTGGCTGATGAAATCCTTTTTCTGGTCCTCCACGACCTTGCTGTGTGTCTCCATTATGGTGATGCCTATAGCCGCGCGCAGACCATATCTGTCCACTGTATCGATGGTCTCCTCGATGTTGAAGTACATGTCCGAGAAGAACACACTGCCGGTGCTGACCATTTCGCGCATTGCGATGTCGCTGCCTTTGCGTATGTCAGCCGGTGTCAATTTGTCCTCATATGGCCAAATATACTCCTGGAGCCACTCCATCAACGGTTTGTCATCACCATAACCTCGCACCAATGTCATTGGGGCATGGTTGTGTGTGTTGTAGAATGCCGGAAAAATGGCCACCTCTGCAGGGGCCTCGTCCGTGCTTGGGACAATCTTCCCGAACTTGTTGCCAACTATCTCTATATCGACTTTCTGTGTGCCCAGAAGCACGTTTTTCAATAACATACTGTTCATTTCTTGAAATCTCTTATTCTTTGTTCCTGGTCAAGCCTGCAGATAAGCAGCCTGCCGTCTTTTTCTGCTACAATATACCCATCCAGCCCCTGTATCACAGCGTTTTTGAGGTCGCTTACGTGCACGACGCACCCTTTGCAGTCATAGAGCACGGTCCCTTCCTGTGCCACTACGGCATTGCCTTCGGTGTCCTTTGCGCAGTTCTGCCAGAGCGAGCCCCAAGTCCCGAGGTCACTCCATCCGAAATCTCCCGGAACAGTGAAGATGGACCCGGCCTTCTCCATCACTGCGTAGTCGATGCTGATTTTCTCGCAAGTTGGGAAGAACTCCTTCACGGCCGCGTCACTGAAACCGCAGCCGGCCATCCTGTCCATCACGGTGCAGATCTGCGGGGCGTGTGTGCGGAGCTCGGACTCGATGGTGTCGCAGTTCCAGACAAATATCCCTGCGTTCCATAGATAATTTCCGGCCCGGAGGTATCCCTGTGCCGTCTCCAGGTCCGGTTTCTCCTTGAATGCGTCCACCTTGAAGATGCCGTCCCCATCGCCGACCTCGATGTAGCCGTATCCGGTCTCCGGACGGTTGGGCTTGATGCCAATCGTAACAATGCTGGCGCTGTCTGCAGTGTGGGCCAGTGCTGCAGAGATGACCCTGCGGTACTCCGTGACATCCAGGACAAGGGCATCGGACGGTGTGACGACAATGTTTGCCTTGCCATCCCCGCCTATGCGTGAACGGATTTTCCAGCATGCGTATGCGATGCACGGCGCGGTATTGCGTGCCGCCGGTTCGGCGAGGATGTTCTCCTGAGGTATCCGGGGCAGCTGCTCTTTCACGATTTCTACATAAGCCTCGCCTGTGACAACCCAGATGTTTTCAACAGGGCAGATGGTGGAGAAACGGTCAGCCGTCATCTGGATGAGGCTTTTGCCGCATCCAAGCACGTCTATGAACTGCTTTGGCATTCCGGGAGTGCTCATCGGCCAGAATCTGCTGCCGATGCCTCCTGCCATTATGACCACATGGTTTTCCATAATTTTTAATAAGAACCTGTTTTGCAATGGTTTATTTAGTCATTCTTAAAAAATAACTTGGTAATCTTTATGTATCTTGTTTAGTCTTTTTACTATGTCATTCAGTCATGTAGCGCAGCTACACTCCTTCATTCCATATCAAAAATCCTTAAACAATCTTTCATAAATCTTTACCAACTTATTTTTTCATCATCCCTAAATTTTAGATATGAGGTTATTTTCTCTGATTTTTGACGTTATTGTTTTTATTTCTTTGTCTGCTTCTTGCTCGCCTGAGCAGTGGATAATCAGGCAGGCAAAGGCCCACAATATGGAATCGCCTTGTTCAGACGCGATACACTCATATATCAAGACACATCTTGCTTATCCGGAATCTGCCTTGGACATTGAAGAGTACGTCAAGGAGATGTTGTCCTTTTATGGCCAGGATGCGGACGATTCGATTCTGATTGCACGGATTGATGAAGGCCTGGCCAGATATGTTCTGAAGGACGATGCTTGTTACCTTTATGACAGGGAGTCCGGGTTCGGTACAGTGGTGCAGGGTAATCCAGAAATATGGACAAGAGAACATTTTCGTGGCAATGAACTGTGGTGGGAGTATTCCCCGGCTTTTTTCTCAAAAGATGGGAAAGTGTTGTTCGCTATGCTGGATTATGACCATCAGGGTGATTTCTCCACAGGGCATGGTGACATACGGAAATGCTTTAAACAATATGTGCTTGGCAAGGATGATTCCTTTTATACAAGGCGGGTCCTTCTTTCCTACACATCACATACAGGTCTTGTCGTCATGGATGATTTCGTCCGGCCATCCCGCTATCCTGAATTGTATTCTGTCGAAGATGTTGAGAATGCCGTTCCGGAACCATTGGAATCATTCAATTTCGCCGATGATTGTTCGGAGTATCTTCAGGCCGTGGGGCAGTACTGTGCAGACTATGTTGAGTCACATCCAGATGTGCACGAGATCAGATTTGTCTCGGCGCTGTATCTGAATGAACGATAGACGTATTGGCCGGAACACGACGCATCCTCCAAAATCAGGGTAGGGTAAGCGTAATAAAAATGTTTTATCCATTGATTGTCAGCTTTTTAATTATTTTATTATGGCGCACCCTATAGCAGATTTGCAGGGTGTGCCATCTTTGCATGGAGTACGAGGATTTTGGTATACTTCTATCCCACCAAAATGCCCTCCCAGCGGCCTGCAGGGGCGATTTGCCATATCGAAAGGGACGGTAATAATCAAATTTTGCTGCATTCGTGCAATTTTATGACGCACTTAATCGGCCTTCTACGGCCCTGTATGACCGATTTTTGAAAATAAGCTCGTGCTCTTTCTGGAACGAGTTTTTTGTTGTATACTTTTGTGAGTATGGAAAATTTAGTGAATAAAGAGAACGAGATCAGCGGTGAGATTGTTCTGTATCAGCCCGATGACAATATCAGGCTTGAGGTGCGCGTTGACAAAGAGACGGTCTGGCTAAGCAGGCAGCAGATTGCAATGTTGTTCGGTCGTGATGTCAAGACAATAGGCAAACACATCAACAATGCACTTAATGAGGAACTGAACATACCCAAAACCCCCAATCCAACTGTCGCAAAATTTGCGATAGTTCAGATTGAGGGCGGAAGGCAGGTTGAACGCGCCGTAGAACACTATTCGCTAGACATGATTCTTTCTGTTGGGTATCGCGTCCATTCAACGCAAGGCATATTGTTTCGCCAGTGGGCCAATTCCGTGCTGAAGCAGCACCTGCTCCATGGCTACAGCATCAACCGTCAGATAGTTGCGCTTCAGCAGCATATGGATGACCGCCTGCTGAAGATAGAAGACCGACTTGACAGGCAGCAGGAGGACATCGATTTCTACATCAAGACCAACCAGCAACCATCAGAAATCGTAATCCCGACCGGGTGTGTCTGGGACGCATATTCCTATCTGTCCAAACTGGTCAGGACGGCTAAGAGAAGGGTGATTTTGATTGACAACTTCGTCGATGAACGGACGCTCATGCTTCTGGACAAGCGCGCCCCGTGTGTCGTGGCGACAGTTTATACCAGATACAGCGAGAAGGTCCGGCTCGATTTTGAGAAGCATAATGCCCAGTATGGCGAGATACAGAATGTGCAACTGCCGAAGGCCGTCCACGACCGTTATATGATCCTCGACAACGATGTCTGGCTGCTAGGGGCCTCAGTCAAGGATATGGGGCGCGGCCTGACAACAATCATCCAGTTGCACATATGTCCTGAAGATATCATAAACTTTGCGGTGGGGCCGCAGCAATAGTGTATCATCTTTCGGAGTCACCACGTCTCGGACATATACGCTCCAAGGCCAACCTTCTGTCATACAGACGAAAAGACCTGATGGTTCGAATGTTTACCGTGAAGAGCTGAGATATACCGCCCCTTCCCACTCGACTCCTCTATATTCCGGTGGAATTTCAGAAATCGAGAGCCGTACAGGCACGACATTTGTGGCGACAGATGCGTTCGAATATGATGGTGCAGGCCGTCTTGCGGGCAATGCGAGGTACGTGGGTCAATCCCTGACCTCCAGTTATTCGGAAGGCGGAATCAGTTATGACCGAAATGGCAACATGAAGACAATCAGCAGATATGGCGAGTCCGGTGTGACACCCGTGCAGAACTTCAGTTACGTTCTTGCCGGGAAC
>JAZRVQ010000038.1:0-44461 GCA_045599265.1 Candidatus Cryptobacteroides sp. | reverse complement strand
CCAATGCCGCAGCGAGTGTGTATGATGGCGCAAGGTATCCCGGGTATGCAAATGAGATTCCGAACACCTCGTCTGTGATGCAGCCCGCTGTCAGCACACGCTTCCAGAGAGGCGTATCAGGATGGAACTTCTGTGTGAGTGATGCTCCCATCAGCAGATATCTCAAATTCGCAATTACGCATATCAGCGCCATTGCCGCGAAGGAAGCCTGATTTGCGATGGACGTGTAGCCACCATACTCCCCCGCCGATGCCCGCGTGAAAAAGCTTCCAATGAACCCCTCAGCGGCAGTCAGTCCCGCTTTTCTTGCAATTATTCCCAGGGAAAATGATACCGCAAAGTACCCGAATCCGATTGGAATGCCATCCCGGAGTCCTCTACGGAATGGTGACACATTCCTTCCAATGTCAGATACAACATTCATTGATTCCGCCATTCTTCTTAGCACTCATACCGATTCCTAATCCAACTTATGTATGATTAGTCCGGAGCGCAGCTTTGGTTCGAACCAGGTCGTTTTCGGCGGCATGATGTTGCCGCTGTCGGCAATGTCCACGAGCTGCTTCATGGAGACAGGGTAGAGCGCGAAGGCGACCTTCATCTCGCCGGAATCGACTCTGCGGCTCAGTTCGCCAAGACCCCTGATGCCCCCGACGAAGTCGATCCTCTTGTCGGTGCGAAGGTCCTTGATCCCAAGGATCTTGTCCAGAACGAGGTTGGAAAGGATGGTGACGTCAAGCACACCGATCGGGTCACTGTCGTCGAAGCGGCCTTCCCGGGCCTCGAGGCTGTACCATCTGCCGCCGAGGTACATCGAGAAATTGTGCAGATGGTCCGGCTGATATGGCTTGGCAGGGCGTCCGCAGCGTGGTTTGCTCTCCAGAGAGACGGTGAAGTCCTCTTCAAGGGCCGCCAGCAACTGCTCCTCCGTGAGGCCGTTCAGGTCCTTGACCACGCGGTTGTAGTCAATAATCTTCAACTGACTTTCAGGGAAACATACGGCCATGAAGAAATTGTATTCCTCGTCGCCGGTATGGGCCGGGTTGTGCTCTTTCTTTTCTGCCCCGACACGTGCCGCCGCCGCTGTCCTGTGATGGCCGTCGGCCACGTAGAATGCAGGGATGTCGTTGGTGAATATCTCCGTTATGCGGGCGATGAGGGCGTCGTCGTCGATGACCCAGAAATGGTGCCCGAAACCGTCTTCGGCAACAAAATCATATTCAGGTGTGCCTGAAATGGTGTTTTTGATGATGGCCTCGAGTTCGGCATTATCCGGGAATGCAAAGAATACAGGCTCGATGTTGGCGTTCTGGATGCGTACATGCACCATGCGGTCATCTTCCTTGTCCTTGCGGGTAAGTTCGTGCTTCTTTATCTTGCCGGTCGCGTAGTCGTCGGTATGGGCGCAGAGCACGAAACCGTACTGGGTGCGCTTCTCCATGGTCTGGGCATAGATGTAGTAGCATTCCTTGCCGTCCCTTTTGAGCCAGCCCTTTTCCTGCCAGGCCTTGAAATTCTCGACGGCCTTGTCATAGACCTGCGGGCTGTGCTCGTCAGCGATCGGGGTGAAGTCGATTTCCGGCTTGGTGATGTGGAGAAGTGACTTCTCACCGGCCTCTTTTCTGGCCTCCTGGGAGTTCAGTACGTCATAAGGTCTTGCGGCCACTTCCTCGACCAGCTCTTTTGGCGGCCTTATCGCCGCAAACGGTTTTACTCTTACCATATTGTGTTATTACTTATTTAACTGGAAACGGGTGCATCCTGTCTCGAAGAATGCGCAGATCTGGCGCGCTGCGGCGAGTCCGGCATTGACGTTGGCCTCGGAGGTCTGTGCCCCCATCTTCTTCGGCGTGGCGAACACCCTGAGACCGAACTTCTCCTGGAGTGCGGCGAGGTTGTCCGGTGCCACGTCGGCCACATATTTGAGGTCAGGACGCTCTTCCAGGGCCTTTTCGAGCCCGGCCTCGTCGATGACTTCCTTGCGGGCGGTGTTGATGAGTGTCGCGCCCTTCGGCATCTTGGAGATGAGGTCGTACCCGATGCTTCCGATGGTCTGCGGAGTGGCAGGGATGTGAATGGACACATAATCGCAGGTCGAATAAAGGTCCTCGAGGCTTGCTGCCGGTTCTGCACCGCCGGAGATGATCTGCTCAGGCTGGAGGAACGGGTCGATGGCCTTGACCTTCATGCCCAGGGCGGCTGCCTTTGCCCCGACCAGGCGTCCCACATTGCCGAATGCCTGGATTCCGAGGGTCTTGCCCTGAATCTCGGTGCCTGTGGCAGGGGTGAACTGTGTGCGTGCCATGAATATCATCATGGCGATGGCAAGTTCGGCCACGGCGTTGGAGTTCTGGCCCGGTGTGTTCATGGCGACAACATTGTGTGCGGTGCATGCTGCGAGGTCGAGGTTGTCAAAACCTGCACCTGCGCGCACTACGATCTTGAGGTTCTTTGCTGCCTCAACGACCTCGGCAGTGACCTTGTCGGAACGCACGATGATTGCGTCTGCGTCAGCGGCGGCTGCGACAAATTCTGCCTGCTCGGCATATTTTTCGAGAAGCACGACTTCGTGTCCTGCCTGCTCGGCGATATTTTTTATACCCTCTACCGCTACCTTTGCGAACGGTTTCTGGGTTGCAACTAAAATCTTCATATTTAATTATTTGTGAAGTTTCTCAAATTCCTGCATTGCCTCAACGAGGGCCTTGACGCTCTCGACAGGGCAGGCGTTGTAGATGGATGCGCGGAATCCGCCCACGCTGCGGTGACCCTTGAGGCCGCACATCTTGCGCTCCTTGGTGAAGGCGAGGAACTCGTCCTGGAGATGCTCGTAACCCGGTGCCCAAACGAAGCATACGTTCATGATGGAGCGGTCTTCCTTAGCGGCGGTGCCCACGAAGAGCGAGTTGCGGTCGATCTCGTCATAAAGCATGTTTGCCTTCTCGGTGTTGATCTTGTTGATGGCCTCGACACCTCCGATGCTCTTGAGCCATTTGAGTGTCTCGTTCATCACGAAGATCGAGAATACAGGAGGTGTGTTGAACATTGACTCGCCGTCGATGTGGGTCTGGTAGTTGAGCATGGTAGGGATGTAGTGGCTTACCTTGCCCAGGATGTCCTTGCGGACGATTGCGAATGTCACGCCTGCAGGGCCTACATTCTTCTGCGCGCCACCATAGATGACGGCGTACTTGCTGACATCGACCGGACGGCTCATGATGTCTGACGACATGTCTGCCACGAGGGGAACAGGGCAGTCGATGTCTTCCTTGATTTCTGTGCCGTAGATGGTGTTGTTGGTGGTGATATGGAAATAGTCCGCGTCTGCCGGGATCACATAGTCTTTAGGGATGTAGCAGTAAGTCTTGTCTGCCGAAGATGCCACTGCGACGGCCTCTGCACCGAATGTGCTGCCGAGCCCCTTGGCCTCTTTGAGGGCTTTCTTTGCCCAGACGCCTGTCTCAAGGTATGCAGCCTTCTTTTCGAGAAGGTTGTACGGAACATAGAGGAAGCCTGTGCTTGCTCCGCCTCCGAAGAAGATGACTTCGTGCGTGTCGGGGATATGGAGAAGTTCTTTCCACAGAGAACGGCACTCCTGCATAACTTCCTCCCACTGCTTGGTGCGGTGTGAGATCTCGATTACTGACATACCTGTGCCCTTGAAGTCCTTGAGGGCCTCAATTGCGTTCTCGATGGCCTGCTCCGGAAGGACGCACGGACCTGCATTGAAAATGTGTACTTTTTTCATTGTGATATAATTGTGTTAAGTTGTTACAACAATCCCCAAATTTAAGGAAATATTTTGTGAATGTCAACCAAACGGGGTGATTTTACTCCGTGACCGTGCAGCCTTCGATGTCGCCGGAACGTGAAATGAAATCGTCCACAAGGCCCAGACGGACCGACACGGTCATCGTGCAGTCCATCCCAAAGTCCTGACCTGCAATGCCCAGGTCCATGTCCTTGACCATCTTCATCACGTCGTTCATCGCAAGGTATCCGAAATGCAGGGTGAAATGCCTGACGGCGGTCTTGTTGATCTTGACGGCGCTGGTCAGAGCATCCGCAGTCGATGCCTTGTAGGCCCGTATGAGGCCCGGGATGCCGAGTTTGATGCCTCCGAAATAACGCACCACGACCACGAGGACGTCGCTCAGTCCGGCCGAGTCTATCTGCCCCAGAATGGGTCTTCCCGCCGAACCGGATGGCTCGCCGTCGTCGCTGGAACGGAATGTCCGGCCCATGTGGCCGAGCCTGTATGCATAGCAGTGATGGCGCGCGTCGTGGTACTGCTTGCGCAGTGCGGACACAATGTCCTTGACCTGCTGCTCGGTCTCGACAGGGTAGGCCAGTGCGATGAACCGGCTGCCCTGGTCCTTGAAAAGTCCCTCGGACTGTGCCGCGATGCTGAGGTATGTGTCCTTGATTTCTGCCATACAGAGTCCAAATTTACGTGATTTCACAAAAATTTGCAACGTGCGTGGAAATATTTAGTATCTTCGCATCCGTTTCGTAAATATGACTGGAAAATGATTCTAAAATATAAGATTTCGCTGCCCGGTATCAAGGGTTTCGCACGTGTTTACCTTGTCAAGGACACCATGTCCCTGTATTCTTTCCACAAGAAGATGAGGGATGACATGGATTTTCCGCAGGACCAGACCATGCTGTTCAAGGCCGTCGATGAGTCCGGCAGGGCAGTGGCGCGTTACAGTGTGTTCGACCTCGGCGCCGGCACGGTGGACAATGTCACTCTCGGACAGGTCCACAAGGCAGGCCAGGACAGTTTCGTGTATTTCTACGACACCACCAACGCCAAGAGCGTCCTCATGGATTTTGTCGAGGAATATGATGCAAAGGCTTCCAGAGGACTTGTCGCTCCTTCTTTGGTCGAGACCAAGGGTCCTAACCCGATTGAGTTCGAAAATGGATATGTGGCTTTCGAGGACCTTCCTGCCGACAAGAAGCGTGTCCCGGGAGACGATGACTGGGATGATGACGATGACGACGACCTCGACGGTGACGATGATGAGGAGGATGACGACGAGGAAGGAAAGGAAATTTACGACGAGGACGAGGAGTAAGTGAGGAAACTTCTGATCATACTCGGTCCTACCGCTGTAGGCAAGACTGACTACAGCATCGAGACCGCGCTCAAGTATGATTCACCTGTGATTTCCTGCGACTCCCGCCAGATATTCAAGGAAATGTCCATCGGCACAGCCGTGCCTTCCGCTGAGCAGCTCTCCGCTGTTCAGCATTATTTTATCCAGGACCACAGCATACACGGCAACTACACTGCCGGCAAGTACGAACTCGAGGCAGTTGCGCTGCTGGAACGGCTTTTTGACGAAGGCCATGAGGTGCTGGTGATGTGTGGCGGGTCAGGATTCTACATCGATGCGGTGTGCAACGGTCTGGATGATTTCCCGCCGGCAGACCAGGCGCTGAGGGCCCGGCTGTCAGAGCGTCTCCGCACCGAGGGCGTCGATTCCTTGAGGTTCGAACTTAAACGCCTGGACCCGGAATCATACGCCGCCATCGACATCGCGAACGGCCAGAGGGTGGTGCGCGCCCTGGAGGTCTGTCTCATGACCGGCCGTAAATTCTCATCATTCAAGACCGCACCGTCCAAGAAACGTTCGTTCGAGATCGAGAAGATCGGTCTCACACGGCCGAGAGACATCCTGTATGACCGCATCAACCGCAGGGTGCTCCAGATGATGGACGAGGGACTCGAGGACGAGGCCCGCTCGCTGTATCCGTTCCGTGACTGTCCGGCCCTCCAGACCGTCGGCTACAGGGAACTGTTTGACTGTTTCGATGGAAAAACAACGCTGGACGAGGCTGTGGGGCTCATCCAGCGCAATACGCGTCATTATGCAAAGAGGCAGATGACCTGGTGGGGACGTGACCACGACATCAACTGGCTCAACTTGTAATCTTTCTATTTCACTCCTGCGATTATCGCGTCAGCAAGGTCTTCCTGGGTGAATTTCGGCACTGAGCGGTCCTGCCCGTCGGTGATGCCCATCCAGTATATTGTGGCTATTCCGTTCGCCTTGGCCTGCTTGACAAAATAGGTCGCGAATTGGAGGAACCAGTCCCTGTGCTTGTCATAGTTGACCTGCGAGTCTCCACCGGCACCCCATTCTCCCACGACGATCGGCGCTCCCTTGGATGCGAGATTCTGGTTCAGACCGGCAATCATTTTGTCAACGCTGCTCTTGCCGGCAGCCACTGACGAGAAGTTAGGGTAGTAGTGTACCTGGAAGATGAGACGGTCCTTGACGGAATCCTCAGGCAGTTTCATCTCGATGAGCGGGTCTTTGAGATGGACATTCCATTCTCCGTCCCCGCTGCAGGCCGCGTAGGTGTTCACGATAAGGTTTCTCTGTGCGTTGTTGCCGCCGGTTGCCCGCACGACGTCAACGAAATCCTGTGCGTATGAGTTGACGGCATCGTATGCTGAGCGGGCCATGTCTGCGTCATAATTGTTCGGGGTGGCGAAGGACGCGAAACACCAGGAGTCAGCCGCATCGGTCATCTCGTTGTAAGCTTCGAAGAGCAGGCGTCCGTCGTAGTCCTTGAAGGTCTCGGCAATCTGGGTCCACAGGCCCTTGAACCTTTCGCAGTTCTGCGCATAACTGTCCATGTCGGCAACAACCCAGTGCGTGTTGGCGGTGCCGGTGTCGTGATGGACATTCACGATACAGTACATGTCGGCCTCGAGGACATAGTCCACCACTTCCTTGATCCTTGCCATCCATGCCGCGTCCACGGTATATCCGACCGGATTCTCCGAAGGATGCCATACCGGAGGATGGTTGCCGAAATTGAAGTCCGTGACCATGTGGGGATACCAGGTGACAGGGATGCGTATGCACCTGAAGCCCTTTGCACGCAGCATCTTGAACAGTTCCCTGGTTGCCGGCACCTGACCCCAGGCCTTTTCGTAACTGGAGATCAGTTTAGGCTCCCAGGCCTCGATCCACATATTGGTCGTGTCTCCCGAGTTGGCATCGTAGGTATTGCCGAGGTTCCAGCCCGCGCCCATTCCGGAGACGGTCTCGACTGCGCTGAGAAAGTCTTTCGGCAGCGCGTCTTCGGGTTGCTGAGGGTCGGTCGGTTCTTCCGGCTCGTCGGGTTTTTCAGGGCCGGTCTGTTCATGGTTGTTGTGGTCGCCCGAAGGTTTGTATGGGTCCGGACTTACACACATCGCGGCTACGGCCATCAGCGCGCATGCGGCGAATATCGGGGTCAACTTCTTTATCATAAGGCAAATATACAAAAAAGGGTGGCACTTGGCCACCCTTTTCTGCAAAGTTTTCAATTATTCGTAGTAGTAGATCTTTAACAGAGTGTAGGCGTCACCTGTGAAGAGCAGATGCTGCTGGTCAATCATATCATAGATGTTGCCATCTTCCTTGATGTTGAGCTCGATGTACTTGGTGCCGTCTTCCTCCTCCTGGATCATGTCGATACAGTTGTGTTCAGTTCCACCGTATGCGGCGCTCCACCAGCCGGTTGTGATGCGGATGTTAGATCCTTCGTTGGCATCGACAGCCGCACGTACCTTGCCCTCTTTGATGCGGTTCCAGTCTTCCATAGGGAAGGCGTAGATTTCCTCACCGGAAACTGTCTCCACATTGCAGAAGCGGAATGTGCCGCCCCAGCCAGGGATAGGGGTGCCGTCAGTGTTCTCCCACATGATGACAGGCTTCGGTGCTCCGCCGCCTTCAACCCACTCGTTGATGTAGATTTCAAGGATAGTGTATGCGTCACCTGTGAAGAGCAGATGCTGCTCGTCAATCATCTCATAGATGTTGCCATCTTCCTTGATGTTGAGCTCGATGTACTTGGTGCCATCTTCCTCTTCCTGGATCATGTCGATACAGTTGTGCTCGGTTCCACCGTATGCAGCGCTCCACCAGCCGGTTGTGATGCGGATGTTGGAAGCATCGTTGACATCGACTGCCACGCGTACGACACCGTCCTTGATGAGGGCCCAGTCTTCCATAGGGAAGGCGTAGATTTCCTCACCTGTCATGTGCTCTACGTTGCAGAAGCGGAATGTGCCGCCCCATGAAGGAACTGCCGTGCCGTCTTCGTTCTTCCACAGGCTCTTGCGCTCCCAGTGGCCGCCTTCGCCCTCGATCCACTGCTGTTCTACAGTGTAGAAGTACAGAATCGTGTAGGCGTCACCTGTGAAGAGCAGATGCTGCTCGTCAATCATCTCATAGATGTTGCCATCTTCCTTGATGTTGAGCTCGATGTACTTGGTGCCGTCCTCGTCTTCCTGGACAAAGTCGATGCAGTTGTGGTCAGTTCCACCGTATGCAGCGCTCCACCAGCCGGTTGTGATGCGGATGTTGGAAGCATCGTTGACATCGACTGCCACGCGTACGACGCCGTCCTTGATGAGGGCCCAGTCTTCCATAGGGAAGGCGTAGATTTCCTCACCTGTCATGTGCTCTACGTTGCAGAAGCGGAATGTGCCGCCCCATGATGGGATAGGTGTACCGTTGTTCTCCCAGAGGATAGTCTTGACAGTCTCCCAGTGTCCGCCGCCCTCGTAATGAGCGTAGATGAACTCAGGCATATCGAATGTCTGGCCGTCATAAGTGTACACCTTGGCAATGTATGCGCCATCAAGAACATCGTCAGGGATGGTTATGATGACGGTGCTGGTGCCCTTGCGGTAGAATTTTTCCTGACCGACCCTGATCGGGTTGCCTTCGCTGTCAACAAACTCGACAGCGTTGATGAATTCGAGGTCAGTACCATAGATTGTAAGGTTGTCGCGGCCTGTGAGGGTCTCGCCTGCCTGGCTTGAATAACCGGAAATGACGGTCTTGCCTACGGTGAGGTCTTCCTCGGACTGAGCCTCTTCGCTTTCAGTGCGGACGATGATCTTGCCACCCTCGGCGCTGATGCCTGCGGGAGCGTTCACGCGGATCATCCCGTCGCTGACAATTTCGAAGTTCTTGACGGAAACTCCTTCCGGGAACACGATTTCGGTCACCTCTCTGAAGCCTGAACCGTTGATGGTCATAGGCTGGTTGGTGACAACCTTCGTCGGGAAGAATACCTTTATGCCGAGTCCGATGTCTGCAGATTCGTTGAATTCTTCGCGGTTGCAGGAAGTCAACGCACAGAGCATGAAGACTGACACAAATAATCCTATGTATTTAAATAACTTTTTCATATCTGTAATCATTTATCGATTATTCTACTGCCAACCATCGTTCTGCTTGAGATTCGGATTCTTCTTAAGCTCGCTCTGAGGAATAGGGTAGAAGTAGTACTTGTCATTCCACTGACGTGAAACGGTAGAACGGGTCAGCACGTGTGAACTGCTGATGTTGGCTACCTGGATGGACTTGAAGTACTGATTGCCCTTCTTCCAGCGGCGAACATCCCAGAAGCGGTGGTTCTCGAATGCAAGCTCTACAAGACGCTCGCGCTCATAACGCTTCACCCACTCGTCACCGTCCTCGGTGAACTTAGGCATCTGGATGTCAGAGCGGGTCCTGAGGACGTTGATGGCGTCATTTGCAGACATGCCGTAAGTGGCGTCGTTGGCACTGCCGGTGGCATTGAATGCAGCTTCTGCAAAGTCGAGATAGAACTCGCCGAGGCGGAAGATGATCCATGTGTGGCGACGTGTGGTCTGGTTGTCGGCGGTGGTTACGCAAGAGCCGTCCACATATTTCTTGAGGTAGTAGCCAGTAGGGGTGGCACCGTACTTAGGTGATGCGTTGAAGCCGCCTGCAAAGGTCTCGATGACCTTCTTCTGCGCTCCGTTGCTAGGCCACTCGTCTCCGTCCTTCACTACTGTGAGAGCGAAACGAGGGTCAAGACCTTCGTAAGGATTCTCGACTGCGAGGTCGATGCTGCCAGGATGGCGCTCACCGAAGGTCTCGCCGTTGTCCTGGTACTCGTACTGGTCAACAAAGCTCTGTGTAGGGCAGTTGCCTGATGCACCGTTCTCCACTCCGATAGGGTAGTTGGCCATCTCGAAGGAGTTGCTCTCAGGACGTCCGAGTCCGAAGATGAGCTCGCTGTTGAAGAACGCGTCGTGTCCCCAGAGAGTAGCGTAGGAACTGAGCTTGAGACCCCATATTGCGGCGTTGTCGATGATGAATTTGCAAGCTTTGGCTGCCTCATCCCATTTCGCCTTGTCTCCTGTAGGGTTGAGAAGAGGAGATGCGGCATAGAGGAGGGTGCGTGCCTTGAGGGCGTATGCAGCGACCTTTGTTGCACGTCCGACCTCAGAACCGACCTCAGTGACATAGGAAACAGGAAGGTAAGGCGCAACTGCATCGAGTTCGTCAACGATGAACTTCACGATATCGGCAGCCGGAGTGACTTCGATATTGTTGGCCTGTGCGTTGGTGAGAGTCGTAGTTACGAGAGGAACGTCTCCGTAAGCCCTGAGAAGCTCAAAGTAGAAGTAGGCCCTGAGGAAGCGGAGCTCGTATGGGAAGAGTTCCAGCTGCTGTGACCAGATGTCATAGCCTGTGCTGTATTGCCATTCCGAGATGTCTGCCTGATCAAATTTCTCAAGGAACATGCAAACCTCAGCAATGGCCGTATAAGATTTTGTCCAGATATTAGAATATGGATTGGCTGCGCTCCAGCCGCCGTTCCAGTAGTTGTTCACTGCTCCGGTCTCGAGAGCATACTGGGCCTCGTCGGTGGCACCGGCAAGGAAATATGCGCTGTTGGACTCGAACTCCTGGCTGTAGAGCTGAGCGTAAACGTCAAACACCATATTCTTGATACCTTCATTGAAGTATTCGTATGTCCATTCCTCATCACGTGTGTTCTCCTCTGTATATTTGAGGCCTTCACACGAACTCAGGACGGCAACGGCAAAAATAAATAAGAATATTTTTTCCAGTTTCATAATGCAATCATTTTAGAATACTATTGAAAGGCCAAGGTTTACAGCCTTCAATACAGGGTAGCCTGTGTTGAGGTTTTCAGCGTCCATGCCGGCTACGTTGTCAAATGACAGGAGGTTCTGGCCCTGGACGTAGATCTTGAACTCGCTGCTGTGCATGCTGTCAAGAGCCTTCTTAGGGAGCTTGTAGTAGATCTCGCAGTCGCGCATCTTGAACCAGCTTACATTCTGATACCAGAGGGTTGAGTTCTGGGAGTTGTTGGCCACCTGGGTGGTGGAAAGTCTAGGGTAGATGGCATTTTCGCCGGCGATGTCGAAGCAGTTGTCATAGTACAGCTGGGACATGTTGCGGTTGTCTGAGAATGCACCCCAGACGCCGTCAACGTAGCGGAGGTTCTTGATCTGGTTGGCTGCGCCCTGGAAGGTTGCGTTGATGCCGAATCCCTTGAAGCTCAGTCCGAGGGTGATGCCGTAGTTGAGTGAAGGGAAGGCAGTGCCCCAGTCCATTGCGACCATATCGTTCTCGTTGATGACATTGTCGCCGTTGATGTCCTGGTACTTGATGTCTCCGACCTTCACCTGGCTGAATTCCTGGAGAGGGCTTTCGCTGATTTCGCTCTGTGACTGGAAGAGTCCGAGTGCAACCAGACCGCGTGCATCGTCAGCCGGTGCTCCGATTCTGGAGAGGTTAGGATATGCAGGGTTCTCGATCCAATCGAGCACTTCATTCCTGGTGAAGGCAACGTTGCCTGCAAGATTGAGGCCGAATCCGTTGCTGAAGCTCTTCGCAAAGCGGAGACCTGCATCGACACCATAACTTCCAACCACACCTCTGTCGTCGTATGATGACTGGATTCCGACAACGTCAGAATTCAGGGCACTTGCGCTGACGAGGATGTTGCGGCGCTGCTGATAGAATCCGTCGACTGAGAAGTCGAGGCAGTCAGCAATTCTGAAATCAACACCGAGGTTTGCCTTGTATGCAGCTTCCTGTCTGAAGTCTGTGGTAGGGAACTGGGTGAGGAAAGCGCCCCATGATGAAGCGAAGTTGGTGCCATACACGAACTGGCCGTGTGAGTTGTTCCATGCTGCGAGCCAGAGACCGTTCTGAGGAACATAGTCAGTGTGCTGGATACCTGCGCTTGCGCGGACTTTGCCGAAGAATCCCTTGTCAGGATTGTTTGCAAAGATATAGGCGAGACCGAGGGTCGGAGAGAATGACCAGGTGGACGGATAAGAGCGGTTGGAACCGTTCGCTGCGAGAGTGAGGTCGGCAGCGAATCTTTCGTTATGGTCATAATGGGCTGCGAGAGCCACGTTATGACGATACCAGGTGTTGCTCTGGCCGTCGCGCACTTCGCTCTTGAAGTTGTAGTTGGCATTTACAAGAAGGTTGTCGCCGTTCTGGAAAGTGTTGGAATACTTCAATCCGGCGTTCACTGTGCCTATGCGCCACTGTGAATCAACCCAGTGGTTGAAGACGAGCTTGTCCTCGACTGTACCCATCACAGCCTCCTGCATGGCGCCGCTGGCGTCATAGTAGTTCCAGCCGTACTGGTAACCCATTGTGCGGGTCTCGATGGTGTTGGATGAGTTGTCGTATGAGCCGCCGGCATAGAGTACGAGGCCTTTGGTGATGAAGTTGAGGTCCTGCTCGATGACCATGTCAGCCCAGATCTGGCGCTGGTGGGTCTTGGAGAATCCGGTACCCTGTGACTTTGCAACAAGGTTGAAGTCGCCGTAAGTCTGGCTGCCGCCCCATACATCACCTGCGGTCTTGATAGGGAATGCAAGTGCAGGAACCTTGTACAGATGCCACCATGCGTCATTTGAAGAGACATTCGGAACTCCGTTGGTCTCCATGAATATTGCAAGGAGGTGGGTCTTCACTCTGGTCGTGTTGGTTACCTGGAAACTTACATTGGTGCGGATGTTTGCCTTTGAATACTTGAGCTGAGAGTTCCAGTCGCCCTGATTGGCGTTCTTGTACAGACCTCTTGCGTCAGTATAGTCAAGCTGTGAGTAGTATTCCACTTTGTCGGAACCGCCGAACATGGAAACAAATGCGTTTGTCTCGCCGGCGATGTTCTTGAAGACTTCGTTCTTCCAGTCCACATTAGGATATGCGAACGGATCGCTTCCGTCCTGGAATTTCTGCAGTTCGGCGCTTGTGTATGCTGCCGATGCACCGTCGTTGGCTCTTGCCATGTTCAGTGCGTTGGCATAGTCGTATGCGCTTACCATGTCTGCCATCTCAGGATTGAACTGGATCTTGTGAGAGGCACCGACCTTTACGTTGAATCCGCTGTCAGGCTGGCCTTTCTTTGTCTTCACGAGAAGGACACCGTTGATGCCTTCGTGCCCGTAAAGAGCAACGGCTGCGGCATCCTTGAGGACTGTCACACTTTCAACCTCTTCGACGGTGAGGCGGTCGATAGGACGCTCCAGACCATCCACGAGGATGAGAATGTCAGTTTCACCTGTGGTCTGGACACCACGGATGTTGAATGTGGCGCCTTTGCCTTCTTCTCCCTTGAAACCGGTGTTCTGGACAGCGGTCAGTCCGGGCAGTTTGCCATAAAGGGCATCGGCAAGGCTTATTGCAGATGTGTGGCTGAGCTCTTCGGCCGTGATGGTGTATGCGGCTGCAGTGGTGAGGAATTCGGACACCTCCATGCCATAACCCAGATCGACAGTCTGTGCCTTCTTGTCGGCCAGCTGTTCCTGGGCATTGGCGGTCACTGAAATGGTACAGAGCCCCAACAAGCTGTATATAAATATATTACGTAATTTCATATTGCAAGGATTTTATTACCAACCAGGATTCTGAGTAAGACCATAGTTCTTCTGTACCTCAATACGTGAAACAGGGTCGAGATACCACTTGTTGGACCATCCACCAGGTGACCACCAGCGACGTGCTCCGATGGTGATCTGAACCTTGTCGTATTCCATCTTTGGCCAAGGAGTGCCTTCTACCCATTTCGTGTCGCCATCTTCCATTCTGTTGCCGCTCGCGTCGAGACGGTAAATCTTGATTTCATGGAGTGGCTTTGTGAAAAGGTCCTGACGTTTACGGCGTACCATATCGTACAGGCGGTCACCGCACTCGGCGCCGATCTCGCAGTTGCGCTCACGGAGAATCTCGTTGAGGAGAACTTCCTTGTCATTGAGATTCAGCTGAGGGTTCTTGGCCTTGAGGTCGCCCAGGCCGACGCGTGCGCGGACTACATTGACTTCAGCGATGGCCTCGTCTGTCCTGCCAAGCTCTGCAAGAGCCTCTGCGCGGATGAGGTACATCTCTGCAAGACGTATGTATGCGCATCCGATGTACTCGTCATCGATCTTTCCGCTGTCGGTTCCGACATAATCGAGGAGCCATTTGAACTTGTCATAACCGGTCTTGATGTTGTCGGCGTTGTTGAAGCTGGTGTTGTAGGTCATCAGACCGCCGATCCAGGAATCAAGATAGGTAGCTCCCTGATAGTAGAAACCTGCAGGAAGTGACTGTCTCGGAACGAGGACTGTCTCGTACAGACGAGGGTCTCTGTCAGCGAAGATGTCGATGCCCTCAGGGTTGTTGCCGGGGCCATAGAGGTTTTCGTATGGGAAGTTCTTGCCGTCAGCCATGCCGAAGCACTCGACAAGCTCGTTTGTCGGAACTGCACCGCCCTGGCGCAGACAGTCGAGAGCGAAGCCGGCCCAGCCCCAGCCCCAGCCGCCTCCTGAGAGGGTTGTGGTTGGATGGACGTCAAATATCTTCTCGTGGTGTGTGGCATCGTTGCGGTAGCGGTAAGCCCTGCGGAATGCAGTTCTGTATCCGGCTTCGTCTGCAGATGCAGGCTGTACAAGCTGATAGTAGTCGCCGTTGGCCTTGTTGTCCTGGAAGAACTCGTCGCAGCGGGCCAGACATCCGTTCCACAGGTCAGGGTCTTCGCCGCCGAACCATACATGCTCGATGTTTGTGTATTCGGTTACCTTGAGAGGGTCATACTGCATGTAAGGCTCCTTGTTGTTGAAGAGCGGAGAGGCTGCGAACATCCATAATTTTGCGCGCAGGGCGCGTGCGGATGCGCGTGTGAGGCGCCCTGACCACTGGCCGATGTCGTTGTCCGGAACGTTCCAGATGAAGCCCGGTTCAGCGATAGCCTTCTGGCAGAGAGTGTCGATGAATTCGAAGGTCTGCTTTGCAGTTGCACGTCCGTCGGTGAAATTCTCACCTACGCCGTATGCCTTTCTTGCAAGACACAGACCGCCGAAATTGCGGAATGCGTCGAAGTAGCGGCTGGCCATGATGGTGTAAGCCTCGCCACGAAGACGGCTCTTCTCGTCGTCTGACATGTCGGGAACCCTGTCGATGTTCTCGATGATCTGCCAGCATTTGCGGACAGTCTCATAGATGGACACGCGGCCACCGGAGTCGGCTCCGAGTCCTCCGAACTTTGTGGAGTAAGAGAATTTACCCTGGAAGTTACCGTCCTCAGTGTCCTGAGCATCTTCGGTGAGTGAGCCCGGGTAATAACTCTGGATAGGGCCTCCCCAGCTGCAGTAGCAGTGGTAAGAGTCGGAAAGCACGTCGATAGGAGCACCGTTCATCATGTTTCCTGATGTATATGTGCTGTAGAGCTGTCCGTATGCGCTCCAGAGGAAGTTGCGGGTGTATTCCGCACTGGTGAACACTGTGTCGATGTTGATGTCCACGCCTGGAGCCTTCTCGAGGAATGCGTCTCCGACAGCGAACTTTTCAACACAGGAAGAGAACATGGCTGCACAGATAGTTGAAGTCAGCAGGATATATAATGTCTTTTTCATGTTCGTGTTGCATTAGAAGTTAAACTGAGCACCGAAGTTGAAGACACGGGTCATAGGATAGCGTACGCCGTAGTCGAGTCCCTGGCCTGGAGCCTCCGGGTCGTTTCCGTCGAAGTTGGAGAATGTCAGGAGGTTCTGTCCTGACAGATAAATGCGGATATAGTTGAAGAAGTTCATCTTCTTGGACTTGGTGAATGTATATCCGATCTCGACGTTCTTGAGACGTGCATATCTTGAGTTGACCATCCATGCGGAAGAGTTGCGGTTGTTGTGAACTCTGTTCGTGAACGAAATACGTGGCAGGATGGCGTTCGGGTTGTCTTCTGTCCAGGAGTTGTCGGCAACCCACTGGGTGAGGGCAGATGTGTTGGTAGAGCCGAACTGATCGCGGAAATAGCCGTTGAGTGTGCGGTTCACGTGATCGGCGGCAGTCCACAGCATGGAGAAATCAAGGCCTTTCCAGTGGAAGTCGGCGTTGAGCGAGTAGGTGAGCTCAGGAGTTGAGGTGTAACCTACAGCGTGCTGGTCGTTAGCATCGATGATGCCGTCGCCGTTGAGGTCGACATAGACGCAGTCACCATACTTGAGGTCGAGGTTCTGGTCAGGCATGTCGACGCCGTATGTTGCCTTGTAGCGGTCCTCTGTGCCAGGCTGGTAGAACTCGAAGAGCTCGTAAGCGAAAGGCTGGCCTACAGGAAGTCCGGTGTGCTTGAGGTATTCGTACATAGGCTCTACTTCGAGCATCTCGATGACTTTGTTCCTTGCGAAGGAAACGTTAGGAGAGATGCTGTAGCGGAAGTTGCCCTTTTTGTCCTCCCATCTGAGGGTGATCTCGAAACCGTGGTTCTTCACGCGGCCTTCGTTTACGTAACTTGCTGGAAGTGAAGTGACTGCCGGCAGGGTTGACTCGTTGTTCACGAGGATGTCCTTGCGGTCCTCCCAGAAGAAGTCCACGTATGCATTGAGGCGGTCCTTGAAGAAGGCTGCATCAACGCCGACGTTGATCTTCCTTGCAGTTTCCCATGTGACGTTAGGGTTGCCTGACGTGAGCTCCTTGACAGCCTGCAGCCAGTTTCCGCTGGTACCGAAGTTGGCACCGCGCACCTGAGGGTTGGTCGTCATCGAGCCTGTGTAGAACTGCCATGCTCCAGGGAGGTAGAGGAAACGCGCACCGTTGGTGCTGTCGTTACCTACGATACCGAATGAACCACGGAGCTTGAGGTATCCGATGACATTCTTGATGCCGTCCCACCATGGTTCCTGTGAAGGAATCCAACCAACTGATATGGATGGGAATACACCGTAGCGCTTGCCGGGGGCGAAGTTCTCGGATCCGTTGTAACCGATGTTGAAGTCAAGCAGATACTTGGTTGCATAGTCGTATGTGACACGGCCTACAAGTCCGACATAGCCCTTCGGAATAGACTGATAAAGGCTGTTGTCAGAGTCCCAAGGATAGTAGGTCTTGCTCTGGTTGTAAAGAAGGAGGGCGCCTACATTGTGCTTGCCGAATGTGCGTGCATAGTTGAAGCTTGCCTCAGCATACCAGTTGCGGTTGCCCCACTTGCTCTCGTTGTACGGAGTCGGCCATGTGATGTTCTCCTTGCGGAGGACTTCCTTACCGTCAACGATGGTGGCTGTATAGAACAGACCGGTACCATATCCGTTTTCACGGTTCTTCTGGGCTGTATAGTCCGAGTTGTAGGATGCCTTCACCTTGAAGTCGAGACCCTTGGTGATGAAGCCGAGGTCGAGCTTGTACTGGATATCGAAGTTGAGGACGTTGGTGCTCTCGTTGATATAACCGAGCTGGTAGTAGTTGGAGAGAGCGTCGCGGTCGTAAGGTCCTACGAGGTTCTCGTCAGAGACGATGTGACGGCCCTGCTCGTCAATACCGATACCTGCGTATGGTGTCGCACCCTGGAGATATCTGAAGAGGAAGCCTTCGCCGCCACCCATTGTGTTGCGGTTCTGCATGCGGCCGCCGAGGGTGATGGAGATCTGGCTGTGCTTGGTCACATCGATATCGAGGTTTGCACGGTAGTTGAGACGCTGATAGTCGAAGGTCTCGCGCTTGTTGTCAGAGAAGGTCTTGAAGAGCGAATCCTGATTGAGGAAACCTGCTGAAACGAAATACCTTACTCTGTCTGTACCGCCGCTGACATTGACGTTGGCCTGCTCCTGCATTGCGGCCTTGTTCATGATGTAGTTGATCCAGTCCGTGTTAGGGAATGTATTAGGCATGTCTCCTGTGCGGAAATGCTCCATTACATCCTGAGTGAAGCGGATACCTGTATCGGCGTACGGAGTGTAGTCTGAGATGTTGACTGTACCAGGCCACTGGCTCATAGGAAGAGCGTCGGTGATTGCGGTGTAGTTCCACATCTGGCCGTACGTGTAGGAGTCAGCGAAGTCGATGAACTTGGAAATAGTCTGGACTGAGGTGTTGAGAGTTGCGGTTACGGAAGCCTTTCCTGTGGTACCACGCTTGGTGGTGACGAGGATGACACCGTTTGCACCGCGCACACCGAACACTGCGGTCGCAGATGCGTCCTTGAGGACAGAGATACTCTCGATTTCGTTAGGATCCAGCTGTGAGAACGGACGTTCCACACCGTCGACGAGTACGAGAGGATCGGCGCTGTTGAGGGAGCCGACACCGCGGATGCGGATTACAGGGTCATCGGCACCAGGCATACCCGAAGCCTGTACTGCTGAAACGCCGGGGAGGTTACCCTGAAGGGCATTGGCCACGTTGGCTACAGGGGCCTTGAGAAGTCCGTCACCGCCAACTGCGGAAACCGCACCGGTGATGGTGACCTTCTTCTGCTGTCCGTAGGCGATTGTTACGGATTCTTCCAGCATGGTGCTGCCTTCAAGCAAGGTGACGGTGATGTTCTTGCCGTTGACCTGAACCTGCTGCGATTCGTAACCGAGGCATGAGATTTCAAGCGTGGTTCCGGGCTCGACGGAAATGGTGAAGTTACCATCAACGTCTGTGATTGTTCCTGTTGTGGTGCCTTGAATGACCACACCGGCGCCAATCACGCCTAATCCATGCTCGTCTAATACCTTACCTTCCACTCGGAGATTCTGGGCGAAAGAATGTACTGGCAAGATGAGCATAAGCATCAAAAGGCCGAGCACATTTAATAGTTTTCTCCTTTTCATAAGCATTGAATGGATTGTTGTTAATTATAATTGGTGTTATTGGTTGGTGTCATCTCACTACCCCGCCTCACTGCTTAGTGGGACGGAATAGGTCTTAGTGTTGCACAAATATAATGAAAATTCACAATATTGTGCTATATTTGGCACACCCAAACACGAGAAAGATGAAAAAATTGCTTACACTGCTTTTCTGCGCCCTTGCAATGGGGCTTTCGCTTTCTGCCCAGGAACTCGATCCGGCCACGCTCGCCAAGCGCGATGCGCGCAGGAATCTGACCGTCAAGGAGTGGAACACCGATGCAAAGACCAAGACGCGCTGGCTCGACAGACAGACCACATACGACTCCCAGGGCCGCAAGACAGAGGAGATAGAATACGCATCTTATGGCCAGAGATGGCGCCAGACCTACGAATATGGTCCGGACGGACGCTGCTGCAAGGAAGTCGAGTATGACGACCGCAACAAGCCGGTGCGCATCCGCAAGTACGAGTGGAACGCCAACGGCACCAAGAAGAAGCAGTACAATTATGCCCCGAACGGCAAGTTGCTGTCCGTCAAGGTTTTTGAATACATATTCCAGGACCCTGAATAATGGAACCGATCGGCCTGGGGGAGATGGACTCCATCAAGTTGATGAACCGTGTTGACACCAAATTCGTCACCACGGAGTCGGTCCTTGCCCGTATCCTCGAAATGGCCGATGACCGTTACCGCGTCCTGACGATGGACGGCAGGTCGGACAGCCCGTACGACACGCTGTACTATGACACCCCGGATCTGGAGATGTACACCGAGCACCGCAACGGCCACCTTGTGCGCCAGAAAGTGCGTACCAGGACCTATCTCAACTCCGGCGAGACCTTTCTGGAGATAAAGCGCAAGAACAATCACGGCAGGACCAGAAAGAAGAGGATGGGCATCCCGAGGGCGAGTTTCAGCACATTCGGGGACATCCCGGAGGCAGCCGCCTTCCTGGCAGGAAAGTCAAGGTACACGTCTGACAGAATCTGCCCGGCACTGGGCACCACGTTCACCCGCATCACGCTGGTCAACAACGGGAAGACCGAGCGGCTGACCATCGACCGTGACCTGCGTTTCCACAATGTCCGTACAGGTCTGGACGCCTCGCTTCCCGGTGCTGTCATAATCGAGCTCAAGCAGGACGGCCTGGCGGCATCCCCGATGAAGGAGATTCTCAGGCAGCTGCGCGTCTTCCCGCTGCGTGTGAGCAAATACTGCATAGGCACGGTGCTGACCGACCCGGCCGTCCGGAAAGGACGCTTCAAGGAGAAGGTCCGCGCCATAGAAAAGATAATCGATAAAAAACTTCAATAATGATGACACTGCTTCAGAGTTTCCCGGAGTTCGACCCTTCCATCGCGGAGGAGTTCGGATATGAAGTCACACAGGGCGCCAGTTTCCTGGGAGTGCCCATTATGGACAGCCAGAACCTGCTCCATCTCGTGATCCGTTTCGCGTTCAACCTGCTTGTCAGCTGGATAATCGTGCACTTCCTGTACAACCGCAAAAGCAAGCGCAGGGATTACTACCTGACATTCATGATGTTCGCCTCGGCGATGTTCCTGCTCATATTCCTGATGGAGAGCGTCAAACTGCAGATCGGCCTCACACTGGGTCTGTTCGCCATTTTCGGGGTCATCAGGTACCGTACCGAGACCGTGCCGATCAGGGAGATGACCTACCTGTTCGTCATCATCACAGTGGCGGTCATCAACGGCCTTGCACTGAATATTTCATACTCCGAACTGGTCCTTGCCAACCTGCTCCTGACAGCGCTTATCTGGATCCTGGAGAATTTCCGCGGCCGCAAGCACACGTCGGTCAAACTGGTCCAGTATGACAGGATAGAAAACATTGTCCCGGAGCGCCGTGCCGAACTCATCACCGACCTGCAGGAGCGTCTGGGAGTCGCAGTCGAGTCTGTCGAGATAGGTCATGTGGATTTCCTTCGTGACACTGCCATCGTCAAGGTGACATACACCGTACCGGAGGGAGAAAGTGCCACGATTGAGAATATTACCAAAATCAAAGATGCTTAGCATCAGCTAGTTATGAAGCGCAGCCTTTTCTTTGCCATTACATTCGCGGCCTTGATGGCCCCGTCCCTTGCGTCTGCCCAGAGCCAGGACCGCTGGCAGCAGATCTATCCTGACATGGAGTTCTCGACAGGCGGACGATTCTCCGCCGAAGTGGACAAGAAACTGGCCACAGGACTGCATCTGAGCATTTCCGGCGAGGTCAGGGGAGAGGACAATTTCACCAAACTGGACCGCTTCCAGGGCACGGTGGACCTTTCCTACAAGGTATGTCCGTATTTCAAGGTCGGAGCCGGCTATTCATTCATGAGCCTCTGGAAGGTCAAGACCGTAGATCCGGATGACATGGAGGACTATCTTACCGGCAAATGGGTCCCGGAAGGCAGGTATGACTCCGTGGCCGGCCTGGACAGGTTCTGGGACATACGCCACCGGGCATATCTGGACCTGACCGGCCTGTACAAGGTCGGGGAATGGCATTTCAGCCTGCGCGAAAGGGTGCAGCTGACCCACAAGACACGCGACATCAACACCTATCAGGCCCCGCTCAATGACATTGTGCTCCGGTCCCGCTTCAAGGTAAGTTACGCCTCCAGGACGACACCCGTCGAACCGTACGTCTATGTGGAGATGCGCAACCCTCTCAACGGGGTCAAATACAGCAACCGCATCGCCCCGTTCGTCATAGGGGACAATATACGGTACAGTGATGTATATGTCAATAGGATAAGGACTTCCATCGGTACTGAGTGGCTCATCAATGCCCGCAACTCGTTCGATTTCTACATCCTCGGCGACTACTGCTACGACAAGAAATTCGATGCCTTCCGCACTGACGACCACGCCGGCGCCAAGCAGCACGATGCCGGCGAACTCAAGTCGATAACCTACCGGAAGGCCTTCATCCTATCCGTCGGCATCGGGTATAAATACGGATTCTGATTATTTAAGTTTAAATAATCTCTTGCAGTATTATTTCACCAGGACAGCTTTGACACTGGCAGTGAACATTTTCTTCTGGTAGTTGCCCTCCGGTCTCCAGTCATCTATGTTGTAGAAGACGACCTTGCACCGCTCGTTCTCGAAGATGAACATTTCCGCAGGGGCGTCCTTGTCCGTCTTCTGTGTGCTGTCCAGCCTTTCCTCAAGGTCGCAGCTTATCATAAGCTCGTCTCCCATCCAGATTTCCACGCAGTTCCCGTTGTAGACCTGCTTGTATGTCCTGCCGGACAGCATTGTCTTGTACCCTGCGATGTCTATATCGCCACGGAAGTAGAAGAAGCTGCAGTCTGCCTCAGTGTTCTCTTCCAGAATCTGGTATGTGTCCAGGTTGAGTTTGCCGTATGCCCCGTATTTCTTCTCGAATCTGACGGAATCCATCTCATCTTCAAGGTATTCGTACGAGTCGTGTGCCTGCATATACCGTTCTTTGAGAGTGTTGTCGGTCTTTATCTTGACATAATCGAAATTGTCGGGGAAAACACCGTCCACAAGCACGTCAGGCAGGACTTTTTCGAGTCTTCTCTGCTGGCTCAATATGCCGAGATGCCTGGCGCTGATGCCCGGAATGAAGGTGAATATGAAGAATGCGCAGCCAATGATGATGGTCATAGGCTGGAACCGGGCCAGTCTCTCCTTGATGAGCATCAGCACGAACAGGCTCACAAGTACCGTCGATACGACCAGATAAACCCTTGACTCCGTGAAGCCGTATTCGCACAGTCTGCGTGTCATTCCGATCCATTGGAGCACAAGCGGGGGCAGGGCGACCAGTGGCAGGTATTTGTAGAACCAGCCCAGACGGCTGCTCCCGGTCTGTGTGTGGACCAGTCTGCATACCAGGGCCAGTGCCAGGAATCCGAGCACCATATATGTCACCCCTCCGTCCGGGAGTTCCCATTTCACTGCAATCTTGATGATGTACAGGTACAGAATGACCGTGTATATGATCAGGGCAGGGGTGAAAATGAATTTGATAAGTATGGTGACGAACTTGTCGATGTTGATGACGTCTTCTTCACGGGTGATGAGTTTCAGCATCAGCAGCGGCGAGATGAACAGACCGCAGAATTCGAACACATATTCATACGCATCGTTGAAATTGATGCCGAACAGGGCCTCCACCGTGGCCATTATTGCACAGACAAGGCCTGTCAGGATGCCTGCCGTGAATACTGTGACGGCCATCGCGAGCAGGATGTGGATGAGATTTCTGGAGTAGGTCTGGTCTTCCGCGTTTTTGCGGACATAGAACAGCAGGATGATGCTCAGCAGGTATATCGTTGCTGTCCATGCCCCTCCTTCAATGCCCGGCAGCCACAACATGACCGGCACCAGAAGCAGCGGGGATGCGTAATATGCAATTTTCAGGGCTGGGTACCTGCCGCTGAAACGGTGTGCGCTGAATGTCAATATGAGCATTGGCACGAAAAAGGTCAGGACGGCCATGAGCACATCCTGCCCGAACCATTTGCAATCGGTTGTGGCCATCAGGGCGGCCGCAAACGCCACTGCGCTCAGGAATGCCTCGATGGGCAGCTCAACAACGCTTTTCGATGCCCAGACTGTCCCGTTCTTGATTTTTTCGATAAATTTTCCCATGGTTATGTCGTTTTTTCCAGGCATTTGCCTGCAAAAAAAATGCCGCCCCATTGCGAGGCGGCATCGTTGAAATATTTACTCTTTTTAGAGATTTGCAAGGTTGGCTCTGATCTCGTCGGAAGCGGCTGCAACCTGGATTTCCTGGAAATCCTTCTGGCCTGTTCCGGCAGGGATTGCGTGACCGCAGATGACGTTCTCCTTGAGGCCCTCGAGGTAGTCCACGCGGCCGCGGATTGCAGCCTCGGAGAGAACCTTTGTGGTCTCCTGGAAGGAAGCGGCGGAGATGAAGCTGTTGGTCTTGAGGGCAGCACGTGTGATACCCTGGAGCACCTGGCTTGCAGTTGCCGGCTTCGCATCGCGTACAACCATCATCCTGAGGCCCTGACGCTCGAGAGATGAGTTCTCGCTGCGAAGGTCGCGTGCCGAGATGAGGTCACCGATGTTGAACTTCTGGGAGTCGCCCGGATCCTCGACGTATGACTTGCCGTAGATGGCGTCGTTGGTGTCCATGAAGACAGTCCTGTCGACAAGTTCCTCTGGAAGGAATTCGGTGTCACCAGGGTTCTTGATCTCGACTTTTCTCATCATCTGGCGGACGATGATCTCGAAGTGCTTGTCGTTGATCTTCACGCCCTGGAGACGGTAAACCTCCTGGATTTCGTTGACGATGTATTCCTGAACCTTGATAGGACCGAGGATGTTGAGGATGTCTGTAGGTGACACGGCACCGTCGGAGAGTCTCATTCCGGCCTTGACGTAGTCATTCTCCTGGACAAGGATCTGCTTGGTCATAGGCACGAGATAACGCTTCTCCTCGCCGGACTTGTTGCGGACGATGATCTCCTGGTTTCCTCTCTTGATCTTGCCCATGAGCACCTCACCGTTGATTTCGGATACGATTGCAGGGTTGGATGGGTTACGTGCCTCGAAGAGCTCGGTAACTCGAGGAAGACCTCCGGTGATATCGTTTGACTTGCCGATAGCGCGAGGAATCTTGATGATGATGTCGCCGACCTTCACGGTGTCGCCGTCACCTACCATTACATGCGCGTTGACAGGGAGGTTGTATGACTTGATTGTGTCGCCGTTCTCGTTGAGGATCACCAGTGCAGGGTTCTTTGTCCTGTCCTGTGATGTGATGATGACCTTGTCTCTCTTGAGAGAGTATTCATCGGCCATTTCCTCACGGTATGTGACACCGTCGATCATGTTCTCGAAGCGTACAATACCTGCAGTCTCGATGATGGTGATTGCGTTGTATGCATCCCATTCGCAGATGAGATCGCCCTTCTTGACCTTTGCACCGTCCATCTTGTGGAGGATTGAGCCGTAAGGGATATCGTACTGTGAGAATGTGATTCCTGTGTTCTCGTCCATGATGCGGAGCTCAGTGGTGCGGCTGACAACAACTGTCTCGCTGTCACCTGAGTCTGCAACTCTCTCGATGGTCCTGAGCTCGCTGTATTCGAGCTTGCCGTCATACTTGGACTCGATGGCGTTGTCGGCGGCTTCACCACCTGCGACACCACCGGCGTGGAATGTACGGAGTGTAAGCTGAGTACCCGGCTCACCGATTGACTGTGCGGCGATGACTCCGACAACTTCACCCTTCTCGACCATTCTTGTGGTGGCGAGGTTACGTCCGTAGCACTTTGCGCAGACACCCTTGCGGGACTCGCAGGTGAGGACGGAACGGATCTCGACCTGCTCGATAGGGAGGCTCTCGATGAGGGCAGCGGTGTCCTCTCTGATCTCCTCGCCTGCAGGGATGATGAGTTCGCCTGTGAGAGGGTTGAATATGTCGTGGACGGATGTACGGCCGAGGATTCTCTCACCGAGAGACTCAACGACTTCGTCCTTGCTCTTGATAGCGGTTGCGATAAGGCCTCTGAGTGTGCCGCAGTCTTCCTCGTTGATGATGACATCATGGCTGACATCGACAAGACGACGGGTAAGGTAACCTGCATCGGCAGTCTTCAAGGCGGTATCGGCAAGACCCTTGCGGGCACCGTGGGTTCCGATGAAGTACTCGAGCACTGTCATGCCTTCCTTAAGGTTGCTGATGACAGGGTTCTCGATGATCTCTGCACCCTGGCCGCCGGACTTCTGAGGCTTTGCCATCAAACCACGCATACCGCAGAGCTGCTTGATCTGCTGAACGGAACCGCGGGCTCCTGAGTCAAGCATCATGTAAACAGGGTTGAAGCCCTGCTGGTCTGCTGAGATCTGCTCCTGGACGATCTTCTGGATCTTGTTGTCGATGGAGGTCCAGAGGTCGATCACCTTGTTGTAACGCTCGTTGTTGGTGATGAAACCCATCTCGAAGTTGCTCTTGATGGACTCAACCTGCTTGTAGCCGTTCTCGATGAGTTCTTTCTTCTCTGCAGGGATGATGACATCTCCGAGGTTGAATGAAAGTCCTCCCTTGAAGGCCATTGTGTATCCGAGGTTCTTGATGTCGTCGAGGAACTGTGCGGTACGTGAGATACCGGTGTTCTTGATGACTTCGGAGATGATCTTGCGAAGTGACTTCTTGCCGAGGATCTCGTTGACGTAAGGCACCTGGTCAGGGACCATCTGGTTGACGATGATTCTACCGGGGGTGGTCTCTACCATGTGGGTTCCCTTTGAAGGGTCAAGCTTGTCAACCGGGAGGCGTACGAGCACCTTTGCGTGCATCTCGATTGCCTTCTCGTTGAGGGCTATGATGACCTCTTCAGGTCCGTAGAACCTCATTCCTTCGCCCTTTGCACCGGCTCTTGGCTTGGTGATGTAGTACAGACCGAGCACCATGTCCTGTGAAGGCACGGTGATAGGGGTACCGTTGGCAGGGTTGAGGATATTGTGTGAGCCGAGCATGAGAAGCTGTGCCTCCATGATGGCTGCATTTCCGAGAGGAAGGTGGACGGCCATCTGGTCACCGTCGAAGTCGGCGTTGAATGCCGTACATGCGAGAGGGTGGAGCTGGATTGCCTTGCCTTCGATCATCTTAGGCTGGAATGCCTGGATACCGAGTCTGTGGAGGGTAGGGGCACGGTTGAGAAGTACCGGATGGCCCTTCATCACGTTCTCGAGGATGTCCCAGATGACAGGATCCTTGCGGTCAACGATCTTCTTGGCTGACTTGACAGTCTTCACGATGCCGCGCTCGATGAGTTTGCGGATGATGAACGGCTTGTAAAGTTCGGCTGCCATGTATTTAGGAAGACCGCACTCATGCATCTTGAGTTCAGGACCGACGACGATGACGGAACGTGCAGAATAGTCGACACGCTTACCGAGGAGGTTCTGGCGGAAACGTCCCTGCTTGCCCTTGAGGCTGTCAGAGAGTGACTTGAGAGCCCTGTTGGCCTCGCTCTTGACTGCATTTGACTTCTTGCTGTTGTCGAAGAGAGAATCGACTGCTTCCTGGAGCATGCGCTTCTCGTTTCTGAGGATGACTTCCGGAGCCTTGATCTCGATGAGCCTCTTGAGGCGGTTGTTCCTGATGATGACTCTTCTGTAGAGGTCGTTGAGGTCGGATGTCGCGAAACGGCCGCCATCGAGCGGAACGAGAGGACGGAGGTCAGGAGGAGTGACAGGGATGACCTTGAGGATCATCCATTCAGGACGGTTGATGTCCTTGGACTCCTGGAACCACTTCACAACCTGAAGTCTCTTGAGGGCCTCGGTCTTTCTCTGCTGAGAGGTGTCTGTGGCCATCTTGATGCGGAGACTCTTGGCGAGCTCGTCGATGTCGATTTCCTTGAGGAGGTCATAGATGGCCTCTGCACCCATGGCTGCGCGGAACTTGTTCGGATCGTCGTCCGGAAGGTCGCGGAATTCCTCTGGGATTCTTGCCTTTATGTCCATGTATTCCTCTTCGGAGAGAAGGTCGAGTTTCTCCTTCTTCTCGTTGTCAGGAAGGAAGTCGTTGATGTTGCCCGGGTTGAGAATTACATACTTCTCGTAGTAGATGACAGCTTCGAGTTTCTTGGACGCGATACCGAGAAGGGCTGCAATCTTGTTCGGAGCTGACTTGAAATACCAGATGTGTGCAACAGGAACGGTGAGCTCGATGTGGCCCATTCTCTCCCTGCGCACTTTCTTCTCAGTCACCTCGACGCCGCAACGGTCGCAGACGATGCCGCGGTAGCGGATTCTCTTGTATTTACCGCAATGACACTCGTAATCTTTGGTAGGACCGAAGATCTTCTCACAGAAGAGACCGTCACGCTCAGGCTTGTAGGTCCTGTAATTGACGGTTTCAGGCTTGAGAACCTCTCCTGAGGACCTCTCTTTGATGTCCTCAGGGGAAGCAAGTGAAATGCTGATTCTGTCGAAATTGCTTTTAGCCTTATTGTCTTTATTATAAGTAGGCATATTCCTTTAATCTAATTTCGGTATAACTTAGTCCAATGTAACTTTGAGTCCGAGACCTCTGAGCTCGTGGAGGAGTACGTTGAGGGATTCCGGAATGCCGGCAGTCGGCATAGGGTCGCCCTTGACGATGGCCTCGTAAGCCTTCGAACGTCCGGTGACGTCATCGGATTTGACGGTGAGGATTTCCTGGAGAACGTTGGATGCACCGAATGCCTCGAGTGCCCATACCTCCATCTCTCCGAAACGCTGACCTCCGAACTGTGCCTTACCGCCGAGAGGCTGCTGGGTGATGAGAGAGTAAGGACCGATGCTTCTTGCGTGCATCTTGTCGTCAACCATATGGCCGAGCTTGATCATATAGATGATGCCGACTGTTGCAGGCTGGTCGAACCATTCACCTGTACCGCCGTCCCTGAGGAAGGTCTTGCCGTAGCGAGGGAGTCCGGCCTTGTCTGTGTATGCGCAGATATCATCGAGGCTTGCACCGTCGAAGATAGGTGTGCTGAACTTCAGACCGAGTTCCTTGCCCGCCCAGCCGAGAACTGTCTCGTAGATCTGGCCGAGGTTCATACGTGAAGGCACGCCAAGCGGATTCAGCACGATATCAACAGGTGTACCGTCCTGGAGGAATGGCATATCCTCTTCTCTTACGACCTTGGCCACAATACCCTTGTTACCGTGGCGGCCGGCCATCTTGTCACCGACTCTGATCTTTCTCTTCTTGGCAACATATACCTTTGCAAGTTTCATCACGCCGTTAGGAAGTTCGTCACCGATCTTGATCTTGTCGCTGGCCCTTCTGTACTTGGCTTCAACTTCCTTGCGTGCAATGCAGTAGTTGTTGATGAGATCTCTGATAAGGGCGTTGTTGCTCTTGTCGGAGGTCCACTTGCTGGAGTTGATGTTGGTGTAGTCGATGTTCCTGAGTTCCTCGACTGTGATCACCTTGCCCTTTGCAATGATTTCAGCTCCGTAGAGGTCGCTGATACCGGCGCTCTTCTTGCCCTCTGCGAGGACTGCGAGCTTCTCGATAAGCTTGTTGGACAGCTTCTCGACGTCGGCCTTGCGCTCTTCCTCAACCTTGTCAAGACGTGCCTTCTGCTCAGCCTTCGCACCCTTCTTGGTGTCCTTGACAGCCTTTGAATAGAGGGCGGTCTGGATGACTGTGCCGCTGAGTGAAGGGTTTGCCTTGAGGGATGCGTCCTTGACTTCACCGGCCTTGTCGCCGAAGATGGCGCGGAGGAGTTTCTCCTCAGGTGAAGGGTCGCTCTCTCCCTTAGGAGTGATCTTGCCGACCATGATGTCGCCCGGCTCGAGGTGGGCGCCGACGCGTACGATACCGTCTTCGCCGAGGTCCTTGGTGGCGTCCTCGCTTACGTTAGGAATATCGGATGTGAGCTCCTCCGCACCGCGCTTGGTGTCACGGACCTCAGTGATATATTCGTCAACGTGGACTGATGTGAGGATGTCCCAGCGTACCATCTTCTCGGAGATCACGATGGCGTCCTCGTAGTTGTAACCCTTCCAAGGCATGAATGCGACCTTGAGGTTCCTTCCGAGTGCGAGTTCTCCGTCCTGGGTCGCATATCCTTCCGTGAGGACCTGACCCTTCTCGACCTTGTCACCCTTGCGGACGATAGGCTTGAGGAGAATGGTTGTGCTCTGGTTGGTTCTTCTGAAGATAGGAAGCTGATATACAGTCACTTCTGGTGAGAAACTTACAAATTTCTCATCATCGGTGCGCTCATATTTGACGTGGATTTCCTTTGCATCGACATAGACAACCTCGCCCTTGCGCTCTGCAACGACCTGTGTCCTCGAATCCAGACAGACTCTCTCCTCGAGCCCCGTGCCCACGATAGGTGCCTCAGGGTTGAGAAGCGGAACTGCCTGTCTCATCATGTTGGCTCCCATCAATGCACGGTGGGCATCGTCATGCTCGAGGAACGGGATGAGAGATGCGGCCACTGATGCAATCTGGTTAGGAGCGACGTCCATATAGTCGACTTCTTCCTTTGAAACGACAGGGAAGTCGGCCTCGAGACGGCACTGGATGCGCTCGTCGAGCATGTTTCCGTCAGCGTCGAGCTTGACGCTTGCAAGCGAGATCATCTTGCCCTCTTCCTCCTCTGCACTCATGTAGAGCCAGCCGGTGTTGCTGAGGTCAACCTTTCCGTCTTCAACCTTGCGGTATGGAGTCTCGATGAAACCGAGGTCATTGATGCGTGCGTAAACGCAGAGTGAGGAGATCAGACCGATGTTCGGACCTTCAGGAGTCTCGATAGGGCAGAGGCGGCCATAATGGGTGTAGTGAACGTCTCGAACCTCGAATCCTGCACGGTCTCTGGAAAGACCACCGGGGCCGAGTGCTGAAAGACGGCGCTTGTGGGTGATTTCAGAAAGCGGGTTGGTCTGGTCCATGAACTGTGACAGCTGGCTCGTTCCGAAGAATGAGTTGATCACAGATGAAAGTGTCTTTGCGTTGATCAGGTCGGTAGGTACAAACTGCTCGCTGTCACGTACGTTCATTCTCTCGCGGATGGTTCTGGCCATGCGGGAAAGACCTACGCTGAACTGGTTGGCAAGCTGTTCGCCCACTGTTCTGATACGTCTGTTGCTGAGGTGGTCGATATCGTCCACTGTTGCATTCTCGTTGATGAGGTTTACAAGGTAGCGGATGATCTCGATGATGTCGGTCCTGGTGAGGACTTTCACATCGTCAGCGATGTCAAGGGACAGTTTCTTGTTGAGGCGGTATCTTCCGACGTCGCCCAGGTCGTATCTCTTTTCGGAGAAGAAGAGCTTGTCGATGACGTCCCTTGCCGTGGCCTCATCAGGTGGTTCCGAATTACGAAGCTGCTTGTAGATGAAGTTGATGGCCTCTGTCTCGGTGTTGGTAGGATCCTTCTGGAGTGTGTTGAAGATGATTTCGTACTCCTTGGCATCTGCCTCCTCCTTCTGGAGAAGGATGGTCTTCACTTCTGTCTCAGCGAGCTGCTGTATGATTTCGTCGTTGAGAATCTGACCTCTCTCAACAATAGGTTCGGTTCTTTCTACCGGGATTACCTCTCCAGTGTCTTCGTCCACGAAGTCCTCGATCCAAGTCTTGAGGACCTTGGCCGCGAGTTTCCTGCCCTCGAACTCCTTCAATGTCTCCGGATTGACCTCGACTTCGTCGGCAAGGCCGTATATGTCGATGATCTCCTTGTCGCCGCTGAATCCGATGGCGCGCAGGAGTGTCGTTACAGGGAGTTTCTTCTTGCGGTCGATGTAGGCGTACATCACGTTGTTGATGTCCGTGGCGAATTCGATCCACGATCCCTTGAACGGAATTATTCTGGCAGAATAGAGTTTTGTTCCGTTGGCGTGCATGCTCTGTCCGAAGAATACGCCTGGCGATCTGTGGAGCTGTGACACGATGATGCGCTCTGAACCGTTGATGACAAATGTGCCACCAGGGGTCATGTACGGGATATTGCCAAGGTAAACGTCCTGTACCTTGGTTTCGAAATCCTCATGCTCAGGGTCACTGCAGGAAAGGCGGAGTTTTGCCTTGAGAGGCACGTTGTATGTGAGGCCTCTCTCAAGACATTCTTCGATCGAATACTGCGGAGGATCGATGAAATAGTCGATGAATTCGAGCTTGTAGTTATTCCTCGTATCTTCGATCGGGAATATCTCCTGGAACACCTGATACAGGCCTTCGTTGCGCCTGTTCTCCGGTGTCGTATCGAGCTGGAAGAAATCCTGGAAGGACTTCAGCTGGACCTCGAGAAGGTCCGGATACTCAAGGAGAATCTTTGATGATGCGAAAGAGATTCGCTTTGTTTTAGTCTTTTGTGACATCTTTCTGCCTTTAAGTAAGAGAAAAACTTTTTTACGCCAAAAAGGTTTAGAGCCAAGGAGAGGCTCTAAACCTGAATTTTATGCCCAGATCAACTGGGGGAGAGGGAAGTTATTTAACCTCAACCTCTGCACCTGCTTCCTCGAGAGCAGCCTTGACTTCTTCAGCCTCAGCTTTGGAAACTTTCTCTTTGACGATTGAGTCAGGAGCCTTGTCAACAAGTTCCTTAGCTTCCTTAAGTCCGAGACCGGTGATCTCCTTGACGGCCTTAACGACCTGGAGCTTAGCCTGACCGGCTGATTTGAGGATGACGTTGAATTCAGTCTGCTCTGCCTCTGCAGCTGCTGCTGCAGGACCTGCTACTGCTACCTGTGCTACTGCAGGCTCGATGCCATACTCATCCTTGAGAATCTGTGCAAGTTCCTGCACTTCCTTTACAGTAAGGTTAACCAACTCTTCTGCAAGTACTTTAATGTCTGCCATAATGTTTGTTTATTTTTAGATTGTTTTGTTATTATTCTTCTGTCTTGTTCTCTTTCTCTTCCATAGTCTTGAGGATGCCTGCGATCTTCATGCCGCCAGCCTGCTGGAGCATAAGAACGATGTCGGCGATCATTTCCTCGCGAGACTTGATGTTAACGAGAGTGTCGAGCTTGTCAGCGCCTACATATGCACCGCTCTCTGTGAGGTATGCAGCCTTGAGAGCCGGCTTCTCCATACCCTCGCCATTGAACTTCTTGATGAGCTTGGCTGGGCCGTTAGGAGTGGTGGTGTACATGATGGCAGTCGGGCCTTCGAGTGCAGGGAACACCTCTTTGATGTCATCATTCTGAAGCGACTCGATAGCGTGCTTCATGAGGGTGTTCTTTACAACAACGAGTTCGATACCAGCCTCGAAGCAAGCGCGGCGAAGCTTGGATGTCTGTTCAGCGTTGAGACCGGAGATGTCTGTAATGTAGAAATTAGGAGTCTCCTGGAGCTGTGCTGAAATCGTTTCAATAATCTGTGATTTGTCTTCTTTTCTCATAGCCTTGAAATATTTTATTCAGCAACTGACTTGACATCGATATGGATGCCCGGGCTCATTGTTGTACACATTGATACTGCCTGCATATAAGTGCCTTTGAGGGTCTGAGGCTTGAGTTTGATGATCTCGTTGATGACAGCCTGGGCATTCTCCTGGATCTGCTGTGCAGTGAAGGATGCTTTTCCGATTGCTGTGTGAACGATACCGGTCTTGTCAACCTTGAAATCAATCTTACCTGCCTTGACGTCCTTGACGGCCTTTGCGAGGTCCATTGTTACGGTACCTGTCTTAGGGTTAGGCATAAGTCCGCGAGGACCGAGAATACGTCCGATTGCACCGACCTTGGCCATGACTGAAGGAGTACAGATGATAACATCTACATCTGTCCAGCCACCCTTGATCTTCTCGATGTATTCGTCGAGACCTACGAATTCGGCACCGGCTTCTTTTGCTTCGGTCTCCTTGTCAGGAGTACAGAGTACGAGAACGCGTACCTGCTTACCTGTTCCGTTAGGGAGTGTGACGACGCCACGAACCATCTGGTTGGCCTTGCGAGGGTCAACGCCGAGGTTGACGTGAAGCTCTACTGAAGAGTCGAATTTGGTGAAAGTCACTTCTTTCACAAGTTCACAAGCCTCAGAAAGCTTATACTGCTTTGCATTGTCGATCTTTGCTTCAGCAGCCTTTTGGTTTTTTGTAAGTTTACTCATAGCGCTTGTGAATTTTAGAGGTTTTCAGGCATAGGGCCATCAACCTTGATACCCATACTTCTTGCGGTACCTGCAACCATTGACATTGCTGACCTGAGTGTGAAACAGTTGAGGTCCGGCATCTTTGTCTCGGCGATTGCTTTCACCTGATCCCAGGTGATGGTAGCGACTTTCTTTCTGTTAGGCTCTGCAGATGCGGTAGTGATCTTGGCGGCCTCTTTGAGCTGAACGGCTACAGGTGGCTGCTTTACCTCGAAAGTGAAGGACTTGTCGCTGTAAATTGTGATCACTACAGGCAGCACCTTACCTGCGCTCTGCTGAGTGCGGGCGTTGAACTGCTTGCAGAAGTCCATGATGTTCAAACCCTTGGAACCGAGGGCCGGTCCTACTGGAGGTGCAGGGTTGGCTGCGCCGCCTTTGATCTGGAGTTTGATAAATCCAGTTACTTCTTTTGCCATAATGAAATGTTATTCTTTTGTTACTTGTGTAAAGTTGAGTTCGAGCAGAGTTTTTCTTCCGAAGATCATAACCATGACCTTGAGCTTGCTCCTGTCCTCGATGACTTCTTCTACATTTCCGCTGAAGCCGTTGAAAGGACCGTCAGTGATCTTGACAGCCTCACCGACCTGGTAGTCGATGATGGTCTCGCCGTCACCTTCAGCCTTCTCGTCCTGCTCGCCGAGGATTCTCTTGACTTCCTCGTCTCTAAGAGGCATAGGACGTCTCTCCGTCTTTCCTTCAGTAAGGAAACCGGACATGTGAGGAACCTCGTTGCGGATGATGTATTGGAGTTCTCCAGTGAGATCGGCCTGAATAAGCACATAGCCCGGATAGAAAAGGCGTTCTGTACAAACCCTCTTTCCATCACGGATCTTGTAAACTTTCTCGGTAGGGACCAGCACCTGGTCAACCAGGCTCTGGAGTCCGCATCTTTCAATCTCTTTCTCGAGATACTCTTTGGCTTTCTTCTCTTTGCCGCCGGCAGCTCTCAGCACATACCATTTCTTGTTGCTTTCGCTCATATCCAAAAGGTGTGTGTTAGAGGCTGTAGATTAACTGCATCAGATGCTGAAAAGCGAAGTCCATAAGGAAGACTACGAGCGCGAGGATGACAGACGCGATCATGACGATAAGCGCCTGCTCCTGAAGCTTGCTCCAAGTAGGCCAGGTGACCTTCTTGGTCATCTCCACGAAAGACTCTTTAAGATAGTTAATGAACTTTCTCATCTTTACTGTTAATGGACACCGTAAGTTGGAAGCGGGATACGATGTCTGTTAAACATTATCAAATCGTAACCTTTGATATTGCAGGGGAAGCAGGATTCGAACCCACATCGACGGTTTTGGAGACCGCTGAACTACCCTTGTTCTATTCCCCTGAATCGGGCAGGTGCCCCTTGTCTGCTGACCGGACACCCGCCCTTATAGAGTGCTTGAATTAGTCAAGAACCTTTGTTACCTGGCCTGCGCCAACGGTACGGCCACCCTCGCGGATTGCGAAACGGAGACCCTCGTTAAGAGCTACAGGGTAGATAAGCTCGACTGTGATAGTGACGTTGTCACCTGGCATTACGATCTCAACACCTTCTGGAAGAGAGATCTCACCGGTGATGTCAAGAGTGCGGAGGAAGAACTGAGGACGGTAGTGGTTCTTGAAAGGAGTGTGGCGGCCACCCTCGTCTTTCTTAAGAACGTAGATTGAAGCCTCGAATTTCTCGTGTGGATGGATGACACCCGGACGGGCGAGAACCTGACCTCTCTTGATTTCCTTCTTGTCGATACCACGGAGGAGAAGACCAACGTTGTCACCAGCCTCACCCTCGTCGAGGATCTTGCGGAACATTTCAACACCTGTTACGACAGTCTTCTTAGGCTCTTCGCCAAGACCTACGATCTCAACATCGTCACCAGTGTGGATGACACCTGTCTCGATACGGCCTGTTGCAACAGTACCACGGCCTGTGATAGAGAAGATGTCCTCGATAGGCATAGGGAATGGCTTCTCGTTGTCACGTGGAGGGATAGGAATGTACTCGTCAACTGCGTCCATGAGTTCCATAACCTTTTCCTCATAGGTAGGGTCACCGTTGAGGGCACCGAGTGCGGAACCGCGGATAACAGGAGCGTCGTCACCGTCGAAGTTGTAGAATGAAAGAAGGTCACGAACCTCCATCTCTACGAGGTCGATCATCTCAGGATCGTCAACGATATCAACCTTGTTGAGGAAGACAACGATTCTAGGGACGTTCACCTGACGGGCGAGAAGGATGTGCTCGCGGGTCTGAGGCATAGGACCGTCAGTAGCGGCTACTACGAGGATAGCGCCATCCATCTGAGCTGCACCAGTTACCATGTTCTTCACATAGTCGGCGTGGCCCGGGCAGTCTACGTGTGCGTAGTGGCGGGCTGCAGTCTGATACTCAACGTGAGCTGTGTTAATGGTGATACCACGCTCTTTCTCCTCAGGTGCGTTGTCGATTGAGTCGAATGAACGAAGTTCTGAAAGACCCTTCTTTGCAAGTACAGTTGTGATAGCTGCAGTCAGGGTAGTTTTACCGTGGTCAACGTGGCCGATAGTACCGATGTTAACGTGCGGCTTGTCTCTTTTAAAGGTTTCTTTAGCCATAATCTTTGTATTTAATGATTATAATATGCAAAAAAATCAGGAGCCGGTGGTGAGAATTGAACTCACGACCTCATCCTTACCAAGGATGCGCTCTACCCCTGAGCTACGCCGGCAATTTTTGGAGCGGAAGACGAGGTTCGAACCCGCGACCCTTAGCTTGGAAGGCTAATGCTCTACCGACTGAGCTACTTCCGCGTTTTCTGCGCCTTGTCATTTCGTTAAGGACACAAAAAAAGTGGGCAGAGATGGATTCGAACCACCGTAGGCGTAAGCCAGCAGATTTACAGTCTGCCCCATTTGGCCACTCTGGTATCTGCCCAATTTAAGTCAAACTTCTGAGCCGATGGAGGGAGTCGAACCCACGACCCCGAGATTACAAATCACGTGCTCTAGCCAACTGAGCTACATCGGCGTGCTCCCTCCTTATCGAAAGGGATTGCAAAGATAGATATAAAATCTAAAACTGCAAATCTTTTTTATTTTTTTATACAAAAATTCATCTCTTCCATCACCGTCAGACGGACACTTTCAGCGTCGATCCCGCATTCCTTGCGCTGTACGCTCTGCGGGCTGTGTCTTATGAACCTGTCCGGTGTCCCCAGGCCGCGCACCTTGATGCCCGGATGGCGCGATGCCATATACTCCGAAACCGCTCCGAAAAGCCCTCCCTTGAGGCTTCCGTCCTCCATGGTGATGATGGTCCTGAACTTGCCTGCGGCCTCCTCCAGCAGTGCCTCGTCGAGAGGCTTGAGGTACCTTATATTATATAATGCGGCGGCGATGCCGTTTTCCTCGCGGACCGAAGTGAGTGCGCGGAAGGCCTCGTTGCATGACGGCCCGAGGGCAAATACTGCGACATCCCCGCCATCCAGCACTTTCTCGCCCTTGCCCACCGGCAGGATACTGTACGGCTCCGTGCGCCATCCGGCACCTTCGCCGCAACCCCGTGGATAACGGATCATGAACGGACCGCTGCCTTCCTGCAGGGCTGTGTACATCATCTGTTTGAGTTCGGTCTCGTTGGACGGGACGGCAATGGTGATGCCCGGAACGCTCCTGTAGGCGGCAAGGTCGAACACGCCGTGATGTGTGGCGCCGTCCTCGCCGACCACGCCGGCACGGTCAAGACAGAATGTCACCGGCAGTCCCTGAAGGGCCACGTCATGGATAATCTGGTCGTATGCGCGCTGTGAGAAGGCGGAGTAGATGTTGCAGAACGGTCTCATCCCGCCGGCAGCGAGGCCTGCGGAGAATGTGACGGCATGCTCTTCTTCGATGCCGACGTCAAAGAACCTTTCCGGCATGCGGGCGGCCAGCAGGTTCATTCCGCACCCTGTGGCCATTGCCGGAGTCACTCCGACCACGCGGCTGTCCATTCCGGCAAGTTCGAGCAGAACCTGTCCGAACACGTCCTGGTACCGGTCCGCCTTGTGTGCGGATACAATCCTTTCGCCTGTCTTCGTGTCGAATCTGCCCGGGGCATGCCACACCGTAGGGTCCGCTTCGGCGGGTGCGTATCCCTTGCCCTTGGTGGTGATGCAGTGCAGGATGCGCGGTCCCTTGATGCCCTTTATCTTCTTGAGTATCTGTACGGTCTGCTCTATGTCGTTGCCGTCTATCGGGCCGAAATACCTGAATCCCAGCGACTCGAAAAGGTCACCTCCGGACTTTTTGACAAGATATGATTTCCAACCCTTGGTCCATCTCTGGAGCCATTGCCTGAACTTCCCTTCCCTGATGCCGTCCCAGACTTTTTCCTTTATCCTGTTGTATGCAGGGTTGGTGGTGATGCGCAGCAGGCTCTTGTGCAGGGCCCCTATGTTGGAGTCGATGGACTGGTTGTTGTCGTTCAGGATGACCAGCAGGTCAGCCTCGCTGTCTCCGGCGTTGTTCAGTCCCTCGAATGCCAGGCCTCCGGTGAGCGCGCCGTCACCGATGACTGCGATGACCTTTTCGTCCCTGCCCTGCATCCTGGCGGCTTCTGCAAGTCCGAGCGCCGCGGACACGGATGTGGATGAATGTCCCACCCCGAATGCGTCGTATGGGCTTTCTTCCCTGTTCGGGAATCCGCTGATGCCGCCTTGGGTGCGGTTGGTCTTGAATGCTTCGCGCCTGCCTGTCAGGATCTTATGGGCATAAGCCTGGTGGCCGACGTCGAACACGATCTTGTCCTGAGGTGTGTTGTAGAGGTAATGGAGTGCGGTTATGATCTCCACCGCACCGAGACTGGATGCGAGATGCCCCGGATTGACGGAGCAGCATTCTATCATATATTCCCGGACCTGGGAGCACAATTCTCCAAGGCGGTTTTCCGGAAGTTTCCGCAGGTCTTCGGGACTATTTATGTTGTCGAGCAGGTCGTACACGTGTCAAACAGTTTTGGTATGGGCTTATCCCACACGATTTGCGAAGATACGATTTATTTTTGACTTTTACGGCGAAAACATCTACCTTTGATTGTTTGAATATCCCCATAATCGTGAAAAAAACACGCGTTCCGCATACATATATCATAATTTTTGTGATAATCGCGCTGTGCGCCGTGGCCACCTGGCTGGTTCCGGGCGGACGGTATGTCAGCGCTCCGGACGGTTCGCTTTCGTTTGAGAATGTGGAGTCCTCGCCACAGACATGGCAGGTCTTCACCGCTCTGTATCACGGGTTTGTCAAGCAGGCGGGCATCATTATCTTCATCCTGGTGGTGGGCGGTGCGTTCTGGCTGCTCAACTCCACCGGCGCGGTGAAGGAGGGAATAGGCCGGTTCATCGGGCTGGTCGGCAAACGCGACAGGATCGTTCTGGTGGCCATAACCGTGCTTTTCTCGCTTGCAGGGGCTGTGTTCGGGATGAGCGAGGAGACCGTCCCGTTCGTCGGGATAGTGGTGCCGCTGGTCATCGCGATGGGCTATGACGCCATTGTGGGCATGCTGATAGTCTATGTGGCCGCCAACATCGGCTTTTCGAGCGCATTCCTCAATCCTTTCACGGTCGGAATCGCTCAGGAAATGTCCGGGCTGCCGATGTTTTCCGGGATGGGATACCGCATCCTGTGCTGGTCTCTGCTGACCGTCTGCCTGGTCGTTTTCACCCTGCTCTATGCCCGAAAGGTCAAGACCGCTGCCACCGAGTCCGCTCCATCTCCGGAGTCCACTGGCAAGTTGGGTCTAAGGAATGTATTGATACTTAGTGTATTGGGTCTGACGGTCATAATGCTGGTCGTCGGCGTGACCGTGTGGGGCTGGTATATGCCCGAAATCGCTGGTCTGTTCCTTGCGATGGGCATTGTGTGCGGCGTGATCGCCGGGTTCGGCGCCGACCGGATCGCTGACGAGTTCATCGCCGGCGCGAAGGATATCCTCTCGGCCGCCCTCGTTGTCGGCCTTGCCTCCGGAATCGTCGTCATCCTGCAGGACGGGCACATCATCGACACCGTGCTCCATGCCATGCAGAACGGCCTGTCGGACAAGGGGGAAGTGACGTCGCTGTCGGCAATGTACGGCATCCAGACCGTCATCAACCTTGCCATACCGAGCGCAACGGCCAAGGCGGCCATAACCATTCCCATCATGGCTCCGTTCTCCGACCTTGTAGGCGTTTCACGCCAGGCCATGGTGCTGGCTTTCCAGTTCGGTGACGGATTCACAAACATGCTCACCCCGACATCCGGGGTCCTGATGGCGGCTCTTGCCATGGCACGCATCCCGTACGCCAAGTGGGTCAAATGGGTATGGAAACCGGTGCTGGTCCTTGTCGTGGCAGGATTTCTGCTCCTGCTGCCGACCGTATTCTTTTCATTGACAGGATTTTAATTAAATACAATATATTATGACAGAAATCAAACAAACACTCAGGGACAGTGCCGCAATGCGTTGGATAGCGCTCCTTCTGCTGGCACTGGCCATGTTCTGCGCCTACATTTTCATGGACATCCTGTCCCCGATCAAGGACCTGATGCTTTCAGAGCGCGGATGGGATTCACAGGCTTTCGGCACAATGCAGGGGGCCGAGACCTTCCTCAACGTTTTCGTATTCTTCCTCATCTTCGCCGGCATCATCCTGGACAAGATGGGTGTGCGCTTCACTGCTCTGCTTTCCGGCGGGGTGATGCTGACCGGTGCAGTCATCAAGTACCTGGCCATCTCCGACGCATTCATCGGCAGCGGTGCGGATGCCTGGTTCACCAATCATCTCAATTACATCCCGGGATTTGACGAACTCGGGATCTCGCCGTTCTACAAGGGCATGCCGAGCAGCGCCAAACTGGCAGCGATCGGTTTCATGATATTCGGCTGCGGCGCCGAGATGGGTGGAATCACAGTCAGCCGCGGTATCGTCAAATGGTTCAAGGGACGCGAGACAGCCCTCGCAATGGGCTCTGAAATGGCCCTTGCACGTCTCGGCGTTGCCACCTGCATGATTTTCTCGCCATTTTTTGCAAAACTCGGCGGCAACATCAGCGTGTCCCGCTCAGTTGCATTCGGCGTGGTGCTGCTCTGCATCGCGATGATCATGTTCACCGTCTATTTCTTCATGGACCGCAAGCTCGACGGGCAGACCGGAGAGGCAGAAGAGAAGGATGATCCGTTCAAGGTTTCAGATATAGGCAAGATCCTCAGCAGCTGGGGATTCTGGCTCGTCGCCCTCCTCTGCGTGCTGTACTACAGCGCCATCTTCCCGTTCCAGAAATATGCCGTCAACATGCTCCAGTGCAACCTTACCCTCGTTCCGGGCGAAGGCTTCTGGGCAGGCAATTCAGTCACGATTGTGCAGTACCTGATCATGCTTGCAGTGGCTGCATGCTCGTTTGCAAGCAACTTCTCCAAGAACAGGACGGCAAAATATATCCTTATGGCAACTGCTGTCGCCGCTCTCGTGATTTATTGCTGGATGGGCTATATGAGAGGCTCTGCCGAGACTGTGTTCGCAGTGTTCCCTCTGCTCGCAGTGGCCATCACCCCAATCCTCGGCAACTATGTGGACCACAAGGGAAAGGCAGCCACAATGCTTATGCTCGGCTCGCTGCTCCTCGTTGCCTGCCACCTCACATTCGCATTCATACTTCCTGGATTCAAGGGCTCTCCGCTCGGCGGAACAATCGTGGCATACGTGACAATCCTTGTTCTTGGAGCCTCATTCTCGCTGGTGCCTGCAGCCCTCTGGCCAAGCGTTCCGAAACTTGTTGACGAGAAGATCATCGGCTCTGCATACGCGCTCATCTTCTGGATCCAGAACATCGGTCTGTGGCTGTTCCCTATGCTCATCGGCAAGATGCTCGACAAGACCAACCCTCAGATCACCGAGGCCCTTGCCGCCGGCACCATGGCCCCGGAAGTCGCCGCAGTCTCATACAACTACACCTGGCCTCTCGTCATGCTCGCATGCCTTGGCGTAGCCGCCTTCCTCATCGCTCTCTACCTCAAGGCAGTCGACAGGAAGAAAGGCTATGGCCTCGAAGAGCCTAACATCAAATAAGTCAAGGACTCGTGTCTGTATTAAGTCATTCTTAAAAAATAACTTGGTAATCTTTATGTATCTTGTTTAGTCTTTTTACTATGTCATTCAGTCATGTAGCGCAGCTACACTCCTTCATTTCATATCAAAAATCCTTAAACAATCTTTCATAAATCTTTACCAACTTATTTTTTCATCATTCCTAAGCAATTATTTTCTGCCGGCGTCCGTGGCGTTGCTGTTTCTGGCCTGCTCGCCGGATCCCGTGCAGCCGGGTCCTGAAGAGCAGACTCCGGATACGGACCCTTCCGAGGTGGTGAATTTCTATTTCACCACCTCTTCAATGGGGCTCAAGCCCGGGGAGACGGCGCCACTTGCCATCCGTTGTGCCGGCAGGGATTACGATACTGCCACCAATGCTTCCGATATTTTCTTCTCCAGCAGCGACAGGGCCATCGTCTCTGTAAGTCTGGACGGCGTGGTTTCTGCCGTTGCACAGGGAACTGCCACTGTCTATGCGGAATCTGCATCGGGAGAAAGGCATGGCATACCCGTGCGCGTATATCCAGAGGGTTTTGTGCCATACGTCAACCCTGTCGGAGATGAATTGCCGATTCTTGGATGGCACTCCCTGCTTCCTCCGTATATCACTCATGAGCAATATGTTGCAATGGGGAATGCCGGGTTCAATTTGTCTTTCTCGCATGTGTGGACAAGGGAAGAGAACACGGATGCGCTGGCTGAAGGCGGCCGGTACCGGTGTCCGGCTTATGCTGATGGACAGAGAAAAGGAAGTTGACGGGAATTATCTGGCAGACATTGTCTCGACATACAGGGATATTCCGGAATTCGCGGGCTACTGGCTCGCTGACGAGCCGGCCGTGTCTGCGACATCTTCCAATGCAACCACCGTGGACATGGCCAATGCATGGTCCCGCGAAATCCGCAAGTCCGACAAGTCTCACTTGACCTATGTCAATCTCCTCCCTGACTATTCGAGTGCCAAATGGTGGGGTGCAAGTTCGTTCAATGAGTATTTGAGCGGCTGCAGGAGGGCAATGACCGACATCAACTTCGTGTCATACGACTATTATCCTGTCGAGAGCAGCGGGCTCAGACCGTCGTTCTATTCCAATTTCGAGTCATACAGGAAGTTCTGCGACCAGATGGCCTTGCCTTTGTGGGCGTTTGTGATGAGTTGTCCTCACAGGACTTATCCTGCTCCGACCATGGGCCACCTCAAGTTTGAGGCATTCACGGCATTGGCTTACGGGGCTCAGGGTATCCAGTACTTCACCTACCAGACCCCATTCAATGCAGCCGAGGCATTCGGCCCCGCCATTATTGACGGCAAAGGCGACAAGACAGAGACTTACGACCTCGCAAAGGAACTGAATGCCCAATTGAAGGCACTCAGCGGGGTATTTCTGGGAGCATCTTCCATATCCAGAATGTTTGCAGGCAGTCTCCCTTCCGGCATAAGGAGCGAAAATGCCTATGATGCTTCCGGACTTCCATCACCGCTGACGGGAGTCACCGCTGACGGTGAGGGTGTTCTGATCTCACATCTCGTGAACGCAGAACGCGAATACCTTATGATAGTGAGCCGTTCCTGGAAGGACAGCCAGAATGTCGGCCTGAACTTTGACGGGGCACTCGTCCAGATCCTTCCTGACGGTACAGAATCCCTGGCCCCGGCGTCCGTCACCCTCGCTGCAGGAGACATGATACTGCTCATTGTCAGGTAGGTCTCCTTTCCGTTTTTTTCCTCGGATGTGCCTTGCCGGAAGACCGGTCCGGTGTGGCAGGGCGACGCCGGGGACGTCTTCGCCGACGGTGTCGGAAAGCAATCCATGAGTTTTACGTACCAGACGAATCGGCCAAATTCAACCTCCCAGCGGCCTGCAGGGTCGATTTGCCATTCCGAATGCGGCCATTATTTCCTGATTTTGCTGCATTCGCACAAATTTCCAGCACCCAAAATCGGCCTCCTACATACTTGCAGGGCCGATTTTAGCAGATAAGCTCGTGCTATTTTCGGAATGAGTTTTTTGTGATATACTTTTGAGGTCATGATTTTTTATTACCAAAGTTATGACAGAGAAAATAACAATCAATTCGCGTTTCGCCGACCCCAAGGTCGACTTCGCCTTCAAGCGCATCTTCGGCACCGAGAAGTACAAAATGGCCACGATCGGCCTTCTCAACTCAATCATCACCGACCACCACATCGCCGACCTGACCTTCCTCAACGTGGAGCTGCCGGGCCTGACTCAGGACGACCGCAGGGCCTTCATCGATGTTCTCTGCACTGACCGGGACGGCAGCACCTTCATCTGCGAGATGCAGAACATGTCGCATTCACACTTCCTCGAGAGGATGGTGTTCTATTCCTCTGTGCTGATTGCCAACAATGCAATGAAGGGGGCGGAGTGGAACTTTGCCTTGAAACCTACCTATGTCGTGGCATTCCTGAATTTCGACATCGAGACGAATGTCGACCTGAAGCCCCTCCCCGGCGTCTACATTAGGTCATACCTGTGCCAGGAGGTCCACACGCAGGAGAAACTGCCGGCAAGTCCTGAATATCATTTCGTTGAACTGACTAAATTCGACAAAAAAGAGTGCGAACTGGCGAACGATACGGAAAAATGGTTATTTTTGCTCTCGAAGGCAGGGCTGCTCAACGAAATCCCTGAGGGACTTGATGAACAGGAACCGTTCAGGGCGTTCTTCGAGGCGTCGGAGACGGCAGCCTTCACCAAAGAGGAAGCAACGATATACGTCAACGATATGATCACAAAATGGGACATAAACTGCATGATTGAGGACCATGAGGCCAAGGGCCGGGCTGAGGGGAGAGCCGAGGGGCTCATCGTTGGTAGAGAGGA